>NZ_JAYLVN010000002.1:0-319003 GCF_046156345.1 Variovorax sp. H27-G14
GGGGGGGTGGGGGGGGGGTGGGGGCGGCGGGGGTGGGTCTGCCTTGGGTTTGGGCGGCTCGACGAACTGACTCAGTATTTCGACCGGAATCACCACTTCGGCGGCGCGGCGAAGCAAACCGCTTTGCAGCGCCCAAAGCGCGGCCCCGTGAAACAGGATGACGCTGCCCGCAATGACGACATTGCGCGACAGGCCGAGAAAGGAGGGGGGAGGGGCAAAGCGGTCAGACACGATCAACCATTCGAATGCGGGCACCGTGAAAGGTGCCCCGATTGCAGCAAAACCGCTACGAGGACGTGTTGTACGTCGCTTGCGTTACTTGCGAAAGATCCACCAGACTGAACCTGCAACCAGGATCAGGCTGCCGCCGAGTGCCGAGAAGAGTTCCATGCCTTGCTTTCCTTGATGGAGTTGGCAAGCTGGATCGCCCTCGGACCGGATTCGCAATTCAAGGCGGCGACCGGATGAGAAGCGCTGCATTGCGCGACGATATCGCGCGCACAACCTTCACACTGGCCACACTGCGTGGCCACGCCCAGTTCGAACTGGACTTCGTCGAAAGTCATGCCCGCACGCACGTGACGTGCGATTTCGCGGTCAGAGACTCGGCGGCAGACGCAAACGATCATGGCGGTGAAAGCGGCAGTTGGCTGGCTGTTGGAAGTGATTGATTATAAATAAGAATCCATCGCATTTGCAATAACCATCTGGTTACAGATTCGTGCGATGCCGAACACGATGACGACTTCCCCCGTCAGACTTCGGACCAGAGCCTCAGAAGATTGTGGTAATGCCCGGTCAAGGCCACGGTTTCTTCGCATTCGCCCAGCCGAGCGCGCAGCTTTTGGATGTTCTGGTCGAGTTCGAACAGCATCCCGCGCTGCTGGTCGTTGCGCACCATGCTTTGCAGCCAGAAGAACGAGCAGACTCGCGCGCCGCGCGTCACGGGATGCACGCGGTGCAGGCTGCTCGCGGGGTAAAGAATCAGGTCGCCGGCCGGCAGCTTGACTTCGTGGGAGCCGTAGGTGTCGATCACCTCCAGCTCGCCGCCTTCGTAATCGTCAGGGTCGCACAGGAAGAGGGTGCACGACAGGTCGGTGCGCAACGGCTGCGCGCTGCCGGGCAGGGCGCGCACGGCGCCGTCGACATGCACGCCATAGTGTTCGCCGCCTTCATAGCGGTTGAAGAGCGGCGGCACGAAGCGCAGCGGCAAGGCCGCTGAGAAGAACAGCGCATGCCGGGCCAGCGCCGCGAGCACTGCGGCGCCAAGTTCGAGGCCCACCGCCGATTGCTCGGGCAACTGTCGGTTGCGCTTGACCTGCGCGCCCTGGTCGCCAACCGTTTCCCGGCCGTCGATCCAGCTCGTTGCTTCCAGCGCCGCGCGCATCTCGCGCACCTGGTCGGGGCTCAGCACATCGGGCACGTGCAGCATCATTTGTCAGGACTCCACAAAGAGAAAAGCCCCGGCGTCGACCGGGGCCCGAGTGTCGCACCGTGCACCCCCGAACTGGGGTGCGGCGCGGTGCCAGCAATGCTCAGAACGCGAAGTTGGCGGTGACCTTGTACGAGCGCGGCACGCCCGGCGTGTAGCGGTAGCCGCTCTTGTTGATGGACGCCACGTAGTCCTTGTCGAACAGGTTGTACACGTTGAACTGGATGTCGATGTTCTTGTTGATGCGGTACGACGCCATGGCGTCGACCACCCAGTACGAATCGACATACGCCGGCGTGCCCACGGCACCGTCGCTGCCGCGCGACAGCTTGCCGTTGTAGCGCGCGCCGCCACCCAGCGTCACGCCGAACGGCAGCTGGTAGGTGGTCCAGAGCGTGAACGCTTTCTTTGGTGTGTAGGCCAGGGCCGTGGAGCCGTCGGCCAATACCGAGGGGCCGCTCAGCACGCGGGTGTTCATGGTGGTGAAGCCCGAAGTCACGCCCCAGTTGTCGGTGATGGCGCCCGACACGCCCAGCTCGACGCCCTGCACGCGCTTCTTGCCGGTCTGGTAGTACAGCTGCGAAACCGAGTCCTGCACCACTTCGTTGCTCACGTCGGTGCGGTACAACGCGGCCGTCAGTGCCACGCGCTTGTTCAGCACGTCCCACTTGGTGCCCACTTCGTAGGTCTTGGCCTTTTGCGGCAGGAAGTCGGTGCGCCCGGCGCTGTTGCCGGTGCCGCCTGCGGCCAGTGCGAAGTTGGCGCCGCCCGGGGGCTGCGCGGCGGTGCCGTAGGCCGCGTACACGCTGCTGTTTTCCGTCGGCTTGTAGACCAGGCCGATCTTGCCGGACAGCAGGTTGTCGGAGAGCTTCAGGTTGGTCGGGGTGATCGTCGTGGTCTGCGGGCCGTTGCCGGCGCGTGCCAGCGTCAGCGCGGTGGCGTCGTACGTGGTGGAGTAGTGGTCGTAGCGCAGGCCGGCGGTCAGCTGCCATTGCTCGTTGAACTTGAGCGTGTCGAACGCGTACAGGCCGATGGTGTCGGTGCTGCCGTCCGAGCCCGTGCCGTTGGCGATGCGGTTGTAGCCGCTCACGTACGGGTTCGGGTTGTACAGGTTGGCCGCGGGCCACGAACCGGCCGCGGCCAGCGTGGTGCCCACGCTGGCGAAGCCCGGCGCGTAGAAGTTGTTGGCGCGCTGCGTCTCGCGAATGAACTCCACGCCGCCGTTGAACGAGTGGGCGATGCTGCCGGTGTTGAACTTGGCCGACACGCTCGTCTGGTTGGTGAAGATCGTGTTTTCCTGGTCCTTGTTGGTGGGCAGGTTGCGCGTCACAGTCCAGCTGGCCGGCAGCGCCGGAATCACGGTGTTCAGGAAGCCCGCGTTGGCGGCTGGCAGCTGCCCCACGCCGCTGGTCGAGGCCGTCAGCCCGCCGCCCATGAACGACGTCAGCATGTAGTCCTGCGAGGTCTTGCCGTAGCGCGTGGTGTTGCGCACCGTGATGTCGGGCGTGAGGTCGTGCTCGATGCGCGCGGTGAACATGTCTGCCGTCACGTTGTCGAAGTCCGAGCTGGTGCCGTAGAAATTGCTCGAATCCACGCGCTGCGCGGCGTTCAGGTAGGTGCGGCGGGCCAGGCCGCTGCGGATCGCGGTGGCGTCGGGCGTGGTGTAGCCCGGCAGGCCGATGGTGGGCACGCCGCCGTCGGGCACGTTGTTCTGCTTGACGTGCAGGTAGTCCAGAAAGATGCGCGTCGGGCTGTTCAGGCCGAGCGCGAGCGAGGGTGCGATCGCTTCGCGCTTGTTCTTGATGAAGTCGCGGCCGGCCACGCCGGCATCTTCCACCACCGCATTGAGGCGGAACGCCGCGCCAATGCCGTTGGCGCTGCTGAGCGACTTGTTCCAGTCGACGCTGCCGCGCTTGAAGTCGGCACTGCCGAAGCCGATGGAGCCGGTGAAGCTGTCTTCCAGCTTGGGCTTCTTGGTCACCAGGTTGATGTAGCCGGTGGGCGAGGTGCGGCCCACGTCGGTGCCCGACGGGCCCTTCACCACCTCGACCTGCTCGATGTTGAACACGTCGCGCGACACCGAACCCAGGTCGCGGATGCCGTCGACAAAGATCGCGCTGGAGCTGTCGAAGCCGCGCATGAACACGGCGTCGCCCGTGTTGGTGTTGCCGTTTTCCCCAAGGAAGAACGTGCCCACGCCGGGCGTGTTGCGCAGCGCCTCGGTCAGCGTGGTCGCGCCCTGGTCGCGAATGATCTGTTCCTTGATGACCTGGATGGTCTGCGGCGTGTTGACCAGCGGCGCGGTGAACTTGGGGTTGGCCGAGGTGTCGGTCTTGTAGTCGGTGACGGCGGCGGAGCCCTGCACCCGGACTTCCGGCAGCGCGTTGGAAGACTGCGCGAAGGCACCCGGTGCCGCAATGGCGATCAGCGTGGCGGCGGCGGCGCCCGACAGTTTTGGAACGGCGTGCTTGCGGCTCTTGATGTAGGCCATGGAGTTTTCTCTGAAAAGGACGGCGAGGAGGACTCGACTGGCGATGTCTCGGCGCGGCGTGCTCTGCGGAGAAGCGGGCGGACTGGCTGGGTGAGTCGATCTACAGAATTTTGCAAATCGACGCGAATGATATTGGTTATCAATACCAAAATGTAGGACAGAGCTGAACTAACCTAAAAGTTATGCGTCGTTTGTTGCTGACGAGCAACTGAACGAATGCTGAAAACCTCAGTACACGTCCCGGCGATAGCGCCCGCTGGCCAGCATCTGGCTCATGAGCGCCTCGCCTGCAATCTGGCGCAACGCAGCGTCGACGCCCGATGCCATGCCCTGCAAACTGCCGCACACGTACACCGCTGCGCCGCCATGCAGCCACTGCAGCAGGGTGTCGCCCGACTGCAACAACCGGTGTTGCACGTACAGGCGTTGCTCCTGATCGCGCGAGAACACCATGTCGAGCCTTTGCAACACGCCACGGGCCTGCCAGGCCTCAATTTCCTCGCGGTACAGAAAGTCGTGGGCCGCTTGGCGCTCGCCGAACACCAGCCAGTTGTCGTGCCGGCCCGCGACAGCCCGGGCTCGCAGGTGCGCGCGCAGCCCGGCCAGGCCGGTGCCGTTGCCGATCAGGATCAACGGCCGCGTCTCGTTGCCGTGCAGGCGAAAGCCGCGATGGGGCCGCACACGCAAGCCCACCGTGTCGCCGATGGCGATCGTGGACGTCAGCAGGCCCGACGCCGCGCCCAGCGTGCCGTCGGGATGCTGCTCTTGCCGCACCAGCAATTGCAGCTCGCCATCGGCGTGCAGCGACGCAATCGAGTAGTCGCGTGGCCGCGCAGGGTCGCTGGCCACGCTGACCTGCACCAGATCGCCGGCCTCCCAGTGCGGCATGGCACCGCCCTGCGGCACCAGCCCCAGGTGGAACGCAGGCGCGCCGGTGCTGCCGGGGTTGAGCAACTCGCGCGTGGCCAGTCGCCACTGCGCGAAGGCGGCGGGCGTGTCTTCGGTGCCGTCTGGCGGCGTGTCGCCCCAGTGCGCTTGCCATGCGGCCAACGCGTCGGGGTCGCTGTTGTCGACCTCGATGCGATCGAACTCGCGGGTTGCACCGGCCGCAAGCAACCATTCGTCGAGCGCGCGGCCGAAGCCGCAGAAGTGCGCGTACTTGCGGTCGCCCAGCGCCAGCACGGCATAGCGAAGCAAGGGCAGGGCAGCGGGGGCGTGCATCACGCGCTCGGTGAACACGCTGGCACCGTCCGGTGCGTCGCCTTCGCCGTAGGTGCTTGCGATGAAGAGCGCGCGCGTTGCCGAGGCCAGCGTTGCGGCACCGAGCGCGTTCAGCGCCATGACGCGCGCGGGCGTTCCCGCCGCGCTCAGTTGCAGGGCGGTCTGCCAGGCGATGGTTTCGGCCTGGCCCGTCTGGCTGGCGAACAGCACCAGCACAGGGGCTGAGGTGCTGCTGGCCGAGAGTGCGGCGGCGTCGCGCTGGCTCGCCGTTCGCCGCTTTCGCTCACGCAGGTAGACGGACGCGCAAAGCGCCCCGTAGGCCACCACGGTCGAGCTGGCGCCCAGCGCGCGCCACGCGATGTCGTTCATGCCCCTGCTGGTGCGGGCCAGGCGCGCGTGGTCTGCACCGCCGGCGACGTGGCGTCATGGCTCACGAACAGCGCGGCTATGTCGTGGCGCTGCGCAAAGTCGAAGCCCTCTTCGGCGCCCAGCACCGTCAGCACGGTGGCCAGCGCGTCGGCCTGCATGCATTCGGCGTGCATCACGCTCACGCTGGCCAGCGCGTGCGCGGTGGGTTCGCCGGTGCGCGGATCGATGGTGTGCGACCAGTCGCGCCCGTCGTGCGAGCGCCGGTGCCACCGGTCTCCCGAGGTGGCGATCGCCATGTCGGCCAGGGCCACGCGGCGCACCGACGCCGGATCGCCGTCGACGAGCACCTGCCAGGGCTGGCCCCCGGGGCGCCGTCCGGCGCCTCGCAGCTCGCCGCCAATTTCGAAGAGCAGGTCGCACAGTCCGAGCGCGCGAAGCGCCGCCACGCCATGGTCGACCGCAAAGCCCTTGGCGATGCCTGACAGATCGAGCGCGAAGCCGCCCGGCTGCAGGAGCGAGCCTTCGGCTGCATCGAACGCCAGGCGTTGCCAGCCCACATGCGCGCGCGCTTCGGCCAGGGCTTGTGCATTGGGCAGCCCGTCGGCTTGCGCTTCAGGGCCAAAGCCCCAGCATGCGACCAGCGGGCCGACGGTCGGGTCGATGGCGCCGCCGCTCGCTGCCACCCAGTGGGCCGCGCAACGCATCACGTCGGCAAACTCCGCAGGCAGCACGTGGCGCGAACCGCTCGGCGCGCGGTTGAAGCGGCCGATGTCCGACTCCGGCTCCCAATGGCTCATTTGCGCGACCACGCGCGCCAGTGCCAATTCGACGCTGCCGCGCACCGCCGCCAGCGGCAGCATGCGCGGGTTGTCGAAGCGCAGCGACCAGGTCGTGCCCATGGTCTGGCCGCCCAGTTGCTGCAAGGTGGCGGGGTCGGCGGGGCGCGGTACGGCCGCGTTGGCGTAGCCGCCCGCGCGCCAGGTGCTGAACGAAAGGCCCAAGGTGCTTGGCTGCCTCAGGGCATCACTTCGAGGGTGGCCGCGTAGCTCAGGCGGCGTTCCTTGGCTTGCGGCACCGTGGTCTTGGTGTCCTTGGTGTTGGCGTCGAGCCAGTACATGCCGGCTGCGGGCCAGGTCACGCTGAACTGGCCCTTGTCGTCGGTCTTCACCTTGAACTCTTCGAGCTTGTCGCGGTACTGCGTGTTGCCGGCCGTCACGCTCACTTCGAGGTCCTTGGCGGGCTGGCCGTCCAGGTGCAGCGTGAAGGTGGCCTTCTCACCCTTGGCCAGGTCGGTCGGGCTGCCGGCGGCGATCAGTTCAAGGCCCTGGCCGATCGGCTTGAGCGCGGAGGGCTTGCCGACCGTCACGAAGGTTTCGATGCGGCCCGACGACTGCGTGATGGTCACGTCCTGCGCATCGGCCGGCACTTCCTTGGCGATGGTTTCCGGCGTGCCGCGCGCGCGCTTGTTCTGGCCGGTGGCCTTGTCTTTCCAGCTCGCGAAGGCACCCGTGTTGATCACGGCAATGCGGTAGGTGCCCGGCTGTGCAACGCTCACGTCGAACACGCTGCGCAGCTTGAGCTTGGTCTCGTTCTCGGCCTTGACGGTGCTGCCGTCGGGCGCGGTGATCTGCAGGCCGTCCAGGCGCAGTGGCGCATGGTTGGCAACGAACAGGTCGTTCGACACCGCGGCGTCGACGCTCACGGTGTCGGCCTTGGAGAACACGGTGGACGACGGCAGCAGCCAGGCGTTGTGCGCCTGGGCCAGCGAGGCTATGGCCGTGAGGGCCACGGCAAGGGTGGCGGTGCGCAGAGAGAAGTGGGTCATGAAAGGTCTTTCAGGGGCGTGTGCGTTGGCGAGCGGTGGATCGGGGCGGGCGCGATCAGGGCTTGAGTTCGAGCTTGATCTCGCCGAGCTCTTCCTTGCCGGTGGCGGTCGACTGCGCGGCGGCTGTGGCGGCGGCGGTGGGCGGCCACTGGAACGGAATGCTCACGACCTCGCGGCCGCCGACTTCGCGCGCGGCTTCCACCACCAGCTTGTAGGCGCCCGGTGCGAGCTTGGGCATGGCCGCGGTGCCTTCGGTGAAATTCAACTGGTGCTTGCCGGCGGGCTTGGTGGCCCCCGTCACGCCGTCGACCGGCACCGCGAGTTCGCGGCCGCCCCGGCGCCACCACTGGCGCAGGTCCTTCAGCCATTTGGTGCCTTCGCCCTCGGGGTTGTTGGTCTTGGTGCGCACGTCGTACCAGACGGCCAGCGTGCCGGCGACCGTGTTGTCGGCGCGCTCGATCCACGTGGCCACATAGGGACGGTGGTACTCCGATGCGTTCAGCCGCGGGATCTCGATGTTGACGGCCAGGCCGGCCGCGAAGGCCGGCGCTGCAAACAGCGCCGACATGGCCAGCGGCGCGAGGGAATAGCGAACGTGCACGGAAAACCTCTTTCCAGAATCAATGAATGAACAACAGCGCGAGCAGCACCGGAATGACCAGCCCCATGCCGACCATCGGCCAGGTGAAGGGGCGGTTGCCCGCGTGCATCTTGAGAATGAACAGCCCGGTGATCGAGAAGACCAGCGCGGCGCCCGCAAAGATGTCGATGAACCAGCTCCACGCGGTGCCGGTGTTGCGGCCCTTGTGCAGGTCGTTGAGGTAGGAGAGCCAGCCGCGGTCGGTGCGCTCGTATTCGATCTCGCCGTCCGACAGGCTCAGCCGCAGCCATGCGTCGCCGCCGGGCCGGGGGAGCGAAAGGTAGATTTCGTCGTCGGACCATTCGGCCTGGCGCCCGGCGGTGCCGATGTCCCAGTGCTTTTGCACCCAGCTCTGCAGTTCGGCGGGCAGAGGCGCCTTGCCTTTCAGGGCCTTGGCGGCGGGCAGTTGCTGTTCGAGCTGTGCGCGCAAGGCTTCGTCGATTGCACCGCTGAGCTTGGTGATGGCCGGCTTGGCCTCGATCTGTGCGGCGTGGTTGAGCGTGAAGCCGGTCACGCTGAACAGGATCATGCCGATCAGGCAGATCGCCGAGCTGACCCAATGCCATTCGTGCAGGGTCTTGAGCCAGTAGGCTCTGCGGCGGTTGTCGGGGCGGGCGGCGGCAGTCATCAGAGGCGCGGATTTTATCCGGGCAAATGAGAATGACTGTTATTCGTGGAGAGTTAAGTTACGTAAAGCAATAAAAAACGGGACCGAAGTCCCGTTGGATGGCAAGCGCGTGGCCTTGCTTATTCGAGTTCGCCCATTTGCGATTGCAGATAGTTCTGCAGGCCGACGCGGCCGATCAGGTCGATCTGGGTTTCCAGGAAGTCGATGTGCTCTTCCGTGTCGTCCAGAATCTTTTGCAGCAGGTCGCGCGACACATAGTCACGCACCGATTCGCAATGCGCGATGCCGGCCTTTATGGTCGCTTGCGCGCCGGTTTCGGCGCCAAGGTCGCAGCTCAGCAGCTCAGGCACGTCTTCACCGATGTTCAGCTTGCCCAGGTCCTGCAGGTTCGGCAGGCCGTCGAGCATGAAGATGCGGTCCATCAGCCAGTCGGCGTGCTTCATTTCGCCGATCGATTCCTGGTATTCCTTCTTTGCCAGCTTGTCCAGGCCCCAATGCTTGAGCATGCGGTAGTGGAGGAAGTACTGGTTGATGGCAGTCAGCTCGTTCTTGAGCTGCGCCTGCAGATGTTCGATGACCTTGGGGTCGCCCTTCATGATCGTTTTCCTTATTCTGAAAGAGGGGATTGTCCGGGGCCTCGCAGGGCCCGCGCAAGCATTCCCCTGCGCAGTCGGTCTGCATGCGTACGAGGCTGATAGGCGTTCGTATTCGGGCGGCAAGCAAAGGCGCAAGGAATGCGAAAACGGCTTTGTCTTTGATAGGGCGCACCCATGCTATCGATAGTGCATTGCTATGAATTTGACTTAATTGGTAGTTATACTCATGGCTCGCAGTTATTTTTGTCCACCCGCAGCATCCAAGGAATCACCATGTCCCTGATCAACACCCAAGTCCAGCCCTTCAAGACCCAGGCCTACCTCAACGGCAAGTTCATCGATGTGTCCGACGAGACGCTCAAGGGCAAGTGGTCCGTGCTGATCTTCATGCCCGCAGCCTTCACCTTCAACTGCCCGACCGAAGTCGAAGACGCGGCCGACAACTATCCCGAGTTCCAGAAGCTGGGCGCCGAGGTCTACATCGTGACCACCGACACGCACTTCTCGCACAAGGTGTGGCACGACACCTCGCCGGCCGTCGGCAAGGCCAAGTTCCCGCTGGTGGGCGACCCGACCCACACGCTGACCAACGCTTTCGGCGTGCACATCCCCGAAGAAGGCCTGGCACTGCGCGGTACCTTCGTGATCAACCCGGACGGCATCATCAAGACCGCCGAAGTGCACTCCAACGAAATTGCCCGCGACGTCAAGGAAACCCTGCGCAAGCTCAAGGCAGCCGTCTACACCGCTGCCCACCCGAACGAAGTCTGCCCGGCCAAGTGGAATGACGGCGACAAGACCATCGCTCCGTCGTTCGACCTCGTCGGCAAGATCTAAGCGTCCCGCGCGAAAGCCCGGGCGCTCACAAGGCCCCCGGGCTTTTTTGGCCCCAGTTGATAGTTTCCAGTTATCGAAAGAGAGTTCCTCATGCTCGACGCAAGCACCAAAGCCCAATTGAAGAGTTACCTCGATCGCGCCACGCAGCCGATCGAGATCGTCGTCTCCCTCGACGACAGCAAGGCCTCGGGCGAAGTGCTGTCGCTGCTGAAGGACGTGGCCGAATCGTCCCCGCTGGTCAAGCTGACCGAAAGCCGCGACGACAACCACCGCAAGCCCTCGTTCTCGGTCAACCGCCCGAGCGAAAACCACGGCCCGCGTTTTGCCGGCCTGCCCATGGGCCATGAATTCACGTCGCTGATCCTTGCGCTGCTGCAGGTCGGCGGCTACCCGCCAAAGGTCGAGCAGGCCGTGCTCGACCAGATCAAGGCGCTCGACGGCGACTTCGAATTCGAGATCTACGTCTCGCTCACCTGCCACAACTGCCCTGACGTGGTTCAGGCACTGAACCTGATGGCGGTGCAGAACCCGCGCATTCGCACCACCATGATCGAAGGCGGCACCTTCCAGGAGGAGGTGAAGGAGCGCCAGATCATGGCCGTGCCCACCGTCTTCCTGAACGGCACCGAGTTCGGCCAGGGCCGCATGAGCCTGGAAGAAATCCTGGCCAAGCTCGACACCAGCGGCGTCGAACGCGAAGCCGAGAAGATTGCCGCCAAAGAAGCATTCGACGTGCTCATCGTCGGTGGCGGCCCCGCCGGCGCGGCTGCGGCCGTGTACGCCGCGCGCAAGGGCATTCGCACCGGTGTGGCGTCGGAGCGTTTTGGCGGCCAGGTGCTGGACACCCTTGGCATCGAGAACTTCATCTCGATCAAGGAGACCGAAGGGCCGAAGTTCGCCCATGCGCTCGAAGAGCATGTGCGCGACTACGACGTCGACATCATGAATCTGCAGCGCGCCAAGGCCCTCATTCCGAACGGTGGTCCGGGCAAGGACCTGATCGAGGTGCAGCTCGAAAGCGGCGCTTCGCTCAAGAGCAAGACCGTCATCATTTCGACCGGTGCGCGCTGGCGCAACATCAACGTGCCCGGTGAGCACGAGTTCAAGAACAAGGGTGTGGCCTATTGCCCGCACTGCGACGGCCCGTTGTTCAAGGGCAAGCGCGTGGCAGTGGTGGGTGGCGGCAACTCGGGCGTGGAAGCGGCCATCGACCTGGCCGGCATCGTGGGCCATGTCACGCTGATCGAGTTCGACACGCAACTCCGTGCCGACGCGGTGTTGCAGCGCAAGCTCAAGAGCCTGAAGAACGTCGACATCTTCACCAACGCGCAGACCACCGAGATCACCGGCGACCAGAAGGTCAACGGCCTGGTCTACAAGGACCGCGCCACGGGCGAACTGAAGACGGTGGCGCTGGAGGGCGTGTTCATTCAGATCGGCCTGGTGCCCAACACCGACTGGCTCAAGGGCACGGTGGAGCTTTCCAAGCACGGCGAGATCATCGTGGATGCGCGCGGCCAGACCTCGGTGCCCGGCGTGTTTGCGGCGGGCGACGCCACCACGGTGCCGTTCAAGCAGATCATCATTGCGGCGGGCGACGGCGCTAAGGCTGCGCTGGGCGCGTTCGATCACCTGATCCGCACATCGGCCCCAGCATAAGTAAGCCTTAAGTTGTTTAGATGAGAATTATTCTCATACAATAAAAGGCTTGGGCCGAACCCGTTTTCGGCCCCTCATTGCCAGCCAGGTCGGCCCGCGCAGCAGCCTGCGCTCGAAGGTCCAGCAAGCAGTTTTTCAACTGTTTTCTGGACCTTTTTCGTGGCCGCCCAAAACAACCTTCGTCCTGCTTTCCGCCCAAAGTTCCGCCTGGCCCTGCTGCCGTGCCTGATCGCCTCCGGCCTCGGCCTCGCGGCCCCCGCGTGGGCCCAGCGCGTCGCCGCGCTCAATGAAGTGGTGGTGAGCGGATCGCGCTCGGAGCAGGCCAGGGACGACCTGCCCGTGAGCACCGAAGTCATTGGCCGCGACGACATCGAATCCAGGCAGATCACCGACATCCGCGACGCGGTGCGCGACCTGCCCAACGTGTCGGTCAAGCGCGCACCCGCGCGCTTCGGCCTGGCGCAGGGCAGCACCGGGCGCGACGCCAATGCGGGCTTCAACATCCGCGGCCTCGACGGCAACCGCGTGCTCATGCTGACCGACGGCATCCGCACGCCGCGCAGCTATGTGTTCAGCGCCAATGCGTTCGGGCGCGACTACTTCGACTTGAGCCTGGTCGAGCGCATCGAGATCATCAAGGGCCCGGCCTCCGCGCTCTACGGCTCCGACGGCCTCGCGGGCCTGGTGAACTTCATCACGCGCGATCCGTCGTCGTACCTGCGCGACGGCAAGACCTTTGGCGGCAGCGCCACCATCGGCTACAGCGGCGACGACAACGGCACGCACGGCGGCGTCACGCTCGCGGGCAAGGCGAACGACACGCTGCAGTGGCTCATCTCGGCCAACATGGGCCGCTCCAGCGCGCTGGAAAACATGGGCACGAACAACGCGGCCAACGTCGATCGCACCACACCCAACCCCGAGCGCGACCGCAACAAGGCGCTGCTGGCCAAGGTCATCCTCACGCCCAACGCCGACCAGCGCCACGGCTTCACCTTCGAGCACGTCGACAAGACCGCCCGCTACGACCTGCTGTCGGGCCTTGCCAAGCCGCCTTACGCCTCCACCTCGGTCGTCGGCCTGAACGCGAAGACCGACCTGCAGCGCGACCGCTTCACCTACGACGGCCGCCTGCGGCTTGATTCCGCCATGGCCGACAGCCTGCTGGCCGTGGTGAGCTACCAGAAGGCGAAGTCGCGCGAGTTCATCTACGAAGACCGCTACACCGCCGCCGACCGCACGCGCGACGTCACCTACGACGAGAGCACCTGGCAGCTCGGCCTGCAGGCCGACAAGATGGTGCGCATGGGCGACTGGGCGCAAAAGATCACCTACGGCGTCGACTACACGCGCACCAACGTCGAGAACCTGCAGACCGGCCTGGTGCCGCCCGCCGGCGAGAGCTATCCGCTCAAGCGCTTTCCCGACACGCGCGAAACCTCGTCCGCGTTCTACGTTCAGGACGAGTTCATTCACGACCGCTGGAGCATCACGCCGGGCATTCGCTTCGACCGCTTCTCGCTCGACGCCAAGCAGGCCGGCTTTGGCGCGCAGGCCGTCTCGTTGTCGGGCTCGGCCGTGTCGCCCAAGCTGGGCGTGCTGTTTCGCGCCACGCCGCAATGGAGCATCGACGGCAACTACGCCTCGGGCTTCAAGGCGCCCAACGCGTTCCAGGTGAACAACTTTTTCGAGAACGTGATCTCGGGCTACAAGACCATTCCCAACCCGAACCTCAAACCCGAGAAGAGCCAGAACATCGAAATAGGCACGCGCGGGCGCACCGGTGTGCTGCGCTACGACGTGGCCGTGTTCACGGGCGACTACAAGGACCTGATCGAGAACGACCGGCAGGTGGGCGGCGTGTTCGGCTCGCGCACCAATCCGGCGACTTTTCAGTCGGTGAACATCGGGCGCGCGCGCATCAGCGGCTTCGAGTTCAAGGGCGAACTCGACTTCACTCGAGACGGCAACGGCTTCTCGGTGCCCTTTGCCTACGGCCAGACGCGCGGGCGCGACCGCACCAACAACCGGCCGCTGAATTCGATCGACCCGAGCAAGGCCAGCGTGGGCATCAAGTACCAGGCGCCGGCATGGAGCGTGCGCCTGGACGCGGTGAACCACGCGCGCAAGAAGTGGTCCGACATCGACGCGACCGAGGTCACGACGGGCACGCAGTTCCAGACGCCCGCGGCAACCACCTTCGACATCAGCGCCCAGTGGCGCATCACGAAAGACCTGCGCCTGAACGCGTCGCTCACCAACCTCACCAACAAGCGCTACTGGATGTGGAGCGACGTGCGCGGCCTGACCGCGACCTCCCCGATTCGCGACGCTTATACCCAGCCGGGCCGCAGCTTCAACGTGTCGCTCGTGGCGGACTTCTGATGGACCGCTTGCCGCTCTCACCCCAAGGAAACCCGATGAATGCCGAAGACATCCGAGACCGATTCACCGCGCTGCGTGCCAAGGGCATGCGCCACAAGGACGCTGCCGCGGCCATGGGCCTGCCGGAAGGCGCGGCCGTGGCTGCGCACACCGGCACGCACGAGCGGGGCTTGCGCGCCACGCGGCTGCGCGGGCCCTGGGTCGAGGTGCTGCAGGCGCTGGAACTGTGCGGCCCCGTGCTCGCGCTCACGCGCAACGAGACCACGGTGCACGAGAAGACCGGCGTCTACGAGAAGGTCTCTGGCAGCGGCGCGATGGGCATTGCGCTGGGCGAGGCCATCGACCTGCGCCTGTTCTTCAGCCGCTGGCATGCAGGCTTCGCAGTGAGCGAGGCGGCGGCCAACGCGGGCGTGCTGCCGTCGCTGAGCCTGCAGTTCTTCGATGCGCATGGCGTGGCGGTGCACAAGGTCTTCGTGCGCGATGCGACCGATCGCGATGCGTTCCAGTCGGTCATTGACGCCTTCACCGCGACGGACGAGGCCGATGAGCCCGTGACCTTCGTCGCGGCGCAGGACAAGCCCGCGCCGCGCGAAGACAGCGCCATCGACACCGCGGGCCTCGCCCAGGCATGGCGCGGCATGAAAGACACGCACGACTTCTTCGGCCTGCTGAACAAGTTCGGCGTGGAGCGCCAGCAGAGCTTTCGCCTGACCGAGGGCGAGTTCACGCAGCGCGCACAGCCGGGCGCCATTGGCGCGCTGCTGCAGGAGGCCTCGTTCGACGGCACGCCGATCATGGTGTTCGTCGCCAGCCCGGGCTGCATCCAGATTCACTCCGGCCCGGTGATGCGCATCGAGCCGATGGAAATGAAGGGCCAGGGCGACAACGCCACACCGATGCGCTGGCTCAACGTGCTCGACCCCGGCTTCAACCTGCACCTGCGCGAAGACCGCATCGCCAGCGTGTGGATCGTCGAGAAACCGACCAGCGACGGCGTGGTCACTTCGGTCGAGGCCTTCGACCAGGCCGGCGAGCTGATGGCGATGTTCTTCGGCGCGCGCAAGCCCGGCATGCCCGAGCTGGCGCCATGGCGCGACATCGTGCGAGGGCTGCCGCGTCTCCAAACCACTGCGCCAACACCATGACCGCTTCGTACGACATGCTCGGCTGCCTGCCGAGCTTTCCCCGCCGCCGCGACCTGTTGCGCCTGCTCGGCGCCTCGTCGCTCGGTGCCGCCGCGCTGCCGCTGTTCGCGCAGGACGCGAAGCTGCCGAGGCTCGTGACCGTCAGCGGCGCGATCACCGAGGTGGTGTACCTGCTGGGCGCCGAAGGCCAACTGGTCGGCACCGACACCACCAGCCTCTACCCGGCCGCCGCGCGCGCCACGCCCAAGGTGGGCTACATGCGTCAGCTGTCGGCCGAAGGCCTGCTGTCGCTCAAGCCGGACGCGATCATCGCCACCAACGAATCAGGCCCGGGCGTGGTGCTGGACCAAGTTCGCAGCGCGGGCGTGAAGGTCGAGATCATCGAGGCCGACCACAGCTGGGGCGAGGTGCAGCGCAAGGTGCAGGCCGTGGGCCGCGCCGCCGCGCGCGAGGCGCAGGCGCGCGACCTGCAGGCCAGGCTGGACGCCGAATGGCGCCAGGTGCAGCAGCGCGTGGCCGCGTCCAAAGCGCGCAAGCCACGCGTGCTGTTCGTGCTGTCGCACAGCGCCAGCCCGCAGGTGTCGGGCGAGAAGACCGCCGCGCACGCGGTGATCGGTTTTGCGGGCGGCGTGAACGCGCTCGGCGGCTTCCAGGGCTACCGGCCGATGACGGCCGAGGCCATGGCCAGCGCCGCACCCGACCTCATCCTCACGAGCACGCAAAGCATCGAGGCGCACGGCAGCGTCGACAAGTTCTGGCAGCGGCCCGAGCTCGCGCTCACGCCGGCCTTCAAGAAGCGCAGCCTGGTCATGCAGGACGCCTTGCTGCTGCTGGGCTTCGGCCCGCGCACGCCCGCGGCCATTGCCGAGCTGCACGAGAAATTTTTGGCTGCGGTGGCATGAGCCCACGGTTTTCGCCGCGCGCCGTGCTGGGCGGCAGCGCGTTGCTGCTTGCCGCGGCGCTGGTGCTGGGCGCGGTGTCGGGTGCCTATGCCATCAGCCTGCCGCAACTGTGGAACGTGCTGACCACGCTGGGGCACGGCGCCGACAAATCGCCCGAGCACCTGGTGTTCCTCAACATCCGCCTGCCGCGCCTTGTGCTGGGCGTGGCGGCGGGCGCGGGGCTGGGCATGACGGGCACGCTGATGCAGGGGCTGTTTCGCAATCCGCTGGCCGACCCCGGCCTGGTGGGCATCAGCAGCGGCGCTGCGCTGGCCGCGGGCGTCACGATCGTGCTGGGCGCCTTGCTCTGGCCCTCGCTGCCGCGCACGCTCGGCAGTTGGACGCTGGTGCTCATGGCCTTCGGCGGCGGGCTCTCGGTGACCTTGCTGATCTACAGCCTGTCGCGCAGCGACGGCGGCACGCGCATGGCGCTGATGTTGCTGGCGGGCATTGCTGTCAATGCACTGGCGGGCGCGGGGCTCGGATTTCTCAGCGTGATGGCGACCGACGAGCAACTGCGCAGCCTGCAGTTCTGGTTGCTGGGCAGCCTGGGCGGGGCGCGCTGGAGCGCCGTGCTGCTGGTGGGCGCGGCGGTGCTGCTGGCATGCCTGGCGGCGCGTTCGCTGGCCGCGCCGCTGAACGCCATTGCGCTGGGCGAGGCGCAGGCGGCGCTGCTGGGCGTGGACGTTGAGCGCATCAAGCGCCGTGCCATCCTGGTCACGGCCGTGGCCGTGGGGGCGGTGACGGCCACGACCGGCATCATCGGTTTCATCGGCCTGATCGCGCCGCATTGGGTGCGCATGGTGGCCGGGCCCGATCACCGCGTGGTGCTGCCGGCCTCTGCGCTGCTGGGCGCGGCGCTGGTGCTGGCAGCCGACACGGTGGCGCGCACCGCCATGGCGCCGGCGGAGCTGCCGTTGGGCGTGCTCACGGCGTTCATCGGCGTGCCGGTGTTTCTTTGGATGCTGCGGCGGTTCAAGGGGCGCATATGAGAAACACACCACGCGACCCGATGGCGCTGTCGTGCGCCGATGTCGAGGTTCGCATCGGCGAGAAGACGCTGCTGGCCAACGCCTCGGTGGCACTGGCCGCGGGCAAGGTGACGGCCATCCTTGGGCCGAACGGCGCCGGCAAGTCGACGCTGCTGTCGGTGCTGGCCGGCCAGCGCGTGCCCACGCAGGGCAGGGTGACGCTGGACGCCCGCCCGCTCGAAGCGCATGGCATGCCGGCGCTGGCGTTGCGCCGGGCGCTGATGCCGCAGGAAAGCGCGGTTGCGTTCGACTTCAGTGCGCAGGAGATCGTGGCGCTGGGCCGCTACCCGCACCGGCGTGCGCCGGGGCGCGACGAGGACGCGATCGTTGAAGAAGCGATGGCGCTGACCGATGTGTCGGCGCTGGCCGCGCGCATTCTGAACACGCTGTCGGGCGGGGAGAAGGCGAGGGCGCACATGGCGCGGACCCTGGCCCAGCTATGGCATCCGCGGCCCGACGGCGCAAGCCGTTGGCTGCTGCTCGACGAGCCGACCGCGGCCCTGGACCTTGCGCACCAGCATTCGGCCATGCGCCTGCTGCGCGCGTGGGCGGGGCAGGGCGTGGGCGTGGTGGCCGTGCTGCACGACCTGAACCTCGCGCGCCGCTATGCCGACGAGGTGGTGGTGCTTGGCGGCGATGCGGGCGGTCTGATCCAGGGGCCGACGGCAGAGGTTCTGCAACCGGCGCTGATCGAGGCGGTCTGGGGCACGCCCTGCCAGCAGGTGACCAGCGCGGACGGCACCGTGCAGTATCTTTTTGGATGATTTGCCGGCAATACGCACGCCAGTCGTGCGCGCCTTGCTGGCTGAAAGACAGCAACTTCAGTAGTTGAGCCGCTCGGGCCGCAGCTCCTGCAGGATGGTCGTTGCGATTTCCTCGATCGACTTGGTGGTCGTCGACAGCCAACGGATGCCTGCGCGCCGCATCATCGCCTCGGCCTCGCTCACCTCGTGGCGGCAGTTTTCCAGGCTGGCGTAGCGCGAATTCGGCCGGCGCTCATTGCGGATTTCGCTCAGCCGCTCGGGCTGGATGGTCAGGCCGAAGATCTTCTTGCGGTGCGGCGTCAGCGCGGGCGGCAACTGCTTGCGGTCGAAGTCTTCGGGAATCAACGGGTAGTTGGCCGCCTTCAGGCCGTGCTGCATGGCCAGGTAGAGCGAGGTCGGCGTCTTGCCGCTGCGGCTCACGCCCACCAAGATGACGTCGGCGCCCTGCAGGTCGCGGTTGCTCTGGCCGTCGTCGTGCTGCAGGCTGAAGTCGATTGCGGCAATGCGGTCGTTGTATTCCTTGCTCTTGCTGACGTCGCTGAAGCGGCCGATGCGGTGGTTGGACTTCATGGCCAGTTCGATCTCGAGCGGCCGCACGAAGGTGCCGAACATGTCCAGCAGCATGCCCTTGCAGCCGGTTTCGATCACTTCCAGCACGTCCATGTTGGCCAGCGTGGTGAACACGATGGGGCGCACGCCCTCGAGTTCGGCTGTGTGGTTGATGTGGCGCACCGCCTGGTGGGCCTTGTCGACCGTGTCGGTGAAGGGCAGGCGCACATGGCGCGGCTTCATCTCGAACTGGGCGAGAACGGCGTTGCCGAAGGTCTCGGCGGTGATGCCGGTGCCGTCGGAAATGAAGAAAACTGTGCGTGTATGCATGGTCTTGCGGCCTTGTCCTGCGGCGCGCGCGACTTTGCCACGCCTACAATCCGGGCCATTATCGGGAATCCGCTTTCCCGATCCCCCATTTCTTTCCATGCTCACCGCGCTCGCACCCAAAGCAACGACAACGATCGTGCAGCGCCCTTTGCATGCGGCACCGGTTTCAACTTCTGGAGCTTCCCCATGTCTGCACTTTTCGACGCGACCGCCTTGGTCGTACCGTTTGAAAATCTGAGAATGACCGACGTCGAGTCGGTCGGCGGCAAGAACGCCAGCCTCGGCGAGATGATTTCGCAGCTGCCGCAAGGCGTGCGGGTGCCCACCGGTTTCGCGACCACGGCCCATGCCTTCCGCCAGTTTCTGGCCCACGACGGCCTGGCGGACAAAATCAGCAAGCGCCTGGCCGCGCTCGACACCGAAGACGTGCGCGCGCTGGCCACCGCCGGCGCCGAGATCCGCGCCATGGTCGAAGCCCAGCCGTTCCCGGCCGACCTGCAAAAAGCCATTGGCGACGCCTTTGCCACGCTGAGCGCCGGCAACCCGGAAGCTTCGTTCGCCGTGCGCTCGTCCGCCACGGCGGAAGACCTGCCCGACGCTTCGTTCGCTGGCCAGCAGGAAACCTTCCTGAACGTGGTCGGCATCGACGACGTGCTGCACAAGATGAAGGAGGTGTTTGCCTCCCTCTACAACGACCGCGCCATCAGCTACCGCGTGCACAAGGGCTTCGAGCACGACGTGGTTGCGCTGTCGGCCGGCGTGCAGCGCATGGTGCGCTCCGATCTGGGCGCCGCGGGCGTGATGTTCACCATCGACACGGAATCGGGTTTCGACCAGGTGGTGTTCATCACCTCCAGCTACGGTCTGGGTGAAACCGTGGTGCAGGGCGCAGTGAACCCTGACGAGTTCTATGTGCACAAGCCCACGCTGCGCGCCGGCAAGCGCGCGGTGATCCGCCGCAACCTCGGCTCCAAGCTGATCCAGATGGAATTTGCCACGCCCGAGGAAAAGAAGGCGAGCGGCAAGCTGGTGAAAACCACCGACGTCAAGGCCGAGCAGCGCAACCGCTATTCGCTGAGCGACGCCGACGTCGAGCAGCTCGCCAAGTACGCGCTGGTCATCGAAGAACATTACGGCCGCCCGATGGACATCGAGTGGGGCAAGGACGGCACGGACGGCCTGCTGTACATCCTGCAGGCGCGTCCCGAGACGGTGAAGAGCCAGCAGCAGGGCAAGGCCGAGCAGCGCTACAAGCTGCTGGGCAAGGGCACCGTGCTGGCCGAGGGCCGTGCCATTGGTCAGAAGATCGGTACCGGCGCCGTGCGCATCGTGCACAACATCAGCGAAATGGACCAGGTGCAGGCCGGCGACGTGCTCGTCACCGACATGACCGACCCCAACTGGGAACCGGTGATGAAGCGCGCCGCCGCCATCGTCACCAACCGCGGCGGGCGCACCTGCCACGCGGCCATCATTGCGCGCGAACTCGGCATTCCGGCCGTGGTCGGCTGCGGCGACGCCACCGACCTGCTGAAGGACGGCACGCTGGTGACGGTGAGCTGCGCCGAGGGCGACACCGGCTTCATCTACGACGGCCTGCTCGAGACCGAAGTGACCGAAGTGCAGCGCGGCGTGATGCCCGAGATCGACCTGAAGATCATGATGAACGTGGGCAATCCCCAGCTCGCCTTCGACTTCGCGCAGCTGCCGAACCACGGCGTGGGCCTAGCCCGGCTCGAGTTCATCATCAACAACAACATCGGCGTGCATCCGAAGGCCATCCTGGACTATCCGAACGTCGACAACGACCTGAAGAAAGCCGTGGAGTCGGTGGCCCGCGGCCATGCGTCGCCGCGTGCGTTCTACGTCGACAAGGTGGCCGAAGGCATTGCGACCATTGCCGCCGCGTTCTGGCCCAAGCCGGTCATCGTGCGCCTGTCGGACTTCAAGTCGAACGAGTACCGCAAGCTGATTGGCGGCAGCCGCTATGAGCCGGAAGAAGAGAACCCGATGCTGGGCTTCCGCGGTGCCGCGCGCTACCTGAGCGCCGACTTCGGCGAAGCCTTTGCCATGGAGTGCGAGGCGCTCAAGCGCGTGCGCAACGACATGGGCCTGGTCAACGTGCAGATCATGGTGCCCTTCGTGCGCACCCTGGGCCAGGCCGAGCGCGTGACCAGCCTGCTGGGCGAGCACGGCCTGAAGCGCGGCGAGAACGAGCTCAAGCTGATCATGATGTGCGAGGTGCCGAGCAACGCCATCCTGGCCGACGAGTTCCTGCAGTTCTTCGACGGCTTCTCGATCGGTTCGAACGACCTGACCCAGCTCACGCTGGGGCTGGACCGCGACTCCGGCCTCGAGCTGCTGGCGGCCGACTTCGACGAGCGCGACCCGGCTGTGAAGGCATTGCTGAGCCGCGCCATCACGGCCTGCAAGGCACAAGGCAAGTACGTGGGCATCTGCGGGCAGGGCCCCAGCGACCATCCGGACTTTGCGCTGTGGCTGGCGGAGCAGGGCATCGAGTCGATCTCGTTGAACCCTGACAGCGTGATCGACACCTGGCAGCAGCTGGCCAATCGTTGAGTTGAAGGCGGGCACGCCGTGCCCGCCTTGCTGCAGCCTGCGGGAATCCCCATGGGGGGATTCCCGGTGTAGAGCGGTGTCAATGAAACAAAATGCGTTTCCGGTGTCAAACTTGTGACTTAACAAGGGCCGCATGTTGGCCCCTCACGGGGACACCACCATGATTCTTGTCAAGACCGACACCGGGCACCAAGTCCTCAAGGACCGTTCGGTGCCGCTCACGCCGCGACAGCGTTCGGCGTTCATCCTGTTCGACGGCAAGCGCTTGGTCGACGACGTGGTCGCCGCGGGCATGGGCATCACGGCGTCTGAGATTGATCAGATGGTCTCGCTGGGCCTCCTGGCGCCGTTGGGCGGCAAGCCGGCAGCGGCGCTGGTGCTGCCGGTGCAGGGGCCCGTGCTCGAAGTGCCGGCAAAGCCCGCACCGGTGGCCGGTCGCAGCAGGCAGCAGCGCTACAAGGACGCCTACCCCATCGCCACGCAGCTCACGGGCAGCCTGGGTTTGATGGGCTTCAGGCTCAACCTGCAGGTCGAGGGCACCAGCAGCTACGAAGACCTCGTCGCACTGGCGCCGAAGATCCGCGCAGCGGTCGGGCCGGAGAAGGCTGCGACGCTCGACAAGGCGCTCAACGACTGAGCCCCTTGCCGGATTGCAAAATCCAGGGCTATAATCGCCGGCTTTGCCTTGCCACACTGCGCCAGACGCTGCAGGTGGCTTTTTTCTCTTCTTCGGAAGAATCCACAAGGAGTGCCATGCGTCACTACGAAATCATTTTGCTGATCCACCCGGATCAGAGCGAACAAGTTCCGGCAATGCTGGAGCGTTACAAGGGCCTGATCACGGCCGGCGGCGGCAAGATCCACCGCGTTGAAGACTGGGGCCGTCGTCAGCTGGCATACCAGATCAACAAGCTCAACAAGGCCCACTACCTGTGCGTCAACATTGAAGCCGAGCAAACCGTGATGGGCGAGCTGGAACACGCGTTCAAGTTCAACGACGCCGTGCTGCGCCACCTGACCGTTCAGAAGAAGAAGGCCGACACCGGTCCTTCGTCGATGATGAAGACGGTCGAGCGCGAAGAAGCCCGCAAGGCTCAGCAGGCCGAATACGCCGCCAACAACAACTGATGGTGTGAGTGCCGCCGCTGCGGCAACAGGGGTCAATCAGCTGCTGCTGACCGCCTCGGTTGCCGAACTCGGAGCCCTGCGATACACGCCAGCCGGCTTGCCCGCCATCGACCTGAAGCTCGAACACGAGTCGACGCTCCAGGAGGCAGGCAAACCCCGGCAGGTGAAAACGGCCCTCAAGGCTGTTGCCTTCGGCGCCATCGCCGAGCGGCTCGCAAGGCAGTCGATGGGGAGTCTCTGGCGTTTCCAGGGGTTTCTCGCGACACCGGGCAACGACAAGCATCCGGTCCTGCATGTGCAGGACTTCCAGCAAAATTAATTTTTCGAGAGGTCCATCATGGCCACGTTCAAGAAATTCAACAAAGACAAGCGCCCGAAGCGCAACACCCAGTCGCTGCTGTTCAAGCGCAAGCGCTTCTGCCGCTTCACCGTCGCTGGCGTCGAAGAAATCGACTACAAAGACATCGACACGCTGCGTGACTTCATCAGCGAAAACGGCAAGATCATCCCCGCACGCCTCACCGGCACGCGCGCGATCTACCAACGTCAGCTGAACACCGCCATCAAGCGCGCGCGCTTCCTGGCCATGGTGCCGTACAGCGACCAGCACCGCGTCTAAGGAGCCGAGACCATGCAAATCATTCTTCTGGACAAAGTTGTCAACGTCGGTGGTCTGGGCGATATCGTCAAGGTCAAGGACGGCTACGCACGCAACTTCCTGATTCCGACGGGCCTGGCCCGTCGCGCCACCACTGCCAACAAGGCCGAATTCGAAGCCAAGCGCGCCGAACTCGAAAAGGCTGCGGCCGCCAAGCTGGCCGAATCGCAAGCGCAAGGCGAAAAGCTCGGTGGCTCGACCATCAAGCTGACGCA
Organism: Variovorax sp. H27-G14; assembly: GCF_046156345.1. NCBI lineage: Bacteria > Pseudomonadati > Pseudomonadota > Betaproteobacteria > Burkholderiales > Comamonadaceae > Variovorax > Variovorax sp. H27-G14. The sequence continues at coordinate 23,425 of NZ_JAYLVN010000002.1, forward strand.
AAAGGCTGGCGTCGATGGCCGTCTGTTCGGTTCGGTCACCAACGGCGACATCGCCGAAGAGCTGAACAAGCAAGGCTACAAGATCGTCAAGGCGCAAGTTCGCCTGCCCAACGGCCCGATCAAGGTTGTTGGCGACAGCACCGTGAGTGTTGCTCTGCACACTGACGTGGTGGTCGAGATCAACGTGACGGTCTACGGCGAAACCGCCTGATCGTTCACAGCGCGCACGTCGCGCTGAAGCAAAGCCGCCTTCGGGCGGCTTTTCTTTTTCTGCGCCCGAGTTTTCCAGTTCATTGCACTGGAAGATCACCGTTTATTCACAACCTTGTCCACATGCGCATTGGCGTGTGCGGCTTAGCATGCAGGGTTGCAAGGGAAGTCCATGGCCGCCGTTTTTTCCTATGCCGACAACAACCCGTCGGCCGATCGTGAAGTCGCCAAGCTGCGCATTCCGCCTCATTCCATCGAGGCCGAATCGAGCGTGCTGGGAGGGCTTCTGCTCGACAACGGCGCCTGGGATCGCATGGGCGACCTGCTGGTCGACGGCGACTTCTACCGCCATGAGCACAAGCTGATCTACGCGGCCATTGGCGGGCTGATCAATGCCAGCAAGCCGGCCGACGTGATCACCGTGTACGAGCGGCTGCAGAACCTTGGCAAGTCGGACGACATTGGCGGGCTGGTGTACCTGAACTCGCTCGCGCAGTACGTGCCCAGCGCAAGCAACATCCGGCGCTACGCGGAGATCGTGCGCGAGCGCTCCATCCTGCGCAAGCTGGTGTCGGCCAGCGACGAAATTGCGACCAACGCCTTCAACCCACAGGGCAAGGCGGTCGACAAGATCCTGGACGAGGCCGAACAGAAGATCTTCAACATCGGCGAAGAAGGCACGCGGATGAAGCAGGGCTTCCAGAGCATGGACGCCCTCGTGGTCGAGCTGCTCGACCGCGTGACCGAAATGGCCGAGAACCCGAACGACATCACGGGCGTTCGCACCGGCTTTCACGACTTCGACAAGATGACCTCGGGCCTGCAGCCGGGCGACATGATCGTGCTGGCGGCGCGCCCGTCGATGGGGAAGACCTCGCTAGCAATCAACATCGCCGAGCACGTGGCGCTGGAAGAGGGACTGCCGGTGGCGGTGTTCTCCATGGAAATGGGCGCCGCCCAATTGGCGGTGCGTATCGTGGGCTCCATCGGTCGCATCGACCAGGGCCATCTGCGCACCGGCAAGCTCAGCGACGAAGAGTGGCCGCGGCTGACCGAAGCCATCGAGAAGCTGCGCACCGTGTCGCTGCACATCGACGAAACGCCGGGCCTGTCGACCAGCGAACTGCGCGCCAATGCGCGCCGGCTTGCGCGCCAGTACGGGCGCCTGGGCCTGATCGTGGTCGACTACCTGCAGCTCATGTCGACCAGCAGCTCCGGCGACGAGAACCGCGCCACGGCCGTGGGCGAAATCTCGCGCGGCCTGAAGATGCTGGCCAAGGAATTGAAGTGCCCGGTGATTGCGCTGTCGCAGCTCAGCCGCGGGGTGGAAAGCCGCACCGACAAGCGCCCCATGATGAGCGATTTGCGCGAGTCAGGCGCCATCGAGCAGGACGCGGACATCATCATGTTCATCTACCGCGACGACTACTACAACAAGGAGTCGAAGGAGCCGGGCGTGGCCGAGGTGATCATCAGCAAGCACCGCAACGGGCCCACCGGCACCATCAAGCTGGGCTTCCTGAAGCCGATCACCAAGTTCGAGAACCTGGTCGGCTACAGCCACAACGACCAGTACTGAGCGCGCTCGGCCTGCTCAGCCCGGCTTGCTTTTGCAGACGGACCACGGCGGCTCGCCGCCAGGCTTTTGCGGCGCGACCTTGCCTTGCACAGGCTCGGCCTTCAATTGGCGCAGCATGTCGGCCAGCGTCTTGCCGGGCTCGTCGCGAAAGCGCTCTGGCAGCACGTCGATGGTGTCCATGCGGTCCAGCCTGAAGCCGCGGAAGTCGTTGCGCAGTTCGCACCACGTCGACAGCGTCCACACCTTGCCCCAATAGAAGCAGCCCAGCGGCCGCACGGTGCGCTCGCTGGCATCGCCCGACACGTCGTGGTAGCCCAGCCGCAGCTTGTGGTGCGACTGCACGGCTTCGCGCAGCGTCTGCAGCCGGGCGCGCAGCGCATCGTCCAGGCCCATGGCGGGCGCATACAGGGCCAGGGCCTCCGCGGAGACCCGGGCAGCGGGCGGCAGCACCGACAGGATCTTGCCCAGCCCGGCCTCGATGTCGCGCGCCAGCGCCGGGTCGACCCAACTCTGGGCCATTCGTGCCGCGGCCACGAGCGCGGAGGCCTCATCCTGCGTGAACATCAGCGGCGGCAGTTCGAAGCCCGCGCCCAGCCTGTAGCCCACGCCTGCCTCGCCCTCGATGGGCACGCCCTGGTGCTGCAGGTCGGCCACGTCGCGGTACACCGTGCGCTCCGACACCTCCAGGCGCTGCGCCAGAAAGGCAGCCGTGGTGAGCCGCCGCCCGCGGATGAGCTGCACCAGCTGGAAGAGGCGGTCGGCGCGGCGCATCAGGGTGTTCCGACGCGTTTCATCAAAGAGGCAATGTGGCCTGGCGAACAGTCGCGCCGGTTCTTCTGGATGCTCATGAAACTCCGATGTGGACCGACACCTTGTCGGGCCCGTCGTAGGCCTCGAAATCGGTGCGGTAGCGCCGCGCGATGTGCGGGTGCGCCTCGAAATACTGCCAGATGCGCTGCCAGGTGGCGATCACCATCTGCGGCATTTCTCCCTGGCCGGTGAACACGAGGTAGTCACCCGCCTCGATGGCGACGCTGCCGTCTCCTTGCGTGACGGCCACGCCCGCCGTGAGGTCGAACGCGCCATGGGCGTCCGATTCATAGGCCGAGTAAACGCCGTAGACGCGCGTGTCGCCGTTGCGATGCGGTGTCGATGCGTACAGGTGCTCGCCGAAGAAGCGGCCCCACAGGCCGGCGATGCGGGCGGTTGCGGGGTCGCGCTCTTCACTGTTGGTGGTGCGCGCGGTGAGGCCCGCGATGCGAAAGGCGTCCTGGTGTTGACGGAGGGGGTCCATGTATCTCGTTTTCTTCAAAGTGCCAGTGTTGTCAGGTCGGCCTTCATGGCCTGGGCAATCAGCGCCATGTCGGCATCCTCGATGTCGAACATGCCGAAGCGGAACTTGTAGCCCCATTGCTTCGGCTTTTCGATGAACGCGAGGTGCTCGATCAGCGGGGCGATCGGTGCCTCGTGCGCGTCGGTGTACACCACGTCACGGCGCCACGGCACGAAGCCGTTGCCCATGTCGAATTCATAAGGGCCGCCGGGCTGCACGATGCCGATCGACACAAAGCTCTGCAGCTTGTCCGTGCCGCTGAACACCGTGGCCGGTGCGTAGTAGGCCACGCGGTCACCCGTGGCCAGGCGCTTGAGCGGCGCGTGCTTGCCGTGGCCGACCTGCATGAAGCCGAGCGGGCGGTGGTCGCGCCCGCGCCGTGCATGCTCGGCGCTTGCCACGGCGATCCAGTTGCGTGGGGCCATGGCGTCTCAGTCCTGCGCGTGCAGGCCGACTTCGTTGCCTTCGGTGTCGCGCATGTGGGCGATGAAACCCATGCCGGGCGGCAACGCGGACTTGGGCGCAACGATCTGCCCGCCGGCCGCCTCGACACGCGCGAGCACGGCATCGATGCTGGGCTTGCAGTCCAGGTAGATGCGGATGCCGCGGCCCGCGGGTGCGTTGCCGCTGGCGCCGTTGGTGCCGACCTGCAGGGCACCGCCTGTGGCTGGCTCGTCGTACGGGAACACGGCCAGCGTTTGCCCGCCGAAGTTCTCGCGGCGCAGCTTGCGCGCCAGCACGGTTTCGTAGAAGGCCTGGGCGCGGTCCATGTCGACGACGGGAATCTCGAACCAAGTGATGGCGTTTTGCTTTTGCATTGGAGGGCTCTCTTTCGTTTCTGTTGAAGGAGCCTCGATGGTGCGACCCGCCTCCTGACAACGTGTTGTCAGGAGCCTGTCACCACGGGCGAAAAAAAGCCCGCGATGCTCCGGGGAGCATGCGCGGGCTTTGTTGGCCGGGGGCCGTGCGGCTAGAGCACGTCGCTCGCGAAATCGGCCAGGCGCGAACGCTCGCCGCGTGCCAGGGTGATGTGCCCGCCGTGCGGCCAGCCCTTGAACTTGTCCACCGCGAAGGTCAGGCCGGAGGAGCCTTCCGTGAGGTACGGCGTGTCGATCTGCGCAAGGTTGCCCATGCAGATGATCTTGGTGCCGGGGCCTGCGCGCGTGATCAGCGTCTTCATCTGCTTGGGCGTCAGGTTCTGTGCCTCGTCGATGATCACGTACTTGTTCAGGAAGGTGCGCCCGCGCATGAAGTTCATGCTCTTGACCTTGATGCGGCTGCGGATCAGCTCGTTGGTGGCCGCGCGGCCCCATTCGCCGGCACCACCGCCGTCGCCCTTGGCCAGGAACTCGAGGTTGTCGTCCAGCGCGCCCATCCAGGGGCCCATCTTTTCTTCTTCGGTGCCGGGCAGAAAGCCGATGTCCTCGCCCACGCTCACGGTGGCGCGGGTCATGATGATTTCGGTGTAGCGGCGGTCGTCGAGCACCTGCGTGAGCCCGGAGGCCAAGGCCATCAGCGTCTTGCCGGTGCCGGCGGTGCCGGTCAGCGTGACGAAGTCGATCTCCGGGTCCATCAGCAGGTTCATCGCGAAGTTCTGCTCGCGGTTGCGCGTGTTCACGCCCCACACCGCGTTCTTGCCGGAGCTGTAGTCCTTGAGCGTCTTGAGCACCGCGGTCTTGTCGCGGATCTCGGTGACGCGCGCGTACATGCTGGGCTCGCCCGGCGCCTCGAAGTACACGAACTGGTTGATGTACAGGTTGGGCACGATCGGGCCGCTGATGCGGTAGAAGGTGGTGCTGCCGCTCTGCCAGCTTTCGACGGTCTTGCTCTGGCGGGTCCAGAAATCGGCCGGGAGTGCCAGCGAACCTGCGTAGAGCAGGTCGCCGTCTTCCAGCGTCTTGTCGTTCTGGTAGTCGTCGGCGGCCAGGCCCAGCGCGCGCGCCTTGACGCGCATGTTGATGTCCTTGGACACCAGCACCACTTCCTGCTTCGGCTTGCCGGGCTTGTCGGTGGCGTACTCGTTGCGCAGGGCTTGCACAACGCCAAGGATCTGGTTGTCGGCCTTGCCCTGGGGCAGGCTGACCGGCAGCGAGTAGTCGAGCGGGGCGGTCTGAAAGAACAGCCGGCCGCCGGCTTCGCGATGGCCGGTGGTGTCGAGCTTCAGGCCCTTGTCGATGTCGGCGTCCTGCGCGCCGGCCAGCGCGTCCAGCGTGCGGCTGGTCTGGCGGCCGTTGCGGGCGACTTCGGTGGTGCCTTTCTTGTGGCCGTCGAGCTCTTCCAGCACGATCATCGGCAGGAAGATGTCGTGCTCCTCGAAGCGGAACAGGCACATCGGGTCGTGCAGCAGCACGTTGGTGTCGAGCACGAACAGCTTGGCCGGACCGGCCGATTTGCTTCGCTTGTTGCGCGCCGGGGCTTGTGGGGCGGCAACCGGTGCCGGGGCCGGCGTTGGCGTGGGAACGCGTGTCTCGACCTGTATGGCGGCGGGTTGCTGGGGTGCGCTCACCAATGCGCTGACTGCGGCAGGCGTGGGAGCGGGGCTGAGCTTGGGGGTTGGGTTGGAGGTGGGGGCGGGCGCCACTTTCGACTTGGCGCGACGGGCCGGGCGTGTGTTGGCCGCGGTGTTTTCGGTACCGCCGCCGCCCTCGGTGCCGAGGTTGTCGAACAGTTCCAATGGCTGCGGTCCGCTTTTCGCGGAGGCGTCATCGCGCGAATCGCCGGAGCGGCGCGAACCTCTGTGCGACGGCCGGGCGGGCGCGTCGAGTGCGTCCGGCGAGAGCAATGCAGCGCGTTTCGTGGGGGCGGGAGGCAATGGCATGTGTCAGATCGCTCGCAGAAAGTGGAAACCAGAAAACGAAAAAGCCGCCTGAAGACCTAGGCGGCTTTGTTCGGGGGATGCGGTCGTGGAGCTCAACGGCATGAAGCCATTATGCACACCCCGCACGACGCGCCAACGGCTCTTTACGCACAACCTGGGGCATTCCCCATGTGGCGGTGCAAAAGGGCCGCTGGGCGCCCGGTGCAAGGCTCAGGCGGCCTTCTTGAGCGCCTTGACGGCCTTGAGTACGTCGTCGACGTGGCCAGGAACCTTGAGCCCGCGCCATTCAGCCTTCAGGATGCCGTCGGCACCAATCAGGAAGGTGCTGCGCTCGATGCCCTTGACCTTCTTGCCGTACATGATCTTGTTCTTGACCACGCCGAACATGTGGCACATCTTTTCTTCGGTGTCGGCGATGAGCTCGAACGGGAGCTCCAGCTTTGCCTTGAATTCGTCGTGCGACTTCATGTTGTCGCGCGACACGCCGAAGACCGTGGCGCCTGCCTTTTCGAAGTCCTTGTAGCGGTCGCGGAATTGCATCGCTTCGGTGGTGCAGCCCGGAGTGTTATCTTTCGGGTAAAAGTACATGACCAGCACGTGGCCGAGATGCGAGGTATTCGAGACCTTCAGGCCGCCCGTGGCGTTGGCGTCGAATTCAGGAATGGGTTTGTTGACAACGATCGCCATGAAACTTGTTTTCTCCGTTAGATTCAGTTCTCCGAGCCCTCTCGCACCGTTTTCAGACGGGCTTGCTCAAAAGAATGAAGGATTGGTCGTTGCTAACTTTGGGGGGTAGCGGGCCGGTTCGCAACCCAGTATTTTACCCCGAAAACGCTGGCCTCAGCCGTCCGTTGGACTCTCGACGATCAGAGCGGCAACTACATGCCTGCCTTCACCTGCCAGGATGTTGTAGGTTCTGCAGGCTGCGGCGGTGTCCATGGTCTCCACGCCGGTGCGTTGCGCCATCAAGGGCTGGAGCCAGGCGGGCTGTGGAAAACGGATGCGGTTTCCGCTGCCGAAGATGATCAGCTCGGCGCCCAGCGACACCAGCTGAGCGAAATGCGCGGGGCCGATGTCGTCGAAGCTCGAGCAATGCCATTCGAAGCGCTCGCCACGCGAGCCAACGACAACGCTGCCTTCGACCTTTTCATTGTTGATTGCCACCCAGCCAGGGCCGTGGGCGGTAAGGGATTGGGCGTCGGATTTGTCGGGCTGGAGCTTCATCTGTGCACTGTGAACTGTGGTCAAATTATAGGTTTTCCCTGGTGCCGAGGGGCTCGCAAGGGTTTTCTGGGGCCTGCCAGCAGGGGCTGCAACCCCGGGTAAGCAACCCCCCGTCTCAACCCGTTTCAACCAGTTAATTACGCGCCCGGGAGGGCCCTTTGAAGCAGCTCAAGAAATCGGCCAAGCTGGCCAACGTGCTCTACGACATCCGCGGCCCCATCATGGACGCCGCCAAGCAGATGGAAGAGGACGGCCAGAAGATCATCAAGCTCAACATCGGCAACCTCGCCGTGTTCGGCTTCGATGCCCCCGAGGAAATTCAGCAGGACATGATCCGCAACCTGCCCAACTCGGCCGGTTACTCCGACAGCAAGGGCGTCTTTGCCGCGCGCAAGGCGGTGATGCACGAGACGCAGAAGCAGGGCATTGCGGGCGTCACGCTGGACGACATCTATCTGGGCAACGGTGCCAGCGAGCTGATCGCCATGTCCACCAACGCGTTGCTCGACGACGGCGACGAGCTGCTGCTGCCGGCCCCTGACTATCCGCTGTGGACCGCCTCCACCAGCCTGTCCGGCGGCACTCCCGTGCATTACCTGTGCGACGAGGCCAACGGCTGGATGCCCAACCTGGACGACATCCGCGCCAAGATCACGCCGCGCACCAAGGGCATCGTGGTCATCAACCCGAACAACCCGACCGGCGCGCTGTATTCCGACGCGCTGCTCAAGAGCATCGTGGCCATCGCGCGCGAGCACGGCCTGGTGATCTTTGCCGACGAGGTCTACGACAAGGTGCTGTACGACGGCGTCAAGCACACCGCCATTGCCAGCCTGTCGAGCGACGTGCTCACGCTGACCTTCAATTCGCTTTCCAAGAGCTACCGCTCGTGCGGCTACCGCGCCGGTTGGCTCGTGGTGTCGGGTGACAAGCGCGGCGCGCAGGACTACATCGAGGGCCTGAACATGCTCTCGAACATGCGCCTGTGCGCCAACGTGCCCGGCCAGTGGGCCATTCAGACCGCGCTGGGCGGGTACCAGAGCATCAACGACCTGGTGTGCGACGGCGGTCGACTGCGGCGCCAGCGCGACCTGGCCTACGAGCTGATCACCGCCATTCCGGGCGTGAGCTGCGTCAAGCCCAGTGCCGCGCTGTACATGTTCCCCAGGCTCGACCCCGCCGTCTACCCGATCGAGGACGACCGCCAGTTCTTCCTCGAGCTGCTCAAGGAAACCCGCGTGATGCTGGTGCAGGGCACCGGCTTCAACTGGGCCACACCGGACCACTTCCGCATCGTGTTTCTGCCCCACGAAGACGACCTGCGCGAGGCCATCAACCGCATCGCCAAGTTCCTGGAGCAGTACCGCCTGCGCCGCAAGACAGTCTCATGAAATTCGCCTGCGTCGCTGCTGCCCTTTCTCTCTCCGCCCTGTCCCTCGCCGCCTTGCCGGCGGCAGCCGCTGACAAGACGCCCACCGGTTCTGTTTCCTTCCAGCACAACGACTGGGAACTGGCCTGCGACAACACGCGCACCTGCCGCGCCGCCGGCTACCAGCCGGAGAGTGGGGAAGGGGCGCCGGTGTCGATGCTCATCACCCGCAAGGCCGGGCCTGGCACCAGCGTCGACATCGAGCTGCTCATCGACCGTGAAGACGATATCAAGGGCGCCGTGCGCCTGAAGGTCGGCAAGGCCACCGTGCCCGGCCTCGACGGTGGCGCCCCCAGCCTAGACGCCGGCCAGGTTCGCACCGTGCTGCCCGAGTTGCTCAAGGCCGACAACGCCACGCTCACCGCCGCTGGCAACAAACAGTGGACGATCTCGCTCGCCGGCCTCAACGCGGTGCTGCTGAAGATGGACGAGGCCCAGGGCCGCATCGGCACGCCGGGCGCGCTGGTGCGCCGCGGCGGCAAGCCGGAGTCGTCGGCGCTGCCGCCGCTGCCGGCGCCGGTGGTGAATGCCGTCCGGCCGCCCAAGGCGCGCCCCGGTGACGCCGCGCTGGCCGCGCGCATCTTCCCGTCGCTGAAGCTCGCCGACATCAAGGAACAGTGCAACAACGGCGACGGCGTGAGCGCCAAGTCTCTGGAAGTGCACCGCCTGACCGACAAGCGGGTGCTGTTGTCGCTGGACTGCAGCATGGGTGCCTACAACTCGTCGAGCTTGCTCTGGATCGCCAACGACACGCCGCCCTATGCGCCGGTGTCCCTAGAGGCGAACGGCGACTTCGATCCCAAGGACGCCAGCGTCAGCTCCGCCATGAAGGGCCGAGGCGTCGGCGACTGCTGGTCGAACGAAACCTGGCACTTCAACGGCAAGGACTTCGTGCGCTCCGGCGAAACGGGCGACGGCATGTGCCGTGGCTTTGCCGGTGGCGCCTGGAGCTTGCCGCGCTACGTCAGCCGCGTCGTGACTGCGCCGTGAATCCGCTTTCAATACGCCGTGATTGCGCCGTAATTGCGCCGTGATTTGCGCCGTGACCGCTCCGTCCGCCACCCCATTCAAACCCTGAACGCCATGAGTGCGACCTTTCCAATGAAATCCATCCAAGTAGGCCTGCTCGGCGCAGGCACGGTCGGCAGCGGCACCTTCAAGGTACTCCAGCGCAACCAGCAAGAAATCAAGCGCCGCGCCGGCCGCGGCATCGAGATCACCATGGTGGCCGACCTCGACATCGCCCGTGCCCGCGAAGTGGCCGGCGAAGGCGTCAAGGTGGTTGCCGATGCACGCGAAGTCATTGCCAACCCCGACATCGACATCGTCATCGAGCTCATCGGCGGCTACGGCATTGCAAAGCAGCTGGTGCTCGAAGCCATTGCGGCCGGCAAGCACGTGGTCACCGCCAACAAGGCGCTGCTGGCGGTGCACGGCACCGAGATCTTCGCGGCCGCGCATGCCAAGGGCGTGATGGTGGCCTTCGAGGCCGCGGTGGCCGGTGGCATTCCGATCATCAAGGCGCTGCGCGAAGGCCTCACGGCCAACAGCATCCAGTGGCTGGCCGGCATCATCAACGGCACCACCAACTTCATCCTGTCGGAGATGCGCGACAAGGGCCTGGACTTTGCGACCGTGCTCAAGGAAGCGCAACGCCTGGGCTACGCCGAAGCCGACCCGACCTTCGACATCGAAGGCGTCGACGCCGGCCACAAGGTCACGCTGATGAGCGCCATTGCGTTCGGCATTCCGGTGCAGTTCGACAAGGCCCACATCGAAGGCATCACCAAGCTCGCCGCGCAGGACATCAAGTACGCCGAACAGCTGGGCTACCGCATCAAGCTGCTGGGCATCACCAAGCGCACCACGGTCCAGAGTGCGAGCGGCAAGCCGGTCGAGGGCATCGAGCTGCGCGTGCACCCGTCGCTGGTGCCGTCCAAGCGCCTGCTGGCCAACGTCGAAGGCGCGATGAACGCGGTGGTGGTGCATGGCGACGCCGTGGGCACCACGCTGTACTACGGCAAGGGCGCCGGCAGCGAGCCGACCGCCAGCGCGGTGATCGCCGATCTGGTCGACATCACCCGCCTGCACACCGCCGACGCCGCGCACCGCGTGCCGCACCTGGCCTTCCACCCGGACGCCATGAGCGACCTGCAGGTGCTGCCGATGGCCGAGGTCGTCACCAGCTACTACCTGCGCCTGCGCGTGGCCGACCAGGCCGGCGTGCTCGCCAAGGTGACGGGCCTGCTGGCCACCGCCGGCATCAGCATCGACGCCGTGCTGCAGCGCGAAGCCGACGAGGTGGGCGGCGAAGGCTCCACCCAGACCGACCTGATCATCCTCACGCACGATGCGCGCGAAGGCACCGTCAACGACGTGCTGGCCGAGCTGCAGGCGCTGCCGACCGTGCTCGAACCCATCGTGCGCATCCGCAAGGAAGAGCTGAAGTGAATTACCTGAGCACCCGCGGCCACCCCGACCGCAAGCGTTTCTGCGAGATCCTGCTGGAGGGCCTGGCGCCCGATGGCGGCCTGTATCTGCCCGACACCTACCCGCAGGTCGACACCGCCACGCTCGCCAAGTGGCGCGCGCTGCCGTATGCGGAGCTGGCGTTCGAGATCCTCTCGCTCTACATCGACGACATTGCGCCGGCCGACCTGAAAGCCATCTGCGCCAAGACCTACACCGCCGAAGTGTTCGGCACCGAAGAGATCGTGCCGCTGCGCGAGCTCGAAGACGGCGTGTACCTCGAGGCCCTGTCCAACGGCCCCACGCTGGCCTTCAAGGACATGGCGATGCAGCTGCTGGGCAACCTGTTCGAGTACGAGCTGACCCGCCGCGGCGCCGAGCTCAACATTCTGGGCGCCACCAGTGGCGACACCGGCAGCGCGGCCGAATACGCCATGCGCGGCAAGAAGGGCGTGCGCGTGTTCATGACCTCGCCGGACGGCCGCATGAGCCCGTTCCAGCAGGCGCAGATGTTCAGCCTGCAGGACGAGAACATCCACAACATCGCCATCACCGGCGTGTTCGACGACTGCCAGGACATCGTGAAGGCGGTGTCGAACGACCTGGGCTTCAAGCGCAAATACCGCATCGGCACGGTCAATTCGATCAACTGGGCGCGCCTGCTCGCGCAGGTCGTCTACTACTTCGCGGGCTATTTCCAGGCCACGGCCAGCGACGACAAGCCGGTGAGCTTCGCCGTGCCGTCGGGCAACTTCGGCAACGTCTGCGCCGGCCATGTGGCGCGCATGATGGGCCTGCCCATTCAGACGCTGGTGGTCGCCACCAACGAGAACGATGTGCTCGACGAGTTCTTCCGCACCGGCATCTACCGCGTGCGCGGCGCGGTCGACACGCACGAAACCTCCAGTCCGTCGATGGACATCAGCAAGGCCAGCAACTTCGAGCGCTTCGTGTTCGACCTGGTGGGCCGCGACGCCGCCCGGCTGCGCCAGCTGTTCGTTGAAGACCTGGGCCTGAACGGCTGCTTCGACCTGAGCGCCGACCCGCTGTTCAAGCAGGCCGCCGAGCGCTTCGGCTTCAAGAGCGGCCGCAGCACGCACGCCGACCGCCTGGCCACCATCCGCGACACCGAAAAGCGCTTTGCCACGCTGATCGATCCGCACACTGCCGACGGCCTGAAGGCCGCTCGCGAGCAGCTCGCCCCGGGCGTGCCGATGGTGGTGCTCGAAACCGCGCTGCCCATCAAGTTTGCCGCCACGTTGGTCGAGGCGCTGGGCGAGGAGCCGCCGCGGCCGAAGAAGTTCGACGGCATCGAGGCGCTGCCCAAGCGCGTCGTCAAGCTGCCGGCCGACGCGGAAGCCGTGAAGGCCTACATCGCCGAGAACTGTGACTGACCGCGGCCGGGCTCCCGCATGAAGGTCGTCGGCTTTGCCGGCTATTCGGGCGCGGGCAAGACCACGCTGCTGGAGCGCCTCATTCCGGCGCTCAAGCGGCTCGGCCAGCGCGTGTCGGTGGTCAAGCATGCGCACCACAAGTTCGACATCGACCACCCCGGCAAAGACACCTACCGCCACCGCGAGGCCGGTGCCTTCGAGGTGGTGGTGGCGTCCGACAAGCGGCTCGCGGTCATGCGCGAGTTCGAAGTGCCGGTGGAACTCAGCGTGCACCAGCTGCTGGCCGAGGTGCATCCGGCGGCCGATTGGGTGCTGGTCGAGGGCTTCCGGCACAGCGACGTGTTGAAGATCGAGATCTGGCGCGCGCCCGTGGGCGACGAGCCGTTGCGCCCGGTGCTCTACATCGAAGACCCTTTCGTCACCGCCGTGGCCACGGACGATCCGGCCAGCCTGCCCGAGCCCACCGCACGGCCGCTCTTCGACCTCAACGACGCCGAGGCCATTGCGCAGTGGTTGATCGACAGCGGCGAGCGCTTCGAATACAACCCCGAACACCATGGCTGACACACCCGTTCCCTTTTCCGCCTCTTCCCTGCGCCCGCCGCTGATGCCGCTCGACGAGGCCATTGCCGTCCTGCTGGCAAAGGCGCAGCCGACGCTGCCCAGCGAAAGCGTCGCCACCTTCGACGCCGACGGCCGCGTGCTGGCGCAAGACCTCGTCTCCGGCCTGACCGTGCCACCGCGCGACAACAGCGCGATGGACGGCTATGCCGTGCGCGTGGCCGACTGCGCCACGCCGGGCGCGTCGCTGGTCGTGGCGCAGCGCATTCCCGCGGGCACTGTCGGCACGCCGCTGGCGGCCGGCACCGCGGCGCGCATCTTCACGGGCGCGCAGATTCCCGAGGGTGCCGACGCGGTCGTGATGCAGGAAGACACCACCGCCACGCCGCATGAAGGCGGCATGGGCCAACCGCATGAAGGCAGCCTGGGCACGGTGCGCATCGCCATCGTGCCGGTCGCCGGCCAGTGGGTGCGCCGCGCGGGCGAAGACGTGGCCTCGGGCGACGTGGTGCTGAAGCAGGGCGAGCGCCTCACGCCCGCCGCGCTCGGCCTTGCGGCAAGCGTCGGCTTTCACAAGCTGCAGGTCGCACGCAAGCCGCGCGTGGCCATGCTCTCCACTGGCGACGAGCTGGTGATGCCCGGTGAGGTCGCGCCCGACGCCATGAAGCCCGGCGCCATCTACAACTCCAACCGCTTCTTCATGCGCGCCTTGCTGCACCGCCTGGGCTGCGAGGTGAACGACCTGGGCATCGTGCCCGACAACCGCGACGCCACCATTGCGGCGCTGCGCGAAGCCGCCGAGACCAGCGACCTGATCATCACCACCGGCGGTGTCTCGGTCGGCGAGGAAGACCACATTCGCGCGGCCCTGCAGGCGCTCGGCGAGCTGCAGCTGTGGTCGCTGTCGATGAAGCCCGGCAAGCCCTTTGCCCACGGCTCCATTGCGCGCAGCAACGGGCAGGGCGCCTGCCATGTGACGGGGTTGCCCGGCAACCCGGTGTCGAGCTTCCTGACCTTCCTGATGCTCGTGCGCCCCTTCCTGCTGACGCTGCAGGGCGTCGAGCGCACGGCGCCCGAGCCGGTGGCGCTGCGCGCAGATTTCAATTGGCCCCGCGCCGACAAGCGCCGGGAGTTCCTGCGCGTGCGGCGCAATGCAGCCGGCGGACTCGACCTGTTCGCCAACCAGAGTTCGGGCGTGCTGACCTCGATGGTGTGGGGCGACGGCCTCGTCGACAACCCCGCGGGCCAGACCATCCAGGCGGGCGACGTGGTGCAGTTCATTCCCTTCGCCTCGCTGCTGGGCTGACGCACATGAAAGTGCAGATCCGTTATTTCGCCTCGGTGCGCGAAGCGCTCGGGCGCAGCAACGAGAACGTCGACACGCAGGCTGACACGCTGGCCGCGCTGCGCGACGAGCTCATCGCCCGTGGCGGCGCCTACGTCACCGCGCTCGCGCGCGGCAAGGCAGTGCGCATGGCACTCGACCAGCTCATGAGCGACGAAGCCGCAGCCTTGCACGAAGGCTGCGAGGTCGCTTTCTTTCCGCCGGTTACGGGCGGCTGAGCTGCGCGTTCAGCGCCACGAGGCGCTCGCACAAGGCCTCCGACGCACGCGTCATTGGCGCGCGCAGTTCGCCGCGCACCAATCCGTCGTGTGCCAGCAAGGCCTTGAGCGGGCCGGGGTTGGGTTCGGCGAACAGCAGTTCGATCAGCGGCTGCAGCGGCTGCCACTCGGCACGCGCTTCGCAGAGCCGGCCTTCCTTGAGCAGCTGAAGCACTCGCACGAAGCGCTCGGTCTGCACGTGCGTGCTCGCGGCAATCGCGCCCACGCCGCCTTCGGCCACCGTGCTGAAGATCTGCCCGTCTTCCCCGGCCAACACCTGGAGCCGGCCATCGGCGATCACGGCGCGCGTCTTGGCCATGTCGCCGCCGCAGTCCTTGATGCCGCGAATGCGCGGATGGGCCGCCAGCGCCAGCAGCGTCTCGCGCGCAATCGTGATGCCGGTGCGGTAGGGAATGTCGTAGACCAGCACCGGCACGGCGCTGGCATCGGCAATGGCGCGAAACCATTCGAGCAGGCCGGCTTGCGACGGCCAGATGTAGTGCGGTGCCGGCACAAGCAGGGCCGCCAGCGGATGTTCCGAGAGCCGGCGCACCCAGGCGACAGTCTTGCCCAGGTGATAGCCCGACAGGCCCATGACGATCGGCAGGCCGTTGCCGGCCGCCTGCACGGTCTGCAGCGCAGCAAGCTGCTCCGCGTCGTCGAGCGCGGCGGCTTCGCCGGTCGAGCCGCAGACCACGAAGCCGGCGATGCCGGTGGCTGCCAGGCGGCGGGTCAGCGCCGCGAGCGCGGCATGGTCGAGCGCGCCATCGCGAAATGGGGTGATGAGCGGAATCCAGAGGCCCGAAAAATCGGGGACGGGGGCGGTTTGTGGGTGTTGAGGCACGCAGGCTTCCTTTCAGGAATCGACCGATGAATGGAACCATCGTCCGATGCGCGCGCAACCCGTTCGGGGCCAAAGCCTTGGCTGGTTCCGTCGCTCATCCGACGACGGAACCGCAGCTCCGGTCAGACGAGCTTTGGTTTTTTGGCTTTGCTGCCCTGGCACGCACGGCGGCCTTCGGGGTGCGAAAGCACCGGGAAGATCGTGGCGAGACAAGGCATGGCCGCAGTCTAACTGGCCGCGCTGCGCGAGGGCGTCGAAGTCGGCACCAAGATTTTTGTCCATTGCTTCATCACCCAAAGCGGTTACGTGCAAACCGCGATGGTGCGGCCGCAGCGGGCAACCTACATTGCTGAGCAAGGCGATTTGCCCACTTGGAGCCGGCTCATGAGCATCAACATTCCTGCGCAAAAAACTGTGCGCGTCGAGCCCGCGGAGCCACCCCGCGGGCTGCACGGCAACCTCGGCGTCGGCGGCGTTGTGTTCATGGTCCTTGCGGCAGCCGCACCCCTGACGGTCATTGGCGGCAACATCCCGTTGGGCGTCGGCTTGGGCAACGGGAGTGGGGCGCCGATGGGGTTTGTCATTGCCTCGGCCGTTCTGCTTTTGTTTTCGATCGGCTTCGTCGCGATGACGCCGTACGTCAAGGAGGCGGGCGCTTTCTTTTCGTACGTGACGGAGGGCTTGGGGTCACGCAGCGGAATGGGCATTGCGCTGGTGGCGCTGGTGGCATACACCGCCATTCAGGTGGGCATCTACGGCTACATGGGCTGGGCCGTCAATGACATCGTGAAGAGCTATGGCGGGCCTGACATCCCTTGGCCCGTCTATGCATTCGCCACGCTCTTGTTTGTCGCCTGGTTGGGCTACCGGCACATCGAACTCAGCGCCAAGGTCTTGGGAGTCGCGCTCACCCTCGAAGTGGTGGTTGTGCTGGCGATGGACCTGATGATCTTCGTCAAGGGCGGCGCAGCGGGTGTCAACGTCGATTCTTTTCGGCCTTCGGTGTTCATGCAGGGCTCTCCGAGCGTGGCCGTCCTCTTTGCCCTGACCGGCTTCATCGGCTTCGAGGCCACTGCAGTGTTTCGGGACGAGGCGCGGAATCCGGCGCGCACCATTCCGCGCGCCACCTACGTGGCCGTGCTTTTGTTGGGCACGTTCTATGCCGTCTCCTGCTGGGCGTTGATGATTGCGGTGGGGACCGAGCACGCCAGGATCGTGGCCAACGCCACGTTGGCCGGAAAGGGCAATCTGCTGCTGGACAACGCCCAGGCTTACCTCGGTCCCATCGGCCGCGACATTGTCAATGTGCTGCTGATTTCCAGTCTGTTTGCGTGCGTGCTGTCGTTTCACAACGTACTGGCGCGCTACCAGCACATCATGTCGCGCAAGGCCCTGCTGCCAGCTGCACTGGGGCGGGTCCACGAGCGCCACCGGTCGCCCCACATCTCTTCCCTGGTGCAGAGCCTGACCGCCGCTCTCATCGTGGGGGTTTTCGCTCTGCTGCAGCTCGATCCGCTGGTGGCGGTGTTCGGCTCGATGGCCGGCGTGGCAACGGTCGGGATGATGCTGCTGCTGCTGTTCACCTCGGCGGCCGTGTACGTGTTCTTCTCACGTCACCCCGACCGGCGGGCGGCGGCGCCTTTGTCCACCAGCGTCGCGCCTGTGGCGGCCTTTCTCAGTCTCCTTGGTTGCACAGTGCTCGTGCTGAGCAACTTCACGCTGGTCACCGGCGGCAGCACCGTGCTCAGTGTGATCCTTGCAGCCGTGCCGTTTTGCGCCTTCGCAGTCGGTTTCATGCGTCGCGTGGAGCAAACAGGCCGTTGAGTCCGTCGTTGTGCTTGCGGCCCAGAATTTTTATCAAGAGGAGTGCATCAACATGCTTTCACCAGTCGAGCCCACTGTGGGTTCGCAAGACACGCTGCGCGCGCGCGATCTGGGCATTCGATTTTCGGGTGTTCCCGGTTCGTTGAACGCCATCACCGACGTCCCCGGGGTGGAGGTGGGCTGCATCACTTTGCTGGGCGACAGCGACGAGGGCAACGCCATTCGTACCGGCGTCACGGCGATCCTGCCGCGCGGCCGCAATGCCGTGGGCCGCAGTTGCGCCGCCGGTGTTCACGCGTTCAACGGCAATGGCGAACTCACGGGCGGCGCCTGGATCGAAGAGAGCGGCGCATTGGCGATGCCCATCCTTCTCACCAACACGCATTCGGTGGGCGCCTGCCATCATGGTTCGGTGCAGTGGGTGCTGAAGAATCGTCCCGAACTCGGCCGGCAATGGCTGCTGCCGGTTGTCGGGGAGACCTGGGACGGCTATCTCAATGACATCAATGGCCAGCACGTCACATCACAGCATGCTGTTGCGGCACTGGAGCGTGCGACCTCCGGTCCGGTACCCGAAGGCTCGGTCGGTGGCGGTACAGGTATGAATTGCTACGCCTTCAAGGGTGGCAACGGCACCTCCTCGCGCCGCGTCCAGATCGGTTCGCGTTGCTACACGGTCGGGGTCTTTCTGCAAGCGAACTTCGGCGCCCGGCGCGAGTTGCGTATCGGCGGTGCAGACATCGGCGAGGCGCTCGCAGCCGACAACCCCATCGAGGCGTACTTTGGCGCCGCACCTGCCGGCGCGGGCTCGTGCATTGGCATCGTCGCCACCGATGCGCCGCTGCTGCCGGGGCAGTGCAAGGCATTGGCGCGCAGAGTGATATTGGGCCTGGCGCGCACGGGAACTGCCGGATCGCATTTCTCGGGCGATCTTTTCCTTGCCTTCTCGACTGCCAACGAGGGTGCTCTGGACAGCCGATTCCCGACGGCCGAACCGGACGACGGCAATCCGCGTTCCCTTTCCTTCTTGCCCTGGGGGCACGTCGATGCGCTGTATGCGGCCGTGGTCGATGCGGCCGAGGAGTCTGTGGTCAACGCATTGGTGGCCGGCCGCACGATGACCGGCTTCGGGGGGCGCAGCAGTCCGGGGCTCCCGATCGAAGACCTGCTCGGCTTGTTGAAACGGCGAGGCGAATAGGCGCTTGTGGTGATACGACCAGCCCCATCGCTTTTCGAGGTGGCCGCAGAGGCGACACACCTTCTGGGAAGCGACACGTTCTGGCCGGCGTTTGTGCGACTGCTGCATCGTTTGGTGCCCTTCGACAACGCGCTTGTCGCGTGGTACTTTCCCGCGCGCCCGCCACAGGTGGAATTGGAGTTCGACTGTCTGACGCCCACGGTGGAGTCGCCGTTGGGGCGCTACATCGACGGAATGTACCGACTCGATCCCTTCCTGCATGCGTTCGACAGGGGGCTTGCACCCGGGTTCTATCGCTTGGCCGATGTGGCGCCGGATCGTTTTCGAAAGTCCGACTACTACGAGCACTACTTCCGCGAAGCCGTCGGTCAAGACGAGTGCCAACTGGTGTGCCATGTCGACAACGCGGTGCTCTCGGTTTCGATGGGTGCCGATCGTCGCTACAGCAGCGCAGTGCCACGCACGCTGGCGCCTTGGTTGCCGCTGCTGTTGGCGCTTGTGAGTCAGCAAACCCGACTGAACGACACAGCGGCGCGCCGGAGTTCCGTGTCCGGCGTGCCGCTCGCGCGACCGATCCGTGACGCGCTCGGGCGCTTCGGGGCGGGGGTGTTGTCAGCGCGCGAAGCGCAAGTTGCCAGGCTCATCTTGCAAGGCCACTCGCCGCGCTCGGTCGCTCAGGAACTTCGAATTTCTGCGGAGACGGTCAAGACTCACAGGCGCCATGCCTATGTCAAGCTTGGCGTGCAAACGTCCTCGGCGCTGTTCGCCTTGTTCGCATCGGGCATTCCGCCAAGCAGTTGACGTTCGACCGTGGGGCACCGCTGACCGGGCGGTGCGACAGCCGATAGACGTGGAAACGCCGCAGGGATCGACAGGCGAAATCGGCCGCTCGCAGAAGAGCCAGAAGCGGCGCTCCACTCAATGCCACAATTTGCCCATGCTCGCAGCGCCCGCCCCCATGCCACGCGTTTCCATTCAAGCCGCTGACTTCGACGTCGGCGCCGAACTGGCCCAATTGCGTGCCGCTGACGCGCGTGTGGGCGCGGTATGCAGCTTCATCGGCACGGTGCGCGACCGCAACGACGGCAGCAGCGTGTCGTCGATGGAACTGGAGCACTACCCCGGCATGACCGAGAAGGCCATCGAGGCCATGATCGACGAGGCCCACAAGCGCTTCGACATTCTGGGCGCGCGCGTGGTCCACCGCGTGGGCCTGCTGCAGCCGCTGGACCAGATCATGATGGTGGCGGTGGTGTCGGCGCACCGCGGGCAGAGCTTCGAGGCCTGCGAGTTTCTGATGGACTACCTGAAGACCCAGGCGCCGTTCTGGAAGAAAGAGCAGACGCCCGAAGGCGCCCGTTGGGTCGATGCGCGCGTGGCCGACGACGCGGCGCTGGCGCGCTGGGGCATCAGCGCCCCTAACGCCTGAATCGCCCCGTCTCCCCAAGGAGAGAGGGGAGCAAGACCTTACAGAGGCTTGAACCCGCTGCCCTGAATGATCTTTTCCCAGGCCTGCGTGTAGGTGCGCACCCGACCCGCGAACTGCCCCTGCGACTCGTAGCCCACCGTCAGCCCCATGGTCGTGAGCTTCTGCTTCACGTCGGGCATGGCCAGCACCTTCTGCAGCGCGTCGCCGTACTTGTCGATGATCGGCTGTGGCGTGCCCACCGGCGCGAAGATGCCGTAGTAGGGCAGGTCGTCCAGGTTCGCGAAGCCCAGTTCGGTGAACGTGGGCACGTTGGGCAGCACGGCCTGGCGCTTGGCGCCAAGGGTGGCCACGATGCGCACCTTGCCGGCCTTGTGGTTCTCGATGAAGTCGGGCACCGAGGCAATGCCCGCGGTGATCTGGTTGCCCAGCATGTCGGCCGTCATGGGCGCGCTGCCGCGGTAGGGCGCGGGCTGCACGTCGATCTTGTACTTGTCCGAAATCATCTTCACCATGAACTCTGGGATCGAGGCCGGTGCCGGGATGCCGATGGTTTCCTTGCCGCCCTTTTGCGTGCGGACCCACTTCACATACTCGTCCATGGTCTTGGCCGGCGTGCCGCCGGACACGGCCAGCACGTTGGCGAAGGTGGCAAAACCGGCCACGGGCACGAAGTCGGTGGCGGGGTTGAAGCCCGGGTTCTTGATGACCTGCGGCAGGATCGAGATGGTGTGGTCGTGCGACAGCAGCAGCGTGTGGCCGTCTGCCGGCGACGACTTCAGCACGGTGGCGGCAATCTGCCCGCCAGCGCCCGCTCGGTTTTCCACCACCACGGGCACGCCCAGCACGTCCTTGAGTTTTTCACCCAAAGTGCGTGCAATGGCGTCGGTGCCCGCGCCGGCCGGAAAGCCCACCAGCAACCGGATGGGCGTGCCGCTTTGCGCCTGCGCAAGGCCGCACAGGCCCGCTGCGGCTAGAAAGAGGCCGACGCTGATCGCCCGGCGCACCGGTTGAACGCGCTGCATTGAAAAAACCATGATCGACTCCATTGAGAGAAAGAGAAATGCCTGCGGGCAATGAAAGGGGTCTTGTGCAATACCCGTGCCCGGGCTGACAGCCACCCCGACAGCCTTGAATCGTGCCCGAACGGCCCTATTTTGGATGCAGGAATACCACCATGCGACAAGACAAACTCACCACCAAATTTCAGGAAGCACTGGGCGACGCCCAGTCGCTCGCGCTGGGCAACGACAACGCCTACATCGAACCGGCCCACCTGCTGGTCGCGATGCTGCGCCAGGACGACGGACCGCGCGCCCTGCTGGAGCGTGCCGGCGTCAACGTGCCGGGGCTGCTGCAGGCCGCGGATGGCGCCATCAAGAAGCTGCCCCAGGTGCAGGGCCACGACATCGTGCAGGTCGGCCCCGAGCTGAGCAAGCTGCTGCAGGCCACCGAGAAAGAGTCGATCAAGCGCAATGACCAGTTCATTGCCGGCGAGCTCTTTCTGCTCGCGCTGGCCGACAGCAAGGCCGACATCGGCAGGCTCGCCAAGGAAAACGGCCTGAGCCGCAAATCGCTCGAGTCGGCCATCGACGCGGTGCGTGGCGGCCAGGGCGTGAACAGCGCGGATGCAGAAGGTCAGCGCGAATCCCTCAAGAAATACTGCATGGACCTGACCGAGCGCGCCCGCCAGGGCAAGCTCGACCCGGTCATTGGCCGCGACGAGGAAATTCGCCGCGCCATCCAGGTGCTGCAGCGCCGCACCAAGAACAACCCCGTGCTCATCGGCGAACCTGGCGTGGGCAAGACCGCCATCGTCGAAGGCCTGGCGCAGCGCATCGTCTCTGGCGAAGTGCCGGAGTCGCTCAAGGGCAAGCGCGTGCTGTCGCTGGACATGGCGGCGCTGCTGGCCGGTGCCAAGTTCCGCGGCGAGTTCGAAGAGCGCCTGAAGACCGTGCTGAACGAACTCGCCAAGGACGAAGGCCAGACCATCGTCTTCATTGACGAGCTGCACACCATGGTGGGCGCCGGCAAGGCCGAAGGCGCCATGGACGCGGGCAACATGCTCAAGCCCGCGCTCGCACGCGGCGAGCTGCACTGCGTGGGCGCCACCACGCTGGACGAGTACCGCAAGTACATCGAGAAAGATGCCGCGCTGGAGCGCCGCTTTCAAAAGATCATCGTGGGCGAGCCCAGCGTGGAGGCCACCGTGGCCATCCTGCGCGGCCTGAAGGAAAAGTACGAGGTGCACCACGGCGTGGACATCACCGACCCGGCCATCGTGGCCGCCGCCGAGTTGAGCGACCGCTACATCACCGACCGGTTTCTGCCCGACAAGGCCATCGACCTGATCGACGAGGCCGCGGCCAAGATCAAGATCGAGATGGACTCCAAGCCCGAGGTCATGGACCGGCTCGACCGCCGCCTGATTCAGCTGCAGATCGAGCTGGAAGCGGTGCGCCGCGAGAAGGACGAAGCCTCGCAGAAGCGCTTTGGCCTGATCGAGGTCGAAATTGCCAAGCTGCAGAAGGAAATTGCCGACTACGACGAGATCTGGCAGGCCGAAAAGGCGCAGGCGCAGGGCAGCGCCAAGGTGCGCGAGGAAATCGACAAGATCAAGTTCCAGATTGCCGAGTTCACCACCAAGGGCGACTTCAACAAGGTGGCCGAGCTGCAGTACGGCCAGCTGCCGGCGCTCGAAAAGCGCCTGAAGGAAGCGCAGGACGCCGAGGCCTCCAAGGGCAAGTCGAGCGCGCCCACGCTGCTGCGCACGCAAGTGGGCGCAGAGGAAATTGCCGAGGTCGTGGCGCGTGCCACCGGCATTCCGGTGGCCAAGCTGATGCAGGGCGAGCGCGACAAGCTGCTGGTGATGGAAGACAAGCTGCACGAGCGCGTGGTCGGCCAGAACGAGGCCATTGGCGCGGTCGCCAACGCCATTCGCCGCTCGCGCTCCGGCCTGTCGGACCCCGGCCGCCCGACTGGTTCGTTCCTGTTCCTGGGCCCCACGGGCGTGGGCAAGACCGAGCTGTGCAAGGCGCTCGCGGGCTTTTTGTTCGACAGCGAAGACCACCTGATTCGCATCGACATGAGCGAGTTCATGGAGAAGCATTCGGTCGCCCGCCTGATCGGCGCGCCGCCGGGCTATGTAGGCTACGAAGAGGGCGGCTACCTCACCGAAGCCGTGCGCCGCAAGCCCTACAGCGTGGTGCTGCTCGACGAGGTCGAAAAAGCCCACCCCGACGTGTTCAACGTGCTGCTGCAGGTGCTCGACGACGGGCGCCTCACCGACGGCCAGGGCCGCACCGTGGACTTCAAGAACACCGTGATCGTGATGACGAGCAACATCGGCTCGCCCATCATCCAGGCCATGGTGGGCAAGCCTTCGGAAGAGATCAAGGAGGCGGTGTGGGACGAGCTGAAGAACTACTTCCGCCCCGAGTTCCTCAACCGCATCGACGAGACCGTCGTTTTCCACGCGCTGGACGCCAAGAACATCGAATCGATTGCCGCAATCCAGCTGAAGGTGCTGACCGCGCGCCTCGCCAAGATGGACCTGGGCCTGCAGGTGTCGCCCGCGGCGCTGGCCGAGATTGCCAAGGTCGGCTTCGACCCGGTGTTCGGTGCGCGTCCGTTGAAGCGCGCGATTCAGCAGCGCATCGAGAACCCGCTGTCGAAGTTGTTGCTGGACGGCAGCTTCGGGCCGAAGGACACGATCGAGGTCACGACCGACCCGATCCAGTCGCCGGGCCAGTTCACGTTCACCAAGAGCGGGGAACCAACCGCGCCTGCATCGGCCTAAGCTCGGATGATGAACTTCATTTTTCGCGTCATTCTTCTGCTTTTGGGGCTGGTTTTTGCGGCCAGCCTGGCCGTGGCGGTGATGCTGCTGGCAACGGTGTGGGGTGTGCGCTATGCGTGGGGCCGCCTCACGGGCAAGCCCGTGATGCCCTGGATGGCGTCGATGGGCGGGCGCTTCAACCCGCGTTCGGGCTTCGACAGGTTTCGCCATGCGGTAAAGCCTGACGAGCCCACCGCGGCCGATGTGGTCAGCGCACGGGCACGCGGCGACTCGGTGCGCAGCCCCATCGCCATCGGCCCCGCCGATGACGTGACCGACGTGCGGGCCCGCCCCGTGCGCGGCGACTGAGGCACACGGCTACTCGCCGCCGGTCAGCGCAACATGCGCGCGGCGCTGGTCTCAGGGTTTGTGTCCAGAAGCAGCAAAGCTACTGGTCCGTAAAATTTCTACTGGCGGGTAATGTCTGCGTTTGCTGCATCGCGCAGCATTCGTGCTTTGCGCGCCCGTACGAACCCAATGCCCCGCACTGCCACTGTCCTCAAGGCCAAACCCAAGGCCGAACCCGCGCCTGAGTCCGCCCCCGCGTCCCCGTGGGAGCCGGCCGGCAAGCGCGCCCAGCAGCGTGAGTTGAAGCGACAGGCCGTGCTGCAGACTGCTGCGCGGCTGTTCAACGAGCGCGGCTTTCACGCCACCTCGCTCGACGACATTGCCGAGCGGCTGAACGTCAGCAAGCCCACGCTGTACTACTACATCGAGAACAAGGACCAGATCCTTTTGGAGTGCGTGAAGATCGCGCTCGCGCTGATGCAGGACGGCATCGGCGAGGTGCGCGCGGCCGGTGGCAGCGCCATCGACCAGCTCAAGGCCTGCATGCGCATCTACGCGAGCGTGGTCATGCAGGACTTCGGCATGTGCGTGATTCGCATCGGCGAAGACCCGCTGCCCGCGCCGTTGAAGAAGGAGCTGTGCCGGCTCAAGGCCGGCATCGACGGCCAGTTCCGCGGGCTCATCGAAGACGGCGTGGCCGACGGATCGCTTGCGCCGTGCGACCCGAAGATGGCCGCCTTCATGCTTGCCGGCGCGCTGAGCTGGATCGGCCGCTGGTACCGCCCCGACGGCAAGCTCACGCCTGACCAGATTGCCGACCAGGCCATCGCACTGCTGCTCAACGGCGTGATGCAACGCCAGGCCCAGGCCCAGGCCCACGCCGAGCCCACACCCGTCCCCACACCCATCGTTCCTGCCCGGCGCAAGCCCGCCCCCCGAAAAGGAAAGACCGCATGACGACCGATGCCCCCCTGCTGCTGGCCCGCGATGGCGCAGTGGCCACGATTCGCTTCAACCGCCCGGCCGCCCTGAACGCCATCGACGTACCGATGGCCAACGCTTTCCTGGCCGCCGTGCGCGAACTGCAGGCCGACAAAAGCGTGCGCGCGGTGCTGATGAGCGGCGCTGGCAAGGGCTTCATGGCCGGCGGCGACCTTGGCGTGCTGAGCGCCGACCCCAAGCAGGGCGCAGCCGACCTGATCGGCCCGCTGCACGAAGCGCTGACCGTGCTCGACGCCATGGACGCGCCGCTGGTGGCGCAGGTGCACGGCGTGGCCGCCGGCGCCGGCCTGAGCTTGATGCTGCAGGCCGACTTTGTGCTCGCCGCCGAAGGCACGCGTTTCAACCTGGCCTACGTGAACATCGGCACCAGCTGCGACGTTGGCGCGTCGTGGGCGCTGCCGCGGCTGGTCGGCATGCGCCGCGCGCTGGAGATTGCGATGCTCGGCGACACCTACGACGCCGCTGCCGCCGAGCGCATGGGCCTCATCAACCGCGTGCTGCCCGCCGCCGAACTCGAAGCCGAGGCGCTGGCCCTTGCGCACCGCCTGGCCAAGGGGCCGACCGTGGCGCTGGGCAACCTGCGCCGGCTGATGCGCGGCTCGCTCGGGCGCGACCTGGCCGGCCAGCTCGACGCCGAGTCGGCCGCGTTCCAGCACTGCGCCGCGACCAGTGACTTCAGGGTCGGCCTCGACGCGTTCTTTGCCAAGAAGCCAGCCGCCTTCACCGGCCGCTGAATCCGTTTTTCAATACAAGGAGATCGACACACCATGACCCCACGCGACATCTTCGTGGTCGGCACCGCCCGCACCGCCATCGGCACCTTCGGCGGCGCGCTGAAGGACGTGCCCAACACGCAACTGGCCACCACCGCCGTCAAGGCCGCCATCGAACGCAGCGGCCTGCCCGCCGACGCCATCGGCCACGTGGTGATGGGCAACGTGATTCCCACCGACGTGAAAGACGCCTACCTGAGCCGCGTGGCGGCCATCGACGCGGGCTGCCCGGTCGAAACGCCGGCCTTCAACGTGAACCGCCTGTGCGGCTCGGGGCTGCAGGCCATCGTGTCGGCGGCGCAGGCCATTGCGCTGGGCGACTGCGACATCGCCATTGGCGGCGGTTCGGAGTCGATGAGCCGCGGCCCGTACTTCGACACCTCGGCCCGCTACGGCGCGCGCATGGGCGACGCGGTGCTGGTCGACTACATGCTGGGCATCCTGCACGACCCGTGGGAGAAGATTCACATGGGCATTACCGCCGAGAACGTGGCCGCGCGCTACGGCATCACGCGCGAGCAGATGGACGCGCTGGCCGTCAGCAGCCAGCAGCGCGCCGCGGCCGCCATTGCGGCGGGCCGCTTCAAGGATCAGATCGTGGCGGTCGAGGTGAAGACGCGCAAGGGCGTCGTGCTGTTCGACACCGACGAGCATGTGCGCGCCGACACCACCGTCGACACGCTGGCCAAGATGAAGCCCGCCTTCAAGAAAGACGGCCTCGTGACCGCCGGCAACGCCTCGGGCATCAACGACGGTGCGGCGGCCGTGGTGCTGGCCAGCGCTGAGAGCGTGAAGGCCCGCGGCCTGAAGCCGCTCGCGCGCCTGGTGGGCTACGCGCACGCCGGTGTGGAGCCGGCGTACATGGGCATCGGCCCGGTGCCGGCCACGCGCAAGGTGCTGGAGCGCACCGGCCTGAAGGTGAGCGACTTCGACGTCATCGAGTCGAACGAGGCCTTTGCGGCGCAGGCCTGCGCGGTCATCAAGGAGCTGGGGTTCGACCCGGCCAAGGTGAACCCTAACGGCTCGGGCATCTCGCTGGGCCATCCGGTGGGCGCCACCGGCGCCATCATCACGACCAAGGCGATTGCCGAGCTGCGCCGCACCGGCGGGCGCTATGCGCTGGTGACGATGTGCATTGGCGGCGGGCAGGGCATTGCGGCCGTGTTCGAGCGCGTCTGAGCGTGCTTGAGGGCGTCTGAGTTCGTTCAAGGCACACTTGCGGCCATGCCGAGCCCACCCCTCCTGATCGATCCCGACGAAGTCGAGATCAGCGCCATCCGGGCGCAGGGCGCGGGCGGGCAGAACGTCAACAAGGTCTCCAGCGCGGTGCACCTGCGCTACGACATTCCCGCCTGCTCGCTGCCGGACGACGTGAAGGAGCGGCTGCTCGCGCTGCGCGACAGCCGCATCACACAGGAAGGCGTGTTCGTGCTCAAGGCGCAGCAGCACCGCACCCAGGAAATGAACCGCGCCGACGCGTTCGCGCGGCTGCAGGCGGTGATCGACAGCGTGGCCACGCCACCGCGCGTGCGGCGCGCCACCAAGCCGACCTACGGCTCCAAGCAGCGCCGGCTTGAAGGCAAGAGCCAGCGCTCGCAGATCAAGAGCTCGCGCGGACGGGTTCAGGACTGAGGGGAGCGCCGCCGCCGCCCCGGTGAATTGCGGCAATCTGGGAGGAAATGAGTGCCAAAGACCCTGCTTTACGGCTTTGACACCTCACCCAAGCACAATCGCGGTCATGAGAAGGTTCTTTTCGCGTGTGCTGCTGTGCGCGCTTTTTGGGGTGCCGGTCGCGGCGCTTCTTGGCGGCTGCGGGCCGCAATCCGCGCACGGCGCGAACGCAGCGGTGGGCGAGGCAGTGCCCGAACTCCAGTGGGAAGCACTGGTCCCCACGAGCTGGGACCCGACGAAGCGTTACCGCAACATCAGCCTTGAAGCGCTGCGCGACAACGACCCGCGCGCCATCCAGATGCTCGACGAAATGCGTGCCGTCTGGGACAACGCGCCGGTGAACGTGGCGCTCGACGGCAAGCCGGCCAAGCTCGCGGGCTTCGTGGTGCCGCTGGACGCCTCGCCCGACGGCATTCGCGAATTTCTTCTGGTGCCGTACTTCGGCGCCTGCATCCACACCCCGCCGCCACCGGCCAACCAGATCGTTCACGTGATCGCGCCCGCGCCCGTCAAGGGGCTGCACGCGATGGACACGGTGTACGTCACCGGCACGCTGAAGGCCGCGCGCTACACGTCGGCGGACATGGGCGTGAGCGGCTAC
The DNA here is from genome assembly GCF_046156345.1 of Variovorax sp. H27-G14. Taxonomy (NCBI): domain Bacteria; kingdom Pseudomonadati; phylum Pseudomonadota; class Betaproteobacteria; order Burkholderiales; family Comamonadaceae; genus Variovorax; species Variovorax sp. H27-G14. The sequence goes on from NZ_JAYLVN010000002.1 coordinate 51,509, forward strand.
GAAATTGCTTCGGCCGCGGTCGAGCGCTTCACGCCCAAACAACCGCAATGAGCCGCAGCAAGCGCTGGCGCGTGCACACCGCTCAGGCCATGCGCTGCGAAAGAAAGTCCAGAAACGACGTGATGCGCGCCGACAGCTGCGTGTTGCGGTAGTACACCGCGTTGACCGGCTGGCGCACGTCCGCCGTGTCCTTGGCCAGCACCTGCACCAGCGCGCCGCTCGCGCGGTCGGCTTCGGTCATGAAGTCCGACAGGCAGGCGATGCCCACGCCGGCCAGCGCCAGCTGGCGCAGCGTTTCGCCGCTGGACGCGGCCACCGTGGGCGTGGTGTTCCATTCGTCGCCATGCACGCCGCGCAGCGGCCAGCGGTTGAGCGACTCGGGCTGGGTGAAGCCCAGCAGCACATGCTCGGCCAGCTCGCTCACCTTGCGCGGCTTGCCGTGCGCCTCCAGGTAGGCGGGGCTCGCCAGCACGCGCAGGCGGTGCGTGCCCAGCGGGCGCGCATGCAGCGTGGAGTCGCGCAGCGGGCCGATGCGAATGGCGATGTCGGTGCGCCGCTCCAGCAGGTCGATGGGCAGATCGTCGGTGTCCAGCTCCAGGCTGATCTGCGGGTACAGCTTTCGAAACGCCGGCACCAGCGGCACGATGGCATGCAGCATGAAAGGCGAGGCCGCGTTCACGCGCAGCCGGCCGGCCGGCTGTTGGCGGCGCGCGGCCATCTGCTCTTCGGCGTCGTCGATGGCGTCCAGAATGGCGCGCGTGCGCAGCAGAAAGGCGGCGCCTTCCTCGGTGAGCTCGAGCCGGCGCGTGGTGCGGCGCAGCAGCGTGGTGTCGAGCTTTTGCTCCAGCCGGCTCAGCGCGCGGCTGATGCCCGAGACGGTTTGCGCAAGCTGCTCCGACGCGGCGGTGATCGACCCCGCGTCCACCACCGTGCGAAAGGCGACCAGTTCTTCGATGGTGCTCTTCATGGCACGGGGATTTTCATCGGTGCCGTCAGTGCGCGGCTTCGGCTTGCGCCACCGGCACGTCGATGCGCGGCATCAGCGCCGAGAGCGCCTCGCCGTCGGTGCGGTAGTTGAACAGCAGCGGCCCCGGCGCCAGCAGGCCGGCGCGTTCCAGCACCTGCATGGCCGGCAGTTTCAGGCCGCTCAGGTGCAGCCGAATGCCCTTGGCTTCCATCATGCGGCGGATGGAGCCGAACACCTCGGCGCCGGTGATGTCGATGCGGTTGATGGGCTGCGCGAACAGGCACACGTCGGTGAGGCCGGGCCGCTCGGCCAGCGCCACGGTGAGCGCGCGTTCCAGCGTGGAGGCCGAAGCAAAGTCGAGCTCCGCGTCCATGCGCACCGCGTAGAGCTGCGGCGCCAGCGGCGGCAGCTTCCACAGGTGGCGGTCGCGCAGGCTGCCGTCGGGGTGCAGGCCCACCTCGATGATGCGCGGGTGCAGGTGGCGGTACATGTAGTGCGCCATGCTGGCCAGCAGGCCGCCCAGCACGCCCCAGTAGATGCTGGGCGCGGTGGCGATCGTCAGCACGAAGGTGCCGAAGGCAATGCCCGCCTCGATGCGCGACACGCGCCACAGCGCCTTGAAGCTCGCGGGCTTCACCAACCCCAGAATGGCCGTGACCACCACCGCCGCCAGCACCGCCTGCGGCACGTGGTACAGCAGCGGCATGAGCCACAGCAGCGCGCCGGCCACCACCACCACGCTGAAGAGCGTGGCCCAGCCGGTCTTCGCGCCCGCATACAGCGTGATGGCCGAGCGCGAGAACGACGAGCTGGTAGGGAACGCGCCGGTGAAGCCCGAGGCCAGCTTGGCCAGGCCCTGGCCGATGAGGTCCTGGTTTTCGTTCCACAGCGTGCCGGCGCGTGCGTTGTCGACCTTGGCGCTGGACGCGGTCTCCAGAAAGCTCACCAGCGTGATCATCAGCGCCGGCAGCACCAGCGCGCTGAAGGTGCCCAGCGGCAACAGGCCGGGCCAGTAGAACGACGGCAGGCCCGACGGCAGGCTGCCCACCACCGCGCCGCCGCGCAGCGCGTAGTCGGCCAGCCAGCTGATGGCGGCCGCGCCGGCCACCAGCGCCATGGTGGTCGGAAAGCGCGGCAGCAGGCGCTTGCCCAGCCACAGCACCGCAACGCTGCCCAGCCCGAAGGCAATGGCCACCAAATCAGGCAGCGGGCCGCCATGCAGCACCTGCGGAATGGTGCGGCCCGTGAAGCCCAGCAACGCGGGCAATTGCGAGATGGCAATCAGCACCGCCGCGCCCTGCGTAAAGCCGATGAGCACCGGCGAATTGACCAGCCGCAGCAGCCAGCCGAAGCGGCCCGCGCCCAGCACGATCTGCACCGTGCCCGACATCAGCGTGAGCCACACCGCCATGGCCACCCATTCGTCGCTGCCCGCCACCGCCAGCGGCGCGAGCGATGCGCCCACCAGCAGGCTGGTGAGGGCAGTGGGCCCGACCGACAAGCGCTGCGACGAGCTGAACATCACCGCGATGAGCGCCGGCAACAGCGCGGCGTACACGCCCGTGACCAGCGGCATGCCGGCCAGCGCGGCATATGCCACGCCCTGCGGAATGACCATCAGCGCCACGGTGATGCCGGCCATGGCCTCGTTGCGCAGCAGCGCGGCGGAGGGGCGCGGCCAGGCGAGACAGGGAACCCAGCGCGCGAGGCGCTGGCGAAGAGAGGGAGAGGGAGCAGCCGGGGTCATGGACGTTTGCGCGCGCACGGAAAGAAGCAGCAAGCACATGCGCGGTGCGCCGCGCGGGAAGGGTGCGAAGGAGGGGGCGAAAAGCAGGTCGAAAAGCGGTGCGAAATCAGATCAGCGAGGTGGCGTTCTTCAGCACGTAGTCGCAGGCCTTGGTCTTCACTTTGGAGGACAGCACCTTGAAGTTCAGCGTCTGCCCGTCGCCGCCTTTGAGCAGGCCCTTGGCGCCGCTGGCAAAGCCGGTTTCCTGCGGCTTCTGGCCGGTGATCTTGGCCAGCAGCTTGTCTTTGACCGAGGCCGCGTCGCCGCCCAGGTAGTTGTTCTTCACGCAGTACTGCAGCACGCCGGCCGCGTTGCCCATGGTGCTGGAGCCGATGGCGGGCATCTTGAAGCCGAGGTTGCCGAGCGCGGAGGCGGCACCGCTGCCTTGCGTGGCCTGCGAATTCGAGCCGGCGGCTTCGCCGGCCTTTTCCTTCAACTGATCGAGCAGGTTGTTGGCCTGCGCCGAGGAGCCCGCGGCCAGCAGGGCCAAGGCAATGAGGGTGGAGCGAGCATGCATGGAGGTCTCCTGTGGGAAGCGGCCACCAGCATAACGGACAGAGCAGGCGGCGAAGACCGCCCGCCCTGCCTCTTTGGCCGCCTTGCGCCCTTGTTCTTACCTGGTGCGGGCGGGTCGCTTTTCCAGCAAAGGCGTGCTCGTACCCTGCACGCCCACCAGACCCAGCACCGTCACCAGCGAGTTCTGCGCACCCTTCCAGCCGTCTGTCACGTCGATCCATTCGCTCAGCGCATGGAAGCCGCCGGTCTTGCCGCCGCCGCCGATGATGATGGCCGGAATGCCCAGCGACATCGGCACGTTGGCGTCGGTGCTGGCACCGGTCAGCAGCGTCTTGTGGCCGAAGGCCGTATTCGATCGCGTGGCGGCCTCCACGATCACCGTGTCCGACTGCGTGCGGCCACCCGGGCGGTCGCCGATGAGCTTGGTGCTCACGCTCAGCGTGGTCACGCCCCAGCGCTTGTTTTCCTCGACCACGGCTTCGTCGATGGCAGCCAGGATCTTCTTTTCGGTTTCCAGCAGCGGCGCCATTTCGTCGGAGCGAATGTCCACCGCCATGCGCGCATCGGGCGCAATGGTGTTGACCGACGTGCCGCCGCCCACCGTGCCCACGGTGAACGTGGTCTTGGGGAAGGTCGGCGTGCGCACGTCGGCAATCTTGGCAATGGCGCGGCCCATGCCGTGGATGGCGCTGGGCACCTGGCCGAAGGCGCCGAAGCTGTGGCCGCCCGGGCCCTTGAAAGTGACCTCGTAGCGGTGCGAACCGGTGCCCAGCATCAGCACCGTGCCTTCGGGCGCGGGCTCCAGGCCGACCATGCCGTCGATGTCCAGGTTGTCGCGAAAAATCGCTTTCATGCCGCGCAGGTTGCCCAGCTCTTCCTCGCCCACGTTGCCCACGAACAGCAGGTCGCCCACGGTCTGCACCTTGTTGTCGTTCAGCACCTTGAGCCACGACAGCAGCACCGACAGGCCGCGCGTGTCGTCGGAGATGCCCGGCGCATACAGCTTGCCGTCGCGCTCCTTCACCTTCACGTCGGTGCCGGCGGGGAACACGGTGTCCAGGTGGGCGGAAATGAGCAGCTTGGGCCCGTTGCCCGTGCCCTTGCGCAGGCCGACCACATTGCCTTCGGCATCGATCTTCGCGTCGGTGAGGCCCAGGGCCTTCATGCGGGCCAGGAAGGCTTCCGCGCGCCTCTGTTCCTTGAAGGGCGGGGCTTCGATTTCGGTGAGCATCTTCAGGTCGTCGACCGAGCGCTCATGGTCTGCCTTCACCGCGTCCAGCAGCTTCTGGATGGCGGGCGAGGCCATCAGCTGCGTGTAGGCCTTGTCGACGTCGGGGCGCACCTGCGTGGGCGTGGCCGCAACGGAGCCGGTCTGGGCATGGGCAAGGCCGGTGGCGGATGCAATGGCAAGCACGAGCGGGGCAAGGCGAAGGAGCGCAGGGCGTGACATGGTGAGCGGGAGTCCTTGAGAGTGAAGCAGTGAAACCGTGAGACGAAAAAAGGCACGCCGCCTGGGCAGCGTCGTCAGCAATTCTTGCGAGTGTGCTAGCCGCCTGCTCTGGTTTAATCTTCGGCGTTGTCAGTTTTTCTAACGAACCAGCCTTTTCAGGCGCCTTCATGGCCACCATGCGCCGACACATTCCCAGCACGCGCGCGCTGCTGATCTTCGACGCCGTGGCGCGCCATCACGGCGTGGGCAAGGCCGCCGAAGAGCTGTGCCTCACGCACAGCGCGGTGAGCCAGCAGCTGCGGCTGCTCGAATCGCAGATTGGCGTGCGGCTGGTGCAGCGCACCGCACGCGGCAGCGAGCTCACCGAGGCCGGGCGGCGCTACCACGGGCAGATTGCCGGCGACTTGCTGCGCCTGCAGAACCACACGCTCGAAGCCATGGCGCAGCGCACCGACGGCCTGCGCCTGCTGGTGGGCGCGGTGCCGGTGCTGGCCGAAGGCTGGCTCATGCCGCGCCTGCCGCAGTTCATTGCGCGGCACCCCGGCTGCAGCCTGCACCTGCAGGTGTTCCCGACCAACCTCTACATGGAAGACATGCCCTTCGACGTGGGCGTGCAGTACGACGACGCGGTGTGGCCCGGTGCCAATGCGCAGGCGCTGATGGGCGAGTCTTGCGTGGCGGTGTGCGCGCCCAAAGCCAAGGGACGCGCGGCCATGGCGCGTGGCGACTTCCGCGCCGCGCCGCTGTTGCAGTTGCGCACCCGCATGGGCGCGTGGGAAGAATGGTTTGCGCAGACGGCGCACGCGCGCGCGCCGGAGAACCTGGTGGCGGGCCACCGCTTCGACCTGTTCTCCACGCTGGTGGCCGCGGTGCGTGCCGACCTGGGCGTGGGGCTGGTGCCCGCGTACTTCGTGGAGCGCGAACTGCGCACCGGCGAGCTGGTGCTGGCCTGCCCGCACAGGGCGCCGTCGAGCCGGGGCTACAGCGTGTTCGTGGCGCCCAGCCGCACCGACGACCCGCTGGTCGGCGCCTTCGTGGCGTGGCTGCGCGCTGCGGCGGCCTCGCCGCCGGTCTAGCCCGCGCGGCGGAACAGCAGCACGGAGTTGGTGCCGCCAAAGGCGAATGAATTGCTGACGGCGGCTTCGAGCGACGGCGCCGCGGTGTCGCCGGGCATCACCAGGTTCAGCGGGCACGCCGGGTCGACCTGCGTGCAGTGCGCATTCGGCGGCAGTTGCCGGCGGTGCAGTGCCAGCACGGTGATGAGCGCCTCGATGGCACCTGCCGCGCCCAGCATGTGGCCGTGCAGCGCCTTGGTGGAGCTCACGCGCAGGGCGTCGAAGTCGTCGCCCCACACATCGGCCAGCGCATTGCGCTCGACCACATCGCCGATGCGCGTGGCCGTGCCGTGCGCGTTGCAGTAGCCCACGTCGCGCGGGTGCAGGCCGGCCTGGCGCAGGGCGGCGCGCAGGGCGCGCGCCTGGCCCGGGGCGTCAGGCTTGGTGAGGTGGGTGGCGTCGCTGCTCAGGCCCCAACCAGCCAGCGTGGCGTAGCTGCGGGCGCCGCGCGCGCGGGCGCGCTCGACCGATTCGAGAATCAAAAAGGCCGCGCCTTCGCCCAGCGCAAAGCCGCTGCGGTCGGCCGCAAAGGGCCGCACCGCGCGGCCTGCTTCGCCGGGCTGGAAGGTGGCCAGCGTCTGCATGGCCTGCCAGGCCACGACCACGCCGGGCACGATCAGCGCCTCGCTGCCGCCGGCAATGGCCACATCGACCTCGCCGCGCTGCACCGCCTTGGCCGCTTCGGCGATGGCCGCCGCCGACGACGCGCAGGCCACGGAATAGGTGAGCACCGGGCCCTGCACGCCCTGGCGCATGGCCACGTGGGCGGCCGGCGCGTTGGGCATGAAGGCCGGAATGGTGAGGGGAGAGACGCGCCCGTTGCCGCGGTAGGCCGCCTCCAGCGCCGCCGCGCCGCCCATGCCGCAACCGGCGTAGACGCCCATGCGCTCGGGGTGGGTGTCGCCGGCGTTCAGGCCCGCGTCGCGCATCGCCTGGTCGGCGGCGGCCACGGCCAGTTGGCTCACACGGTCGACGCCCGCCAGTTGCAGCTTGGTGAACCAGCGGGTTTCGTCGAAGGCGACGGTGGCCGCAGCGGCGGGCTTGGGCAGGTCCGCAAACACCGGCTGAATGGCCGAGCGGCCTTGCAGCAAGGCTTCGAACAGCGCGCCAGGCTCGTCGCCGTGCGGCGCCACCACGCCCAGACCGGTGACGGCAACCTGGTGGTTCACGCCGTCTTCGCTGCGCGCACCTTGTCGACCAGCAACGCCAGCTCGGCCAGGGTGTCGATGCTTGCGTCTTCGTCGGGCATGGTGATGCCGAAATGGTCTTCGATGGCGAAGAGAAATTCAGCGAGGGCCAGCGAATCGAGTCCGCCGGTTTCCCGCATCGATGCATGCGGGTCGAGCTTGGACGGCTCTATGCCGTACTTCTCGTGAATCAGGTCCTGCAATTCCTTCAGCGAACTCATCGTGCGATGCCTGTCGTCATGTGCCGCCGATCGATTGCCACCCACGCGGGGTGTGCCATTGAATCGATCCCTTCCTCGTTCGGTCAGCGGTGAGTGTGATCAATGGTTGCCGATGATATCCGCTCTCAAACGAGGGATATCCCCTGGCTAACGCTTGCCCGGGCGCCAGCGCAACGAAGGGAATGCAAACGCCATGCCCAGCAGCGCGCCGGCCGCCACGTCGAGCACCACGTGCTGCTTGACCGCCAGCGTCGAATAGGCAATGGCGGCAAACCACAGCCAGTTCAGCACGCGCCATACGAGCGGCGTGCGCGCCTCGCGCAGCAGCTGCTCCACGCGAATGGCGGTGAAGATGGCCACGGCCACGTGCATCGAAGGGCAGGCGTTGCCCGCCGCGTCCACGCCCTGCAGCATCGCAAAGCCCGGGTAGGCCGACACATCGAGCGGCAGCGGCGGAATCTGGGTCGGCCAGAAATAGAAGATGCCCAGCCCGGTGACGCACAGCGCGCCGATCCACAGCCCGTAGACCACCAACTCCTTGAAGGTCAGCTGCAGCCCGGGCGCCACGCCCACGTACAGCCAGAGCGACAGGTACGCGCCCAGCGTGTAGGGCTGAAAGGCAATGAGGTGGTCCAGCGCCGTCAGCGGCATCTCCGTGACCGGAAAGGCCGGGTTGCGCAGCAGGTGGAAGTAGCCGATGAAGAAGATCCACGTGAACACCGTGGTGCCGACCGCCTTCAGCAGAAAGTGCCGGCGCATGCGCAGCCAGATGTCGGCGGTCCATGTCGGCGGCCGGGCGTCGGGCGCCATGTGCAGGGGAATCGGTGAGTGCATGTCGGTCGCCGATCTTGCCAGAGCGGCAAGACGCGCCACACGCATGGCCCCGCAGCTTCAGACGCAGCCCGGTCCGGTTCAGTCCGGCCCAGCCCCGTTTCAGCCCCGTTTCAGGCCGCAGCAGCGCGCTTGCGGTGCTGGAACGACGTGGGCGAGCGCCCCGTGGCCGCCTTGAACATCGCGCAGAACGCGCTGTCGGTGGCGTAGCCGCTGGCCGCGGCCACCTGGCTCACGGCCATGCCGCGCGCCAGCAGGGGCAGGGCATGCGCCATCACGGCCTGCTGGCGCCATTGCTGCCAGCTCATGCCGAGCTGGTCGCGAAACAGCCGGGCCACGGTGCGCTCGCTGGCGCCGATGGTGGCCGCGCGCTCGGCCAGCGTGGCGCGGTCGGCCGGGTTGCGCAGCAGCGCCTCGCACAGCAGGCGCAGGCGCTTGTCGGTGGGCAGCGGCACGTCGATGCGAATCTGCGTGGCGCGCTCCACCTCGTCGACCAGCAGCGGCGCAATCATGCGTTCGCGCTGCGGCGCATGCGGGTCGGCCGGCGGCAGGCCGTCGGGCGTGGTGTCCAGCGCGAGCATGAGCGCGCGCAGCAGCGGGCTGATCTCCAGCACCTCGCATTTTTCCCAGGTGGGCGCGATCCAGGCGTGCAGGTACACGGTGCGCAGCTCGGCGTCTTCGATCAGCGTGATGCTGTGCTGCATGTTGGCCGGCACCCACAGCGCGCGCGAGGGCGGCACGATGTAGCTGCCGTCCTGCGTGCTCAGGCGAATCACGCCGCGGGTGGAGAAGGTGAGCTGCGGCCACGGGTGCTCGTGCAGCTCGACCCGCGTGTCGGCGGTGAGAAAGTGCTCCTTGGCGCGCAAGGGGCGCACCGCGTCGGGGGCGTACAGGTGGGGCGTGAGCGGGCCGACGCTGTGGGCGGGGGCGGTAGCGGGTCCGCGCGCAATGCGCGGGGGCGGCTGAACGGCGGGGGGCACTGCTTGCACAGTGGGCACCGTGGGCACCGTGGGCAGGGCGTTTGGGCCGGTCGCGGAGGTGGGTGAGGCGTCGCTTGGCATGGTTTCGACAAATGTTGTCGCTGTATCGCCATTCTGCCGCGTCACCGGCGCATAGCATCGACGCCCGCACCGGTTTTTTGTAGCAATCCATGTCCTCTTCTTCCTCGTCCGCAGCCGCCCCCGCCACCACCTTGCGCACCGACGCCAAGCTGATCGGCCTGGTCGGTCTGGCCCACGCGGTCAGCCATTTCAGCCAGCTCATCCTGGCGCCGCTGTTCCCCTGGCTCAAGGACGCGTTCAACGTGAGCTACGTGGAGCTGGGCGCCGTGCTCACGGTGTTCTTCGTGGTCTCGTGCATGGTGCAGGCCGCCTCGGGCTTCATCGTCGACAAGCTGGGCCCGCGCCCGGTGCTGTTCGTGGGCCTGGGCGCGCTGGGGCTGGCGGCCTTCGGCTATGCCGCGGCGCAGAGCTACTGGATGCTGCTGGCGTGCGCGGTGGTCGGCGGCATTGGCAACGGCGTGTTCCACCCGGTCGACTACACCCTGTTCAACCGCAAGGTGGCGCCCACCCGGCTGGGCCATGCGTATAGCGTGCACGGCATCACCGGCAGCCTGGGCTGGGCGCTGGCGCCGGCCTTCGTGGTGCCGATTGCCATTGCCTTCTCATGGCGCGTGGCGCTGGCCTCGGCCGGCGCGGTGGCCATCGTGGTGCTGCTGGTGCTGTGGGTGTACCGCAGCGTGCTTTCGCTGGACGCGGCGGCGGTGCAAAAGGCCACGGGGCAGGGCGCGGGTGCCCCGGCCGGCGGCGGCGACTTCGACTTTCTGCGCATCCCGGCCGTGTGGATGTGCTTCGGCTTCTTCTTTTTCTATGCCGCGGTGATCAGCGTGGTGCAGACCTTTGCGCCGGTGGCCGCGGGCCACCTGCATGCGGTGCCGGTGGCGCTGGTGGCGATGTGCCTCACGGTCTACATGGTGGCCAGCGCGACCGGCATGGTGTTCGGCGGCTTCCTGGCCTCCGACCCGTCGCGTTGCGAGCGCATCGTGGGCGCGGGCTTCGGCATTGCGGCAATCCTGGCGCTGGTGCTGGCCTTTGCCGACTTTCCGCCGGTGCTGGTGCCGGTGCTGTTCGGCGCGATGGGTTTTGTGTCGGGCATCGCGGGGCCGTCGCGCGACCTGCTGGTGAAGAAGTCGACGCCGCCCAACGCCACCGGGCGCGTGTACGGCGTGGTGTACGCGGGGCTCGACATCGGCCAAGCCGTGGCGCCACTGGTGTTCGGCCGGCTGATGGACAGCGGCCAGTACACGAGCGTGATCGTCGGCCTGGCGCTGGTGCAGGGCGTGCTGATTGCGAGTGCGTTCAACGTGCGTCGCGTGCGCCGCACGGCGTTGGTGCCGGCAGCGGCTTGAGGTTGGTTTGAGCTGACGCGCGGGCGAGGGCGGGCGTCGGCGGCATCGGCAGTCATCGGCGGCATCGACGCCGTTGCACGGAGGCTGACCGACCCAGCCGGGAACCTTCCCGGCTGCGCGGCTTCCAATCGCGGGCTGGCCGACTGAGCCGGCTTTTTTTCTTCTGGAGCGTCCCCCCCGAAATGCGCATTTGAGCCTCCCCTGATTCGCCGCGATGCAAGGCTCTTGCATCGCCTCGCAACGAACTCATCGGAGGGCCGCGCATGGCTCATCGCAAGCACGCTCCGCGTCCGGCCTCAGGCCTGGGCGCTTCTCTTTCTTCTTCTCCGTCTTCGTCTTCATCTGGTTTCGCGCTGCGCCACGTCAGCCTCGTGCTGCCCGACGGCCGCTTGCTGTTCGACGACATCGACCAGACCTTCCCCGCGGGCCGCACCGGCCTGGTCGGGCGCAACGGCGCGGGCAAGACGCGCCTCATCGATCTGCTCGCAGGCCGAGCGGCACCCAGCGCCGGCGTGGTGCTGCGGCCGGCGCGATGGGCCGACGTGCCGCAGAACATCGCGTCGGCACCAGGCGCCACCGTGGCCGACCTGGCCGGTCTTGCGCAGCCGCAGGCGGCGCTGGCGCGCATAGCGGCGGGCAGCAGCGCACCCTCGGACTTCGACCTTGCCGACGGCCACTGGGACCTGCCCGCGCGCTTCGCCGCGGCGATGGACGCTGCGGGGCTCGCGCTGTCGCCGCACCGCCTGGCCGATGGCCTGAGCGGCGGCGAGCGCACGCGCGTGGCGCTGGTCGGCGCCTTCCTGTCGAGGGCAGACGCCTTGCTGCTCGACGAGCCCACCAATCACCTCGACACCGATGCCCGGCGCTGGCTGCGCGAGCAGCTCGCCGCCTGGCGCGGCACGGCCGTCATCGCGAGCCACGACCGCGAACTGCTCGACGGCATGGACCGCATCTTGGAAATCACACCGCAAGGCCGCCTGCGCAGCTGCACCGGTGACTGGACCACCTACAGCGCTTGGCGCGAACGCGAAGCCGCAGCCGCACAGACCCGCCTCGACCATGCGCGCACCGAACGCGCCAGCGCGCTGCGCGACCAGCGCAAGCAGCACGACGCGCAACAGCGCCGTGCCGCGCGCGGCGCCAGTTGGGCGCGCGGCGCCAACCTGAGCGGCCTGCATCTGGGCCGCCTGAAAGAAAACGCACAAGCCTTCGCGGGCCGGGAAAGCGAACGCAAGCGCGAGATCCGAGAAACGCTCGACAGCGCCGTGCGCCAAGCCGCGGCGCGGGTGAACGCGCCCCCGGCCATCGCGCTCGCGCTGCCCGCCTCGGCCGTGCCCGCCGGGCGCCGCGTGCTCTGGCTCGAGGAGGCCGTCCCGCCATGGCCGACCGATGCGCTGCCGTTGAGCATCAGCCTGCACGGGCCCGTGCGCATTGGCATGACGGGCCCGAACGGCTGCGGCAAGACCAGCGTGCTGCGCATGCTTGGGGGCAGGCTGGCGCCGCTGGCCGGTCGTTGCGAGGCGCCGTTGCGATCTGCATGGCTGGGCCAGGGCCACGGTCACGGCGCCGACGGTGCGGTGCAGCCAGACCGGTCCGTGCTGCAGCAACTGCATGCGCTGCATTCGCCGCTGTCCGAGGGCGAATTGCGCACCCGGCTCGCACTGCTCGGCCTCGACGCGGACGCGGTGTGCCGCCCCGCTGCGCAGCTCAGTGGCGGTGAGCGCCTGAAGGCCGCGCTGGCCTGCGCGCTGTGGGGCGGCGAGGCCGCGGAGATGCTGCTGCTCGACGAGCCGACGAACCACCTCGACATCGCCTCGGTGCTTGCGCTGGAGCAGGCATTGCAAGGCTTTCCGGGAGTCATCGTCGTCGCGTCGCACGATGCGCGGTTCCTTGCGGCGCTGCGACTTACGCATCGGCTGGCTGCGACGGGGAGCGGGTGGGCGTTGATCGATTTGCGATAACGGAAGCGGCGCCGCTGCAAAGCGGCATTGGAGGGCCGGCGGAATGTGCAATACGCCGGCCCTGCTCCGACCCGCAGAGTTTTATGGCTTTCGGGTGATCGGTGGAAGCAGTACACAAAATGCGGCTTCGATATCCTTCTTTTCAGGCTGTTTGCCTTTCAATGCGACTGCGAATTTCTCTATTCTTTTGTGCCCGGTGGTCAGTTGCATCATTTCTGCATCTCGTGAATTGTCGTAGACGATGATTCCGTCGAAGCCGTCATAGGCGTATTCGTCTACATAGCTTTTCAAGGCTTCGTTCAACAATTTCTTTTCTGGAATTTTGCCTTTCAAGAAAACATCTGCAACAAGAGCATTGCTGATTTTTGGCGGGCGCTTTTTCATGTATAGCAACGATGTCCCGGTAAACCAGCTGCCGTTGCAGCGGGTCGACCTGTCGCTTGCGAATGACGCAACTATTTTGTTGACTCGTTCGCCGTTGGCGGATGAATCCAGATTTACCCAGACGACGTGTGGGCCGCTGACCGATCCGGCGAGTACCGGGACGCTAAACAGAAAAGCTAGCCAAAAGGCAATTCGCTTCGATAATTCTGTTCTTTGGAGGTGCAAAATAAATGGCGAAAAAATTTCAAAGTAGAGGTATAGGTTTGTTTTTTGGTTTTTCATTTTTTATTCCCATTGCTTTATTGGTTTCATCGGCGTTTGCATGTTCAAGTCCATCATTGGCGAGATCTTTTTTGGCTTGCTCGTAGTAAGAAATCGGGATAAAATATCTCAGATAAGTGCGGCTGCCCTTATGCCTTGTTGTTTTTCCATTTTTATCTTTTTCCGTATGCGGAGCGGAAAGCGAAATGTCGAATGGTGAGAAATTTATTCGTTGATTTTGGTTTCCTCCGAGTACAACCAGCTCTTTTGATCCAGTTCTTGCGTATACAAAGCCGACGTGATTGCCATGGTTTGATCTTGAAGTAACCATCGCAATCGCGCCATATATTGGCTTGTCCAACTCAACGAACAAAGGATTTCTTATGGTGGGGTAAGCACTTTCCTTTTTGTCTTTCGGCCCGCTCACCTCATAGAACCCGTGTGCGCGCGCCTTTGCGATCTTGCGATTGGGATAGCTTGCGTTTTCAATTGGGTAATTGGCCTGCGCCAGGCACCAATTGACAAAAGCTGCGCACCAAGCATTGTTGCTTTCGTACAGGGACTTCAGGCCGTCATCAATTTCCACGTGGTAATTGATTTTTTCCTGCAGCGTCAGCTCGGTTTCTCCGCCTCTGAATTTTGCTTCTGCTATGGCAATAGGCATCCAGGGTGCCCGGCCGGGCGACGGATTGATCAGCGCCAGAACCTTGCCCGTTCCTTCCTTGGATCGCACCGAATTCGAAGGTTGAGTGCTTGACGGCGCAGGAGGTTTTGGCGGTGTTGCAGGAACGGGACGTTTTCTGGGAGCTTGAGTGGAAATTCCGGGCGTTGCTTTTGGCATTGAAGCTTCAGATTTCCCATGTGCATTGATGGATTTTTCATTTTCATTTCCGCCGATAAAAAGAACTTCACCAGGAAATATCCTGTCATCGCTCAAATCATTGGTATTCATGATCGCGGCCGTGCTCGTGCGATGAAGTTTGGCAATTTTCCATAGGCTGTCTCCGGGTTGAACCACATAGCGGATTTGGCTTTTTGAATTAAGGCTGGCGCTGTTGATTTTTTCCGACCCAGCCACGCCCTTCCATTTGTCGAATTTCGCTACCAAGTTCACATCCCTGCCAACGTCGCCTTGAATTTTTCCAACCGTCACCAACTCTTTGGTCTTGCTGTCCGCCACTTTGACATGCACGGCGCTTTTATCGGCGGGATGAATCACCGGCGCGAAACGTCCTGTGGCATCGGATTTGACGGTTTTTTGCTTGTCGCCAATCTGCAGAACAATTTCGGTATCAGGCAGAGGCTGAATTCCATTGGTTGCATTGATCGTGCTCACCGTCACCCATGTTTCCTTGCGGGTTGCAGTGCTCGCGTGGTAGCCCTCTATTTCTGCAATGCTGTCCATTGTTTTTTGCAGGTCCGACTCGCTGAAATCCTTGATTTTCTTGTCGGCGCCAATGCCACTCGTTCTGAGTAGGTCGGCGATGTATTTTTCTGTGTCGTTTTCTTTTTTTGGCGCGTAGAAGGGAATGGCTTGCGGAATGGTCAGCTCGCCATGCATTCTTTTAAGATTTGCCTTCAACTCAGCGCGACCTGAATCCACATCCGGGAAAATAAGAAATGTTCTTGCAGATCTGGTGGTCGCAAATCCGATGTAGCCTTTTGCTTTTTTGGGCGCCGCTACACCGCCTTCCATTCGCGCAGTCAAATCTCCCGGGTTGTTTATTCGCCATGGCAGAGTACCGCCAGAGCGCAGAAGGTGTCGCCCATCGTCGCAAATGAATTCGGCGACTTCGATGTTCGGGTGGTAGGTTGCAGATATCAGTTTTGGCATGTTCATGTGAGGCGCTCAGGCAAGCCCGTTCAAATGAGATTCCACCGCCGATTCAGAAAGAAAACGGGTGGCACTGGCGTGAACTGGCAGGCTGTACCTGGTGCTGTCGATTTCTGACCACCTCGATTTCGAATCGCTGACCTCGAATTCGCCGTTGTCCATTTCGACGAGATCGGCCGACTCGGCCTCATCGGCGTCTGTGTGCACCATTTGCGCTGTCGGCGCCGGGCACCATGCCCACGTCTCCTCTCCCACGATCAGCGTGGCCTCGTCAGGTGTCGAAAAGACGACCCGCGGCAGCCGCCCGCTGGCTGGAATGACGCCTTCTGCCCGCACGGCATTGCGCTCGTCCAGGATCCGGTACGGCAAGCCGACCATGTCCGCGTGCTTGAAGATGTCGTCGCTGCCGAGGGGCGCGAAGCGAACGCTGTACCGGTCGTCGTCGCTGACGCCCTGCATCCGCACAACTTTGTCCATGTTCATCGGGCCGACCAGGCTGTGCGACGCGGCGTGTTCGCGCCACATGCCGCTGGTGCCGTGGACGATGCCCGCGGCATTCCACTTTGTGAAGCTGCTTCCCCCGTTGATCAGGATCTCGTCCTTGGCCGTGATGCTGATCCGGTCGGCCTCCAACTTGATGTCGAGCCTGGCCAGGAGGTTGATGCTGTTCTGAAGCGCAACGATATCGATGCCTGCCGTGGCGGCAGTCAGGCGAACGGCCTTGTAGGCGAAGAGACGCACGGCCTCCTTGGCGCTCACCAGAAAGCTCTTGCCTGCGCTGAGGCTGGTGTGGCCGCCGCTGCTGAGCGCGGTGTGCGCGATGCTCGCGATGTGCGTGGTCGTTCCAGCGGTGCTGTGAATGCCTGTGGCACTGGACAGCACCAGGTGCGGTTCGTCGAGCTCCGGAAACGGGGCGCCGCGTTCGTGGCCAGCACGGCCCCTGATGGTGTCGTTCTGCTGCGCCAGAACCTTCGTGACCGCGTCCTGGTCGCCTGCTTCGTGCGCTTTGGCCTCTTGCGCAGTTCGACTTTGGTGTTCGTGCAGATCGTGTGCGGCCGCAAGTCGCGCAAGGGTTTCTCCCATGTCGGTGATGTGCGCCCGCGCATCGGGCCGGGCCTCGGTGGTGACCAGCAGGCCTTTGGCGGCGCGGATTGCACCGTGGCCGTCGGTGCGCAGTTCGACACCCTGGCCCCGGTCGTCCTTGCGGCCCGACGTGCCGTCGATTCGCCCGATGTGCCCAAGGCTCAGGCTGCTGCTTTGGTGATCGCTCTTGAGTTGCGCCTGAATCTTGGCGGGATGGTCGTCCAGGGTGAGGTGGTTGCCTCTTGCCGTCGGGTTGCTGCCATCCGCACTCAGCTCGCGGCTGCGAAAGCCCGAGAGGTTCTGCTGACCGGGCAACTGCCTCGGCGGCATGTTCAGCCGGTTGTAGACACGCCCGGTGACGATGGGGCGATCGGGGTCGCCGTTCTCGAAATCGACGATCACCTCCTGTCCGATGCGCGGAACGTGCATGCCGCCGAACTGACTGCCGGCCCACGAGGAGGCCACGCGGATCCAGCAGGAGGCGTTCTCGTCCTTGGTGCAATAGCGGTTCCAGTGAAAACTGACCTTGATGCGACCGTATTCGTCGGTCCAGATGTCCTGGCCGGCCGGGCCGGTGACGATGGCAGTCTGCGGCCCCATCGTGCGGGGTTTGGGTTGCGTCTGCGGCAAGCGAAAGATGTTGTCGGCGGGTTGGACGTCGAAGTCGCAGTGGCAGGCGTAGCTGTCTTGGCCGCTTGCATGGCCGCTTTCGTGCAGTCGCAGCGTGCTTGCAATGACCAGGTAGTCGAGATTGGCCACGTCCTGCGGACACCCAAACAGCGAGAAGGTGCACCCCGTGACGACCGCGCGCAGGTTGCCGCTTCCCCGGCCGCGGCTGCCTGGTGCGCCGGTGGCCTCCATGCGTGTGCGCGCCAGATCCCGGCCCTCATCGGGCTCGCAGAAATCGCCCGGCCACTTGTAGAGCTCCAGTGTGCAGTTGCCGGTGTTGCGCGGCATTCTGGCGATTTGCCGGAGCCTGGCTCGCGGCTGCGTGAAGTCGAAGTCGTCGGTGACCCATTGGCCGGACGCCAGGTTCTCGATGCTGCTGAACGCGTGGCAGTGCTCCTCGTCGGTCCGGCGGCCCGGCGGGTGGTAGCGAATGGCCTGGTAGGCCTTGCTCTCGAAAGGCCTGTGCGCCCCGGCGTCGTCCACAAGCACCAGCCTGTGGGCGCCATGCCTGTGCTCGAAGAAATAGTAGATTCCGAACTCCTGCATCAACCGGGTGATGAAATCGAAATCCGTTTCGCCGTACTGGACCTGGAAGGTGCGCAGGGGGTAGCGATGGGTGATGCGTTTTTCCGTGGGGAAGCTGTAGTCGGCCAGCACCTCTTCGATGATCTCGAAGGGGGTCTTGTTCTGGAAGATCCTGTAGTCGCTGGTGTGCGTGGCCAGAATCAACCAGGGGCGCAGAACGATTTCGTAGATGCCTCGCCGGTCTTCCGAGCGCAAGAAGCGCGCGCTGGTCACAAGGCCGTTCAGCTCCCGTGTGCCCGCCCCCGTGCGCGCAGCGACGCCAGAGCCCTTGCCGTCGAGTTCGATGCGAATGCTGAACTCCTTGCCGACCAGTTGCTTGACCGGCACGTTGGCAGTCACCACTTCGGTGAGCAGCGGGCTCTCGGGCGTTTGCAGCTGCACGGTGTAGTCGAAGAGCTGCCCCAGGGCCTCGCTGCCTTCGAGGGACTTGAACGCCAGCGCCGGGGCGCCCAGCAGGCTGGGCATGGCGACGCTGCCAACGCAGACGGTTCGTGAGACGGTGAAGATGGAAGACATGCACGGGACCTTGACGAGTGATCGGTCAAAAAGTCTGATGCACGCCTTGCATGCACTGTTGCAAACAATGGTCGCCCGGGCGAATGCCGGCGCCAAACCCCACAAGAGTGCGAATTAGTTTGCGGCGTTCGTCTGGCGTGGGCGTCGGATGCGCAACCGCGGGCAGTGCTTGCCCGCCGTGAAGCCGCGCTGGCGCTACGGGGCTACCGCGGCAAGGCCAGCGCGAACGGCAAGCTCACCACCCCCAGCAAGGTCGACAGCGTCACCAGCCCCGCCACATACGGCCCGTTGTAGCCCATGCGCGCAGCCAGCACATAGGCGCTCGACGCTGTCGGCACGGCCGAGAAAGCCATCAGCACCGCCGCCTGCGTGGCGTCCAGCCGCAGCGCGTGCACCAGGCCCCACGCCACCAGCGGCGATAACAGGTGCCGTATCGACAGCACCGACACCGCCAGCACCTTGCCCGTGCCCAGCGTCGAAAACTTCATGCCCGCGCCAGCCGCCAGCAGGCCCAGCGCCAGCGATGCGGCGCCGATGCGCGTGAGCGTGGGCGTGGCCCAGGTCGGCACGGTGAGGCCCAGCACATTGGCCAGCAGCCCCGCCAATGTCGCCACGATCAGCGGGTTGCGCACCAGCTGGCGCATGAAGCCGGTCTGCGCATGCCGCGTCATCGGCCACACGGCCGCGATGTTGAAGATCGGCACGCACACGCCGATCAGCACCGCAATGAGCAGCAGGCCTTCGGCCCCGGCCAGCCGCTCGGCCAGCGCCAGGCATATGAAGGAGTTGAAGCGAAACGCAATCTGCGTGCTGGCCGCGTGGTCGCGCCGGTCGATGTGCGATCGCAGGCCGGGAACAAAGGGCAGGGCGTAGGCCGTCGCAATGCCGAAGGCGCCAATGCACAGGCCGGCCGTGAGCAGGTTCGACGTGGCGCCAAAGTCGAGCGGGCTGCGAACGATCGAATGAAACAGCAGCACCGGAAAAAGAAAGTAGTAAACCAGGCTCTCCACCTGGTCCCACACACGGCGGTCCAGCGCGGTGTAGCGGCACAGCAGCCAGCCGATGGCAATGAGGGAGAAGTCGGGGAAAAGCAGCTGGGCGTAGTTCACCGCTTCGAGGATAAACCGGGCAGACCGTGGGTATTCCACAGCACGTGCACGATGGCCGAACCGCTAGCATCCGGGCTTCGTTTTTTCAGACATCCGTCTATACCAAGGAGATATCGATGCAACGTCGTCAATGGAGCGCGCTGGTGGGGGCCGCCGCGCTGGTCACGGTCGCAGGCCAGAGCTTTGCCCAGGGCTATCCGAACAAGCCCGTCGAGCTGAGCGTGCCTTTCGCACCCGGTGGCACGACGGACATCGTGGCGCGCGTCATCTCCGACCCGCTGGGCAAGGTGCTGGGCCAGCCGGTGGTGGTGATCAACCGCGCCGGTGGCGGCGGCATTGTGGGCGCGGCCGAAACCGCACGCGCCACGCCGGACGGCTACAAGCTCGGCATTGCCACGGTGTCGAGCACGGCGGCCAACCCGGCCATCAACCCGAAGACGCCGTACGACCCGATCAACGACTTCACGCCCATCATCAACATTGCGGCCACGCCCAACATCATTGCGGTGAACCCGAGCTTTCCGGCCAAGAACTACGCGGAGTTCGTGGCGGAGCTGAAGAAGAACCCGGGCAAGTATTCGTATGCCTCGTCGGGCACGGGCGGCATCGGCCACCTGCTGATGGAGCTGTACAAGAGCCTGACCAACACCTTCGTCACGCACATTCCGTACCGCGGCGCGGGCCCGGCGCTGAACGACGTGGTGGCCGGCCAGGTGCCGATCATCTTCGACAACATTCCCTCGGCCATGCCCTTCATCACCAGCGGCCGGCTGATTCCCATCGTGGTGTCGGCGCCCCAGCGCCTGGCCGCGCTGCCAAATGTGCCCACCTTCAAGGAAGTTGGGCTGGAGCCGGTGAACCGCATGGCGTACTACGGCATCCTGGGCCCCAAGGGCCTGCCGAAGGAAGTGGTCGAGAAGATCAGCGCCGGCGTGAAGAAGGCCGTGGAAGAGCCGGCGGTGCGCAAGCGCATCGAGGACACCGGCTCGCTCATCGTGGCCAACACGCCCGAGCAGTTCTCCGCGCAGATCAAGGCCGAGTACGAGGTCTACAAAGACGTCGTGAAGAAGCAGAACCTCAAGCTCGACTGAGCGTTCTTTCGCCCCCTGAAAAAAGCCGCCCGCATGCCGGGCGGCTTTTCTTTTTGCTTTTTCTTTTGTTATCTTGCAGCGCATGACAGAGGCCGCCACGCAGACACCCGATATCGACGATTTCATCGACGCCCTCTGGCTGGAGGACGGGCTCTCGAAGAACACGCTGGCCGCCTACCGGCGCGACCTGGCGCTGTTTGCCCAGTGGCTGCGCGCCCAGCGCGAAGGCGCCGTGCTAAGCGCCGCGCGGGAGACCGACGTGCAGGCCTACATGGGCGCGCGCCTGTCGGACAAGGGCAAGGCCACCTCGGCCAACCGCCGGCTCACCGTGTTCAAGCGCTACTACCGCTGGGCGCTGCGCGAGCGTCGCGTGGTGGCCGACCCGACCATTCGCCTGATGCCCGCGCGGCAGATGCCGCGCGCCGTGAAGACGCTGTCGGAGAAGCAGGTCGACGACCTGCTCGGCGCGCCCGACGTCGAGACACCGTTGGGCCTGCGCGACCGCGCCATGCTGGAGCTGATGTACGCCAGCGGGCTGCGCGTGAGCGAGCTGGTGGCGCTCAAGGCCATCGACATGAGCCTGAACGACGGCGTGCTGCGCGTGCTGGGCAAGGGCAACAAGGAGCGGCTGGTGCCGTTCGGCGGCGAGGCGCGGCGCTGGATCGAGCGCTACATCGACGAGTCGCGCCCTGCCATCCTGGACGGCCAGCAAACGCCCGACCTGTTCGTGACCGCGCGCGGCGCTGGCATGACGCGCGTGATGTTCTGGATCATTGTGAAGAAGCATGCGGCCACCGCCGGCATTCATGTGCCGCTGTCGCCGCACACGCTGCGCCACGCTTTCGCCACGCACCTGCTGAACCACGGCGTCGACCTGCGCGCGGTGCAGCTGCTGCTGGGGCATGCCGACATCTCGACGACCACCATCTACACGCACGTGGCGCGGGAGCGCCTGAAGCAGTTGCATGCCAAGCACCACCCCCGCGGGTGAGCCGCAGGAATCCTGTCGCATCGGCTGTGCCGGCTGGAGCCTGCCACGCGCGCTGTGGGGCGAGTTCCAGGCCGAAGGCTCGCACCTCGAGCGCTATGCGCGGGGCTTTGGTGCGGTCGAGATCGACACATCTTTCCATCGGCCGCACCGGCGCGAAACCTACGAGCGGTGGGCGGCCGGCACGCCCGCGGGGTTCCGCTTTGCCGTCAAGTTGCCGAAGGTCGTCACGCATGAGCGGCGGCTGGTCGATACAACGCTGCCGCTCGAAGAATTTCTTGCGCAGGTCGGGGGGCTCGGCGACAGGCTCGGCGTGCTGGTGGTGCAGTTGCCTCCCAGCCTGGCGTTCGACGCGGCCGTGCTGCGCCGCTTCCTCGCGGCGTTGAGGCGCCGGCATGCAGGCGCGGTGGCGCTGGAGCCGCGGCATCGCAGCTGGTTCACGCCGCAGGCGGACGCATTGCTGGCGGGTTTCGAGGTGGCGCGCGTGCTGGCCGACCCGGTGCTGTTCGACGACGCTGCGGCGCCCGGCGGCTGGCCGGGCCTGGTCTACCTGCGGCTGCACGGCTCGCCGCGCCGCTATTGGTCGGCCTACGACGACGCGCTGCTCGAGCGGCTCGCGCAGCGGCTGCGGCTTGCCAAGGAGGAGGGCGCGCAGTGCTGGTGCATCTTCGACAACACGGCCGGCGGCGAGGCGGTCGGCAACGCGCTGACGCTGGAGCGCCTCCTGCAAAATCGATGACCGATCCGAGGAGACACAACATGAAATTCGACAGACTTTGCGCCGGCGTAGCTTTGGCCGCCGTCACCGGCCTTGCCGCCGCCCAGGGCTTCCCGAGTGCCAAGCCCATTCGCCTGATCGTCGGCTACCCGCCCGGTGGCGGCATCGACTTTGCCGCGCGCACCGTGCAACTGCCGCTGCAGGAGGCGCTCAAGCAGCAACTGGTGGTCGACTACAAGCCCGGTGCCAGCGGCATGATTGCCGCCACCGAGCTCACGCGCCAGCCGGCCGACGGCTACACGCTGCTGCTGGCCAACACCGGGCCATTCGCCATTGCGCCGTACCTGCAGAGCAAGCCGCCGTACGACCCGATCAAGCAGTTCACGTACATCGGCCAGATCAGCCAGGGCAGCTACATCGCGGTGACGCGGCCGGACCATCCCGCGAAGAACCTGAAAGAGTTCGTGGCGTGGGCCAAGGGGCAGCCGGGCAAGGTGAACTTTGCGTCGGGCGGCAACGGCACCTCGACCCATCTGAACGGCGAGCTGATGAACCAGGTGACGGGCCTGGACATGACGCACGTGCCCTACAAGGGCAGCGCGCCCGCGGTGCAAGACCTGCTGGGCGGGCAGACGCAGATCCTCATCGACGCGGGCAGCGTGCTGCTGCCGCAGGTGAAGGGCGGCAAGCTGAAGGCGCTGGCCGTCACCGGCCCGGTGCGCGACCCGCAACTGCCCGACGTGCCGACCGTGAAGGAGCTGGGGCTCGCGGGCATGGAGGCGGTCGGCTTTCAGGGCCTGGTCGGGCCGGCGAACATGCCGAAGGACGTGGTCGACAGGCTGTCTGGCGAACTGGCCAAGGCGCTGGCGCAACCCGACATCAAGGCCAAGTTTGCAGCCGCGGGCGCGGAGGTGCATTCGCTCGGCCCGGTGGAGTTCGCGGCCTTCGTCAAGGCGGACAATGAGAAATGGTCCAGGCTCATTCGCGAGCGCAAGCTGCAGCTGGACTGACCCCACCCACGCAAACCGACCGATATGAATTTCCTGGCATCTTCGAAGCATTCGCGCCGCACGGCGACCCGGCTCCTGGCCGCCGCGGCCCTGTGCGCCGCATCCGGCGCGCACGCGCAGGCCGTTCCCAAGACCTTGCGGCTGATCGTCGCGTACCCGGCCGGCGGCGTGAGCGACGTGATCGCGCGGGCGCTGGGCGACCGCCTGGCCGCGCAGATGGGCACCACGGTGATCGTGGACAACCGCGCCGGTGCCAGCGGCGCCATCGGCATGGACGCCGTGGCCAAGGCTGCGCCCGACGGCGCCACGCTGGGCTTCTCGGCCATCAGCCCGCTGGTGCTGAGCCCGCACCTGGGCAAGCTGCCATTCGATCCGCTGAAGGACGTGGTGCCGGTGGCCAGCGTGATGTATTCGCCCGTGCTGCTGATTGCCACGCCGGCCAGCAAGGCGAAGGACTTTCGCGCGCTGATCGACGACGCCAAGGCGCACCCGGGCGCGGTGCGCTGGGCCACGTCGGGCTCGGCCTCGCTGGGGCACATCGTGCTGGAGCAATTGCATGCGGCGGCCGGTGTCGACATCACGCACGTGCCGTACAAGGGCGGCGGCCAGCAGCTGAACGACGCCATTGGCGGGCAGTTCGAGATCTTGTCGACCAACGCGAGCCCCACGCTGTCTTCGCACATTCAGTCGGGCAAGCTGCGCCCGCTGGCCGTGGGCGCGCCGGCGCGGCTGGAGAGCCTGCCGCAGGTGCCCACGCTGGCCGAGCTGGGCTACAAGGCGGCGAACATCAATTCGCTGTTCGGCGTGTTCGCGCCGGCCGCCACGCCGCCCGCGCTGGTGGCCCGGTACAACGCCGAAATCAACAAGGCGCTGGCCAGCCCGGAGCTGCGCGCCAAGCTCACGGCCACCGACAACGTGCCGACCGGCGGCACCTCCGCGGCTTTCGCCAAGGAGATCGCGTCGGAGTTCGAGAGCAACGGGCGCATCGTGAAGGCGGCGGGCATCAAGGCCGACTAAGGCCGACTGAAGCTCGCTGACGCCGAAGTGACCATTGCGCTTGTGGTTTGATTTTACCTACCTTATAGTAGGTAGATGAGCACCACTTCCGCCACCGCTGCCGCCCTTGCCACCGGCAGCACCCGCGAGCAGATTCTTTCGGTGGCGCGCGGCTTTGTCGAAACGCGCTCCTACCTGGGCTTCAGCTTCCAGGACGTGGCCGACGCGGTGGGCGTGCGCAAGGCCAGCCTGTACCACCACTTCCCGACCAAGGAGGCGCTGGGCATCGCGGTGATCCGGGAGGCCACGCAGGGCTTCAAGGACTGGGACACGGCCCGTTCGCGCGAGCCCAGCGACGCACTCGAATCGTATTTCCGCATGTACCGCAACACGCTGCGGGCCGGCTCCGCCGTGTGCCCGGCAGGTGCGCTGGCCCCGGGCTGGGGCGTCATCAACGAAGAGCTGCGCCAGGCTGTGCAGGAGCTGCGCAACACGCAGGTGACGTGGCTCACCGGTGTGCTGGGGGCGCTGGGGTCCGTCCACGCGAAGGAGCCCCAAAGCGCAAAGAGCTCAAAGAGCACCAAAAGCGCCAAGGCACCGAAACCCCCCTCGGTCGCTTCCCAGGCTGCCTATGTGTTTTCGGTTTGCCAGGGCGCGCTGTTGTCGGCGCGCATGACGGGGCGCGTCGACGACTTCGACGACGCCATTGCGCAACTCAGGAGTTCACTGCCCGGCTGACCGCCTGGCCTGACGCGGGCACGTTTCGGCGTGCCTATTTCTTGACCTGATAGCCTACCGATTGGATGGTAGGTTTCGCCTGTTGGAGCACCCTCATGAAAGCCGTCATTTCCGCCTACGCCCGTTCCCCCTTTCACTTCGCGAAGAAAGGCGCGCTGGCCGACGTGCGCCCCGACACGCTCGCCGCCGGTGTGGTGCGCGGCCTGCTGCAGCGCACCGACCTCGACCCCGCGCTGCTCGAAGACATCATCCTGGGCTGCGCCTACCCAGAGGCCTCGCAGGGCAACAACTTGGCGCGCATCGTCGGGCTGCTGGCCGGCCTGCCGCACGAAGTGGGCGGCATGACGGTGAACCGTTTCTGCGGCTCGTCGATGCAGGCCGTGCACATCGCGGCCGCGCAGATCGAGGCGGGCATGGGCGAGGCCTTTTTGTGCGTGGGCGTGGAGTCGATGTCGATGGTGCCGCAGGGGGGCTTCAACTTCTCACCCAACCCCGAGCTGCTGCAGAACACCGACGCCTACATCTCGATGGGCGAGACGGCCGAGAACGTGGCGCAGCGCTGGAACGTGAGCCGCGCCGACCAGGAGGCGCTGGCCGTGCAATCGCACCGCAAGGCTGCCGAGGCGCGTGCGCAAGGGCGGCTGTCCGGCGAGATCGTGCCGGTGCGGCTGGCCTCGGGCGACATCGTCGACGCCGACGGCTGCATTCGAGCGACCACCTCGGCCGAGGCGCTGGCCCACCTGAAGCCCGTGTTCCGGCCCGACGGCGTGGTCACGGCCGGCACCGCGTCGCCGCTGACCGACGGCGCGGCCGCGGTGCTGGTCACCAGCGATGCGTTTGCCGCGAAGCATGGCCTGCAGGCACTCGCGCGCATCAAGTCGTTCGCGACGGTGGGCGTGGACCCGGCCGTCATGGGCATCGGCCCGATTCCCGCGACCCGCAAGGCGCTGGCGCGCGCCGGGCTGAGCGCGGCGGACCTCGACGTGATCGAGATCAACGAGGCCTTCTCTTCGCAGGCGCTGGCCTGCATCCGCGACTTGGGGCTGGACCCGGCCAAGGTGAACCTCGACGGCGGCGGCCTGGCCATTGGCCATCCGCTGGGTGCGACCGGCGCGCGCATCACGGGCAAGGCGGCGTCGCTGCTGGCGCGCGAGAAAGGCCGCTATGCGCTGGCCACGCAATGCATCGGCGGCGGGCAGGGCATTGCGACGATCCTCGAGCGTCTGTAATCGGCTGTGATCACCCGAGAATGACCGCCGTCACAACCAGGAGACCCTCCATGTCCAAGCTGTACCTCGACGACCTGAAGGTCGGCGACCGCTTCCAGAGCGCCGAGCACGCGCTCGACGTGGCGCAGATCAAGGCCTTCGCGCAGCAGTTCGACCCGCAGCCTTTTCACACCGACGAAGAGGCCGCGAAGAGCACCTTCTTCGGCGGGCTGGCGGCAAGCGGCTGGCACACAGCCGCGCTCACCATGAAGCTGCTGGTGGAGAGCGGCATTCCGCTGGCCGACGGCATCATCGGTTCGGGTGGCGAGCTGCAGTGGCCCCAGCCCACGCGCCCCGGCGACGTGCTGCATGTGGTGAGCGAGGTGGCGGCCATCGTGCCGTCGCGCTCCAAGCCCGGCCGCGCGATGGTGACGATGCGCTGCCAGACGCTCAACCAGCGCGGCGAGGTGCTTCAGCACTTCACGCCGAAGCTGGTGGTGCACGCGCGGCCTGGGTAGGCCGGCTCGTTCAACGCTTGTCGCGCGCCGCCTGGTCGGCCTGCGACGTCGCCACCAGCTGTCGCAGTTCCTCGTCGCTGAACCCGGCGCGCCCGCGCGCCTCCAGGTTGAACGGCGGCTTGTGGCGCGGCGCGTCGTAGCGCGCCACCAGTGCGGGGTAGGTCGCCTCGGCGTCCAGGCCGGCGCCGTCGCACAGCCATCGGTACCAGTGGTTGCCGATGGCCACATGGCCCACTTCGTCGCGCAGGATGATGTCCAGTATTTCGATGGCGCGCAGCGCGTCGGGCGTGTTCACGCGCCTGAGCTTGGCCTGGATGAGCGGCGTGGCGTCCAGCCCGCGCGCCTCCAGCGTGCGCGGCACCAGCGCCATGCGGGCGAGCACGTCGTCCTTGGTCTTCTCGCACATGTTCCACAGGCTGTCGTGGCCGGGGAAGTCGCCGTAGCGGTGGCCCATGGTCTGCAGGTGCGTGTGCAGCAGCGTGAAGTGCAGCGCCTCCTCGTCGGCCACGCGCAGCCAGTCGCGGTAGTAGGCCTCGGGCATGCCGTCGTAGCGCCACACGGCGTCCAGCGCGAGGTTGATGGCGTTGAACTCGATGTGGCAGATCGAATGCACCAGCGCCGCGCGGCCTTCGGGCGTGAAAGGCGAGCGCTGGTGCACCGCCGTGACGGCCACGCGCACGGGCTTGTCGGGGCGGCCGGGCACGCCGGTGTCGTCGCCGGGGGTGCGAATGGCGTCAGTTGCTATGGAATGCATAGCGGCTTGCGAAGCCGCGGCGCGCGTGGCCGCCACTTTTTCGTCGGGATCTGTGAGGCGTAACGCGGCGAGCGCGCTCAATCGGGGGTGCATCCCTACAATTCTAGTTTTGACCTTCTTTGACATTCCGGAGACAAAAACAATGGCGCTCTACGAACTCGACGGTGTGGCCCCCCAGCTGGGCGAAGGTGCATGGGTGGCCGACAGCGCGCAGGTCATGGGCAACGTCAAGCTGGCCGATAACGCCAGCGTGTGGTTTGGCGCCGTGCTGCGCGGCGACACCGAGACGCTGACGATCGGGCGCAACAGCAACATCCAGGACCTGTCGGTGCTGCACGCCGACGTCGGCTGCCCGCTGACCATCGGCGAGAACGTCACCGTGGGCCACCAGGTGATGCTGCACGGCTGCACCGTGGGCGACAACTCGCTGATCGGCATTCAGGCGGTGATCTTGAATAACGCGAAGATCGGCCGCAATTCGATCGTTGGCGCCGGCAGCGTGGTGACCGAGGGCAAGGAGTTTCCGGACAACTCGCTCATCATCGGCTCGCCGGCCAAGGTGGTGCGCACCCTCGACGACGCAGCGGCCGCCCGCTTGCGCCAGAGCGCGGCGCACTATGTAGAAAACGCCCATCGCTTTGCGAAGGGCCTCAAAAAGATCGCCTGACCCCTTGGGTTGCGGGCACACAGAGAAAGAAAACGTTTTGAGCGAGCTGCACAAATTCCTGTTCGATGGCCTGCCGGTGCGCGGCATGATCGTGCGCCTGACGGATGCGTGGCAGGAGATTCTTGCGCGGCGCGCCTCCAACACCGCCACCGGCCCGTACCCCACGCCGGTGGCCGAACTGCTGGGCGAGATGACGGCCGCGGCCACGCTGATGCAGTCGAACATCAAGTTCAACGGCGCCTTGATCCTGCAGATCTTCGGCGACGGCCCGGTGAAGGTGGCCGTGGCCGAGGCCAAGCCCGACCTGAGCCTGCGCGCGACCGCCAAGGTCATTGGCGACCTGCCGGCCGACGCGCGCCTGCCCGACATGGTGAACGTGAACAACAAGGGCCGCTGCGCCATCACGCTCGACCCGAAGGACAAGATGCCGGGCGCCACGCCATACCAGGGCGTGGTGCCGCTCTTTGGCGACGACGGCGAGAAGCTGGGCAAGCTCAGCGACGTGCTGCAGCACTACATGCTGCAAAGCGAGCAGCTCGACACCACGCTGGTGCTGGCGGCCGACGACAAGGTGGCCGCGGGCCTGCTGATTCAGCGTTTGCCGGTGAAGGGCGAGGGCAATCTCGAAGGCACCTCGGGCACCTCGAACAGGGACCACAACCAGGGCAACGAAGACCAGATCGGCCTGAACGAGGACTACAACCGCATCTCGATCCTGGCCTCCAGCCTGAAGCGTGAAGAGTTGCTCACGCTCGACATCGAGACCATTCTTCACCGCCTGTTCTGGGAAGAAAAGCTGCTGCGCTTCGAGCCGCAGGCCGGCCCGCTGGGCCCGCACTTTGCGTGCACCTGCGGGCGCGAGCGCGTGGCGCAGATGATTCGCGGGCTTGGGCTGGAAGAGGCCGAGAGCATCCTTGCCGAGCGCGGCGACATCGAGGTGGGCTGCGACTTCTGCGGCAAGCAGTACCGCTTCGACGCGGTCGATGCGGCGCAGATCTTCCGTCCGCCGACCGACCAGATTCCGGGCAGCCCGATCGTTCAGTAAGCGACAGGCGCCGCCGCGCTTTTCAGCGTGGCGCGTCGTCGAATTCGCTGAAGGCGATGTCCGGCGCGCTGGTGTTGTGCTTCGACGGCAGGCTGCGGCCAAAGCGCACCTGCGTGGCCTGCAACGTCTTCACCTCGGGCAGCGGCAGCACCTGCGGTGTGGCCTGCGGCGAGGCCTGCCAGCGCACCTCGCTCACGTCGGCGTTGTCGGGCGTCACGTACATCGAGCGCAGCACCGCGAAGGGCTGTGCGCTGGCGGTGGGCGTCGACAGGGTCACGTCGAGCGCGGTGCGCCGGCGGCTGATTTCGTCCACGCGCGCCACGGCGCTGCCACCGTCGGTGAAGCGCACGTGAATGGCCAGCGGGCGCGGCACGATGCGGATCGACGCGATGTTCACCACGGGCCGCGCCCCGGCTTCCACCGGCCCGAGCAGGAACGACGAGCCGTACACGCCGTCGCCAAAGCGCGCATCGGGCAGCGGCTTCAAGCGCCAGTAGCCGTCGGACGGGTAGAGCACGATGGCCTCCAGCGCCTTGCCGTTTTCTTTCTTGAACAGCTGCAGCAGATGAAAGCCGCTGTCCTTGCGCTTGCCCACCTGCACCGGCACGCGCTGTGCGCGCCAGAAGGTGGGCAGCGTCATGCCCACGATGCGCCACTGGGCGTTGTCCATCAGCACCACGGTGCGCTTGCGGAAGCGGTGCGCGGGGTCGGTGGGGTGCGCGCCGCCGTCGAAATTGCAGCCCGAGAAGTCGGGCTTGGTGACGTCGTTGCCGATGTTGTCGAGGTAGTCGGGCTGCAGCGCCTCGATGCGCATGTGGCGGATGCCGTCGCCGCGCAGGGTCAGCGAAACGTTGTCTTCCTCCGCGCAGGCGGTGGGTGTGGTGCCGTTCTCGACGGTGGCGGCCACCGGGGCCGCAAGGGCGGACGCGGCGGCCAGCAGCAGGGTGGCGAAGGTGGCGGGAACAAGCGCGGCACGCGCAACGGTCGGCAGGGGCATCGGGTCTCCGGTGAAGGGGAAGCGACGGGGCGCGCGGGCGTTATTCGCGGCGCGCGATCAGGTCGCTGAAAAGCTTATGTTCGCATTCCGGGTCGGAACACTTCTCGCAAGGCCATGACCACGAGGCGGGCTTCGATTCAGCGCTGCTGCGCGCGCTGGGCGCGCGTGCGCGGGCCTCGTTTCCCGCGATGGAATTGATGGCGTTCCATGCATTGGCAAGCCGCTCGTCGCCGCTGCCGTGCACCACCGCAAACGACAGCCTTGCGCGCGTGAGCGCGGCGCGCACCAGAGCATCGGTCGGCTGGCGTGCGTGCGGGCCGTCGCGCATGTCGTCGGCCACCCAGGGCAGATCGAGCGCGGTGAGCAGGGTGATGGCGTAGCGCCGCTGCGCGGCCAGTGCGCTGTCGTAGAGCGCGGTGTCGGCGAACAGCTGCTCGCTGTACACCGCCGTCATCAGCGCGGTGGTGTCGGCCACCACCACGCCCAAGGCAGCGGCGGCGCCGATGCGGCGGGTCTGCTCGTCGGCGATGGCCTGTTGTTCGTCGGGGCGCGGCGTGCGGCCTTCGCGCTCGCACCATTCGCGCAGGTACTCGCTCACCAGGGTGGTCGGCGTGCCGCGGTCTTGCAGGCGCTGCGCAATGGCGCGGGCCAGCTCGGTCTTGCCGGTGCTCTCCGCGCCCACGAGCGCAATGACGCAACCGGTGGGCAGGCTGGGCGTCATGCGGTCACCGCCTTCGCGGCCGTGCCCGGCATGCGCTGGCGCCATGCCAGGTAGCCGGCCACGCTGAGCACCGCGAACACCGCGTACAGGCCCACGGTGAGCCACAGGCCCTTGTGGATGAACAGGCCCACGCTCACCACGTTCACGGCCAGCCAGATCAGCCAGTTCTCGATGAACTTGCGCCCGAGCAGAAACTGGCCGACCAGGCTCAGCCCGGTGGCAAAGCCGTCCCACCAGGGCACGTCGGTGTCGGTGAAGCGGCGCAGAAAGAGGGCGACGGCCGGCCATGCGAAAGCGCAGGCGGCCAGCGTGAGGGCGATGCCGCGCGGGGAGAGCCGGCTTACCTGCAGCGCGCTGCCGTCGGCGCGACGGCCACGCAGCCATTGCGCCCAGCCCCACAGGGCGACGAAAGCGAAGAAGACCTGGAGCGAGGCGTCGCCGTAGATGCGGGCCTTGGCGAACACCGCCACATAGAGCAACGAGCTGACGATGGCCAGTGGCCATCCCCAGTGAATCTCGCGCATGTTGCAGCCGACCATGGCCAGCGCCAGCAGCGCGGCCACCAGCTCGAGCCAGCTCACGGGAGAGCCCCACAGCAAGAAGGCGGGGGCCGAGAGAAGCTCGGTCATCGGCGGGCTAAATACAGGCTGGAAAGAGAGTGGACCGGGCCAGCGAGTGAAGGGTCAGTGCGCGATCTGCACGAACACTTCGTTCGGCTTGACCATGCCGAGCTCGGCGCGCGCGCGCTCCTCGACCATCTCGAGGCCGTCCTTCAGGTCGTTGACCTCGGAGGTCAGGCGCTCGTTGTTCAGCGCGGCCTTGCCGTTGGCTTCCTTCTGGTCGGCCAGCTTGGTGCGCATCTGCGCCACGTCGCGCACGCTGCCGCGCCCGTTCCACAGCTGCCACTGCAAAACGGCCAGCAGGAGCAACAAGATGATGGGTGGAACGAGGCGGGCGCGCATGACGCGGGCAGGGGTGGCGTTACTTCAGGTTGTAGAACGCGCCGCGGCCGGGGTACATGGCGATGTCACCCAGGTCTTCTTCGATGCGCAGCAGCTGGTTGTACTTGGCGATGCGGTCCGAACGCGAGAGCGAGCCGGTCTTGATCTGGCCGGCGTTGGTGCCCACGGCAATGTCGGCAATGGTGCTGTCCTCGGTTTCGCCCGAGCGGTGCGAAATGACGGCGGTGTAGCCGGCGCGCTTGGCCATCTCGATGGCGGCGAAGGTTTCGGTGAGCGTGCCGATCTGGTTGATCTTGATCAGGATCGAGTTGGCAATACCCTTGTCGATGCCCTCTTGCAGGATCTTGGTGTTGGTGACGAACAGGTCGTCGCCCACCAGCTGCACGCGCTTGCCCAGGCGTTCGGTCAGGTGCTTCCAGCCGTCCCAGTCGCCTTCGTGCATGCCGTCTTCGATGCTGATGATCGGGTACTTGTCGACCCAGGTCGCGAGCATGTCGGTCCAGCTTTCGGCCGACAGCGACAGGTTTTCACCAGCCAGCACGTACTTGCCGTCCTTGTAGAACTCGCTGGCCGCGCAGTCCAGGCCCAGGGCAATTTGCTCGCCCGCCGTGTAGCCGGCCTTGTCGATGGCTTCCAGAATCAGCAGGATGGCCGCTTCATGGCTTTCCACGCTGGGGGCAAAGCCGCCTTCGTCGCCCACCGCCGTGCTGATGCCGCGGTCGCCCAGGATCTTCTTCAGTGCATGGAACACTTCGGCGCCGTAGCGCACGGCCTCGCGGAAGCTCTTGGCGCCTACGGGAATGATCATGAACTCCTGCAGGTCCAGGCTGTTGTTGGCGTGCGCGCCACCGTTGATGACGTTCATCATCGGCACCGGCAGCTGCATGCCGCCCATGCCGCCGAAGTAGCGGTACAGCGGCAGGCCGGACTCTTCGGCCGCGGCGCGGGCCACGGCCATCGACACTGCGAGCGTGGCGTTGGCGCCCAGGCGGGCCTTGTTGTCGGTGCCGTCCAGGTCGATCATCGTGCGGTCCAGGAAGGCCTGTTCGCTGGCGTCCAGGCCCAGCACGGCTTCCGAGATCTCGGTGTTGATGTTCTCCACGGCCTTGAGCACGCCCTTGCCCAGGTAGCGGCTCTTGTCGCCGTCGCGCAGCTCGATGGCTTCGCGC
Organism: Variovorax sp. H27-G14; assembly: GCF_046156345.1. NCBI lineage: Bacteria > Pseudomonadati > Pseudomonadota > Betaproteobacteria > Burkholderiales > Comamonadaceae > Variovorax > Variovorax sp. H27-G14. Next base: position 83,973 of record NZ_JAYLVN010000002.1, read on the forward strand.
GAACCGGTGGATGCGCCCGAGGGCACGGCCGCGCGGCCCATGGTGCCCGACTCGAGCAGCACGTCGCATTCGACGGTGGGGTTGCCTCGGCTGTCGAGAATTTCGCGGCCGACGATGTCAACGATTGCACTCATCTTTTGTCTTTCTCTTTCTGGTCTCTTGGGCGAACAAATGAAATGGGATCAGAGGCCTTCGACCGCAATCATGTTCATGATGGCGGCGCCGGCACGCGCTTGCCGTGCCTTCAGGTACTCGGGCGTTTCATAGAAGGCCTTGGCCTTCTCGAAACTGGCGAACTTGAGCACGACCACGCGCGTGGGCTGCCAGTCGCCTTCCAGTGGTTGCACTTGGCCGCCGCGCACGCACACTTCGGCGCCGTGTGCCTGCATGGCAACGCTCGACCACTTCTTGTATTCCTCGTACTGGGTCGGGTTGGTCACCTCGACGTGGGCAATGACGTAGCCACTGCTCATGCCACGGCCTTCAGCGACTTGTTGGTGCTGCCGGCGCCCTTGTCCTTGTGCTCGAGCGCCGCCTTGATGAAGGCGTTGAACAGCGGGTGGCCGCCCCATGGGGTCGACTTGAACTCGGGGTGGAACTGCACGCCCATGAACCAGGGGTGCACGTCCTGCGGCAGCTCGACGATTTCGGTCAGGTGCTCGCGCTGCGTGAGCGCGGAGATCACCAGGCCCGCGTCGCGCAACTGGTCGAGGTAGTTCACGTTGGCTTCGTAGCGATGGCGATGGCGCTCGGTGACCACGTCGCCGTAGATGCTGTGGGCCAGCGTGCCGGGCGTGACGTCGGAGCTTTGCGCGCCCAGGCGCATGGTGCCGCCCAGGTCGGACTTTTCATCGCGCGTCTTCACGGTGCCGTCGGCGTCCTTCCACTCGGTGATGAGGGCGATCACGGGGGTGGGCGTTTCGGGGTCGAACTCGGTGCTGTTGGCGTTCTTCAGGCCGGCCACGTGGCGGGCGTATTCGATGGTGGCCACCTGCATGCCCAGGCAAATGCCCAGGTAGGGCACCTTGCCTTCGCGGGCGAAGCGGGCCGCGGAGATCTTGCCTTCGACACCGCGCTGGCCAAAGCCGCCGGGCACCAGAATGGCGTCGTACTTGGCCAGGCGCGAGACGTCCTGCGTGGTGATGGTCTCGGAGTCGATGTAGTCGATCTTCACGCGGGCATGGTTCTTCATGCCGGCGTGGCGCAGGGCTTCGTTCAGCGACTTGTAGCTGTCCGACAGGTCCACGTATTTGCCGACCATGGCAATCGAAACTTCCTTTTGCGGATGCTCGACTTCGTAGACCAGGTCGTCCCAGCGCTGCAGCTTGGCGGGCGGCGTGTTGATGCGCAGCTTGTCGCAGATCAGGCCGTCCAGGCCCTGTTCGTGCAGCATGCGGGGCACCTTGTAGATGGTGTCCACGTCCCACATGGAGATGACACCCCACTCGGGCACGTTGGAGAACAGCGAAATCTTGGCGCGCTCGTCGTCGGGAATGGGGCGGTCGGCGCGGCACAGCAGCACATCGGCCTGAATGCCGATGGCGCGCAGTTCCTTGGCGGTGTGCTGCGTGGGCTTGGTCTTGAGCTCGCCGGCGGCGGCGATCCAGGGCACGTAGCTCAGGTGCACGAAGGCCGAGTTGTTCGGGCCGTTGCGCAGGCTCATCTGGCGCACGGCTTCCAGGAAGGGCAGCGACTCGATGTCGCCCACCGTGCCGCCAATTTCCACGATGGCCACGTCCACCTCGTGCGAGGTGCCGATGCCGGCGCCGCGCTTGATGTATTCCTGAATTTCGTTGGTGATGTGCGGAATTACCTGCACCGTCTTGCCGAGGTAGTCGCCGCGGCGTTCCTTCTCGAGCACGGTCTTGTAGATCTGACCGGTCGTGAAGTTGTTGGCCTTGCGCATGCGCGTGTTGATGAAGCGCTCGTAGTGGCCGAGGTCGAGGTCGGTCTCCGCGCCGTCGTCGGTGACGAACACTTCGCCATGCTGGAACGGTGACATCGTGCCGGGGTCGACATTGATGTACGGATCGAGCTTGATGAGGGTGACTTGGAGGCCGCGCGATTCGAGGATCGCGGCGAGCGAGGCGGAGGCGATTCCCTTGCCAAGGGAAGAGACGACACCACCGGTGACGAAGACAAATTTGGTCATGCCAGTTCCGGATGCTGTGAATCCGGGCAGTGGGAAATTGCGATTATAGGTGTGCCCCTTGCGACACCTTCCACCAAGGGCTTGTTGCCGTTTGTTCGACGGCCTATGCGCAACAATACGGCCCATGCAAGATCTCGCCGGCAAACACATCGTCCTGGGCCTCACTGGGGGCATTGCCTGCTACAAGTCGGCCGAGCTGTGCCGCCTGTTCGTCAAGGCCGGCGCAACCGTTCAGGTCGTGATGACCGAGGCGGCGGAGCAGTTCATCACGCCCGTCACCATGCAGGCGCTGTCCGGGCGCACCGTGTACACCTCGCAGTGGGACACGCGCGAGCCCAACAACATGCCGCACATCAACCTGAGCCGCGAGGCCGACGCCATCGTGCTGGCGCCCTGCAGCGCCGACTTCATCGCGCGCCTGGTGCAGGGGCGCTCCGACGACCTGCTCAGCCTGATGTGCCTGGCCCGCCCGACGGAGCGCATTCCGCTCTTGATCGCACCGGCCATGAACCGCGAAATGTGGGCCCACCCCGCCACCCAGCGCAACCTGATGCAGGTGGCCGAAGACGGTGCCACGGTGCTCGGCGTGGGCAGCGGCTGGCAGGCCTGCGGCGAGACCGGCGACGGGCGCATGCTCGAGCCGGCGCAGTTGCTGGAGGACGTCACCGCCTTCTTCAGCCCCAAGCTGCTGGCCGGGCAGAAGATGCTGGTGACGGCCGGGCCGACCTTCGAGGCGCTCGACCCGATTCGCGGCATCACCAACCATTCCTCCGGCAAGATGGGTTTTGCCATTGCCCGCGCGGCCCGCGAGGCGGGCGCCGAGGTCACGCTGGTGGCCGGCCCGGTGCACCTGCCAACCCCGCGCAGCGTGACGCGTGTCGACGTGCTGTCTGCCCAGGACATGCTCGAGGCGACCGTCCGCGCCGCGGAGTTCGCTAGCATTTTTGTAGCAACTGCCGCGGTGGCCGACTGGCGCCCGGCCGCGCAGAGCGACCAGAAGATCAAGAAGGACGGCAGCGGCAAGACGCCGGTGCTCGATTTCGTCGAGAACGCCGACATTCTTCTGACCGTGGCGCGCAGCGAGCGCGCACAGTCGAAGAAACTCTTTTGCGTGGGCTTTGCCGCGGAGAGCGAAAACCTCGTCGCGCATGCCAAGGCCAAGCGCGAGCGCAAGGGCATTCCGCTGCTGGTCGGCAACATCGGCCCGCTGACCTTCGGGCAGGACGACAACGCGCTGCTGCTGGTCGACGCCCATGGCGTGCGCGAACTGCCGCGCGCGCCCAAGCTCACGCTGGCACGCGAACTCATGACTGAAATAGCCGCACGACTTTCCGACTGGAGGGCCCCATGAACCTGAATCCGCAATGGAACACACCGCCGAATGGCGACTTCGCCCGCTACGTCGAGCGGCTGTCGGCCCAGGCCGCGCTGCCCAAGCGCGCGGCGAAAGAGGGCGAGCCCGGCCTCGACGTGGGCATCACCACCTTGCCCAACCAGCCAGGCCCCGTGACGGCCGCGATGCAGCAACGCAGCGGAGCCTCGAATGGCGAGGTGTCAGGGTCCGAACCCGGCTCTTTCGACCCGGCGACGCTGAAGGTGATGGGCGTGGTCGGCGCGCTCGTTTTCCTGGTGCTGTGGGCGTGGGGCGTGCCTTTTGGCGCTCTGGTGGTCCTGCTGGGGCTGGCGGTCTGGTTCGGACGCAAACTGAAGGGCGTCAAGTTGAAGGGCGTCACGTTCAAGCCGGGCATTGCCAAGTGGCAGCAGGTGCTCGAGGACGCGGCGCGAAAGCAAAGAGAACAGCAATACAAACAAGGCAGCAAGTAAGTGAAAGTCGACGTTCGAATTTTCGATCCGCGCATGGTGGATCAATTGCCCGCGTATGCCACCCCCGGCAGCGCCGGCCTCGACCTGCGGGCGTGCCTCGATGCCCCCATCACGCTGGAGCCCAACGGCTGGCAACTGGTGGGCACTGGCATCGCGATCCACCTGGCCGACCCGGCCTACGCGGCCATGATCCTTCCGCGCTCGGGCCTGGGCCACAAGCACGGCATCGTGCTGGGCAACCTCGTCGGCCTGATCGACAGCGACTACCAGGGCGAGCTGAAAATCAGCGCCTGGAACCGCAGCGACACGCCCTTCGTGCTGCAGCCGATGGAGCGGCTCGCGCAACTGGTCATCGTGCCGGTGGTGCAGGCGCAGTTTCGGGTGGTCACGGAATTTGCACCTACGCAACGCGGCGAGGGCGGCTACGGTTCCACGGGCAAGCACTGAGCTTTTGCGGGCCCATTTTTCTTAAGGGGACCTGAGTGTCCGAGCGGTAAAGAACGGAACTGCGGCCGCTGTCGGGCCTCGAAGGTTTCAGTGTGTGTTTTGCGTCATCGCGGCAGCGGCTGCGGCGTTAGTCACACGCAGGTGCATTCTTCGTGCACCGTTTCTATCCGAGGAGCCTCTCAACATGAAGATCTCAATGCGCTTCGTTTCCGTCACCGCTTGCGTGCTGGCCGTGGCCACGCTCACCGCTTGCGTGGCACCCGCGCCGGTCTACCAGACCTCGCGCTATCCGTACCAGGCGCCACCGCGTGCCATCCAGTACCAGGAAGCTTCCTACGTCGAATACGGCCATGTGGCCAACATCGAAGTGCTGCGCAGTGAAACTGCCGGCAGCGGCACGAGCGGCGGCGGCGCGGTTGCCGGCGGCGTCATCGGTGGCGTGGTGGGCAATCAGTTCGGGCGCGGCAACGGCCGTGCCGCGGCCACCGCGCTGGGCATCGTGGGCGGCGCCTTGCTGGGCAACACCATCGAGGCGCAGCAGAACGGACCCCGTGCCTATGAAACCTATCGGGTGTCGGTGCAGACCGACCGCGGCGGCTACCGCGCGTTCGACGTGCAAAGCCCGGGCGACCTGCGCGTTGGCGATCGCGTGCGCATCGACAACGGTCAGATCTCGTGCATGTAAGCATGTAATAGCGCGCGTGTGATCCCGCGCTGTTCGACACACGCTGAAAAGCCGGGCATGCCCGGCTTTTTCTTTGGCTTGGTGCGGCCTCAGTGCAGCGTCTGGTTGCCCGGCGCCATCGGCGCGACCTTGAAGAACCCGGTGCCTGCCGACCCGCGGCCAATTTCTTCCTCGGTGGCTTCGCGCACCGTGCGCACCGTGATGTCCAGCCGTATCGCAATGCCCGCCAGCGGGTGGTTGCCGTCCAGCACGAGGTGGTCCGGGTAGGTTTCGGCCACCGTGTAGATGGTGTCCTTCGGAATCGCCTCGCTCACGCCCTTGGGCAGGGCGGAGCCGTCGAAGGTCATGCCTTCTTCCGTGCCCTCGGGAAAGAGCGAACGGGGCTCCAGAAAGAGCAACTGGTCGTTGAAGTCGCCGAAGCCCTGCTCGGGCTCCACCTGCAGCTGCACCCGGGCGCCGGGCTCATGGCCCTGCAGGGCCGCTTCGATCACGTCGAAGAGGTCGTCGCCGCCAACCAGAAATTCCACCGGTTCATCGAGCACGTCCAGCACGTCGCCGAGCGTGTCTTTCATTGTCCAGGTCAAGCCGACCACGCATTGTTCAGAGATTTCCATTGCAGAATTCTCCCATGGAGATTACACAACCGCTGCCGTTGCTCGGCGGCCTGAGTGCCGCGCAGTTCATGCGGCGACATTGGCAGAAAAAACCCTTGCTCGTTCGCCAGGCGATTCCCGCCATGGTGCCACCGATCGAGCGCAGTGCGCTGTTTGCGTTGGCCGAGCGCGAAGAGGTCGAGTCCCGGCTGATCCGGCATGGCAAGTCCGGCTGGTCGCTGAAACACGGCCCGCTGGCCCGGCGCGCCTTGCCCCCGCTCAAACAACCCGGCTGGACGATGCTGGTGCAGGGTGCCGACCTGCACCACGAGGGCGTGCACGAGTTGTTGCGGCAGTTTCGTTTTCTGCCCGATGCGCGGCTCGACGACCTGATGATCAGCTATGCCAGCGACACCGGGGGGGTCGGCGCGCATTTCGACAGTTACGACGTGTTCCTGCTGCAGGCCCAGGGGCGGCGCAAATGGTCGATCGGCAAGCAGAGCGACCTGAGCCTGCAGCCTGGCGTGCCGCTGAAGATTCTGCAGAACTTCGAGCCGGAGCAGACCTTTGTGCTCGAGCCAGGCGACATGCTGTACCTGCCCCCCAAGTACGCCCATGACGGCGTGGCCGTGGGCGACGACTGCATGACCTGCTCCATCGGCCTGCGTTCTTCCGCGGTGGGCGAAATGGGGGCCGACCTGCTGTCCCGCATGGCGCAGGCCTACTCGGAAGACCTCGAAGATGCCGGGCCGGCCGAGCTGGCCCGTTACCGCGACCCGAGCCAGCCGGCCGTCGATGCCCCGGCACAGATGCCCGCCGCCTTGCAGGACTTCGCGCGCAAGGCCGTGCAGGCCGCGTTGCGCGACCCCGACGCCATTGACCGCGCGCTGGGCGAATCGCTGACCGAGCCCAAGGCCAACGTGTGGTTCGGTGAAGGCAGCGACATGCCCGCCGCGGTGCAGCGCGTGGCGCTCGACCGTCGCACGCGCATGCTCTACGACACGCGGCACATCTACATCAACGGCGAGAGCTTTCGCGCCGGCGGCGCCGACGCCACGCTGATGCGCCGGCTGGCCGATCAGCGCGCCCTGGGTCCACGCGAGCTGGCCCGCGCGAGCGAAGGCGCCCTGGGGTTGCTCGACGAGTGGTGCGCGTCAGGCTGGCTGCATGCCGAATGAGCCCGATCAACCCCTGAGCGAAGGCCGCTTCGACGGCCGCGAGGCCTTCGACACCATCTTGCGCGGCGCGCTGGCCTCGGCGGCGCGGGAAGGCTGGCAAGAAATCGTCTTCAGCGACCCCGACTTCGCCGACTGGCCGCTGGGCGAGCGCGCCAGCATCGAGGCGCTGCAGGCCTGGGCCGCGAGCGGTCGGCGCCTCGTGCTGCTTGCGCAGCGTTTCGACGTGCTGGAGCGCGGGCACGCGCGCTTCGTGCCGTGGCGGCGCATGTGGGACCACATCGTCGAATGCCGCGCCAGCGGCAAGGCCGTGGGTTCCGAGGTGCCCAGCGCCATCTGGACGCCCACATGGTTCGTGCATCGCATCGACCCCGAGCGCAGCCGGGGCCTGAGCAGCACCGACGCGCCTGCGCGCCGTGCCTTGCGCGAGCGCATCGACGCCTCCTGGCGTCTGGCACGCCCGGCCTTTGCGGCGTCGACACTCGGCTTGTAAGCCAATGCCGCGAATCGGCCGCCAGACACATTCGGGCAGGGATGCGGGTCTAGAATTTTTTCGTTCCAGACCTTCATTGCCAAAGGAGATTCCATGAAGAAGTCCACATCCGTCCTGGTTGCCTCGCTGATTGCCGCTGCCGCGCTCGTCGCCTGCGGAAAAAAGGAGGATGCCGCGCCGGCGGTGGTGACGCCGCCTCCTGCGCCCGTGACCGAACCCGCGCCGGCACCAATGGCGCCTGCGACTGCACCGTCCGCCGATTCGGGCGCCATGGCACCGGCGCCGGGTGCTTCGTCGGCACTCGACGCCGCGAACGCCGCGACCGAAGCCGCCAAGAAGAACGACGCCCCCAAGCCGTAAAAGTGCTGCGAGGCATTCGCCAACGAAAAAACCGCCGTCGGGCGGTTTTTTTACGGGTGCAGTTTCAATTTCAGCTCACACGTCGAGCCAGGGCGAGCCCTCGGAGGCTGTTGCAGTGAGCATCTCGGCCTCGTCGCCGCCGAGCGCGTCGGCCATCAGGCGCCGCACGATCTCGGGCCTGTTGTTCTGCTCGCTCAGGTGCGCGGCCACCACATGGCGCAGGCCGTCGTGCAGCACGGCGCGCGCAATATCGGCCGCGGCCATGTTCGACAGGTGCCCATAGTTGCCACCCACGCGGTGCTTCAGAAATGCCGGATAGGCCGAGTTGGCCAGCAGGTCGCTGTCGTGGTTGAACTCCAGCAGCAGCGCATGCACGCCGCTCAGCCGGGCCAGCACATGGGCCGTGGCATGTCCCAGGTCGGTCAGCACGCCCAGCGTGCGGTTGCCGTCTGTGCAGCGCAGCTGCAGGGGCTCGCGCGCGTCGTGCGGCACGGTGAAGGGCTGCACGCCGATGTCGCCAACCGCAAACTCGGCGTCGTCGCGTGCAAGGTTGAGCCGGCCTTCGAAGTCGCGCCCGCCCGTGGCAAGCCACGTGCCTTCGCTCATCCAGACAGGAATGCGGTTGCGCCGCGACAGCGTGTGGGCACAACCAATGTGGTCGCCATGCTCGTGAGTCACGAAGACCGCATCGATGTCGCTGGCAACAAGGCCCGCCCGGGCCAGCCGCAGGTCGAGCTGCTTGATGCCGAAGCCGCAGTCGACCAAAAGGCGGGAGGTGTGGCCGGCGCTGGTCGCTTCGACCAGCGCGGCATTGCCCGTGCTGCCGCTACCGAGGCTTCGGAAGCGGAGCATGCGGGTTACTTCAGGTCGTCGGCAATGACCTTGACGATGCGATCGGCATTGGCCGTTGTGACCGGTGCGCCAGCTTCGTTGAGCACAGACACCGTGGTGGCGTCGCCCTGGCCCTTGACGGAAATGCGGAACTTGATGGGTGCTTCGTCCTTCGGCGAGCCGCTGAACAGCTTGCCGAAGAAGCCGGGCTCCTTCTTGTCGGGGTTGGGTGTCACGTAACGCACGTAGTACAGGCCGGCGCTGCGGTCGCGGTCTTCCACGGTGAAGCCGGTGCGGTCGAGTGCCAGACCGACACGGCGCCATGCGCGGTCGAAGCCTTCGCTGATCTGCACGACCGGTTGGCCGCCGACGTTGACAACGGTAGCGGTCTTGGTCGGGGCGCTGGTGGCCGCGATGATCTTCGACTGCTCTTGCGACACACCAAGCTTGACCATCAGGCGGCGCAGGAATTCGGTCTCGAGTTCAGGATCGCTGGGGCGGGGCTGCCACACGGTCTGGTCCTGGCGCGAGTTGTTGTACACCTCTTGCATGCCGCGGTGGCTCACGAAGATCTCGGTGCCGTTGGGCGTGCGTTCCAGGCGGGTGCGAAAGCGGTCGAGTTCGCCGGTCGAGTAGACCGAGTCGACCAGCTTGCCCAGCGTGCCGCGGATGATGTCCTGCGGCAGCTTGGCGCGGTTCTCGGCCCAGTCGGTTTCCATGATGCCGAGGTTGCGCTGCTCGGTGGTCAGCAGAAAACCGCTTTCCTGCCAGAAGTCTTTCACCGGGTCCCAGAGCTGCTCGGGGGTGCGGCTGACGACGATCCAGCGTTGCGTGCCAGAGCGCTCCATGCGCACATCGCCCAGATTGCTCACGGCGGTGGGCACACCGGGTGCGTTGGCAACGCCGGCCTGGTAGGCATTGGCGGTGACCGCGCCGCCGGGCACGGCGTAGCGGTTGTCGCGCGACAGCTGGGACAGGTCAGGCGGGACTTCGAGCGTGGGGGCCTTGCCGGCGCTCTTGTAGTCGATCTTGTCGCTCTCGAGGACGGAGCAGGCGGCGAGGCTGGCAACGAGGGCCAGCAGTGCAAGTCGCGAAAGGTTCTTCAACGTCTTCTTCCTTGTTGGAATGGTTCGGTCTGTCGTCTGTCTATGGGCCGCAATGCCCGCCATCTCTGAGCATGGTTCCCGCAAAAGGTTGCTTAACCTTGTTGCGGCCAGGGTAAAGACGGGTCAGGGGATTGTGGAGTGGGTGCCGTTCAAGCCTTGAGCAGGCCGGTGGCGCGCAGGGCGCCTTCGACTGCCGGGCGGCTGGCTTCGCCGAGTTCGGTGAGTGGCAGGCGCAGGGCGCCACCGCACAAACCGAGGCGGGCCATGGCCCACTTCAGGGGAATGGGGTTGGGTTCGACGAACAGGTTGCGGTGCAGGGGCATCAGCTCGAACTGAATCTCCATGGCCCGCTTCACATTGCCCGCCAGCGCGGCCACGCACAGTTCGTGCATCTTGCGCGGCGCAATGTTGGCCGTGACGCTGATGTTGCCCTGCCCACCGCACAGCATGAGCGCCACCGCGGTCGGGTCGTCACCGGAGTACACGGCAAAGTTCTTCGGCACGTCGCGAATGAGCCATTGGGCCCGCTCGATGTTGCCGGTGGCTTCCTTGATGCCGATGATGCCGGGCACCTGCGTGAGCCGCAGCACGGTGTCGTGCGCCATATCGGCCACGCTGCGCCCGGGCACGTTGTAAAGCACGACGGGCAGGTCGCCCACGGCTTCGGCAATGGCCTTGAAGTGCTGGTACTGGCCTTCTTGCGTCGGCTTGTTGTAGTAGGGCACGACCTGGAGCTGCGAATTGGCGCCCACGCCCTTGGCGAACTTGGCGAGCTCGATGGCTTCCTTGGTCGAATTGGCGCCGCAGCCGGCCATGACGGGCACGCGGCCCTTGGCTTGCTCGACGGATACGCGAATGATTTCGCAGTGCTCTTCGACATCGACCGTCGGCGATTCGCCGGTGGTGCCGACCACGCCAAGGCAGTCGGTGCCTTCTTCGATGTGCCAATCGATGAGCCGCCGCAGGGCGGGGTAGTCGACACTGCCGTCGTCGTGCATCGGCGTGACGAGCGCGACGATGCTGCCTGTCAGTTGCTCCAAGGGAATCTCTTTGTCGGTGGACGAAAGCGCCGATTCTACTTACTCCGGGGCCCCGGCAGGCAGCTGCCCCGGCCCCGCTCAGTTTCTCTTCAGGAGGTGGCGATCGGGCTGGCCCGTGCCGCCCGCGCCCGCCCGCACGGCCGCAATGCGCTGCACGAAGCGTGCGGGCTCCTGAATGAACCCTTCCTCGTAGGCCACCACGCGCAGGCCGGCGCAGGCCGCCAGCAGCTCCCCCGGCTGCAGCAGAAAGTCGGGCCGCGAGGGCTTGCCGACGGTTTCGTTGCCCGCTGCAAAGGTCTCGTAGAGCAGCACGCCGCAGGGCGCCACGGCAGCCACGATGTCGGCCATGCGTGCACGCCACAGGTAGTTGGTGACAACCACCGCGCCGAACGCCTGGCCGGCAAAGGGCCACGGGCCGCCCTCGATGTCGGCCTGCACGGTGCGACCGAACGCGCCGGACGACGCCAGCGCCTCGGGTGACCGGTCGACCCCTGTCGCCGCATGCCCGCGCTCTGCAAACCACTGCATGTGCCGACCGGACCCGCAGGCCACGTCCAGCACCGTTGCGTCGGCGGCCAGCAGGTGCGACCAGCGCACGATCCATTCAGAAGGCGTGGACATGCCGTGCACCGGCGCTGTGTTTGTCATGGCGGTACTCAAAAGCAGGACCAGATCTGGTCGACCAGCGTCACCAGAAAGCTCGGGTGCACGTACATCACGAACACCCCGCCCAGCGCGGCCAGCGCCGCGGCAAGCCAGGCGGCGTGAATGACGTGGTGGCGCATTTGCGGTGTCATGGTGCGGTTGCAGCGCAATCAGCCCGCCGCGCCCACCGGCTGGGGCGCACGCGCAATGGCGTTCTCCTTCACCGGCAGGTTGATCAGCGCCGCAAACACGCCCAGCGCAATCGAGAGGTACCAGACGATGTCGTAGCTGCCCGTGGTGTCGTACAGGTAGCCGCCCAGCCACACGCCCAGGAACGAGCCCACCTGGTGGCTCAGGAACACGAAGCCGCTGAGCATCGACAGGTGCGCCACGCCGAAGATGCCCGCCACGATGGCGTTGGTGGCCGGCACCGTCGACAGCCACAGGAAGCCCATGGCGGCGGAGAACACATACACGCTGGCCGGCGAAATCGGCACCATCAGGAACAGCGCGATCGACACCGCCCGCGCCAGGTAGATGGCCGCCAGAATCTTTCGCTTGGCCAGCTTTTGCCCCAGCAGCCCCACCGTGTAAGTGCCGAACACGTTGAACAAACCGATCAGCGCCAGCGCATAGCCCGCCACCTCGGCCGGCAGGGCGCGGTCGCGCAGGTAGGTCGGCATGTGGATGCCGATGAACGCCAGCTGGAAGCCGCAGACGAAGTAGCCCGCCATCAGCAGCCCGAAGCTGGGGTAGCGAAAAGCCTCGCCCACCGCCTGCAGCACCGACTGCTGGCGGTGCCCGGCCAGCGCCGCCGTCTTGGGCTCGCGCAGCCCGAACGACAGCGGAATGATCACCAGCACCAGCACCGCCACCACAGCCAGCGCGGTCTGCCAGCCGACGGTGCCGATCAGGCGGCCCTCGATGGGCGCCATCAGGAACTGGCCGAACGACCCGGCCGCTGCAGCCACGCCCATGGCCCACGAGCGCCGCTCCGCCGGAATCTGCCGCCCGATCACGCCGTAGATCACCGCGTAGGTCGAGCCCGCCTGCGCTGCGCCAATCAGCACGCCCGCGCTCAGCGTGAACAGCAGCGGCGTGGGCGAATGTGCCATGCCGAACAGCCCCAGCGCATAGAGCACCGAGCCGCCGATCAGCACCCGGAACGCGCCGAAGCGGTCGGCCAGCATGCCCGCGAACACGCCGAAGATGCCCCAGGACAGGTTCTGTATGGCCAGCGCGAACGAGAAGGTCTGGCGGCTCCAGTCCTGCGCCTGCGTGATCGGCTGCAGCCAGAGGCCGAAGCCATGTCGGATGCCCATGGAGAGCGTGACGATCATTGCCCCGCAGAACAGGACTTGCTTGATCGAGAGGGTGGGGGCGGGCGCTTGCATGGGGTCGAATGTAGCTACTTGCATGCCGCGGCAGGTGCGCCGACGGCCAAAGCCATTGATGATTTCTGGGCGGCCTTTCAATGCGCTTTACGCATCAAAGCCGCCGTGTCAAAGCGCTGTCGCGCCTGCGACAGCCCCCGCGCGCGGAAAGCCATGCGCGCAAGCCCGCCAGGCCAGCCACAGCGCCGGCACCAGCAGCACGATCAGCGACCAGGGCAGCGCGCCCGCGCCCCGGCTCTGCAGCAGCACGCCGCCGACCAGGCCGCCCCCCGCAATGGCGATGTTCCATGCCGTCACCACCATCGACTGCGCCACGTCGGCCGCGTCGCCGGCCGCCTGTGCCGAGGCCGTCTGAAACAGCGCTCCCGCCCCGCCGAACGCCACGCCCCACACGGCCACCGCAACGAACACCAGCACCTGCGACCCCGTGGCCGCGGCCAGCAGCAGCGCCGCCACGGCAAAGCCCGCGGTGCCGGCCAGCACCAGTTCGCGCAGCCAGCGGTCGATCAGCAGGCCCGTCACCCAGATGCCCGCCAGCGAGGCGCCGCCGAACACCAGCAGCACCAGGTCGACCCGCTCGCCCAGCCCCGCATGCGCGAGGAACGGCGCGATGTACGTGTAGAGGATGTTGTGCGCCAGCACAAAGCCCAGCATCACCGCCAGCACCGGCCGCACGCCGGGCAGCAAGAACACGCGCCGCACGCTCTGCTGGCTGCCGGCCGCCTGGCCGGGAAAGTCGGGCACCTGCCAGCGCACCCAGCCCAGCAGCAGCACCGAGAGCGCCGACATGATGAGGAAAGCCGGCCGCCAGCCCACGCCGTTGCCCAGCAGCGTACCGGCCGGAATGCCCAGCGCCAGCGCCAGCGGCGCGCCCAGCATGGCCACCGCAATCGCCCGGCCCTGCAGCGCGGGCGGCACCATTCGCGCCGCCTGCCCGGCCAGCAGCGCCCAAAGCAGCCCGGCGAACACGCCCGCGAAGAAGCGCGCGACCAGCGTCAGCGCGTAGTCGTGCGACAGCGCGGTGACGGTGTTGACGACAGCGAAGCCGCCGATGGCCAGCAGCAGCAACGGCCGCCGGCGCCAACTGCGCGTGAAGGCCACCAGCGGAATGGCCGCCAGCAGCGACCCCAGGGCGTACACCGTGACCAGCTGGCCGACCAGCGCGGGCGTGACGCTCAGGCTCGCGCCGATCTGTGGCAGCAGGCCGGCGGGCATGGCCTCGGTCAGCACGGTGATGAAGCCCGCGGCGGCCAGGGCGAGCAGGCCCGGCAGCGGCAGTCTGGCGTCGGCGCGAGGAGAAGCGTTGTCTTCACGCATGCGCTGCATCCCGCAGGTCGGTCACGAAGCGGACCCACATGCCTTGCGGCCACCAGCCCGGGGCGAGCCGGAAAAGGGCGCGCTCGCGCGACGGCTCCGGGCCACGCCAGCCCAAGGCCGTCGTGGAAGAAAAAGATGGGCAGGTTGTGTGGGCGAATGACATGCCGCCAACGATAGGAAGAAGCCGACTGCGGAAAAAGGGGGCTACAGTTCCGCTCAATACGGACATTGAGTTCCGCAATGGAGCATTCGCATGGACAGCCTCAGCGGCTTCACCGTCTTCATCCAGGTGGCCGAGACGCGCAGTTTCGTCACCGCCGGCCGCGCGCTGGGCGTCTCGGCCTCCGCCGTGGGCAAGCGCGTGGCGCGGCTCGAAGAGCGGCTGGGCGTGCGGCTGTTCCACCGCAGCACGCGCAGCATCACGCTCACCGCCGAGGGCACGTTGTTTCTCGCGCGCAGCCGCCGCGTGCTGGCCGAAATCGAGGCCGCCGAGCAGGAGCTCTCGCACTCGGCGGGCGCGCCGCGCGGCAAGCTGCGCGTCAGCCTGCCGCTGGTCAGCTCGCTGGTGCTGCCGGTGCTGGCCGACTTCATGCGCGACCACCCGGCCATCGCGCTCGACCTGGATTTCAGTGACCGGTTGGTCGACGTCATCGAGGAGGGTTTCGACGCCGTGGTGCGCACCGGCGAGCTGGCCGACTCCCGCCTGTCGGCGCGGCGCCTGGGCGAGTTTTCGCAGCTGCTCGTGGCCTCGCCCGACTACCTGGCGCACCACGGCACGCCGCAGTCGCTGGCCGACCTGGCCGCGCACGCCTGCCTGCACTACCGCTATCCCGCCACGGGCAAGGTCGAGGCCTGGCCGCTGCTGCCCATGGCGGACGGCAGCGAGTGCCGCCCGCCGGTTTCCATGGTCTGCAACAACCTGGAAACCCGCCTGTGCTTTGCGCTGCGCGGCCGCGGCATCGCCTTGCTGCCCGACTTCAGCGTGCGCGAGGCGCTGGCCGCGGGCCGGCTGCGCCGCGTGCTGGCCGAACACCTGCGCCCGCACAGCATCGGGCTGGGCGTGCTGTGGCCTTCAGGGCGCCACCCGTCGCCCAAGCTGCGGGCCTTCATCGATTACCTGGGCACCCATCTGACCATGGCGCCGGACGTTTCCTGTATGGGTATCCAGTCATTTCCTGTCCACTGACTACAATCCGCCCCCATGGCGACTCCCCTCAAGACTCCCCCCGCTTCATCTTCCGCGTCCTCCGGCTATTCGGAGGGCTCCATCCGCGTGCTGAAGGGCCTCGAGCCCGTCAAGCAGCGCCCGGGCATGTACACCCGCACCGACAACCCGCTGCACATCATTCAGGAAGTGCTAGACAACGCCGCCGACGAGGCGCTCGCGGGCTACGGCAAGAAGATCAAGGTCACGCTGCACACCGACGGCTCGGTCAGCATCGAAGACGACGGCCGCGGCATTCCGTTCGGCATGCACCCTGAAGAAAAAGCCCCCGTGGTCGAACTGGTGTTCACCCGGCTGCACGCCGGCGGCAAGTTCGACAAGGGATCGGGCGGCGCCTACAGCTTTTCGGGCGGCCTGCACGGCGTGGGCGTGTCGGTCACCAATGCGCTGTCGACGCGGCTGGAGGTCAGCTCGCACCGCGAAGGCTCCGTCGCCAAACTGGCCTTCGGCGCCGGCGACGTGATCGAAGCGCTCGAGGTGCGCAAGCTGGAGGCCGGCGAACGCAAGCAGGGCACCACCGTACGCGCATGGCCCGACGCCAAGTACTTCGAAACCGCCACGCTCCCCATGAGCGAGCTGACGCACCTGCTGCGCAGCAAGGCCGTGCTGATGCCCGGCGTGAGCGTCACGCTCGTCAACGAAAAGACCAAAGACAGCCAGCAGTGGCTCTACAAGGGCGGCCTGAGCGACTACCTCATGCAGACGCTCAACGGCGACCCGGTCATTCCGCTGTTCGAAGGCAGCGGCCATGCCGACAAGAACGCCGACAACTTCGCCGAAGGCGAGGGCGCCGACTGGTGCGTGGCCTTCACCGAAGACGGCCAGCCGGTGCGCGAGAGCTACGTCAACCTGATTCCCACCAGCGCTGGCGGCACGCACGAAAGCGGCCTGCGCGACGGCCTGTTCACCGCGGTGAAGGGCTTCATCGAACTGCACTCGCTGCTGCCCAAGGGCGTGAAGCTGCTGCCCGAAGACGTGTTTGCGCGTGCCTCCTATGTGCTGAGCGCCAAGGTGCTCGACCCGCAATTCCAGGGCCAGATCAAGGAGCGCCTGAACTCGCGCGATGCCGTGCGGCTGGTGTCCAGCTTCGTGCGCCCCGCGCTGGAGCTGTGGCTCAACCAGCACGTCGACTACGGCAAGCGGCTCGCCGACCTGGCCATCAAGGCCGCGCAGACGCGCCAGCGCGCCGGCCAGAAGGTCGAGAAGCGCAAGGGCTCCGGCGTGGCCGTGCTGCCCGGCAAGCTGACCGACTGCGAAAGCAAGGACATCGGCCACAACGAAGTGTTTCTGGTCGAGGGCGACTCCGCCGGCGGCAGCGCCAAGATGGGCCGCGACAAGGAAAGCCAGGCCATCCTGCCGTTGCGCGGCAAGGTGCTCAACACCTGGGAAGTGGAGCGCGACCGGCTGTTTGCCAACACCGAAATCCACGACATCTCGGTGGCCGTGGGCGTCGACCCGCACGGCCCCGACGACACGCCCGACATGAGCGGCCTGCGCTACGGCAAGGTCTGCATCCTGAGCGACGCCGACGTGGACGGCTCGCACATCCAGGTGCTGCTGCTCACCTTGTTCTTTCGGCACTTTCCCAAGCTCATCGAAGCCGGCCATGTGTATGTCGCCAAGCCGCCATTGTTTCGGGTCGACGCGCCCGCGCGCGGCAAGAAGCCGGCCTCCAAGGTCTATGCGCTGGACGAGGGCGAACTGACCGCCACGCTGGACAAATTGCGTAAAGATGGCGTGCGCGAAGGCGCCTGGAGCATCAGCCGCTTCAAGGGCCTGGGCGAAATGAACGCGGAACAATTGTGGGAAACCACGCTCAATCCAGACACCCGGCGCCTGATGAAGGTCCAATTGGGCCGGTTCGACTTCACCGCCACCCAGGGCGAAATCACCAAGCTCATGGGCAAGGGCGAAGCGGCAGCGCGGCGCGAGCTCATGGAGTTGCGCGCCGACGATGTCGACATCGATGTTTGACCCCTCCACCACGCATGTCAGCTTTCAAGCGCTTGTTGCTATCTGCCTTCCTGCTGCTCGGCCAGTTGGGGGTGGCGCGCGCCGCTGACGTCTACGGCTACATCGACAGCAAGGGCGTGGCGCACTTCGCCGCCGAGAAGGTCGACGAGCGCTACCAGGTGTTCTTTCGTGGCGGCCAGAGCTTCGACACGGCGCAGGGCCTGTCGCCATTGGGGCACGGCGGGCGCAAGCTCGACGGCAAGGTGTCGACGGCCTCGCAGACGCTCATGGCCATGTTCGAGGCATCGCCCAGCTACAAGAGCGCCAAGGCGGCGCTGCGCGATGCGTCGAGCAAGCATTCGATCGACTACGAACTGCTGCAGGCGCTGATTGCCACCGAGTCGGGCTTCGACGCGCAGGCCGTCTCGCCCAAGGGCGCCATGGGCCTGATGCAGCTCATGCCCGCCACCGCGCAGCGCTACGGCGTGTCGGCGGACAAGCGCGCGACCATCGAGGCCAAGCTGTTCGATCCGCGCATCAACATTGCCGCCGGCTCGCGCTACCTGCGCGACCTGATCGCAATGTTCCCGGGGCAGATCGAGTTGGCGCTGGCCGCCTACAACGCGGGCGAGGGCGCGGTGCAGCGCGCGGGCAACAAGATACCCAACTACAAGGAAACGCAGAACTACGTGCAGACCGTGCTGCAGCTGTATGCGTACCTGAAGCCCGGCGCCACCGGGCGCATGGGCGGCGGCAGCAGTGGCAGCAGTGGCCTGGTCGGCAAGTCGCCAGGGCGCATCCGCATGGAAATGGGCGGCGCCATCGGCCGCGGCAACATGCCGGCCGAACACCCCGCGCCCATGCCTGCCTTGCCCGGCCTGTCCGACCTGCCGCAACCGTCCGGCGCGCCAACCTCTCCCTACATGCCCGATGTGCCTGTGTCGTCCGCGACAGGCTCGCCGTCGGTGGCCATGACCGAATAAACAAGCAACCGCAATCTTCCGAGAACGACAGACGATGGATTCCCAACCTCCGCTCGACCTTGCAGGCCCCACCGACGGCGACACCACGCTGACCCTTGCCGATTACGCCCAGACCGCCTACCTCGAGTACGCGCTGAGCGTGGTCAAGGGCCGCGCGTTGCCCGATGTGTCCGACGGCCAGAAGCCGGTGCAGCGCCGCATTCTGTACTCGATGTCGCGCATGGGCCTGGGCTTTGGCGGCACCAACGGCACCGTGGGCGCCAAGCCCGTGAAGAGCGCGCGCGTGGTCGGCGACGTGCTCGGCCGCTTCCACCCGCACAGCGACCAGGCCGCCTACGACGCGCTGGTGCGCATGGCGCAAGACTTCTCGCAGCGCTATCCGCTGGTGGACGGCCAGGGCAATTTCGGCAGCCGCGACGGCGACGGCGCCGCGGCCATGCGCTACACCGAGGCGCGCCTGGCGCGCATCACCAGCCTGCTGCTCGACGAGATCGACGAAGGCACGGTCGACTTCATTCCCAACTACGACGGCAGCACCGAAGAGCCGCGCCTGCTGCCCGCGCGGCTGCCCTTCACGCTGCTGAACGGCGCCAGCGGCATCGCCGTGGGCCTGGCCACCGAAATTCCGAGCCACAACCTGCGCGAGATTGCCGACGCCTGCGTGGCGCTGATCAAGTCGAACGGCCAGCTCAGCGAAGAAGAACTGCTGGCCATCGTGCCCGGCCCCGACTACCCCGGCGGCGCGCAGATCATCAGCAACGCCAGCGACATTGCCGACGCCTACCGCACCGGCCGCGGCTCGCTCAAGGTGCGCGCGCGCTGGAAGATCGAAGAGCTGGCGCGCGGCCAGTGGCAGCTGGTGGTGAACGAGCTGCCGCCCGGCGTCAGCACGCAGAAGGTGCTCGAGGAAATCGAGGAAATCACCAACCCCAAGGTCAAGACCGGCAAGAAGGCCCTGAGCGCGGACCAGACGCAGCTGAAGGCCTCGATGCTGTCGATGCTCGATGTGGTGCGCGACGAGTCGAGCAAGGACGCCGCGGTGCGCCTGGTGTTCGAGCCCAAGACCTCGCGCATCAGCCAGGAAGAATTCATCACCACGCTGCTGTCGCAGACCTCGCTGGAAACCTCGTCGTCGATCAACCTGACGATGGTGGGCATTGACGGCAAGCCCACGCAGAAGTCGCTGCGCCAGATGCTCAACGAGTGGATCGCGTTCCGCGAGATCACCGTCGAGAAGCGCTCGCGCCACCGCCTGAACAAGGTGCTGGAGCGCATTCACATCCTCGAAGGCCGGCAGCTGGTGCTGCTGAACATCGACGAGGTGATTGCGATCATCCGCGCGGCGGAAGACCCGAAGGCCGCGCTCATTGCGCGCTTCAACCTGAGCGACCGCCAGGCCGAGGACATTCTTGAAATCCGCCTGCGCCAATTGGCGCGGCTGGAGGCCATCAAGATCGAGCAGGAGCTCAAGGGCCTGCGCGACGAGCAGAAGAAGCTCGAAGACATTCTGGGCAGCCCGGCCACGCTGCGCCGCCTGCTGGTGAAAGAAATCGAGTCCGACGCCAAGACCTTCGAGGACGCGCGCCGCACGCTCATTCAGGCCGAGAAGCGCGCCGTGTCCGAAGTGAAGGTGGTCGACGAGCCGGTCACGGTCATCGTGTCGCAGAAGGGCTGGGTGCGCGCGCAGAAGGGCTGGGCCAGCGAGAAGGCCGCAGCCAATGCCAACGGCGCGAACGGAGAAAAGGCTGCCGCGCCCGAGTACAGCTTCAAGTCCGGCGACACGCTCTACAGCGCCTTCGAATGCCGCAGCGTCGACACGCTGCTGGTCTTCGGCAGCGCCAAGGACAAGGGCGTGCGCGTGTACACCGTGCCCGTGGCGTCGCTGCCCGGCGCGCGTGGCGACGGCCAGCCCGTGACCACGCTCATCGACCTGGACGCCGGCACGCACGTCACGCATTTCTTTGCCGGCCCGGTGGGCGCCAGCGTGCTGTTGGCCAACACCGGCGGCTACGGTTTCATTGCCACGGTCGAGAACATGATGTCGCGCCAGCGCGGGGGCAAGGCCTTCATCGACGTGGGCGAGGGCGAGCAGCTGTGCCGGCCTTCGCTGGTGGGCGGCGCGAGCGGCGCCGAGCCGATGCCCGCGGCCACGCATGTGGCCTGCGCCTCGACGGGCGGTCGCATCCTGACCTTCGAGATTGCCGAGCTCAAGAGCCTGCCCAAGGGCGGTCGCGGCCTCACGCTGATCGACCTGGAGCCCAAGGACACCCTGGCGGGCGCGGCGGCCTATACGCGCAGCGTGCGCATCGAAGGCATCGGCCGCGGTGCCAAGGAGCGCGAGGAAACGCTGGAGATCCGCACGCTGAACAACGCGCGCGGCAACCGTGCGCGCAAGGGCAAGGCGGCCGACCTCGGCTTCAAGCCGACGGGCGTCGTGCGGGTGCTGTGATGGGCGGTATCGACGTCAGCATCATCGGCATGTTCATTGCCGTGGTCACCGGCCTGGGCAGCTATGTGCTGGGCAAGCGCATGCGCGAGAAGCGCGCGGCAAAGCGGCGCGAGAAGGACCGCATCGCCTCGCAGGCCGGCGAGACGCGCCAGGTGCGCCGGGCGCGCGAGCGCAAGGAGCGCGACGGATAGTCGGACGCGCGGCCGGCTGTCCGGTCGCCTGCTTGCCCTCTACTTGCGGGACAACCCCAGCGCGTCGAGGATCTCCTTCTCGCGCTTCATCGCATCTACTGCAAAGGCGCGATAGTCCTTCGCGCTTTTGTAGTCCGGCTCCATTTCGTAGCGGGCCAGCATCTCCTTGAATTCCTTCGTCTGCATCGCTTGTTTGAACGCGTCATGCAGCTTGGCGGCAATGGCCGGGTCCAGCCCCTTGGGCCCGACCAGCCCCCAGGGCGAGGTCTGCACGATGTTCGCGCCGCTTTCCTTCAGCGTGGGCACGTTCGGGTAGCGCGCCATGCGCTTGTCGCCCCACACCGCAATCAGCCGCAGCTTGCCCGAATCCACATAGGGCACGAAAGCCGAAGTCTCCGCCGCGGAATCGACCTGGCCGCCCACGATGGCCTGCAGCGACTCGGCACTGCCCTTGTAGGGAATGTGGTTGAGCTCGATCTTGTACAGCCGCGACAGCTGCTCCATCGTCAGGTGGTTGGTGGTGGCGATGCCCGGCGTGCTGTAGGTGAGCTTGCCGGGGTTGGCCCGGGCCTGCGCCACGTAGTCCTGCAGCGTCTTGATGGGCGAGCTGGCGGGCACGACGATGCCGAAGGCGTAGCCGGTCAGGCCGATGACGTAGGTGAGGTCCGTTGCCGGGTCCCACTTGATGTCGTTGGTGTACGGCAGCCGGTAGACGCCGGCCGATGCAATGCCCAGTGTGTAGCCGTCCGGCGCGGCCGACTGCAGGCTTTGCGCCGGCATGGTGCCGCCCACGCCGGGCTTGTTCTCGATGACGATGGGCTGCTTGAGGATGGCGCCGGCCTTCTCCGCGAGCACGCGCATCGGCGCGTCGGTCGAGCCCCCGGGCGAGAAGCCGATCATGATCTTGATAGGCCGCGAGGGGTAGGCGCTGGCCTTTTCTTCCGCGGTGGCCTGCGAGGCGGCGGTGAGCGCGGTGAGCGCGGCGGCCACGGTGCACAGCGTGAGGGCAAGGGTGCGAGCGGTTCGATGGTGCATGGGAGTCCGAAAGAGAAGGGTGTTCATGGACGAGGTCATTCGAGGGTGTGCAGCGGTGTCTGCGCAAGCGTCTTCAGCACGCCCTTGAGCACCTTGCCGTTGGGCGCCGAGGGCAGTGCGGCCATCGCGCGTATCTCGCTGGGCTGCTTGTAGGGCGACAGGTGCTGGCGCAGGTGCGCGCGCAACGGCGCGTCGTCCAGCGGCAGGCCCTCCCGGGTCTCGATGAAGGCCACGATCTCCTCGTTGTGCCCGGCCTCGCGGCCCACGACCGCCGATTGCACGATGCCTGGGTAGGCGTTGAGCACCTGCTCGACCTCCAGCGGGTACACGTTGAAGCCCGAGCGAATGATCAGCTCCTTGGTGCGCCCCGAGATGAACAGCGCGCCGTCCTGCGTGAGCCGCGCCAAGTCGCCGGTCTTGAACCAGCCCGCGCCGTCGATCACGGCCGCCGTGAGCTCGGGGCTGCGGTAGTAGCCCTTCATCACGCCGGGCCCGCGCACCCACAGCTCACCGATCTCGCCGGGCTGCACGTCGGTGCCGTCGGCGCCGCGGATGCGCGCCTCCACGCGCGGAATGACCGGGCCCACGGCGCAGTCGTCGCGCGGTGTGTCCAGCCGGGTCTGCGCGACGGTGGGCGCGGTTTCGGTCAGGCCGTAGCCGTTGTGCAGCGGCAGCCCGAAGGCGCGCTCCACTTCGGCCTTCAGGCTCGGCGTGAGCGGCGAGCCGGCCACGCTGATGAGCCGCAGTGCGGGCGCCTCGATGGCGGCGTCGTTCTTGCGCGCCCACTCCAGAATGCGCGCGAACAGCGCGGGCACGCCGGTGAACACGGTGACGCCGTCGTTGCGCAACGCGCGCAGCGCGCTGTCGGGGGCAAAGCGCGGTTCCAGCAGCAGCGTGGTGCCCGCGCACATTGCGCCCAGGAACTGCGTTGACAGGCCCACCACGTGCGCCATCGGCAGCACGCCGTAGACCACGTCGCGCGGGCCGAAGCGGCGCAGGTCGCGCGCGCAGGTGGCCACGAACATCAGGTTGGCGTGGGTCAGCATCACGCCCTTGGGCGCACCGGTGGTGCCCGATGTGTAGACCATGGCGGCCACCTGCTGCGCGGGGTCCGCGCTGCAGGGCTCCGGCAGCACGTCGTGCGCGAGCGGGCCAATGGCAATCTCGCCCAGCGTGCTGACAAATGGCACGGCCTCGTGCTGGCGCGCATGCGCGCTGGCCTCGGGCGACACATGGCACAGGTACAGCACGCGCCGTGCGCCGGAGTGCGCGATGAACTGGCCGATTTCGCGTGGCGTGAGCCGTGCGTTCACGGCGATGGTCCAGGCGTCGAGCCGGCTCAGCGCCATGAAGATGACGCACAGCGCCACGCTGTTCTCGCCCACGATGAGCACGCGGTCTCCGGCGCGCACGCCCGCGTCGGCCAGCTGCCGCGCCATGGCCTCCATCTGCGCGCCAAGCTCGCCGTAGGTCAGCGACACATGGGCGTCGCGCAGCGCCAGGGCGTTGGGCTGCGCGGCAACCCAGGGCGCAAGGAGTTCGTGCACCCGCGTGGGTGGGGCAGGCAGTGGAAGTGTCTCGGTGGTCATCGTGGGTTCGCGTTCCGGGGCTTGGGTGGCGGCGAGTCTATGAAGCAAGCGGCCCGCACAGCGCGTTCGAAAAACTGCACTGCAGAACATCGAACAGGGATTTCCCCAATGAGCGGTGCATTTGATTTGCAGCCTTCGCAGAGAAATCGCAAAAATCGCCCTGCGACTCGGAGTTCTGCAATGCAGTTCTGAATTGCGTCTGCGGTTCACTGTTTGCCAGCCTGGCATTTCAGAATGACGAGGCCGCACGACGACCCCGTGTGCATTCACCGACCGACCGACGAAAGACACCGCATGAACGACAAGAAAGCCATCCTCGTGATTGGCGCCGGAGACGCCACCGGTGGCGCAATCGCCAAGCGATTCGCCCGCGAGGGCTACATCGCCTGCGTCACCCGGCGCACCGCCGACAAGCTCGAACCCCTGGTGCAGGAGATCAAGGCCGCCGGCGGCGACGCGCACGGCTTCGGCAGCGACGCCCGCAAGGAAGAGGAGATGGTGGCGCTGGTGGACAACATCGAGAAGAACATCGCGCCCATCGAGGTGGCGGTGTTCAACATTGGCGCCAACGTGCGCTTCGGCATCACCGAGACCACGGCGCGCGTGTACTTCAAGGTGTGGGAGATGGCCTGCTTCGGCGGCTTTCTCATGGGCCGCGAAGTGGCCAAGCGCATGCTGGAGCGCGGGCGCGGCACCATCATCTTCACGGGCGCCACCGCCAGCCTGCGCGGGCGCGAGGGCTATGCCGCCTTCTCCGGCGCCAAGCACGGCCTGCGCGCGCTGGCGCAGAGCATGGCGCGCGAGCTGTGGCCCAAGGGCATCCACGTGGCGCACCCGGTGATCGACGGCGCCATCGACACCGAGTTCATTCGCACCAACTTTCCCGAGCGCTATGCGCTTCTGGAGCAGGGCGGCGTGGTGTCGCCCGACAGCATCGGCGAGGCCTACTGGCAGATTCACCAGCAGCCGCGCAACGCGTGGACGCACGAGATGGAACTGCGCCCCTGGATGGAGACGTGGTGAGCATGAACACGCCCAACGACGTGAAAGCCCGGTTCCTGTTCGACTTCGGCAGCCCCAACGCCTACCTGTGCCACAAGGTGCTGCCCGCAGTGGCGGCGCGCACGGGCGTTGCGTTCGACTACGTGCCGATTCTTCTGGGCGGCCTGTTCAAACTCACGAACAACCGCTCGCCCGCCGAGGCGTTCGCCGACATCGCGAACAAGCGGGCCTACGACGCGCTGGAGTTCCAGCGCTTCCTTGCCAAGCACCAGATCACGGCGTTCCGCCGCAACGCGTTCTTTCCCGTGAACACGCTGAGCGTCATGCGCGGCGCGGTGGCGGCGCAAACGCTGGGCTGCTTCGCGCACTACGTCGACACGGTGTTCTCTTGCATGTGGGAGCGCAGCCTGAACATGGCCGATGCGGGCGTGGTGAGCGCCG
Organism: Variovorax sp. H27-G14; assembly: GCF_046156345.1. Classification (NCBI taxonomy): domain Bacteria; kingdom Pseudomonadati; phylum Pseudomonadota; class Betaproteobacteria; order Burkholderiales; family Comamonadaceae; genus Variovorax; species Variovorax sp. H27-G14. Next base: position 108,903 of record NZ_JAYLVN010000002.1, read on the forward strand.
CGCTGAACAGCGCCGGCCTGCCCGCGGCCGACCTCTTCGCGGCCATGCAGACCGCCGAGGTCAAGCAGGCCTTGATGGCCAACACGCAAACAGCCTTCGAGCAAGGCGCCTTCGGCTCGCCCACCTTCTTCGTGAACGACCAGATCTTCTTCGGCAAGGACCGCTTGCGCGAGGTCGAGGAAGAAATCATCCTGCAACGCGACCACTGAAACATCGACCATGCACACCAGAATCACAAAACTCTTCGGCATCGAGCACCCCATCATCCAGGGCGGCATGCACTACGTCGGCTTTGCCGAGCTGGCCGCGGCGGTGTCGAATGCCGGGGGGCTGGGCATCATCACCGGCCTCACGCAGAAAACGCCCGAGCTGCTGGCCCGGGAAATTGCGCGCTGCAAGGACATGACCGACAAGCCCATCGGCGTGAACCTCACCTTTTTGCCGACCTTCGCTTCGCCGCCGTATCCCGAGTACATCGACGCCCTCATCCAGGGCGGCGTGCGCATCGTGGAGACGGCCGGGCGCAGCCCCGAGGCGTACATGCCGCAGTTGAAGAAGGCGGGCGTGAAGGTCATTCACAAGTGCACGTCGGTGCGGCATTCGCTCAAGGCGCAGGCCATCGGCTGCGACGCGGTGAGCGTCGACGGTTTCGAATGCGGCGGCCATCCGGGCGAAGACGACGTGCCTAATTTCATTCTGTTGCCGCGCGCGGCCGAGGCGCTCGACATTCCGTTCGTCGCCTCCGGCGGCATGGCCGACGGGCGCAGCCTGGTGGCGGCGCTGGCGCTGGGTGCGGAGGGCATCAACATGGGCACGCGCTTCATCGCCACGCAGGAGGCGCCGGTGCATGCGAACGTCAAGGCGGCCATCGTGGCAGCGTCGGAGCTGGACACGCGTCTGGTGATGCGCCCGCTGCGCAACACAGAGCGCGTGCTGAACAACGCGGGTGTCGAGGCGCTGCTCGCCATCGAGAAAGAGAAGGGCGCCCACACCCAGATCGACGACATCCGCGAGTTCGTGGGCGGCGTCTATCCGAAGGTGATGGTCGACGGCGACATGAACGCCGGCGCCTGGAGCTGCGGCATGGTGGCCGGGCTGATTCACGACGTGCCCACGGTGGCCGAACTGGTCGCGCGCATCATGCGCGAGGCCGAGGGCATCGTCTCGCAGCGGCTCGCGCGGCTGCTCTAGAGTCGGGGGCATGAAGCGCGCAGAAGTCCATTCCAAGCGGGAGCTCGGCGAGTACGAAGACGTCGAGCACAACAAGGTCAACGCCAAGGAAGACCGCCACTTCGTGACGGCCCTGGCGCGCGGCCTGCAGGTGCTGCAGTGCTTTGCCTCGGGCGAGGAGCGCCTGGGCAACCAGGAGCTGTCGGAGCGCTGCGCGCTGCCCAAGTCGACCGTCACGCGGCTGACCTACACGCTGACCAAGCTGGGCTTTCTGCACCACGTGGCCGAGTCGGGCCGTTACCGGCTGGGCATGGCCACGCTCACGCTGGGCGGCACCACGCTGTCCAGGCTGGACGCCAAGGAGGTCAGTCGCCCGCTCATGCAGCAGCTGGCCAACGACACCGGTTGCCTGATTGCGCTGGGCATGCGCGACGGCATGTCGATGCTCTATGTGGAGACCTGCCGCAGCGACTCGATCGTCACCATTCGGCTGAACATCGGCTCGCGCATTCCGCTGGCCACCTCGGCCATGGGGCGGGCCTACCTTGCGGCTGCCAAGCCTGGCGCGCGGCGTGGGCTGGAGGAGCGCATTCGCACGCTCGACATGGCCGGCTGGCCGCGCATCGAGCAGGGCATTCGCCAGGCGGTGGAAGACATCGACCGCCACGGCTGCTGCAGCTCGTTTGGCGACTGGCGCGGCGAGGTGAGCGCCATTGCCTCACCGCTGCGCGTGGGCAAGGGCATGCCGCTGATGGTGCTGAGCGCGGCCGGCCCGCGCTCGATGCCGCCGGAGGTGTTCATGCAGGAGGTGCGCCCGCAGTTGCTGGACACGGTGCATGCCATAGAGCGGCATTTCCGCAAGACGAATTAGCGCAGCCCCACCCACCACCGCGTGTTGGTGCGCGCCTGCCCCACCGTCACCACCTCGCCGATCACCGGCGTCGCCAGCTCGATCTTCTTCGCCTCAGTAAGGCTCGCGATGCGGTCCAGCGGGTCGTGCCAGGTGTGGAAAGCGAGGTCGAAGGTGCTGTTGTGCACCGAGAAGAACACCTTGCCGCGCAGGTCCTCGAAGGCCTGCACGCTTTGCTCGGGTGTCATGTGCACGGCGGGCCACATGGCGTCGTAGGCGCCGTTTTCCATCAGCGCGATGTCGAAGCCGCCGAAGCGGTCGCCGATTTGCTTGAAGCCTGGAAAGTACCCTGAGTCGCCGCTGTAGAAAATGCGCTGGTCGCCGCTTTGCACAACCCACGAGGCCCAAAGCGTGCGGTCGCGGTCGCCCAGGGTGCGGCCCGAAAAATGTTGCGCGGGCGTGGCGGTGAGCTTCACGCCGTCGTGTTCGGCGTCTTGCCACCAGTCGAGTTCGGTCACGCGTTCGGCCGGCACGCCCATCACCATCAGCCGGGTGCGCACGCCCAGCGGCACGAAGAAGTGTTTGACGGTTTTCGAGAGGTATTCGATGGTGGCCAGGTCGAGGTGGTCGTAGTGGTCGTGCGAAAGAATGACGCCTTCGATGGGTGGCAGTTGTTCGAGGGTCATGGGTGGCTGGTGAAAGCGTTTGGGGCCGGCCCATTGCACGGGCGACACGCGTTCGCTGAAAACCGGGTCGATCAGCCAGTATTTGCCGCGCAGCTTGAGCAGGTGCGAGGAGTGGCCTAGGCGGGCGACGTGGTTGGTGTTGGTGTCGAGTGCATCCAGTGTGGCTTTGTCGAGCGGCTTCACGGGAATGGGGTCGGTGGGCACGCTGTCGACTTTGCTGCCGACGATGAAGCGCGACCAGATGCGCCAGGCGCTGGCCTGTGCGGGCAGGTCGGGGTTGGCCATGTTGTGAAACCCACCGTCCTTGAACTGGGGCGAGTTGTCGTAGCGTGCCTCGCCGCCCGCGGCGCTGCACCCCGCCACGAATGCGCAGCCGGCCGCGGCCAATGCGGTGCTTCGGCGCAGGAGTTGCGGCAGGTAGGAGCCCTGCGAGCCTGATTCTTCAGCCATGGGAGCCTTCTTGTTTGTGTTTGTGGGATGGCGGAAGGTTAGCCATGGCTGGTGTTTCAATGGTTTCAGCCGTAGAAACATTTGGGGCGCGGGGGTATGTTTTTTTTGTTGTCGTTTGGACGCGCTGTTGTTCAGGGCGTGTGCACAGGCCGCCGGGTGCTCCCCTCCGCGAATGTCCCCCGGGGCTGCGCCCCTCCTCCTTTATTTCGCTGCGGGGAGCACCCGACGCCCTGTGCACCTGGGCACGCTCTGTGTGATCGCACGATCAACCCCGGCTCTGTACAACGCACACGCCGATGGGGTGCCTTGCGCAGCGAAATAAAGGACGAGGGCGAAGCCCGGGGGACATTCGCGGAGCAAGGTACCCCGTCGGCGTGTGCGTCGCCCTGAACAGCAGCGCTCCCGAACAGGAGCCCTGAAACCCGAGCCCTACGCCATGCGCTGTATGGCGCTCCCCAAACCGTCTCGTCACACTGGAGTGCTTCATCGCATCCAGACGAGGCGGCACATTCCATGAGCAGCAATCGCTATCCCATCATCTACGTGCGTGGGTACGCCATGACCGAAGCCGAACGCGACGACACCGCGGCCGATCCGTTCTGCGGCTTCAACCTGGGCTCCACGGTGTACCGCGCCACGGTGAAGAAAGAGGCCCCCGCGCAGAAGTTCGTCTTCGAGTCGCCCGTGGTGCGCCTGCTGGCCGACTTTCAGTACCAAAGCGTCTACCAGAACGGCCTGGACATCCTCGACCCCGACTGGAAACCCTCGCCCGACGACACCGGCAAAGACGTCGACGGCATTCCCTCGGCCTCGGTCATCATCTACCGCTACTACGACTCCGGCTCCGAACTGCTCGGCGACGGCCAGTCGAAAGATGTCACCGTGTACGCGCAAGGCCTGAGCCAACTCGTGCTGCGCGTGCGCGACCTCGTGGCACTGCGCGAAGGCCCCGGCTACGCAGTGGCCGACTTTCGCTGCTACCTCGTTGCGCATTCCATGGGCGGCCTCGTGGTGCGGGCCTTTCTGCAGAACCCCGCACTCGGCGACGCGGCGGCGCGCGCCTGTGTCGACAAGGTGTTCACCTATGCCACGCCGCACAACGGCATCGACATGGGCGGCATCAACGTGCCGGCCTGGCTCACCGCGGCCGAAATGAACACCTTCAACCGCGACAGGATGTCCGACTTTCTGGCCACCGCGCCCGTCGATGGCCGCATGGACTACCTGCCGGCCACCGCCTTTCCGCCCGAGCGCTTCTTCTGCATGGTCGGCTCCAACCGCGGCGACTACGAAAGCGCCAAGGGCCTGTCGCGCATGTTCGCGGGGCACGGCAGCGACGGGCTGGTGCGCATCGAGAACGCCTCGCTCTGGTCGCGCGACGCCGACGGCAAGGCGCAGCCCGTGGCCACGGCCTACACCTACCGCTCGCACTCGGGCTTCTTCGGCATCGTCAACTCCGAGGAGGCGTACCAGAACCTGGTGCGCTTCCTGTTCGGCGATGTGCGGGTGGACCTGTGGTTCGACGTCGACGGCGTCACGCTGCCGCCCGACCTGCCCGCGGGGGCCGACGTCGATGCGCTCTACCAGGTCGAGCTGCTGGCAGCGCCGCGCGGCAAGCGCTGGTACCTGAGCCGGCGCGTGGCGGAAGAAGACTCGCCCGCCTGCCGCACGCACAAGGAGCTGACCGACCCGGCCACGGCCGAGCGCCGCGCCATCTACCTGTCGAGCGTGTTCCTGGCCAACAAGGCCCGCGTGAAGCAGGACCGCCCGACGCTGGCCTACGCCATGACGCTGGGCGTGCGCGTGCCCGACTACCAGGTCAACAACAAGTTCTGGCTGGACGGGCATTACGAAGGCAGCTCGCTGTTTCGTGACACGCTGGTCATCGAAATTGCGCCGCCCCTGGCCGACGACCCGGCGCAGAACTGGAACGTCAAGTACGGCTGGCAGACCGACACGGCAGGGCAGGCGTCGCTGCCCATGAGCCCGACGCAGCTGGCCGGGGGCAAGCTGCAGTTTGTGGTGCCGCTCTCCAGCCTGGGCGCCGCACCGGCGGCGCCGGGCATCAGCGGGAAGGTGCGGCTCGAAGTGAGTGCGTGGAATTGATGGCCTGAAATTGAGTGCCTGGAATTGAGTGCCTGAATTGGAGCGGGCGGCTACGATGCCCGCATGAAAACTGCCGTACTTGTCATCGATGTTCAGCGCGGTCTGTGCGACGACCCGCCCCGCCCCCATGAAGCCGAAGCGGTGGTGCAGCGCATCAACGCGCTCACCGAACGCGCCCGCGCGGCCGGCGTGCCGGTGGCGCTCATTCAGCAGGAGAACGCTGTGGACCTGGAGTTCGACTCCGAGCGCTGGCAACTCGCCAGTGCGTTGCACACCGACGCGCGCGACACGAAGATCCGCAAGACCACGCCCGACTCGTTCCTGCGCACCCCGCTGGACGCATGGCTGTCGGACCACGGCGTGAAGCGCGTGGTTGTCTGCGGCTATTCGTCGGAGTTCTGCGTGGACACCACCACGCGCCGTGCCGCCGCGCTGGGCTACGAGGTGGTGCTGGCCGCCGATGCGCACACCTCGCACGACAAGGCGCATGCCACGGGCGCGCAGATTCGCGCACACCACAACGCCACGCTGGCAGACATCACCAGCTTCGGCGTGCCGATTCGCGCCGTGCCCGCCGCCGACATCGTGCTGGCCGGCTGAACGTTTTCTAGCGGCTCAGTTCGGCGGTGTGGGCGCGCCAGAAGGCCGCGTCGCCGTACGTGCCCTTGCCGGCCGCCGCGTTGTCGGTCATGTGCTCCGCGCGGCTGGTGCCCGGAATCACGCAGGTCACGCCGGGATGGCTCAGCACGAACTTCAGCAGCAGTTGCGCCCAGCTGGTGCAGCCGATCTCGCCGGCCCACGCGGGCAGCGGCCTGTCGCGCAGCCGGCGCAGCAGACCGCCACCGCCAAAGGGCAGGTTGACGATCACCGCCACGCCGCGCTCTGCCGCCAGCGGCAGCAGGCGCTGCTCGGCCTCGCGGGCGTCGGCCGAATAGTTGATCTGAAGAAAGTCGAGCTTCTCGGCGCGCAGCACCGCCTCGACCTCGGCATACGCGGAGGCCGTGTAGTGCGTGATGCCGATGTAGCGCACGCGGCCCTGCGCCTTCCAGTCGCGCAGCGTGGCAAGGTGCGTGCGCCAGTCGAGCAGGTTGTGCACCTGCATCAGGTCGATGCGCCTGGTGCGCAGCCGCTCGAACGACTGTTCCATCTGCGCGATGCCGGCCTCGCGGCCCGAGGTCCAGACCTTGGTGGCGAGGAAGGCCTTGTCGTGCTGGCCCGAGGCGGCCAGCAGCTCGCCGGTGGTCTGCTCGGAGCGGCCGTACATCGGCGAGCTGTCGATCAGCTGGCCGCCGGCCGCGAACAGGGCGTCGAGCACGCCGGGCAGGCGCTGGTATTCAGCGGTGCCGGGGCGTTGGTCGAAACCTATCCAGGTGCCGCAGCCGATGACGGGCAGGGCTTCCTGCGTGGAGGGGATGGGGCGGGTGTTCATCTTCATCGGCGGCTTGGGCGGTGTGAGTTGCTGCTGCTGCTGCTGCTGCGCGAACGAGGAAAGCGCCGCGCCCGCCGGCAGCGCTGCAAGGAGCCGCAGGAACCGGGCGCGGGTGAGGTGCGCGGGGAGCAAGCCGTGTGGTGTCATGGAACGGCTGCCACGTTAGCACCGCGGGGCTTGTTCATGCAGGCCGTGGCGCACACGGTGCAGGCGGCCGGGCTGAAGGGCTGGTCAGCGCAGGTAGCGCCCGTCCGCCTTGAGCATCGACAGCTCGGAGAAGGTCAGCCCGCGGTGCTCGCCGGGCCGGTAGGCCACCGCGATGCCACCCAGGTCGAGCGTCTTGAACGACTCCAGGCCCTTGTGCAGCGAGTCCGGCGTGGGGTTGGCGCCCGCGCGCTTCAGGCCCTCGACCATCACCTTGGCCGTGACGTAGCCCTCCAGGCTGGCGTAGCTGAACTCGGTGGCGCCAATCTTCTTCATGGCCGCCTGGTACTCGGCAATCACCGGCATGGCGCTGTTCCAGGGGTAGGGCACCACCTGCGAAATGACCACGCCGGCCGAGTCTTTCCTGATGTCCTGAAAGAGCTTCTGCCCATTGAGGAACGAGAACGAATAGAAGGCCGTCTCGCCGCCGGCCGCGCGGTAGGCCGTGATGAACTTCGCCGCCACGTCGTTGGTGGCCGACAGCACCACCGCCTTGGGCTTGAGCTTGGCCAGCTCCGCCGCGCGCTCGGTGGCGTCGGAGCCGTCGTTCTTGATGGCCACGCTGCCCACCATCTTGTCGCCCCGTTCGGCAATGAACTTCTGCGTGCTTTCCATCGCCGAGCGGGCGCCGGGGTTGTCGTTGTAGGCGAAGGCAATGCGCGACAGGCCGATGGTGAACAGGTGGTTCACGATGCGGCTGTATTCCTCGTCGAAACTGATGCGCACCGGAAAGCCGTACTCGGAGAACTTCACCACCGGCCCCGCGCCGGTGTACGGGCCGACCACCGGAATCTTCAGTTCGTTGGCCGTCTTCAGCGCACCCACCGACGACGAGGTGCCGATGGGCATCAGGATGCCGACCGCGCCTTCGTTGACGAATGTCTTCACGTTCTCCGCGCCCTTGGCGGGGTCGTAGGCGTCGTCGAGCTGGCGCAGCTCGACCGGCCGGCCGTTGATGCCGCCGCTGGCGTTCAGTGCCGTGAACATCGCGCGAATGCCGACCAGCGGCTCGGTCGACAGCGAAGCCAGCGGCCCGGTCTTCACGTAGGTCTGGCCGATGACGATGGACTTGGCCTGCCCCTGTGCCAGCGCGGGCAGCGAAGGGGCGATGGCCAGGGTGAAGGCAGCGAGGGTGGAGACGATCAGGCGAATCATTTTGTGTGAAGAAGTCACAAAGTGTTAACAAATTGATCTTAAGGCGGTGGGCCTTCAAGGTAAATCGATCTTTGTCGAGGCGGGCTGTTGCGACTCAGGAAATACTGTATAAAAATACAGTTAACAGTCTTCACCATGGGCCTTCCTTTCCTCGACTCCTTTTCCACTGCCGCGGGCCGCGGCGTCTGGCATGCCGACGAGCTCGGCCTGGCCGACGCGCAGGTCGTGGCCACCGGCCACGCCGCGCTCGACGCCGAGCTGCCCGGCGGCGGCTGGCCGGTGGGTGCCATGACCGAGCTTCTGCAGGCCGCGCCCGAGGCCCATGTCTGGCGGCTGCTGCTGCCCGGGCTGGCGCAGGCGGTGCAGATGCGTGGCGGGCCGGTGGTGCTGATCGGCGCGCCCTACGAGCCTTGCGGTGCGTCGCTGGCGGCCCAGGGGCTGCCGGTGGGGTCGCTCATGTGCGTCAAGAGCGCGGCGCCGGCCGCGCGGCTGTGGGCCTGCGAGCAGGCGCTGCGCTGCGCGGAGGTGGCCGCCGTGGTCGCCTGGCTGCCGCAGGCGCGCGTGGGCGAGCTGCGGCGGCTGCAATTGGCGGCCGCGCAGCACGAGGTGATGCTGTTCGTGTGCCGGCCCGCGTCGGTGGCGCTGTCGGCCTCGCCCGCGCGGCTGCGGCTGCGGGCCGAGCGTTGCGAGGCCGATGCGTCGCAGATCGAGCTGCACATTCTCAAGCGCCGCGGGCCGCCGCTGTCCGCGCCGGTGATGCTGCCGGCGCGCAACGAGCGCATGGCCGCGCTGCTGGCCGCGGCCCGGTTGCGGCGCAAGCTGCGCCTGCAGCAGCAAGGCACGGTGCCCGCAGGCGAGGCCGAAACGTCCGCCAAGGTGGTGCGCATCGATGTGTGGAAAGGAGGCCGGAATGCACTGGATCGCGTTGCGGTGGCTGTTTGAGGCCGACACACACACAACCACACCCACACCCATGACTGCCGACGCACCGACGCTTCCCACGCCCGAAGCGCTGGGCTGGTGGGCGCTGCGCTACACCCCTCACGTCGCTTGGCAGGACGAGGCGCTGATGCTCGAAGTCTCCGCCTGCGAGCGCCTGTGGGGCGGGCGGCTGCAGCTGATGCGCCAGTTGCTGGCCGACAACCCCGCGCCCGACGTGCGCATGCAGGGCGCGCAAGGCGCCACCAGCCTCATCGCGCTGGCGCGGCTGCGCCTGTTCGTGCGGCAGGAGCAGCGCCCCAAAGACATGCCCGCCGGCCTGCCGCTGGACACGCTGAGCGCCGCACGCACCCACCTCGACCTGCTCGCGCGCCTGGGCTGCCGCACCTGGGGCGACGTGGCGGCGCTGCCGCGCGGCGGCCTCACGCGGCGCTTTGGCGCGGAGCTGCGCGCGGCGCTCGACGCCGCCTGGGGCCTGCGCCCCGAAAGCCACGCCTGGCTCACGCTGCCCGACGTGTTCGAACAAAAGCTGGAACTGCCCGCGCTGGCCGAGACCGGGCCCGAACTCATGTGGTCGGCCAACCGGCTGCTGTCGGCGCTGCAGATCTGGCTGCGCGGGCGGCAGCGCGGCGCGCGCGCGCTGGAGCTGCAATGGACGCTCGACCTCAAGCGCTTCAACGGCGTGAACCTGCCGCCGCACCAGCAGGTCACCGTGCGCACGGCCGAGCCCACGCAGGACATGGCGCACCTGCGCCGCCTGCTGTCCGAAAAGCTCGCCCTCACCACGCTGGCCGCGCCCGTCAGCTGGCTCCGGCTGCGCACGCTCGAAACCGATCCGTGGGCCGGCGCCAGCACCAGCTTCTTGCCGGAAGACAACCGCAAGGGCGACAAGCTGCACGAAATGGTCGAGCGGCTCAGCGTGCGGCTCGGCGCGCAGCAGGTGGTGGTGCCGTCGGCGCAGGCCGACCACCGGCCGGAGCGCAAGCAGGCCTGGCAGCCGGCGCTGCACAAAGACCCGCCGCCGACCGACAAGCCACACAAGCAAACCAAGCAAGCGAACAAACAAGCCCAGGCCGCCGCCTCGCAACCCGACGTTCTCTACCCGCCGTGGCTGCTGCCCGAGCCGCAACTGCTGGAGATGGACGGCGAGCGCCCGTGCTACCGCGGCCCGCTGAGCAAGCTGAGCGGCCCGCAGCGTGTGGAAGCCGGCTGGTGGGGCGACAAGGAGGAGGGCGGCCAGCCCGCCCTGCGCGACTACTACGTGGCCGAAAGCCCCGAGGCCGGGCTGGTGTGGATCTTCAGGGAGCGGCACTCCGCGCGCTTTTCCGCCGGCGAGGTGCGCTGGTACCTGCAGGGCTTCTATGCCTGAGCTCAGCGACAAACAGGAACGCAAGCGCCAGCCGGCCCAGGTGCATGCGCTGCCGGTGCCGATGCGCAAGAAAGTCGCGCGCATGCTGCCCGGCTATGCGGAGCTGCATTGCCTTACCAACTTCAGCTTTCAGCGCGGCGCCTCGACGCCCGAAGAAATGGTGGAGCGCGCCTACCAGCTCGGCTACGAGGCGCTGGCCATCACCGACGAATGCTCGGTGGCAGGCATCGTGCGGGCGCATGTGGCCTTGCGCGACCTGCCCGCGAAGCTGGACGCCTACGAGCTCGAGCACCCCGACGAACCGAAGATTGCGCGCAACCCCGACTTTCGCCTGCTGTTCGGCAGCGAATTTCATTTCGAGCGCTTCAAGCTCGTGGTGATCGCGAACGACACCGAGGGCTGGGGCAACCTGTGCGAGTTCATCACCGCCGCGCGCAACACCGAGCTGCCCAAGGGCGAGTACCGCGTGCGTTGGGAAAGCAGCGACGTGGCATCGCTGCAGCGATGCCAGATTCTTTTCGTGCCGAACCGCAACCCGGGCGGCACTGTGGACACGGCCACGCTGCATGAAGACCTGGCCGCCGCCAAGGCTCTTTATGCAGACAACCTCTGGCTGGCCGTGGAGCTGTTCAACGAGCTCGACGACGACCTGTGGTTCGTCACGCTGATGCAAGCCGCCGAGCAGGCCGGCGTTGCGCTGGTGGCGGCCGGCGACGTGCACATGCATGCGCGTTCGTGCAAGCCGCTGCACGACGTGCTCACTGCGGTGCGCGAGGGCAAGACGGTGGCCGAATGCGGCTTTGCGCTGCAGTCGAATGCCGAGCGGCACCTGCGCCCGCGCATGCGTCTGGCCGAGCTGTACCTGGGCGACATGCTGATCAACACGCTGGTCGTGGCAGAGCGGTGCAGGTTCGACCCCGAGGTGATTCGCGAGACCTACAAGTACCCGCTCGAAAGCGTGGGCAACGACGAAACACCCACGCAGACGCTGGAGCGCAAGACCTGGGAGGGCGCGCGGGGCCGCTACCCCCAGGGCATTCCCGAGAAGGTGCGTGCGCAGGTGCAGAAAGAGCTCGCGTTGATCGTGGAGCTTGGCTACCAGATGTTCTTTCTCACTGTGGAAAACATCGTCAGCTTCGCCATGTCGCAAAAGATTCTTTGCCAGGGGCGCGGCTCGTCGGCCAACTCGGCCGTTTGCTATTGCCTGGGCATCACCGCCATCGACCCCGACAAGGGCACGCTGCTGTTCGAGCGCTTCCTGAGCCGCCACCGCAAGGAGCCACCGGACATCGACGTCGACTTCGAGCACCAGCGGCGCGAGGTGGTCATCCAGTACATCTACGAAAGGTACGGCCGCGAGCGCGCGGCCATTGCGGCCGTCGTCATCTGCTACCGCTCGCGCAGCGCGCTGCGCGACGTGGGCAAGGCCATTGGCATCGACGAGCGGCTGATCGACGAGTTCGCCAAAGACCATTACTGGTTCGACGACACATTGCTCGGCGAGCAACTGAACGCGGCATGCGAGCGCGCGGGCGTGCGCGAAGACGAGCTCAAGCTCGAACAGTGGATGGAGATGACGCAGCGGCTCAAGGGCTTTCCGCGCCACCTGAGCCAGCACGTGGGTGGCTTCGTGCTCACGCACACCAAGCTCACGCGGCTGGTGCCGGTGGAGAAGGCGTCCATGAAAGACCGCTCCGTCATCCAGTGGGAAAAAGACGACCTGGAGGCCATGGGCATGCTCAAGGTCGACGTGCTCGCGCTCGGCATGCTCAGCGCCATCCGCCGGGGGCTCGACCACATGAACCGCTGGCGGGGATCGATGGTGGAGATGTACCAGGTTCCGCACAACGACCCGAAGGTGTTCGAAATGATCTGCGACGCCGACACCGTGGGCGTGTTCCAGATCGAGAGCCGGGCGCAGATGTCGATGCTGCCGCGGCTGCAGCCGCGCTGCTATGAAGATCTGGTGATCGAAGTGGCCATCGTGCGGCCCGGGCCCATTCAGGGCGGCATGGTGCATCCGTACCTCAAGCAGCGTGAACGGGTGCGCAAGGGCTTGCCCATTCACTACGAAAACGACGAGCTGCGCCCCGCGCTGGAACGCACGCTGGGCATTCCGATCTTCCAGGAGCAGGTGATGCAGATCGCGATGATCGCGGCCAAGTTCTCTGCCGACGAGGCCGACCAGCTGCGCCGCGCCATGGCCGCATGGAAGCGCAAGGGCGGCCTCGACAAGTTCCACCAGAAGCTGGTCGAAGGCATGACCGGCAATGGCTACAAGGCCAGCTTTGCAGAAGCCATCTTCAAGCAGATCCTCGGCTTCGGCGACTACGGCTTCCCAGAAAGCCATGCCGCGAGCTTCGCGCTGCTGGTCACGGTGAGCAGCTGGCTCAAGAACCACGAGCCCGCCTGCTTCCTGGCGGCGTTGCTCGACTCCCAACCGATGGGCTTCTACAGCCCTTCCCAGCTGGTGCAGGACGCGCGCCGCCATGGCGTGGAGGTGCGCCCGGTCGACGTCATGCAGAGCGAGCACGACACCACGCTCGAAGCCCGCGCCCCCGATGCGCCGCGCATGCCGCACGGCACCGACGCGCGCTACGCCGAGCGTCTGGGCAACGACAACCAGCCCGCGGTGCGCCTGGGCCTGAACCGCATCCAGAGCCTCAGCGCGGCCGGTGCGAAGCGCCTGCTCGACGCGCGCGCGCAAGCGCCGTTCACCAGCACCGAAGACCTGGCCCTGCGCGCCGAACTCGACGGCAAGGACATGGCCGCGCTGGCCGCGGCCGATGCGCTGATGTCGCTGTCGGGCCACCGCCGCCAGCAGATATGGGATGCCACCGCCCAGCGGCGCGCGCCCGGCTTGCTCAAGGGCGTGCCCATCAACGAACAGGTGTTGCAGTTGCCCGCCGCGCCGGAAGGCGAGGAGATCGTGGGCGACTACGCGGCGCTGCGCCTCACGCTGCGCCGCCATCCGCTCGCGCTGCTGCGCCCGCGACTGGCGCGCATGAACCTGCTGAGCGCGGCCGAGCTGCGCGAGGTGCGAACGGGCCAGACGGTGCGCGCCTGCGGCATCGTCAAGGGGCGGCAGCGCCCGCAGACGGCCAACGGCACCATCTTCGTCACGCTGGAGGACGAGACCGGCAACGTCAACGTGATCGTGTGGAACCATGTCGTGGACGCCTGGCGCGAGCCGCTGCTCAAGTCGCAGCTGCTCGCGGTGCAGGGCACGTGGCAGCGCGACGACGACAGCGGCGGCAAGGTGCAGCACCTGGTGGCCACCGGCTTCAGGGACCTGACGCCGCTCATGGGCCGGCTGGCGCAGAGCAACACCAGCCGGGACTTTCATTGATGCAACCGTTGGTTGCATGCCTCGCGCCGCGCGAGACTTTTCGCTAACCTGCCTGAGCCATGACAGAACTTGTTCTAGACCCCATCGTTGCGACACCCATCGGCCCGCCGCCGCCCGCACCCGACGTGCCGGTGCCCATGCCGCCCCCACCGCCCAACATTCCGCCGAACACGCCGCCGCCCGAAGGCGATCCGCCGCCTGCGTTGCCGCCCATCACCGACCCCGGTTTTCCTGCTCCCGTGGTGGAGCCGCCACCCCTGCAGCGGGCCGCCGCGGAGGTGCCGTTCGGCAAGCCGCATGCGCGGCGGCTGCGCGAGATCTACCGCTCGGCGGGCTGGCCGTGCTGCGACGGCATCGAGGTCGAGCTGCTCGCGGGCGGCTACCTGGAGCGCGTGCGCACGCCGCATGGCCACGAGACGCTGCGCGTGACCGATGCGGGCATTGCGCGCATCGCCACCACGCTCACCCTCAACCGCGCCGCGCTGTCGCCGCACGAGGCCCTGGTGGAGCGCGTGGCGCGCGAGATGACGCGCGGCGGTCGCATCGCATGGCGCGGGCTGGGTTTGCGCGCGCGGCTGGCGCCGCTGGAAGAAGGCGGCAAGGCGCGCTGGTGCATCGCGCGGCCCGACGTGTTCTCGATCCGCAACACCAGCGTGGAGGCCTATGCGCACCCCATCGTGCACGAGGTGAAGGTCAGCCGCGCCGACCTGCTGGGCGACCTGCGCAAGCCCGACAAGCGCGCAGCCTACCTCGACCTGGGCGGCGAGTGCTGGTACGTGCTGGGCAACGATGCCAAGGGGCGCTGCATCGCCACGCCCGACGAAGTGCCCGCCGAGTGCGGCGTGATGGTGCTCGAAGCCGACCGCCTCGTGGTGGCGCGTGCGGCGGTGCACCGCGCGTTCGAGCGCATTCCGTTCGCTGTGTGGCTGGCCTTGGCCAAGGCCCAACCCATTTCGGGCTTCGAGGACGACGCGCAGGACTTGCTGACCTGACGCGGCGTTGCCGCTCGCGCAGGCTCAGGTGACGGCTTCGTAGCTCTGGTGCGCGATGGCGACCACGTCGTTCGGCGCGAACTGGCGCTGCAACTGGCGCAGGCCTTCCTCGCGGTCTTGCGCGCTGGCTGCGGCGTCGAACATCAGGTCGCAGCACGCGAGCACGTCTTGCGTGATGCGCTCGTAGCGGTAGTGGGCCAGCGCCACGGCGTCGATGTCGGTGGCGCCGTAGCCTTCGTAGAACAGCGCTGCTTGTGCCGGCGTGTTCCACACAGGACTGCCGCCAATGAACATCAGGTCGCGTTCTTTCGGGGCGAGCACCAGCGCGCGCCAGTCGACGATGGCCAGTCGCCCGTCATCTCCTACGAGCACGTTGCCTGCATGCAGATCGCCATGGCACGGCACCAGCCGGGGCGGTCGCTCCAGCAGGATCGACGCGAGCTGCTCGCTGCGGTAGACGACGGTGTCGATCTCTTCCGCGCGGTCTTCCCAGAACGCGAAGAAGCGCATGACGATGTCGTCGCCGGTCACGCCGTTGATGAACCGGCGCTGGTAGCGCCGCACGCCTTCGCGCGCCTTGTGGGCGTAGCGCTCCTTGGGCAGGCTGGCCGACAGTGCCTCGGGCAGTTCGGTGCGGTGGATGGCGCCCACGGCCTTGCCGAGCGCGCGCCACTGCGTGTCGGTCAGGGCGCGCTGGAATCCGTTGCCGCCTTCGAAGAAGGGGTACAGCGCCCAGTCGAAGCCGTCGGCCCGCACGCTCAGTGCGCCGCCCGTGGTGGGCAGCGGGGCCATCACGGCGTCGATGCCTTGGTCGTTGTGCAGAAAGGCGGGAACGGCGAAGACCGGCTGGGGCAGGCCTTCAGGTTGCAACTGGAGGAAGTACGCGGCGCGGTCATCCGCATCGATGCGGAACGCGGCGGAATGCGCGTTGGCGCCTGGCGGCAGCGATTCGGCGCGCACCTTGTGCAGGCCGTAGGCCTGGGACAGGCATTGCTGGATGGCGTCGTGCGACAGGGGCAAGGATGGGGCGAGAGCGGTTGGCGTCAGCATGAGACGACTGTAGCGCCGGATGAATGTCCGACTTCACGCACCGGACGGCCACCAACTCTCGGCCGTCGTGCGGATGACGCGCGCGGCCTGAATGCGCACATCGTTCATTTCATTCGCGTCCGGGGGGCCCTTGTCGCGGGCCACCTTGAAAGGCCAGGTCGAGAGGCGGCCCGTGCGCGAGCGGGTCTGCAACTGCTGCAGGCGGGAGAAAAAAAGCGCCTGCGCCGGGGCGGTCGCAGGCGGGTTGGCGGTGGTCATGGTGTCGCCTCGGTGGTGTTCTTGGAGACGACGAAGTTTAGGGAAATGCTGTATCTATGTACAGTGTTTTCCGAACTGCAAACCCGATGCAAACCTTTGGCTCACGGCGGAATGTGCATGCCGAGCAATGCCTCCAGGTCGATGGCCGCGGCCATCGCCTTGTAGCCCGCGTCGCCAGGGTGCAGATGGTCGCCCGAGTCCATGGCCGCCTTCAGCCGCGCGGGGTGTGCGGGGTCGCGCAGCAGTGCATCGAAATCGACCATGGCGTCGAACGCGCCGCTCTCGCGGATCCATCGGTTCACGGCCTGGCGCACCTGGTCTTTCTCGGGCGAATAGTGGCCTTCGAGCGGCGTGCCTTGCAGTGCGCGCTCGGTCGGCGGAATGGTGGCGCCCATGATGCGCACGTTGTGCGCGTGGGCCATCGCTATCAGTTGGCGAAAGCCCTGGACCAGTTGCTCCGCGCGCACGGCGGGCTCGGCCGGTGCGAACGCGCCGCCGGGCCAGCCGATGTCGTTGGTGCCCAGCAGCACGACCATGGCGCGCACGCCGGGCTGCGCGAACACGTCGCGCTCCGCGCGCGCCAGCCCGGCGCGGCCCATGCCGTCCTTCAGCAACCGGCCGCCGGAGATGCCCGCGTTCAGCACCGCGACGTGTCGGCTCGCGAGCCGCTCGGCCAGTGCGTCGGACCAGCGGGTGTTGGCACCGGGCGTTGCGCCGTTGCCGTCGGTCAGCGAATCGCCGAAAGCGACCACGGTGACGGGCGCCTCGGGCGTCTCAACGATCAGGCCACTCAGGTACACGCGGGTGCTCAGCGGTGTGGCGTCGGCAGGCATTCGCATGGAGGCCGTGAGGTCGCCGTCGGCCACATAGGCGGTCTGGCGGGCGTCGAAGTGAAAGCCTGCGGGCTGGCTGGGTTGCGGCAGGTACAGCGACACGGCCACTTCGGCCAGCGCGGGCAGGGCGATGTCCACCGGGTCGCTCACCCACCGCGCGCCGGGCGGCAGCGTGACCTGCGCCTGCCCGCCGAAGCGCAGCGGCTGGTCGCTGCCCTCCACGGTGGCCGAGCCCTGCGCATGCCGCGCCACGCGGGCCGCGCCAATGTGCAGCGGCGCCGTGCCGCCTTCGTTGCTGATCACCACGCGCAGCCGTGTGCCGCCGATGCTCAGGCGCGCCACCTGGCGCACCGTTTGGCGGTTGAACTGAAAGGGCACGCCGGTGGGCAGCACGAAGTCGCCATGCCACAGCGGCTGCGTGCTCGCCATCCAGCTGGGGCTCCAGTGGGTGGAGGGAGGGGCGGCAGTCGATGTGCTGGCCATGCCGGCCAGGGTGAGCGCAAGGGCGCCATGGCGAAGCAGCGATGTGAAGGTGGATGTGGTCATGAAGATGTCCTCGGAAAAGTCGAAGTCGGGAGGCCACTTTCTTGCATTCGCACTCGCATGGGTAGACGGCAGAATCGCATCCACTCCATTCCCTATTCGAATACATCCCATGGACACTTTGCGCGCCCTCCAGGCCTTCGTGCACAGCGTGAAACTCGGCAGCCTGTCGGGCGCGGCCCGCGCGCTGGACACCACGCAGCCCACCGTCAGCAAGCTGGTGGCGGGGCTGGAGCGCTCGCTGGGCGTGCGGCTGCTGCGGCGCACTGCGGCCGGCCTGAGCCTGACCGAGGAAGGGCAGCGCTTTCACGAGCGCGCGCGGCGCGTGCTCGAGGACTACGGCGACGCGGTGGCCGATGCGCGCGAAACCACGCAGCAGCCGCGCGGCCTGCTCCGCCTGAGCGCACCGGTCACGTTGGGGCAGCGGCACCTCAACGCCATGGCGGTGGAGTTTCTGGCGCTGTACCCCGACATCGAACTCGAACTGGTGCTGGACGACCGCTTCATCGACCCGCTGGAAGAGCGCATCGACGTGTCGCTGCGTGTCGGTGGCGTGCTGCCGCCCGACCTGGTGGCCCGCCACCTCGGCACCTGGCCGCGCGTGCTGGTCGCTTCGCCCGGCTACATCGCCGCACGCGGCAAGCCGCGCAAGCCGCAGGACCTGCTGTCGCACGACTACCTGCGCTATGCGCCCGGCGACGACGGCGTGCTGCTGCAGGGGCTTGACGGAGCGGTTGCCGTGCCGGTGCGCAGCCGCTACCGCGTGAACAACGCGGTGGCGCTGCTCGACAGCGTGCTGGCCGGGGCAGGCATCTCATTGCAGCCCACGTGGATGGTGGCCGAGCTGCTGGCGCAAGGCCGGCTGGTGCGGGTGCTGCCGCGACACACAGGGCCGGCGCAAGAGGCGCACCTGCTGTATGCGCCACGTCGACAGCTGCCGTTGAGGGTGCGCGTGCTGATCGACTTTTTGGCCGAGCGTGTGTCCAAGCTGCCGGGGGCCGCGCGCAAGTGAGTCGGCCAGGCCGGCAAGATGCGGCCGCCGCGGCGTGTCAGGTGTTGCGCAGTTCGCGTGTGCCGACCGGTGTGTCCGGCCCGGTGCGCAGGTTGCGATCGATGAACTCGCGCGCAATGGCTTCCACGTTGGCGGGCGCCGGTGCATTGAAAGACATGCGGTACTTCAGCAGCCGGCCGCCGCGTGCCGTGAGGTAGGTGTACGAGTCGTACGCCTTGCCGTCGCGCGCGTTCACCAGCCGGAAGGAGATGGCGCGAAAGGTGATGCCGTCGATGCGCACGTCGCGCGTGGCGCCAACCTTGGCGCTGGCGTACAGGCCCTGCGCAATGGCGCGCTGCACCTCGACGATGGTGCCTTTGAAGTGCGCGTCGAACTGCGGGTCGTCCACGCCGGGGCGCCAGTCGGTGCGCTTCATGTCGTACACATACACGTCGACCCAGCCGACGCTGCTTTCGAAGCGATGGCTGTGCCCAAGGCCTGCGCCGGCGCTCGTGGTTTCGTACGACTTGGTGTTGATGTAGCGCCACCGCACGCCCGTGGGCTCGGGTGCAGGCGCTTGCGACGCTTCGGCCGCTTCGCCGGAGGCGGTGGGCGGTGATGTGCCCGGTGCTGTCGCGCAGGCGCAGAGCAGGGCGCAGAGAAACAAGGCAGAGAGCAGTTTCATGGCCGGCTCCTGAAGGGAGAAAAATTCAGTCGATGCGAATCTCGAAGTACGCCTCGTCGGCTTCGCCCAGTGCGCGAAAGCCCGCGGTCTTGGCGGACTCGTAGGCCTTGGCCCAGGCGGCGGCCAGTGCAATGTCGTTCTTGGTGAGTTCGTCGGCGCTCGACTCGCTGGCGTTCTCGAACGCCTTCAGCGCAGGCACCACGCCGTCGCCCAGCAGCTTGTCGAGTTCGCGGCGAAAGCGGGACTCCGCGGAGGCGAACACATCGGCCGGCGCGTCAGGAAAATCGATCAGTTTCACGGTGTAGCTCATGGCCGGATGCTACGTGATGACCGGTGCGAGGGCGCACTGCCGCGCAATGTATTCATGCTCGACAAGCTCGGCCAGACCCGCGGTGACAGGCGGAAGAAATGTCTGGGGGAAGGGGAGGGAGCGGCGGCGCGGTGGAGCGGGTGAAGGGAATCGAACCCTCGTCAGTTGCTTGGGAAGCAACAGCTCTGCCATTGAGCTACACCCGCATCGGGCAACCGTTGAACGCATGCGGTGCGAAAAACGGAAGCCGCGAGTATAGGCGGTCAAGAAGGGCCTGCTCAGCAGTGCCCGTCATCGTCCCGCAGCTCATACATGCCGCTGCTGGGCTTGAGCCCAGGCAGCTTTCTGGAGAGGTCCAGCCACGCAACCCCGACCTCGATGCGCACGCATGACGCCGCTTCCCCCTGGTTGGCGTCCACCACCACGGCAAAGCCTTGCGAGCGCAACGCTTCGATGGCCGACGTGTTCAACCCGATGTCGTGGAAGACGTTGCGGGTGGCCAGCCGGTGGGCATGAAAAAACGCTTCATAGCCGATGCCCGGAAGCGACTTCGCGACGTCGTTCCACTTCAAAACAAACCGTGCGCTTTCTGGCCACGGCTGAACCGCCAGCGTCTTCAGCGCTGCAACGACCCGCTCGATCTCACTTGCGCCCGGCATCTCCGCCTCATGTAGTTTGGCGGGATCGTAGCTCGGCCACTCGGCAAGCCCGGAACAAATCGACACAAATCGCACCGTTGTCAACCTTAGTTAATACTTGTGAATTAGTTCCTGGAGCCGAATGGCACCCCCCGCCTATGCTGGGTTCACCATGCGAGCGCCATCCACCCTGTTCGAACTGCCCGACGGCTGGTCGGCGGACTTCGAAGTCATGCGAACGGTGCACGGCTCTTACGCCGGTATTGCCAAGCTGAGCCTCGAAGGCGTTCAGAAATGCGCGCTCGTGATCACGCAGCAACTGACATGGGACGGTGCCTTTGAACGCGCGTGCGTTCGGGCGACGCACTTCGTGAAGGAGTGGATCGCCAGCCCGCGAGATTGAGCAGGCCCTGCATTCTTGTGACATCTGGGAACGTTCTTCACAGAAGCGATGTGAGCGTCAGCCGCCGGTCAGGCGTTGTCGAGGTATCGGGATTGTTCCCGCACTTCTGGAGACGACGTGACCCTTCATCGAAACACTTTCAAGATCGCCGTGGCAGCCGTGCTGGCCGCCGGCGCATTGTTCGCAACGGCTTCGGCAAGCGCCGAGACGCGTTGGTCCGTCGGCATCAACCTTCCGGGCGTCGTGGTGGGCACGCCGGCCCCGGTGTATTACGAGCCTGCGCCTGTGTATTCGCAGCCCGCACCCGTCTACTACCAGCCGCCGCCGCCCGTGCGCTATCGCCCGGCTGCGGTCTATGAGCCGGCACCGGTCTATTACGAGCCCGCCCCGCGCTGGGGCCGTGACGAGCGCCATGAAGAGCGTCGCGAATGGCGCCGCCGCGAGTGGGAGCGTCACGAGCACTATCGCCACTACCGCGACTGATCGGTGGCAGCGGCAGCCGACGCGCAGCACGTCAGCAGAGACGTTTTGACGCTGCCCGGTGCGCGATCCGGGCCCGAGCTACAGGCCGCTTCAACTTTTTTTCGCACGGTGCCTGTTTCGCAGGCACCGTGTTGCAGGCCACGCCAGGCAACGGTTTCGCACACTGCACACACAGTTTTCCACAGCATTGTCCCCATTCGTCAGGGACAACGCTTCATGTCCGTGTGCTAGGTAAAAACGAACGAGGTAGCCCGGCGGTAGGCCGCACGCCGACAGACTCGGCAGGGCGATCGGGAGGAACATGGCGTGTGCGCGCCGTTGCGCAAAAAGGAGCGTGAAATGACGTTCGACTTCTTGTTCCGCCCCGCCCACACCGCCTACCTGCGGCGTGCCGCGGCACTGCTGGAAGAAGCGCAAATGGCGCGCATCGAGCACCAGGCGGCTGCCGAGCACCACGCCGCCCTGGCCCGCATGTATGCGGAGCGCGTGATGCGTCTGGAAAACGAGCTGTTCCGACAGCCGCGCACCACCGCCGACCATGCGCCAGTCGACCCCAGCCTGGAAGACCGCCCACAGCTCTATTCGCTGGACGCGAACCGCAAACCGGGTTTGAACTCGGCCTGAATTCGGCGTGAATTCGGGCTGAACGCCACCTCTCACCCCCAAAATCTCCAGGCAAAAAAATACCCGCCGAAGCGGGTGTCGAGGAGCCCTGGCGGGCGCTCTAAGGAATACAGAGAGCTCTTCTTTTGTGCGGCCCTGTTGCGTGACAGCAATCTGCATAGTCGATGAAGATCCTGTTTGCGGGTGTCAGTCAGAAACAGTCACCCGCCGTAGGACACTTCTCGAAACGTGAACTAATTGACAGTTTTCAGCCTGCGGCGTCAGTTGTTGCTGCGCGGCGCCAAGCCACGCAATGTGAAAGTGCCGGCCCTGTCCGACACGGTCTTTTCTTCTGAAGCCCTAGATTTTGTGAACTCGCCTCTGTGTGCGAGTTCTCTGTGTGTGACAGCACCCAAGAGGTTCACAACCCAGCCAAGCGCTGGGTTTTTTTTGGTCGCGGTCATCGCAGCAGCTCGAATTGGAACGCCGTGCAGTGCGGCTTGCTCAACAAGGGCGCGGCCTGTTCGCTCGCGCGCTCCCATGCCTCTTTCCAGGTACGCGCGTGCGCCTTCTGTGCTTCGCTCAATGTCTCGCTGCCCGACTCGAGCTGGCTGGCCCATGCCCGGTAGCACTTCACCACTCGGGGCGGTGCGCCAATGTGCTGCTCCAGCAGCCGCAGAAAGGTGAAGCGCGTTTCCATCAGGTCGCGAATGGAAAGGTCGGGACCTTCCAGGCGGACGGTGTAAGGGGGCTCGCGGGGGGCTGTGTTTTCAAACATCGGGCTCGCATGCAAAAGGGCTGCGAGCCAACTTGCCAGGAGCGGGTTGCCGCTCTTCCGAAGGTCTCAGGCCTCGCCTCTAGAAAGGTGTGAGCGGCGGATACTAACGAGGCGTTCGTTGCAAAAAGCGGAACGCCGGTCCCGCTTTGTCCATTTGCGCAGGGCCAGTTTGCGGATGCGCGGCAGCCGTTGTATGCAATTACTGTCCACGGTGCCTGGGCAATCTAGCGCAGGAACACATGCTGCATGAACTGCCTGATCGGGTACTGAATCACGGTCTGCAATCTCGCCGGCAACTCCAGCGGACGCATCAGCATCTTCAGCGTGGTGGCCGCGCTCAGGTTGGTGCGGATGGTGCTGTTCATGTTCGCGCTCAGCGCCTGCACGTAGGCCGCGTCATTGGCGCGCTCGGGCGAGCGTGCCTGCACCACGTGGCGAATCGCGCAGTCGGCGTCCTCGCTCTTGAGTTCGAGCGTGCGCCGCCCGATGGTGCCGAAAACGCGAAACCGGCTCAGCCGCTCCTGCTCGCGGTAGCGGCGAAAGAAGCGGTAGAAATGCTTGTAGTGGTTGACCTCGTCGGTCGCGATGCGCGTGGCCAGATCGCGCAGCACCGGCTCGCTGGTGCTGCGGGCCATGGCGCGGTAGTAGGTGGCGGTGCCTGTTTCCACCACGCAGCGCGCGGTCATCTCCAGGGCGCGCGTGGGGGCCAGCAGCTCGACCTTGCAGTAGGTCGCGTACTCCGTCAGGAAGCCCTGGTAGGCGGTGTCCCATTCGAACTCGGGCCACACATGGCGCACGTAGGCGCGAAGGGCCTTGCCGTGCTGCAGTTCCTCCAGCTCCCAGTGGTTCGACAGCCAGTCGGTGACTTCGTCGTCGCCGCGAAAGAAATCGACCAGGTTCTGGGTGTAGAGGTCGGAGCCGCTTTCAATGAAAGAGGCGGACGTCACCAGGTAGAAGAGGTTCTCGTCGGGTCGTACCGTGTCGAGCGCGATGCGCGAGAAATCGAGGTCCTCGATCCGCCAGTGTTGTTCCGCCTCTTGGCTTGCCATTCGAACTCCTTGATCTTTTATGTCCGTACAAGTACGGATGGCGCAGACCGTCTTTGGTTCTCGTTTTTTGCGCCACGTCACATATTAGCCGTGCCGACTGTGCCATGCAGTTTGCCCCGGCGCGGCGCGGGCGTCATGGCCAAACCTATAATTGTTCGTTCAAGCAAATCAAGCAGTCAGGCCGGTTCGCCGCAGTGGGTTCGACACAGGGTCGCCAGCGCCGCGCCGCCCTCGACAGAAGACGAATCCAAAGATGAGCCAGCCCACATTCACGGTCGCGGACATCCGCAAGACCTTTCTCGATTTCTTCGCGTCCAAGGGCCACACCGTGGTGCCTTCGAGCTCGCTGGTGCCGGGCAACGACCCGACGCTCATGTTCACCAACTCGGGCATGGTCCAGTTCAAGGACGTGTTTCTCGGCGAAGACAAGCGCAGCTACGTGCGCGCCGCATCTGTCCAGGCCTGCCTGCGCGCCGGCGGCAAGCACAACGACCTGGAGAACGTGGGCTACACCGCGCGCCACCACACCTTCTTCGAGATGCTGGGCAACTGGAGCTTTGGCGACTACTTCAAGCGCGAGTCGCTCACCTGGGCCTTCGAGTTGCTGACCAAGGTCTACAAGCTGCCGGCCGACAAGCTCTGGGCTACCGTCTACATCGAGGACGACGAGGCCTACGACATCTGGACCAAGGACATCGGCCTGCCGCCGGAGCGCGTGGTGCGCATCGGCGACAACAAGGGCGGACGCTACATGTCCGACAACTTCTGGATGATGGCCGACACCGGCCCGTGCGGCCCGTGCTCCGAGATCTTCTTCGACCACGGCCCCGAGATCCCCGGCGGCCCGCCCGGCTCGCCCGACGAAGACGGCGACCGCTACATCGAGATCTGGAACAACGTGTTCATGCAGTTCGACATGCAGCCCGACGGCTCGGTCAAGAAACTGCCCGCACCCTGCGTGGACACCGGCATGGGCCTGGAGCGCCTGGCCGCGATCCTGCAGCACGTGCACAGCAACTACGAAATCGACATCTTCGACGCGCTCATCAAGGCCGCGGGTCGCGAGACCGGCACGCAAGACCTGTCGAACAACTCGCTGCGCGTGATTGCCGACCACATTCGCGCCACCTCGTTCCTGGTGGCCGACGGCGTGATTCCGTCGAACGAAGGCCGCGGCTACGTGCAGCGCCGCATCATTCGCCGCGCCATTCGCCACGGCTACAAGCTGGGCCAGAAGAAGCCGTTCTTCCACAAGCTGGTGCCTGATCTGGTGAAGCTCATGGGCGACGCGTACCCCAAGCTCGTGGCCGACGAGAAGAAGATTACCGAGACCTTGAAGGCCGAAGAAGAACGCTTCTTCGAAACGCTGGCCAACGGCATGGAAATTCTTGACGCGGCGCTGGCCGGCGACGCCAAGACGCTGCCCGGCGACGTGGCCTTCAAGCTGCACGACACCTACGGCTTTCCGCTCGACCTGTCGGCCGACGTGTGCCGCGAGCGCGGCGTGAGCGTCGACGAGGCCGGCTTCAATGTGGCCATGGAAAAGCAGAAAGCCGCGGGCCGTGCCGGCGGCAAGTTCAAGATGGACCGCAACGTCGAATACGCCGGCGCGGGCAACACCTTCACCGGCTACGAACACCTCGAAGAAAACGCCAAGGTCGTGGCGCTTTACGTCGAAGGCGCGGCCGTGCAGGAACTGAAGGAAGGCCAGTCAGGCATCGTGGTGCTCGACACCACGCCCTTCTATGCCGAGAGCGGCGGCCAGGTCGGCGACCAGGGCGTGATCGTTGCCGAGGGCGTGCAGTTCGGCGTCGACGACACGCAGAAGATCAAGGCCGACGTGTTCGGCCACCACGGCACGCAGACGCAGGGCACGCTGAAGGTGGGCGACGCGGTGAAGGCCGCGGTCGACATCGCGCGGCGCAACGCCACCATGCGCAACCACTCGGTCACCCACCTGATGCACAAGGCCCTGCGCGAAGTGCTCGGCGACCATGTGCAGCAAAAAGGCTCGCTGGTCGATGCCGACAAGACCCGCTTCGACTTCGCGCACAACGCGGCCGTGTCGCGCGAGCAGATCCTCGAAATCGAAAAGCGCGTCAACGCCGAAGTGCTGGCCAATGCGCCCACCCAGGCCCGCGTGATGGACATGGAGGCGGCCCAGAAGACCGGCGCCATGATGCTGTTCGGCGAGAAGTACGGCGACAGCGTGCGCGTGCTCGACATCGGCTCCAGCCGCGAGCTGTGCGGTGGCACCCATGTGGGCCGCACGGGCGACATCGGCCTGTTCAAGATCGTCAGCGAAGGCGGCGTGGCCGCCGGCGTGCGCCGCATCGAAGCGGTCACGGGCGCCAATGCGCTGAGCTATCTGCAAGACCTGGAGTCGACCGTGCACAGCGTGGCCGCCACGCTGCGCACGCCGGCCGCGGAACTGCAAGGCCGCCTCACGCAGGTGCTCGACCAGGTGAGGGCGCTCGAGCGCGAAGTGGGTGCGCTCAAGGGCAAGCTTGCTTCGTCGAAGGGCGACGAACTGGTGTCGCAGGCCGTGGACGTCAACGGCCTGAAGCTGCTGGTCGCCAAGCTCGACGGCGCGGACGCCAAGACGCTGCGCGACACCATGGACAAGCTGAAGGACAAGCTCAAGACCGCCGTGATCGTGCTGGCCGCCGCGGATGGCGACAAGGTGCAGATTGCGGCCGGCGTCACCGCCGACAGCGTGGGCAAGGTCAAGGCTGGCGAGCTGGTCAACTTCGTGGCCCAGCAGGTCGGTGGCAAGGGCGGCGGCAAGGCCGACATGGCCATGGCCGGCGGCACCAACGCCGCGGGCCTGGCGGCCGCGCTGCAATCGGTGCAGGCCTGGGTCGCGCAACGCGCCTGACCCCGCCACTCACCACACAGCCTCACCGGACACACGCGCTTCATGCCTGAAGACATTCCCGGTGAGGTGCTTGTAATGGGCGCCGGCACCATCGGCTGCTTCATCGGCGGCAGCCTCGCGGCAGCGGGTGTGCCAGTGACCTTCGTGGGCCGTCCGCGTGTGCTCGACAAGCTCGCCACGCACGGCCTCACGCTCACGGACATCGACGGCAACAAGCTCAAGCTGCCCGCCGCGCGGTTGCAGCTGAGCGAGCAGGTGCCCCCCGGTGCGCAGCCCGCCTTGGTGCTGCTGTGCGTGAAGAGCGGCGCCACGGCCGAGGCCGCCGCCGAGCTCGCGTTCGCCTTGCCCGCAGGCACCACGGTGGTGTCTTTGCAGAACGGCATTTCCAACTGCGCGGCGGCATCGCTGGCCGGCCCGTCGCTCAATGTGCGCGCCGGCATGGTGCCGTACAACGTGGCCGAGATCGGCCAAGGCGCCTTCCACCGCGGCACGCCTGGCCGGCTCGCCGCCGAAGACGACGCGGCGCTGCGCCCCTGGCTCGACGTGTTCGCGCGCGCCGGCGTGCCGCTCGACCTGCATGCCGACCTGGTGCCCGTGCAGTGGGGCAAGCTGATGCTCAACCTCAACAACCCGGTCAATGCGCTGTCGGGCCTGCCGCTGCGCGACGAGCTGATGCAGCGCGGCTACCGCCGCTGCTTCGCGTCGCTGATCGAAGAGGCGCTGAGCATACTGAACGTCGCGGGCATCACGCCGGCGCAGGTGGCCGCGGTGCCGGCCCATCGGCTGCCCGGCCTGCTGCGCCTGCCCGACTGGCTGTTTCGCATCGTTGCGGCGCGCATGCTGCGGGTCGACGCCAAGGCGCGCTCCAGCATGGCCGACGACCTGGCGCTGGGCCGCCGCACCGAGATCGATTCGCTCAGCGGCGAGGTGGTGCGGCTCGCGCAGGAGCATGGGCTGAGCGCGCCGCGCAATGCGCGCATGGTGGCGCTGCTCGAGGCCTGGCCGCAAAGCCCCAGGCGCTGGACGGCACGCCAATTGCAGGACGCCCTGGGCCTCTAGCGTTCAGCCCTGTACCCTCGGCTGCATCGCTGGATGGCGGCTTCAAAAAGGGTTGTTCTCATGCAGGTACTGATTCTTGGCAGCGGTGTCATCGGCACGTCGGTGGCGTATTACCTGGCGCGCGCCGGGCACGAGGTGACGGTGCTGGAGCGCCAGCCGGCCCCCGCGCTCGAAACCAGCTTCGGCAACGCGGGCGAGGTGTCGCCCGGCTACTCCGCGCCATGGGCCGGGCCGGGCGTGCCGGTGAAGGCCGTCAAGTGGATGCTGATGCAGCACAGCCCGCTGGTCATCAAGCCCATGCTCGACCCCGCCATGTGGCGCTGGGGCCTGTCGATGCTGCGCAACTGCACCCAGGCGCGCTACGAGGTCAACAAGGGCCGCATGGTGCGGCTGGCCGAGTACAGCCGCGATTGCATGAAGGCGCTGCGCGCCGACACCGGCATTGCCTACGACGAGCGCATGCAGGGCACGCTGCAGCTGTTTCGCACGCAGCAGCAGCTCGACGGCACCTCGAAAGACGTGGAGGTGCTCCAGGCCTCGGGCGTGCCTTACCAGGTGCTCGACCGCGAAGGCTGCGTGCAGTACGAGCCCGCGCTCGCGGCCGTCAAGGACAAGTTCGTCGGCGGCCTGCGCCTGCCCGGCGACGAGACCGGCGACTGCTTCAAGTTCACGCAGGCGCTGGCCAAGCTGGCCGAGGCCGAGGGCGTGGTCTTCAAGTTCGGCGTCAACATCCAGGCCATCGAACACGACGCGGCCAAGGGCGTGACCGCGGTGCGCACCGACCAGGGCAGCTTCACCGCCGACCGCTACGTGGTCGCGCTCGGCAGCTATTCGCCCGCGCTGGTCAAGCCGCTGGGCATCGATTTGCCGGTGTACCCGGTCAAGGGTTTTTCGATCACCGTGCCCATCACCGATGCCACCGGCGCGCCCGAATCGACCGTGATGGACGAGACCTTCAAGGTGGCCGTCACGCGGCTGGGCGAGCGCATTCGCGTGGGCGGCACGGCGCAGCTTTCGGGCTTCGACCTGCGGCTGGACGCGGGCCGGCGCGACACGCTCGAACACGTGGTGACCGACCTGTTTCCGCGCGGCGGCAATGTGCGCGACGCCTCCTTTTGGACCGGCCTGCGCCCCATGACGCCCGATGGCACGCCGCTGATCGGCGCCACGCGCATTCCCAACCTGATGCTGAGTACCGGCCACGGCACGCTGGGCTGGACCATGGCGGCGGGCACCGGCCGCGTGATGGCAGACCTGATCGCGGGCAGGGCGCCCGAGATCGACATGGAAGGCCTCACCGTGGCGCGCTACGGCTGAGCAGCACCCGGCGCAAAGCTCCCGGCAGAGCTCCCCCAACGCTCCTCTTTCGCAGGGCGGCCCCCACAAGGGCCGCCCTGTTTTCGTTGCGTTACTTCTTCGTTCCAGTGATCTAGGGTTTCTACTTAGTCATGAAGTTGTCTTCATCGGTATTCTTCGTTTTGTTCCATTAATAAATCGTTGTTTCATTAGAGAAACAAACACCGAACCCACGGACCCGATGCAACACACACGCCGCCACGCCCTTGCCGCTGCTCTTGCCGCAGTCATTTCGTTGGCCGCCGCGTGCGCCCCCGGGCTCGCCTGGGCAGACAGCTACCCGAGCAAGCCGATCACGCTGGTCGTGGCCTATCCGGCCGGCGGCGACACCGATGCCCTGGCGCGGCTGTTCGCCGAAAAGCTCGCCACCCGCGTCGGCCAGCCCGTGGTGGTCGACAACCGCCCGGGCGCCAGCGGCATCATCGGCAGCGCCTATGTGTCCAAGGCCGCGCCCGACGGCTACACGCTGCTGCTCGCACCCAGCACCTTCTCCATTGCGCAGCTGGTGCTCAAGGCCAACGGCTCGTCGGGCTACGACGTGCTGAACGGCTTCACGCCCATCGTGCAGACCGGCAGCCTGCCGCTCTTTCTGGTGGCCAGCGGCAGCAGCGGCCTTGCCACCCTGAAGGACGCCGTGGCAGCGGCCAAGGGCGGCAAGTCGCTGAGCTATGCGAGCCCGGGCAGCGGCTCGCCGATGCACATTCTGGGCGAGATGTTCGCCCGCGCCTCGGGCGCCAGCCTGGCGCACGTGCCGTACAAGGGCGTGGCACCGGCCGTCAACGATCTGCTGGGCGGCCATGTGCCCATCTCGTTCATCACGCTCGGCCCGGTGTCGCCTTACTTCGCCAACGGCAAGCTGCGCGCGCTGGCCGTGGCCTCGGCCCAGCGTTCGCCGCTCGCGCCCAATGTGCCGACGCTGGCCGAGCAGGGCTACAGCGACGTCGAGGTGACCGCATGGAACGGCCTCTGGGGCCCGCGCAACCTGCCGCCCGAGATCGTGAAAACGCTCAACGGCCACTTCAACGACATCCTGAAGATGCCCGACATCGCCGCGCGTATGGCCGTGCTGGGCACCACGCCCGTGGGCGGCAGCGCCGACGTGCTGGGCAAGACCAACGCCGCCGACTACGCGCGCTTCGGCAAGGTCATCAAGGAGCTCGGCATCCAGGCCGACTGAACCCGCAAGACATTCCCATGACCGAACTCAAAGCCATTCCCGACCCCTCGAGCCTGCAGGCGCTGCTGGCCGAACTGCCCGCCAATCTGCTGGCCGGACGCCGCGTACTCGTGACCGGCGGCGCGCGCGGCCTGGGCCTGGCTTTCGCGCAGTGCATCGCGGCGGCGGGTGCCAGCGTGGTGCTGGCCGACATCCTGGGCGAGCTGGCCGAGAGCGAGGCGAAGGCGCTGCGCGAAGCGGGCCGCACCGCCCATGCGCTGAGCGTCGACCTGTCGAACCCCGATTCGATCGTGGCCTGTGCCAATGAAGCCATCCGCCTGCTCGGCGGGCTCGACGGCCTGGTCAACAACGCGGCCATCACCAACTCGGGCGGGCGGGACGCGCACCAGCTGGAAGTCGACATGTGGGACCGCGTGATGAGCGTCAATGTGCGCGGCAGCTGGCTCATGGGCCGTGCCTGCCGCGGTGCGCTGGCCCAAAGCGGCCGTGGCGCCATCGTCAACCTCGCCTCCGACACCGCGCTGTGGGGCGCGCCCAACCTGCTGGCCTATGCGTCGAGCAAGGGCGCCGTCATTGCCATGACGCGCTCGCTGGCGCGCGAATGGGGCGGCGACAACATCACCGTCAACGCCGTGGCGCCCGGTCTCACGCTGGTGGAGGCCACCGAATACGTGCCCATGGCGCGCCACCAGAAATACCTCGAAGGCCGCGCCATTCCGCGCGAGCAGCAAGCCGCCGACGTGTGCGGCGCCACGCTGTTCCTGCTGTCCGGCCTGGCGCGCTTCATGACGGGCCAGCTGCTGGCCGTCAACGGCGGCTTTGCGATGCACTGACCCCCCGCAGGCGACACCCACTTTTTCGACCAAGGAGTTTCCCGATGAGCGATTTGTCCGAACAGCAAAAGATCACCGATGCACCCGCCACCACCCTGGCGCAGCCCGAAGGCACGAGCCTCGCGGAGTGGATGAACAGCCGCATCGCGCGCTACGAAACCCGCAAGTACGACTGGGACGCGCTGAAGTTCCAGGCCGACTTCGACCCCAAGTTCCGCCGCGCGCAGATGCGCTACGTGGGCACCGGCGGCACCGGCATTGCCGCGGACGTCAACACCGTGCCCGCCGAGCACTTCACCTTCTCCACCATGGTGATTCCCGCCGGCCACGAAGGCCCGCCGCATCTGCACACCGACGTGGAAGAAGTGTTCTTCCTGATCCGCGGCAAGCTCAAGGTGGTGATCGAGAAAGACGGCGAGCGCTTCGAAACCATCATGACCGACCGCGACCTGATCTCGGTGCCGCCCGGCGTGTACCGCGAGGAGATCAACATCGGCGACGAAGACGCGCTGATGTGCGTGATGCTGGGCGCGAAGAAGCCGGTGACGCCTACATACCCGGCCGATCACCCGCTTGCGAAGATCAAGCGCTGAGCTCGCCGTGAACGACGCCATCACCCCTCAAGCACCGACCCTGCCGGCCTCCGAGCTGGCACGGCTCGACGCGCGCTTTCCGGCCCGCAACGTCGCGGTTGGCGGTGGTGCCGTGGTGTCGGTGCGCGAGTGCGGCCAGGGCCCGGTGGTCGTGTGCCTGCACGGCATCGGCTCGGGCGCGGCGTCGTGGATCGACACCGCCGCACTGCTGGCGTCGCAGGCCCGCTTCATCGCGTGGGACGCGCCGGGCTACGGTGAATCGACCCCGCTCGACAACGTGGCACCGACCGCGGCCGACTACGCCGCACGGCTGAGTTCTTTGCTCGACGCGCTCGCCATCGATTCCTGCGTGCTGGTCGGCCATTCGCTGGGCGCCATCACCGCCGCGGCGGCCGCGCGCACCGACACCCGCATTCGCCGCCTCGTGCTCGTGAGCCCGGCCATCGGCTACGGCGCGGCGCACCGTGCGCAAGCCCGCGCCAGGGTCCGCACGGAGCGCCTGGCCACGCTCGACGAACTCGGCATCGCCGGCATGGCCGCGCAGCGCGCCGGCCGGCTGGTGTCCGACAAGGCCAGCGAGCACGCCCGCTTGTGGGTGCGCTGGAACATGGCGCGGCTGAACGACCAGGGCTACCGCCAGGCCGTCGAACTGCTGTGCAACGCCGACCTGCTGGCCGACCTGCCGCCGCCCGTGCCGGTGCGCGTGGCCTGCGGCGCACTCGACGTGGTCACGCCGCCCGCCAGCTGCGAAGAGGTTGCGCGCCGCTGCGGCGTGCCGCTCGAATTGTTGGACGATGCGGGGCACGCCGGCTATGTGGAACAACCGCAGGCCGTGGCCGCACTGCTGCGCGAATCGCTCGCGGGCTGAGCGCAACGAACACAAGACATCCAAGGAAACAACAGGCATGGCCACCAACGACAACGAAGTGATGGAAGAGGGCGCGGACCGCTACAACGTGCCCGCGCTGGAGCGCGGCCTGCGCGTGCTGTGCGAGTTCAGCCGCGAGAACCGCACGCTCTCCGCGCCCGAGCTGGCCCGCCGCTTCGACCTGCCGCGCTCCACCGTGTTCCGCCTGCTCACCACGCTGGAGAACATGGGTTTCCTGGAGCGCGCCGAGGGCGGGCGCGACTACCGCCTGGGCATGGCCGTGCTGCGCCTGGGCTTCGAATATCTCGCCTCGCTGGAGCTCACGCAGCTGGGCACGCCGCTGCTCAATCGCCTGTGCGACGAGCTGCGCACGCCCTGCAACCTGGTGGTGCGCGACGGCCGTTCCATCGTCTATGTGGCCAAGGTGGCGCCGCCCACGCCCTTCGCGAGTTCGGTCAGCGTGGGCACGCGGCTGCCGGCCCATGCCACCGTGCTCGGGCGCATCCTGCTCGAAGACCTCACGCTGCCGCAACTGCGCGCTCTCTACCCAGAGGACAAGCTCGAGACCTTCTCGCCGAACACGCCCAAAACCGTGACCGAACTCTTCGACATGGTGCAGGCCGACCGCCAGCGCGGCTATGTGTTGGGCGAGGGCTTCTTCGAATCCAACATCTCCAGCATTGCCGCACCAGTGCGCGACCACAGCGGGCACATCGTCGCGGCGCTGGGCGCCACCATCACGGCGAGCCACATCGAGGAAAGCCGCATGGACGAAATGGTGCAGCGCGTGCGCGTCACCGCCGACGAAATCTCGGGCCTTCTCAACTATTCGCCCGCGCGCTCCGCCAAGGTGGTGCCGCTGCGCAGCGCCTGAACGCCATGACGATGCAGCCTTCATCCTTCTTTGCCGCCGATGCGCTGGCCGGCCGCGTGGCCGTGGTCACGGGCGGGTCGTCGGGCATCGGCCTGGCCACCGTCGAGCTGCTGCTGGGCTGCGGCGCCGCGGTGGCGCTGTGCGGGCGCAATGCCGAGCGGCTCGACGCCGCCGTGGCGGGCCTGCGCCAGCAGCATCCGAACGCCAAGCTCTTCGCGCAGCCTTGCGACGTGCGCGACGCCGCGTCGGTGCGCGCCTTTGCCGCCGCGAGCGAGGCGGCCATCGGCCCGGCTTCGATGCTCGTCAACAACGCCGGCCAGGGCCGCGTGTCCACCTTCGCCGACACCGACGACGCGGCCTGGACCGAAGAGCTGCACCTGAAGTTCTTCTCGGTGATTCACCCCACGCGCGCCTTTCTGCCGCAGCTTGCTACGCAGCGCGCGGCACTGGGCGATGCGTCCATCGTCTGCGCCAACTCGCTGCTCGCGCGCCAGCCGGAGCCGCACATGGTCGCCACCTCGGCCGCGCGCGCCGGCCTGCTGAACCTGGTGCGTTCCATGGCCACCGAGTTCGCGCCGCAGGGCGTGCGCGTCAACGGCATCCTGCTGGGGCTGGTCGAGTCGGGCCAGTGGCGCCGCCGCTTCGAGGCGCGCGAGGACCGGTCGCTCGACTGGGCCGCATGGAGCGGCCAGCTCGCAACCGACAAACACATTCCGCTGGCTCGCCTGGGGCTTCCGAGCGAAGCCGCGCGCGCCATTCTTTTTCTGGCATCACCGCTCGCGTCGTACACGACCGGCAGCCACATCGACATCTCTGGAGGCCTTTCACGCCATGCATGACTCTTCGAACAACAACACAGTCACCGTCGGCGCCGTGGTCGCCGCCTTTCTGGAGCAGTGCGGCGTCAAGGCGGCCTTCGGCGTCATCTCGATCCACAACATGCCCATCCTCGATGCCTTCGCGCAGCGCGGTGCCATCCGCTTTGTGCCGGCGCGCGGCGAGGCCGGCGCGGGCAACATGGCCGACGCCTATGCGCGCTCCACGGCCAGCCTGGGCGTGTGCCTCACCAGCACCGGCCCGGCCGCCGGCAACATCGCGGGCAGCATGGTCGAGGCCCTGACGGCCGGCGCGCCGCTGCTGCACATCACCGGGCAGATCGAAACGCAGTACCTCGACAAGGGCATGTCGTACATCCACGAGGCGCCCGACCAGCTCACCATGCTCAAGGCCGTGTCCAAGGCGGCCCTGCGCGTGCGCAGCGTGGAGACGGTGCTGGGCACGCTCAAGCGCGCGGTGCAGCTCGCCATGACGGCGCCGAGCGGCCCGGTGAGCGTGGAGATTCCTATCGACATTCAGTCGGCGCTGACGACCATGCCGGCCGACCTGTCCCCGCTGCCCATCGAGCGGCCCGTGCCGTCGAAGGCCTCGCTCGACGCGCTGGCCACGCGCCTGGGCGGGGCCACGCGGCCGATGCTCTGGGTGGGTGGCGGTGCGCGCCATGCACGCGGCGCCATCCAGCGCCTGCAGAAGCTGGGCTTTGGCGTGGTCACGACCACGCAAGGCCGCGGCACGGTGCCTGAAGACGATGCCGGCTCGCTCGGCTCGTACAACATCCACAAGCCGGTGGAGGCGCTGTACCAGCGCTGCGACGCGATGCTGGTGGTCGGCTCGCGCCTGCGCGGCAATGAAACGCTCAAGTACGAGCTGAAGCTGCCGCGCCCGCTGCTGCGCATCGACGCCGACGCCGCCGCCGAAGGCCGCGGCTACACCACCGACCTGTTCGTGTGCGGCGACGCCGCGCTGGCCCTCGAAGGCCTGGCCGACCGCCTCGAAGCCGCCGGCTACAAGGCCGACCCCGCGCTGCTGACCGAACTGCGCACCGCGCACGCACAGGCCGTGGCCTCGCTCACCGACGGCCTCGGCCCGTACACAGAGCTGGTGAAGGCGCTGCAGTCGGTCGCCGGCCGCAACTTCAACTGGGTGCGCGACGTCACCGTGTCGAACAGCACCTGGGGCAACCGCGAACTGCGCATCTTCGAACCCAGCGCCGGCGTGCACGCCACGGGCGGCGGCATCGGCCAAGGCATGCCCATGGCCATCGGCGCGGCCATTGGCGCGGCAGAAACCGCATCGGGCCGCAAGACCTTCTGCCTGGCCGGCGACGGCGGCTTCATCCTGAACCTGGGCGAACTCGCAACCGCGGTGCAGGAAGAGGCCGACATGGTCATCGTGCTCATGAACGACAAGGGCTACGGCGTCATCAAGAACATTCAGGACGCGCAGTACGGCGGCCGACGCTGCTACGCCGACCTGCACACGCCCGACTACGCGCTGCTGTGCAAGTCGCTGTCTCTGCCGCACGCCCGTGTGCAGCACGTCGACGAACTGAAGGCCGGGCTGGGCGAGGCGCTGTCGAAGAAGGGCCCGTTCCTGCTGGAGATCGACATGCTCTCCATCGGCAACTTCAAGAGCGCCTTCGCGGGCCCGCCGACCAACACCGTCACGCAGATTCCGGCGCTCAGCAAGGCCGCCGCTTCGGTGGCGTGAACAAGGTGAACGAGTTGCCCGCACTTCGCATTGCGCTCATCGGCTGCGGTGCCATCGGCACCTCGGTGCTCGAACTGCTTCAGGGCGATGCCGCGCTGAAGGTGGTCGCCATCGTCGTGCCCGCGGAAGGCATGGCCGCCGCGCAAGAGACGGCGCAGCGGCTCGCGCCCGGCGTGCAGGTGGCCAGCAGCGTGCCCGCCGACGGCATCGACCTGGTGGTCGAGACCGCGGGCCATGCCGCCATCGAGCAGCACGTGCTGCCCGCGCTGGCCCGGGGCACGCCCTGCGTGGTGGCCTCTGTCGGCGCGCTGTCGGCCGAGGGCTTCGCCGAAAAGCTCGAAGCCGCGGCCGTGGCCGGCCGCACGCAGGTGCAGCTGATTGCGGGCGCCATCGGTGCCATCGACGCGCTCGCCGCCGCCCGCATCGGCGGCCTGGACAGCGTGCGCTACACCGGCCGCAAGCCGCCGCAGGCATGGAGGGGCACACCGGCCGAGCAGGGCCGCGACCTCGATGCGCTGACGCAGCAGACCGTGATCTTCGAAGGCAGTGCGCGAGAAGCGGCCTTGCTCTATCCGAAGAACGCGAACGTCGCGGCCACCGTCTCGCTCGCGGGGCTGGGGCTCGACAAGACGCAGGTGCGCCTGATCGCCGACCCGGCCACCACCGAGAACGTGCACACCGTCGAAGCCGAAGGCGCCTTCGGCAGCTTCGAGCTGACCATGCGCAACAAGCCGCTGGCAGCCAACCCCAAGACCTCCGCACTGACCGTGTACAGCGCCGTGCGCGCGCTGCGCAACCGCGTGGCCGCGCTGGCCATCTGACCCTTCGGATCCGACCCTTCGAGCCTGACCCTTCGAGCCACCCCATGATTTCTTCCGAACTCCTTCCCATCTGCATCGCCGGCGAATGGCGCCTGGGCGGCGGCGACGTCTACGAAAGCCTCTACCCCGCCACGGGCGAGCCCATTGCGCGCCTGAAGGCCGCGAGCCTGGCCGACGTGGAAGAGGCCATCACCCGCGCCGACCACGCCTTTCGCACCAGCGGATGGGCCCAGCGCCTGCCGCACGAGCGTGCCGCCGTGCTGCACCGCGTGGCGCAGCTGATTCGCGAAGAGGGCGAGTCGCTTGCGCAGAAGCAGCGGCTGGACAACGGCAAGCCCATCACCGAAACGCGCAACCTCGTGGCCAGCGCCGCGGCCACGTTCCAGTTCTTTGCGGCCGCACTGGAAACGCTCGAAGAAACCATCACCCCGTCGCGCGGCGCCTTCGTGACCATGAGCGTGCACGAGCCGATGGGCGTGGTCGCGGCCATCACCCCATGGAACTCGCCCATCGCCAGCGAGGCGCAGAAGCTGGCGCCCGCGCTGGCGGCCGGCAACGCGGTGGTCGTCAAGCCCGCCGAAGTCACGCCGCTGATGGCGCTGGAGCTGGCCCGCATCTGCGAGCAGGCCGGCGTGCCCAAGGGCATCGTGAGCGTGTTGCCGGGCCGGGGCTCGGTGATCGGCGACGCCATCACCAAGCACCCGCTGGTCAAGCGCGTGTCGTTCACCGGTGGCACCACCACCGGCAAGCACATTGCCCACATTGCGGCCGACAAGATGATGCCGGTGTCGCTGGAGCTGGGTGGCAAGTCGGCCACCATGGTGCTGGACGATGCCGACCTCGACCATGCGGTGAGCGGTGTGCTGTACGGCATCTTCAGTTCGTCGGGCGAGTCGTGCATTGCGGGCTCGCGGCTGTTCGTGGCGCGCGGTATCTATGACGAATTTCTCACGCGGCTGGCCGAGGGTGCCAACGCGCTGCGCGTGGGCGACCCGGCGTCGGAGCGCACGCAGATGGGCCCGCTCATCACGGCGAAGCACCGCGAGGGCATCGAGCGTTATGTGGAACTGGGCGTGTCCGAGGGCGGGCGCATCCGCACCGGTGGTGTGCGTCCACACGGCGCGGGCTATGACAGCGGCTACTTCTACCGTCCGACGATCATCGAAGGCCTGACCAACAGTGCGCGCACGGCGCAGGAAGAAATCTTCGGTCCGGTGCTGGTGGCGATGCCGTTCGACACCGAGGAAGAACTCATCGCGCAGGCCAACGACAGCATCTATGCATTGGCAGCTGGCGTATGGAGCCGCGACTTCAAGCGTGCCTGGCGGCTGGGTCGTGCGGTGCAGGCCGGCACGGTGTGGGTCAACACGTACAAGCAGTTCTCGGTGTCGACGCCGTTCGGTGGTTGGCGCGACAGCGGTCTGGGCCGTGAGAAGGGCCGCGAGGGCATCTTTCAGTACATGGAGCAGAAGAGCATGTACTGGGGCACGAACGAGCAACCTCTGCCGTGGGCGCTGGGATGAAATTGTTGTCTTCGCTTCGTCGTGTTGTGCGTTCTGGGCTCCGTTCAGGGGTCCGTTCAGGGCGCGCCCACGCCGACGGGGTGCCTTGCTCCGCGAATGTCCCCCGCTTCGCTCCTCCTTTATTTCGCTGCGCAAGGCACCCCATCGGCGTGTGCGTCTTCAGAGCCAGGGTTGATCGACGAGCACACAGAGCGTGTCCAGGTGCACAGGGCGTCGGGTGCTCCCCGCAGCGAAATAAAGGAGGAGGGGCGCAGCCCCGGGGGACATTCGCGGAGGGGAGTACCCGGCGGCCTGTGCACACGCCCCGAACGAATCACCCCGCATCCCAAACGAACTACCTGGTGTGTCCAATGCACGCGCCGCGAACGAACCACAGCGGAAACCTGACATGAGCGTACTTGGCATCGACCAGATCACCTACGGCGCGGACGACCTGCCCGCATGCCGCCAGTTCTTCGAAGACTGGGGCCTGACGTTGACAGCGCAAGCCACCGACGAACTCGTCTTCGAATGCCTCAACGGCTGCAAGGTGATCGTCGCGGCGTTGAACAAACCGGGCCTGCCGCCCGCCATGGAAGACGGCCCAACCCTTCGCGAAGTGGTGTGGGGCGTCGAAAGCGAGGCAGACCTCGACCGCTACGCCACGGCCATCGCGCAAGACCCCGCCTTCTTCGACACCACCGTCGACGGCGCCCGCCGCATCGGCTGCATCGACCCCAACGGCCTGGCCGTGCGCCTGCAGGTCAGCCGCAAACATGCAGTGCAAGTCGACTGCGGCGCCATGAACACCTGGAACGCCAAGCCGCGCGTCAACCAGGCCGCGCCCATCTACGAACGCGCCACGCCCATCGAAGTGGGCCACGTCGTGTTCTTCGTCAACGACGTAGTGGGCACCAGCGCGTTCTACGCAGATCGCTTCGGCTTCATCGCGTCCGACAGCTACCCCAACCGCGGCGCCTTCATGCGCTGCGCGGCAGAGGGCGGCCACCACGACCTGTTCCTGCTGCAGATTCCTTCAGGCAAGCGCGGTCTCAACCACGTGGCCTTCACCGTGCGCGACATCCACGAAGTGTTCGGCGGCGGGCTGCACTTTTCGCGCCGTGGCTGGGAAACGCAACTGGGCCCGGGCCGCCACCCGGTGTCGTCCGCGTACTTCTGGTACTTCAAGAACCCGGCCGGCGGCCTCATCGAGTACTACGCCGACGAAGACCAGCTCACCGCCGACTGGCAACCGCGCGAGTTCGAGCCCGGCCCCACGGTGTTTGCCGAATGGGCCGTCGACGGCGGGCTGGACGGCCACACGCGCCGCCAGAAGAACGCCGAAGGACCCAAGGGCGCCTTCCTGACCGAAAAGAAATGAAGCTCACAAAGGCCCCCACCATGCAAAGACGTTTCTCCTTGCCGGCTCTGTTCTCGGCCATCGCCACGCTCGCGGCCTTTGCCGTGGCTGCACCCGTGCACGCGCAGCAGACCGATGCGCAGAAGCAGCTCGCCAGCGATCGCTTCACGCTCGTCTCGCCGTTCCCGCCGGGCGGGCCGGTCGACACGCTGGCGCGCATCCTGTCCGACGGCCTGGCCAAGCGCTACGGCCAGGCGGCGGTGGTGGACAACCAGGTGGGCGCGGCCGGCAACATCGGCATGGAGAAGGTCAAGCGCGCCAAGGGCGACGGCCACACGCTGCTGGTGATTCCGGCGGGCAACGTCACCATCAACCCGACGCTGATGCCCGCCTTTCCGTTCGACATGGCAAAAGACTTCGTGCCCATCACCATGCTGGCCAAGGCGCCCAACGTGCTGGTGGCGTCGCCCGGCTCGGGCATCAAGAACGCGAAGGAGCTGGTGGCACTGGCCAAGGCCAAGCCCAACACGCTGTCGTATGCCTCGCCCGGCGTGGGCAGCGGCCTGCATCTGGCGGGCGAGCTGTTCAAGCAGCAGGCCGGCATCGACATGCTGCACGTGCCCTACAAAGGCACCGCGCCCGCGCTCAACGACGTGCTGGGTGGCTCGGTGCCGCTGATGTTCAGCAATCTACCGGCCACGCTGCCGTTTCTGAAGCAGGGCAAGCTGGTGGCCATCGGCGTGACCGAGGCCAAACGCAGCGACGCCGCACCCGACATTCCGACGCTGGCGGAGCAGGGCATTCAAGGCGTCACCGTCACCTCGTGGTACGGCCTGATGGCGCCCAAGGGCACGCCGCCCGCCGTGGTCGAGCAACTGGCGAAGGACGCGGCCGAGATGCTCGCTGCGCCCGAGGTGCGCGAGCGCCTGAAGCTGCAGGGCATGACCGGCGCAGCCATGAAGCCCGCCGAGTTCGCCACCTACATCCGAGATGAAACGGCCACCTGGGCCCGGATCATCAAGGCCCGCAACATCGTGGCCGAGTAGGCCGACTCAAAACGCTGCACAACCGCAGGGGAAGCCTCCATGAAGACAAATGAATCGACCATCGGCATCGTGGGCGCCGGCATCGGCGGCCTGGTGGCAGCCATTGCGCTGCGCCGTGCCGGGCATGACGTGAGGGTGTTCGAACAGTCGAAGCAGTTCGCCCGCGTGGGCGCCGACATCAACCTCACGCCCAACGCTGTGCGTGCGCTCGACGGCCTGGGCGTGGGCGAAGCGGCCCGCGTGACCGCGGCGCGCCCGTCGCACCGCATCAGCCGCACCTACGACACCGGCGAGGAAACCTCGCGCCTGGAAATGGCCGACTCGGCCGAGCAGCGCTACGGTGCACCGCAGCTCACCATCCACCGCGCCGACCTGCTGGCGGCATTGACCGACATGTTCCCCGCCGAGCAGGTGACGCTGGGCAAACGCGCCGAAACCATCACGCCGGACGACCAGGGCGTGACCATTGCCTTCACCGACGGCACCAGCGCGCGCGTGGGCGCACTCATCGGCGCGGACGGCATTCACTCGTGCGTGCGCACGGCCATGTTCGGCGCGGAGAGCCCGCGCTTCACCGGCATCGTGGCCTACCGCGCCGTGGTGCCCGCCGAGCGCGTGGCCGGCGTGCCCAACCTGGGCGCCTTCACCAAGTGGTGGGGCCCGAACCCGCAGAGCCAGATCGTCACCTTCCCGCTGAACCGCGGCAAGGACATCTTCATCTTCGCGACCACGACACAAGACACCTGGCACCTGGAGTCCTGGACGGCGCCGGGCAGCGTGGACGAACTGCGCGAGCAGTACGTGGCCTACCACCCCGAGGCACGCGCCTTGCTCGACGCCTGCGACACCGTGCTGAAGACCGCGCTGTACGAGCGCGACCCCATGCCCGCGTGGACGCAAGGCCGCATGGCGCTGCTGGGCGACGCCGCGCACCCGATGCTGCCTTTCATGGCGCAGGGCGCGGGCATGGCCATCGAAGACGCGGTGGTGCTGTCGCGCCATCTCGACGGCGTGGCGCTGGCCGACGTGGCCGCCGCGCTGCAAGCCTTCGAGCGGGCGCGCATCGAGCGCGCAAGCCAGGTGCAGCTTGGCTCGCGCGGCAACAACTGGCTGCGCGAAGGCGGCAATGCCGACTGGGTGTATGCCTACGACGCGTGGACCGCGCCACTGGGCACGCCGGCCATCGCTGCGGTTGCCGTTGCCGTTGCCGAAACTGCCGCCGCCTGATTCATTCCACCTCACCCCACCGAGGCCCACGATGCAACAAGACCGCTACCTGCAACCGCACCAGGCGCGCCAGCGCCCCGCGACCACCTACGAAGACCTGCTGGGCGACGTGATCGAACGCGCCTTCGGCGACGGCATTCACGACCTGCCCGGCCTGGTGCAGCGCCTGAACGACAGCGGCCTGGCCACGCCCGGCGGCCAGCCCTGGACCGAAGCGCTGTACCGCAAGGAAATGGCCACGCTGGCCGGCTGAGAGGAACACACCATGACCATCGCCATTCAACCCATTGCCGCGGACCCGGTCGATCATCTGCTCGAGATCGGCCTGAAAGACCTGTGGTATCCCATCTGCCCCTCGCATTTCATCAAGGAGAACCCCGTCTCCCTGCGCCGCCTCGGCCGCAAGCTCGCGCTGTGGCGCGACGGCGAAGGCGTGCTGCATGCGCTGGAAGACCGCTGCCCGCACCGCGGCGCGCCGCTGTCGCAGGGCGTGATCCTGGGCGACCGGCTTTCGTGCCCTTACCACGGCGTGGAAGTGCGCCATGACGGCGTGGTCACGCGCGTGCCCGGCAGCCCCGGCTGCAAGCTCGAAGGCTCGCAGGCCACGCGGCACTTTCATGTGCAGGAGCGCGCGGGCGCGGTGTTTCTCTACAACTCGAAGGAATCGGTCGACGTGCCGCCGCCGCTGGTGCTGCCCGAGCAACTGACGGACGACGCCGAGTATTCGTCCTTCCTCTGCTACACCGAGTGGAAGGGCGACTACCGCTACGTGCTCGACAACGTGATGGACCCGATGCACGGCACCTACCTGCACAAGCAGTCGCACTCCATGGCCGAGGGCGATTCCAGCGCCAAGTTCGGCATTCGGCCGACCGACATCGGCTTCGTGTTCGAGAAGGAAGGGCAGCGCAACGTCAACTTCGACTGGACCGAGTGGGCCGACACCGGCATGCACTGGATGCGGCTCGAAATTCCGTACCCCAAGACCGGCGGCCCCGGCGGCAACTTCATCATCATCGGCGCCTT
The DNA here is from genome assembly GCF_046156345.1 of Variovorax sp. H27-G14. Taxonomy (NCBI): domain Bacteria; kingdom Pseudomonadati; phylum Pseudomonadota; class Betaproteobacteria; order Burkholderiales; family Comamonadaceae; genus Variovorax; species Variovorax sp. H27-G14. The sequence goes on from NZ_JAYLVN010000002.1 coordinate 151,393, forward strand.
CTCGCCCATGGTGAAGGGCATGACGGCCACCTTCTTCTGGCGCGTGCGCAAGCTGCCCAAAGACTGGCAGCGCGACACCTGGCGCTTTCTGTACCGCAACCGCCTGGAGGCGCGCCACTGGCATGTGCTGGAGCAGGACCGCGTGATGCTCGAGGAGATGGAGGCCGACGCCAACCAGCACGAGAACCTGTACCAGCACGACCTGGGCATCGTTCGCCTGCGCCGCCACATGCGCAACCTGGCGGTGGCGCAGTTGGCCGAGCAGAGCAAGTCGGCCGAGGCCGCCACGGCCTGAGCGGGAGCGAGCGCAGCCATGTCTTCCCCCACGCTGAACGCCCTTGTGCACACCATGCGCTACGAGGCCGACGGCATCGTGAGCGTCGAGTTCCGACCGGCCACGCCGGGCGTGGACTTTCCCGCCTTCGAGGCCGGCTCCCACATCGACCTGCACCTGCCCAACGGGCTGGTGCGCAGCTACTCGCTGTGCAACCCCGCGAGCGACCGCCAGCGCTACGTGGTGGGCGTGCTCAACGACCGCAAGAGCCGCGGCGGCTCGCGCTACGTGCACCAGCAACTGCGGGTGGGCATGACACTGCCCATCTCCGCGCCGCGCAACAACTTCAAGCTGGTGGAGGCCGCGCAGCGTTCGGTGCTGGTGGCCGGCGGCATCGGCGTGACGCCCATCTGGTGCATGTTGCAGCGGCTGGTGGCCATCGGCCAGCCGGTCGAAATCTTGTACTGCGCGCGCACCCGCAAGGAGGCCGCCTTCTGCGAAGCCATCGAGGCGCTGGCAAGCGAAAAGCAGGTACAGCTCACCTGGCACTTCGACGACGAACAGGGCGCGCCGCCCCGGCTCGCCGAACTGCTGCAAGGCAAGGGCGCAGGCAGCCACTACTACTGCTGCGGCCCCACGCCCATGCTCGACGCCTTCGAGAAGAGCTGCGAACAACTCGGCTATGCCAACGTGCACATCGAGCGCTTTGCCGCCGTGCATGTGGAGGCGCCCGCCGCCACGCAGAGCTGCGTGGTCGAGTGCGTGAAGAGCGGCAAGAGCGTGGAAGTGCCCGCGGGCAAGTCGATTCTCGACAGCCTGATCGACGCCGGCCTCAACCCCGACCACAGCTGCAAGGAAGGCGTGTGCGGCGCCTGTGAAACCTCTGTGCTCGAAGGCGAGATCGACCATCACGACGGCATCCTCACCAAGATCGAACGTGCGTCCAACAAGACCATGATGATCTGCGTATCGCGCTGCAAGGGCGCGCGGCTGGTGCTCGACATCTGAACCCCCAGGCCTGCGGCCAGAAGAAAACCCCCCGAGATCCTTCATGAAAAAGTACTTGCTCACGCTGGTTTCGATCAGCGCGGCTGGCGGAGCGCTGGCCCAATCTTCCCTCACGATGTTCGGCGTGGTCGATGCCGCCGTCACCTACACCCAGGGCAGCGGCGCTGGCGCGGCCCACAAGACGCAGCTGAGCAACAGCGGCAACATGTTCAGCCGCCTCGGCTTTCGCGGCACCGAAGACCTGGGGGGCGGCTACTCGGCCAACTTCTGGCTCGAGATGGGGCTGCAGAACGACAGCGCGCTGGGCTTTCCGTCGAACTCGAACAATCAGGCCAGCGGCAACGGCACGGCCGGCGTGCTGAGCTTCAACCGCCGCTCCACCGTGAGCCTGGCCAGTGCGTTCGGCGAGGTGCGCCTGGGCCGCGACTACGTGCCCGCCTTCTGGAACACGGCCATCTTCGACCCCTTCGGCACGGGCGGCGGCATCGGCGCCAACCAGATCTATTTCTCGGGCCTGGGCGGGCTGGTGGCGCCCACGGGCACGCGCGCCTCCAACAGCATCGGCTACCTGCTGCCGGCCAGCCTGGGCGGCTTCTACGGGCAGGTGATGTACGCCATGGGCGAGAACGACTCCAACTCGCTGTTGCCCAACACGCTGGTGTCGAACCGCCACGACGGCGACCACACCGGCGCGCGCTTCGGCTACCAGAGCGGCGGGCTCAACATTGCACTGGCCACCGGCCGCACGCGCTACGCCAGCGGCGACCTGCGCGTGACCAACCTGGGCGCGGCGTACACCTTCGCTCCATCGCTCATGAACCTGAAGCTCACGAGCGAGCTGTACAAGGAGTCGAAGGGCAGCACCGACGCCACCGGCGCGCTCATCGGCCTGCAGCTGCCCATCGGCCCCGGCGAGATCAAGGCCTCGTATGCGCGCTACTGGCTGGAGCCGGCCGGCGCGCTGCTGAAGCCCACCTCGTCGAAGCTGGCCATCGGCTACGTGCACAACCTGTCCAAGCGCACGGCGCTGTACGCGACCGTCGCGCGCATCGGCAACAGCAACGGTGCCGCGGCGGCCCTGTCGGGCGCCATCACCGCGCGGAACCGGGCCTCCAGCGGCACCGAGTTCGGCATGCGCCACATGTTCTAAAGCGGGCGCGCGCCGCGCCTTCATTGCCACCCCACATCCGCAGGACAGGTCATGCACAGCAGCAGCAAGAACTTTCGTTGGTACGGCGTCATCACGCTGTTCGTGATCGTCGCGATCTCCTATGTGGACCGCATCAACATCGCGGTGCTCATCACCGACAAGGCCTTTTTGGCGCACGTGGGTCTGGCGGCGGACGACCGCGTGGGCCAGGGCTTTCTGGCCACGGCCTTCATGCTGGGCTACGGCGTGTCGGCCTTCGTGCTCACGCCGTTCTGCTCCGCGCTGTTCGGCGTGCGGCGCAGCCTGGTGTTCGGCCTGGTGCTGTGGGGCGTGGTGACCTGGGCTTCGCCGATGTTCGACAGCTACGGCATGCTGCTGGCCTCGCGCGTTCTGCTGGGCGTGTCCGAAGGGCCGCTGTTCTCGCTGGCGTCCGCCTACATCAAGGCGCACTTTCGCAGCGACGAAAACGGCAAGCCCAACGCCCTGGTGAACATGGGCACCGGCCTGGGGCTGGCGGTGGGCTATCCGCTGGTGGGCTGCCTGCTCACGCAGTTCGCATGGGACACCTCGTTCCATGTGCTGGGCATCATGAACATCGCGCTGGGCATTCCGCTGGTGCTGGCCTTCGTGCGCATGCCGGCCGCGCATGTCGACGGCGTGAAGCCTTCGTCTTTCGGCGAGGCGATGGCGCGCGTGGGCGGCATCGTGAAGGGCGCGCTGCACACGCGGCACCTGTTCCTCATCACGCTGCTGACCTCGGCGGCGCTGGCCTATCTGTGGGGCAGCAGCAACTGGCTGCCGACCTACCTGCGCGAGGCGCGCGGCTTCTCGCTGCGCGAGATGGGCTGGCTCGCTTCGCTGCCGCAGTACGCCACGGTGCTTGCAGTGTTCGTGGGCGGCGTGCTCATCGACAAGCTCGGCCGCGAGCGCGTGCCCTTCATCTTCATGGGCGCGAGCGTGGGCGTGGCGCTGTCGGTGCTGATGGCCATCAACGCACATGACCCGTATGCGGCGGCGTGCTGCCTGGTGGCGGCCAACTTCTTCTGGGGCCTGCAGAGCCCCGCCATTCCGAGCACGGTGCAGTATTGCTCGCGGCCCGAGCACACGGCCAGTGCCTTCGGCGTGACCAACGGCGCGGGCAGCCTGGTGGCGGGCTTCATGCCGGCGTTGATGGGCGGGGTGATCATGGCCGTATCGCATGGCAGTGGGGCTGCAGGTGCATCGGGCGCATCAGGTTTGGCCGTCACTTCGGCCGCATCGGCATCGGGATTTTTCGCCGGCTTCGCGCTGCTCATCGGCACGCAGGTGGTGGTGTTCGCTTGCGGTCTGCTGCTGTGGTGGCGCGATCGCACGCGCGGCGCTGCTGCAGTCTCTGGTTCACAGCTTTCGTAGCTTTTTCGAAGGCTGGTACCTTGGTACTGTGGCCGCGCTGTCACAGCGCGGCACACCGTTTTTCGTCATCTGCGTGAGCAGGTGTTTCTGCGGCAGAACCATCTTCTTAGCGCATGGCATGCGTTGCGTGCCATGACGCCATTCGGGCTATGACGCGCGAACATTTGGAGAGCGAATAGTTCCGCAATTCATTGAGCCGACGCAGTCGATCAGATAAAACTGGCGCACTTCAATGGACGAGGGAATGCGCGTGAAACCAACGACAAGAGCCGCAGAAAGTCTCCCCATGGCCGCGATGAAATGCACCGGGGCCGGCACCCGTATCAGCGCCTGCATCAGCGCTCCCATCAGCGCTCTCATCAGCGAGCCCATCAGCACCCCCATCAGCGCCGGTCTCACACCGCCGCAGCACCGCTCGACGCGCCCGCACGGGCACTGAGCAACACCCCGCTTTCGCTTCCCCTCAAGACCCCGCATGACGACGGGCATGGCGCGGCTCGCGCCTCGCATCCTGGGACCGCCTGAATTGCCGCGGTGAGACCCGTGCGGCCGCGTGATCCTGACGAACCGAGTGTTCGCCGGGAGGGCGTTGTGTTGCCCGCCGTTGCTGCGCAGCGGCTGTTCATTTCAGCACCGCGCGTGTTCCGCGCATCGCCGGCTATCAGCTGGCGCATGCAGGGGCGGCGCATGTTTCTTCTTACCCAGAATATCCAGAGGCAATCATGAAAAAACTCAGTACGTCGGTCTTCCATCATCTGACCATCACGGCAGTGACCCTTGCCGTGTTGACGGCATGCGGCGGCGGCGGAGACAGTGGCGGCGGCAGCTCGGCCGGTGGCGTCGGCCTTGGCGCACCGGCTGATCCGGTGGTGTCGGGCGACGCCAGCGGCAAGACACCCGACGACGGCGTGCCGAACGCACAGAGCCTTGCCGTGGCGGCGGTCGACCGCTCGGCCAAGCCGATGGAGCTGCCCGACACCGTGTGGCCCAGCAATTACAAGCTGTGGTTCCGCCCCGATGCAGCGCTCAAGACTTTCGTGGGCCGCGGCGATGTGGAGATCGAGGTGCTCAAGCCGGTCGACGCCATCGTGGTGGCCGCGCACAACCTGAACTTTGCCAAGGGCCGCACCACGCTGCGCAAGGTGTCGAACCCGGGCGTGGCCACGCCGCTGATTCCCACCCCGCAGACGCTGGGCGACTTCGTGCAGCTGCGCCTGAGCGACGGCCAGATCGCCAAGGGCAAGTACCTGCTGCACATGGAGTGGGACGGCAAGATCCAGTTCTCCGATGCCGAATATTGCCCGCCCGCCGAAGTGCAGCGCAACCCGTTCTGCTCGGCCGCCACCGGCGTCTTCAAGGTCGGCCTCTCCACGCCCGAGGGCGTGAGCAGCGACGCCATCGTGACCCAGGGCGAAACCAACTACGCGCGGCAGTGGTTCCCGGGCTGGGACGAGCCGGCGTTCCGCCACACCTTCGAGATTTCGGCCGAGGTGCCGGGCGACTGGAAGACGGTGTCCAACGGCGCGCAGACCGAGGCCGTGAAACTGCCCGACGGCTACCAGCGCGTGGCCTTCGAAAAGACGCCCTCCATGCCGATGTACCTCGCCTTCTTCGGCGGCGGCAAGTTCGATGTGCTGGCCGACAACTTCAGGAACCCGCTGGACGGCAGCGACATGCCGCTGCGCTGGTTCACCCCGCCGGGCCGCGCCGACTGGGCCAAGTTCGCGATGGCGTGGACCAAGGTGTCGATGGACTATTACTACAAGTACACCGGCATTCCGCTGCCGTTCAAGAAGTTCGACACCGTGGCCGCCAACGACAGCTACAACAACAAGCCCAACACCGGCTTCGGCGGCATGGAGAACTGGGGCTCCATCTTCGAGTTTGCCGACGCGGTGCTCACCAAGCCGGGCGACACGCCCACGCTGTATTCGGTGACGGTGGTCACGCACGAGGTGGCGCACCAGTGGTTCGGTGATCTGGTCACGCTCGACTGGTGGGACAACGTGTGGCTCAACGAGTCGTTCGCGCGCTGGTTCGAAAGGCGCACCACCATCAAGTTTCACCCCGAGTACTACAGCTTCTCCGACTACGTGCTGGACAAGCACAGCGTGATCGTGGCCGACCTGCGGAGCACGGCCGTGCCGGTGCAGCGCAACCTGAACGACGCGGGCTCGTTCGGCTTCATCAGCCCGTCGATCTTTGTCTACAACAAGGGCAGCCATGTGCTGGAAACCATTCAGAACTACATCGGCGAAGAGGCGATGCAGAAGGGCCTGCAGATCTACCTGAAGGACTACGCCTTGGGCAACGTCACGCCGTCGCGGTTGTGGAGTTCGCTGGAGAAGGCCACCGACAAGAAGGTGGCCGACATCGGCGACAGCTTCATCCGCCAGACCGGCATTCCGCTGCTCACGCTGGACGCGCAATGCGCGGGCAACAGCACCTACGTGAACATCACGCAGGAGTCGTTCCCCAACCAGAACCAGTTTCCGGCCTCTGCCTGGACCATTCCCGTCACGCTGGCCTATGGCGACGCGATGGACCAGCGCAAGACCTTCGTGATGAGCGGCAACAGCACGCAGGTGGAGCTGCCGGGCTGCACCGCGGTGCTGGCCGGGCCCACCGGGCAGGACTACTACGTGAGCAACTACAGCGCGCCTTCGTGGAGCGCGCTGCTGGCCAAGGCGCAGAGCTTTGCGGGCAACAAGCCGCTGCTGTTGAACATAGAGCGCGACGCGTTCCGGCTGCTGGGCGTGGGCCGCATCACGCAGGCGCAGTACGACCAGATCAAGGGCATCGTCAACCTGCCGGCCCCGATGCTGGCAAAGATGCAAGCCAGCGAGCAGAAGATGGTTGCGGTGGACGCCGGCTTGGAGAAGGAGGAGTACCCGCACGCGCTGCGCTTCCAGGGCAGCCTGAAGCTGCGCGAGAACGACAAGCGCTGAGCGCCTGAATGAATGCGTGGGCACGCATTGCCGGGCCACCGGCGGTGCGTGCCTCGTCCCTTCACGATCACCCGGAACCATCTCCATGCATACGAATTTGAAATGGCTTGCAGCGGCCTTGGCTGCCGTGGCCGCGATGCTGCTCGCCGGCTGCGGCGCGCGCGGCGAACCCGAGGCCGACCTGGTCGGCATCTATGCCGTCAAGCAGAACGGCGTGCTAAAGGAGCTCGTGAAGATCGAGCGGCAGGGCGAACGCTATGTGATGCGCGACAAGGTGCGCACCGCCGACTGGAGCGAGCCCAAGATGCAACTGCAGCCCGTCACGCGCGAGCGCTGGAGTCGGCTCACCGCCGACCAGGAGAACACCACCTTTGTGGGCGTGGCGAGCGAGCAGCTCGGCATCTTCAAGGTGCCAGCGGGCTGGAAGAAGAACGGCTTCAGCACCGAGACCGGCTACTTCCTGTTCTATTCAAGGGGTCCGGTGGAGGCCTACAAGCTCTGAGACACCCAGGCCCTTTCAGGCCGCGGGCGCCACCCCCGCGCCTTCGATGCGGTGGCGCTTCAGCGCATCCGCCACGAAGCCGCTGGCCTTCATCTCTTCCACGAACGACGCCAGCAGCGCCTGCGCCTGCGCACCGCGGCTGGCCGGCGTGCCCATGGCCTGCTGTATCACCATGAAGCGGCCCGGCAGCACGCGCACGCCGCTTGCGCGCAGCGCCTCGCCTTCGAGCATCTGGCGGATGCCGGCCGCCACCTCGACCTCACCCGCGCGCAGGGCCGCCAGCGCCGGGCCGGCGCCTTGCAGCCGCACGATGTCGGCCGCCTTGAGCTCGCGCGTCAGGAACAGGTCGTAGGCGCTGCCCGCGCCCACCGAGATGCGGTGACCCGGCGCATCGACCTGCGCGTTGTCGGTCAGCGCCGACGCGTCGGGCACCAGGTAGCTGCCCTCGATCAGCACGTAGGGCGCGGTGAACAGCAACCCCTCGCTGCGCGCCGGGTCGATGGCGAAGAAGCCGATGTCGGCCTTCTCGTTCTTCAACGCATCGACCGAGGCGGCGGCTTTCTCGAACACCACCAGCTCCACGCCCACCCCCAGGCGCCGGGCGAATTCGCGGGCCAGGTCGACGGACACGCCCACCGGCTCGCCGCTGGTGGCGTCCTTGTTGGCCAGAATGGGGTTGCCCAGATTGATGGAGGCGCGCAGCGTGCCACTGGGGGCGAAGGTGTGGGAAAGGGGTGTGGGCTGAGGCTGTGTCATGGCGTTCTGGCTGAAGGAAAAAGGACGGGAGTACAGCGGGCGGCGGGCCAGTTTACGGCCGCCCGGCATGGCTTATTTCCTACTGGATGTAGGGAAGCACGCTCACCGGCCGTGCGGCGACTTCGCGTAGGCTCGCTTCATCCGCAAATCGACCATCCGCAGCCGTGCCGCTTTCCACTTTTCTCGTTGAAGACAACCCCCACATTCGCCACTACCTCATTGCCGCAATGGAGGACGAAGTCGACGTTCATCTCATAGGCACCGCCACCACCGAGGCGGAAGCGGTGGCCTGGCTGGACGACAACCCCGGGGCGTGGGACCTGCTTGTGGTCGACCTGTTTCTGCAAGAGGGCTCGGGCCTGGGCATCGTCAAGCGCTGCGGCAAGTGCCGCCCCGGCCAGCGCGTGGTGGTGCTCACCAACTACGCCACCGGCGACATTGCCGACTGGGCACGCGAGCTGGGCGCGGACGCCGTGTTCGACAAGGCCGCCGAACTCGATGGCTTCTTCGCTTTGTGCGCCCGGCTGGAGACCGAGGCCCGCACCGCTGGCGACGAGCCTCTGACGGCGGTGGCGCCATGAGCACGCCCGCCGCCAACTCCGCTGGCCCTGCCGGCCCTGACGCTTCCACCGCGCCTGCCGCTTCCGTTGCAGACGTGTTGCGCCCGCTGCGCAACGCCACACAGGCGCTTCACGAGGCGCTCGACAGCCGGTTGCCCATTGCCCGCGCGCAGGCCACGCTGGCCGACTACGCCGCCCACCTGCGCGCGCTGCGCCCCTGGCTGGAGTCGGTGAGCGGCGCGCTGGCCGCGTCCGGCGACCCGGGCCTGGAGCGCGTGGCGCGGCGCACGCAGCAGCGCCTGGCCGCGCTCGCGCTCGACCTGGAAGACGCCGGCGCGGCACCGGTCGGGGAGGGCGCGCCGCCTGTTCCTGCCGACGGCCTGCCCGAGCCGTTGATGGACGCCACCCGAGACCCCTCCTTCGCTTGGGGCCTGGCCTACGTGCTCGAAGGCTCGCAGCTCGGCGGCGCGGCCATGTCCAAGCGCCTCGGTCCGCGTCTCGCGCCGCACCCGATGCGCTACTTTCAGCCGGTCGACGCCACCGAAAGCCTGGCCGCGCAGTGGAAGGACTTCGTGGCCCAGCTTGCCGCCGCGCTGCACAGCCCGGCCGCCATGGAGGCGGCCCAACGCGGCGCTGTAGCAGGCTTTCAAACCCTGATGCCGCGCTTCGGCCTTCATGCCGACCTGACCGACCTCGCCGGCCCGACGACCGACCCGCGCGCTTCCCGCGACGCCGATTGACCATGTCCACCGTGCCCCTCATGGAATCCCGCGCCCTGGAGCCCGTGCCGGTCGACCTGTCGTCCTGCGACCTGGAGCCGATTCGCGTGCCGGGCTCGATCCAGCCGCACGGCCGCCTGCTGGTGCTGCAACCCGACTCGCTGGCGCTGGTCGCCTGGAGCGAGAACTGGCCCGACGCCCAGTTGGCCGCCGCGCAGCACACGCTCAAAGGCCTGTCGTTGCCCGCACTGCAGCCCGGTGCGTCGCCGGTCTCTCTGGGTGCCGTGCGCGTGGGCGACGCGCATTTCGACGTGTCCGCCAACCGCAGCGAGCGCCACCTGATCGTGGAGTTCGAGGCGGCCCTGCCCAGCGCCGGCAACGAGGCGCCCATCTATTCGCTCACGCGTGTGTTCCTGCCGCAGCTGCATCAGGCCGACACCATCGCCGGGCTCGCGGCCCTGGCCGCGCGCGAGATGAAGCGGCTCACCGGCTTCGGCCGCTGCCTGGTCTACCGCTTCGATGAAGCCGGCCACGGCCAGGTGCTGGCCGAGCAGGCCGACCCGGGCTACGACAGCTACCAAAACCATCACTTTCCGGCGACCGACATTCCGCAGCAGGCGCGCGCGCTGTACCTCGTCAACCACTTCCGCCTGATTGCCGACGCCAACTACCAGCCGGTGCGCCTGCTTGCACACGATGCGTCGCTCACCGCGGCCGACATCGACCTGTCGCAGGCACAACTGCGCAGCGTGTCGCCCATTCACCTGGAGTACATGCGCAACATGGGCACGCTGTCGTCCATGTCGGTGTCGATCGTGGTCGAGGGCAAGCTCTGGGGCCTGGTGTCGTGCCACGACCATGGGCCGCGCTTTCTGGACACCGCCACTCGCCTGGCGTGCGAGCACCTGGGCCAGCTGCTGTCGCTGCAGATCCAGTCGAAGGAAAGCAACGGCGAGGTGGCCGAGCGGCTGGAGCTGCGCCAGCTCACGCTGCAGATTGTTTCGCACCTGGGCGAGAGCGACGCCACCCTGCAGCACCTGGTGGCCGAGCCCTCTCTCATGCTGCGCGTGATGCGCGCCACCGGCGTTGCCGTGGTGCTGGACGACGAGGTCTGGAGCATCGGCGACGTGCCCGAGCGCACGCAGGTGCAGGCGCTTGCGGGCTGGATCGCCGGGCTGGGCACCGAGGTGTACGAGAGCGACTCGCTCGCCACGCACTTTGCGCCCGCCGAGGCGTTTCACGGCACGGCGGCCGGCGTGCTGGCCATTTCCATTTCGCAGGTGCACCGCCACCTCATTCTTTGGTTTCGCCCGGAAATCGTGCGCACCGTGCGCTGGGCGGGCGACCCGCGCAAGCCGGTGAGCACCGACGGTGGCCGCATTCATCCGCGCCTGAGCTTCGCCAGCTGGGTGGAGAACATTCGCGGCCATTCGCGGCGCTGGTCGGGCGCGGAAGTGGGCGCGGCGCTGGAGCTGCGCCAGGCGCTCATTGGCGTGGTGCTGCGCCGGGCCGAAGAGCTGGCCGCGGTGGCCACCGAGCTGGGCCGCGTCAACAAGGAGCTGGAGGCGTTCTCGTACACCGTGTCGCACGACCTGCGCGCGCCCATGCGCCACATCTCGGGCTATGTCGATCTGGTGATGCAGACCGAAGGCCAGCAGATCAGCGACCGGGCGCGCCGCTACCTGGGCAACGTGAAAGACGCGGCCGCGTTCGCGGGGCAGATGGTCGACGCGCTGCTCGACTTTTCTCGCATGGGCCGCTCCGCGCTCAAGCAGCGCCCGGTCGACACCGCCTCGCTGGTCGATGGCCTGGTGCGCGAGCTGAGGCGGGTGGAGCCGCAGCGCGCCATCGAATGGCAGATCGACCCCGCGCTGCCCTCGCTGCATGCCGACCCGCTGCTGCTGCAGGTGGCGCTGCGCAACCTGCTGGCCAATGCGGTCAAGTATTCGCGCACGCGCAGCCCCTCGCGCATTGCGGTGCGCGCCATTCGCGGCGAGCTGGAAGGCGCGCCGGCCGAGGGCATTGAGGTGGAAGACAACGGCGTGGGCTTTCAGATGAAGTACGCCGACAAGCTGTTCGGCGTGTTCCAGCGCCTGCACCAGGCCGAAGATTTCGAAGGCACGGGCATTGGCCTGGCCAGTGTGAAACGGATCGTGGAGCGCCACGGCGGCACGGTCCACGCCCAGGGAGAGGTGGACGCTGGCGCGCGCTTCGGTTTCCTCCTGCCGCATGGGGACCCTGAAAAGGCAGACGCAGCCGCTCCGGCTGCCAACGGAGAAGGACATGCTTAAGCCGATCCTGCTGGTCGAAGACGACAAGCGCGACCTCGAACTCACCCTCATTGCGCTGGAGCGCAGCCAGCTCGCCAACGACGTGGTGGTACTGCGCGACGGCGCCCAGGCGCTCGAATACCTGCGCCGCAACGGCGAGCACGCCGATCGCGCCGAAGGCAACCCGGCGGTCATCCTGCTGGACCTGAAGCTGCCCAAGGTCACCGGCCTGGAAGTGCTGAAGGAAGTGCGCGGCGACCCGGTGCTGCGCAGCATTCCGGTGGTAATGCTCACGTCGTCGCAGGAAGAAACCGACGTGCTGCGCAGCTACGAGCTGGGCGTGAACGCCTATGTGGTCAAGCCGGTGGCGTTCGACCGCTTCGTGGCGGCCATTGCCGACCTGGGTGTGTTCTGGGCGGTGCTGAACGAGCCGCCACCCGGCTCGCTGAAGGCCGCGCGCAAACTTGAATGACCGGCATGAATGACCCGCTCGACGTGCTGATCCTCGAAGACTCGCGCTTCGACGTCGAGCTGCTGACCCATGCGCTGGCGCAGGCCTTGCCGTCGGTGCGAACGCGGGTGGTGCGCGACGAGCCGGGCTTTGTGGGGGCGCTGGCGGAGCAGGCCTACGCGCTCATCCTGTCCGACTACGAGCTGCCGGGTTTCTCGGGCGCGCATGCGCTGGAGCTGGCGCGGCACATGGCGCCGCACACGCCTTTCATTTTTGTGTCGGGCGTGATCGGGGAAGACAACGCGGTGGAGTTGCTCAAGAGCGGCGCCACCGACTACGTGAGCAAGGGCCGCCTGGCGCGCCTGCCCGTGGTGGTGGGGCGCGCCCTGACAGAGGCGGCCGACCGCCGCGCCAAGAGCCTGGTCGAGCGCGAGCTCAGCGTGGCCCAGGCCGCCATGGCGCAAGCCGAGGCCCGCCGCCTGTCGTTGATGGAGCTGGGCGACCGCATCCGCGACATGGACGACCCGGGCGACATCGCCTATGCCGCCTCCGAGCTGCTGGGGCAGCGGCTGAACGTCGACCGCGCCGGCTACGGCCTGGTGGACACCGCGGCCGAGACCGTCGCCATCGAGCGCGACTGGACGGCACCTGGCGTGACCAGCCTGGCCGGGCAGCTGCACTTTCGCGACTACGGCTCCTACATCGAAGACCTGCGCCGCGGCGTGACCGTGGCCTTCGAAAACGCCCATGAAGACCCGCGCACGCGCGACACCGCCCATGCGCTGGACGCCATTTCCGCGCGCGCCGTGGTCAACATGCCGCTCACCGATGGCGGCGGGCTGGTCGGGCTGCTCTACCTCAACCATGGCCAGGTACGGCCCTGGTCGCGCGACGAGCTCGACTTTGTGCGCGAGGTGGGCGACCGCGTGCGCTCGGCCATCTCGCGGCGCGAGGCGCAGATGCAACTGCAGGCCTTGGCCGCGTCGCTGGAGCACCAGGTGCGCGAGCGCACGCACGAGCGCGACCGCACCTGGGCGCTGAGCCAGGACTTGCTGGGCGTGGCCAACCACGAGGGCTACTTCATCGCCGTGAACCCGGCCTGGGAAAAGCTGCTGGGCTGGAGCCCCGACGAGATCCGCGCCATGCCCTTCATCGACCTGCTGCACCCCGACGACCGCCGCGGCACAGAGGTCGAACTGGCCCGCCTTTCAGGCGGCGCGCGCACCACCGGCTTCGAGAACCGCTACCGCACCAAGGCCGGCGACTACCGCTGGCTCTCCTGGACGGCGGTGCCCGACAACGGCTTTCTGTATGCCGTCGCGCGCGACATCAGTGAGCAGAAAGAGCGTGCCGCCGAACTCGACGCCGCGCGCGAGCAACTGCGCCAGAGCCAGAAGCTCGAAGCCGTGGGCCAGCTCACGGGCGGCCTGGCGCATGACTTCAACAACCTGCTGGCCGCCATCAGCGGCAGCCTGGAACTGATGCGGCGGCGCGGCATTGAAGGCAAGCCCGCCGACATGGAGCGCTATGTGGGCGTGGCGCAAGGCGCGGTGAAGCGCGCCGCGGCGCTCACGCACCGGCTGCTGGCCTTCTCGCGCCGCCAGACGCTGGAGCCCAAGTCGGTCAACGCCAACCGGCTCGTCACCGACATGGAAGAGCTGGTGCGCCGCACGCTGGGCCCGCACATCACGCTGGAAACAGTGGCCGCCGTGGGGCTGTGGAACGTGCATGCCGACCCCGGCCAGCTGGAGAACGCGCTGCTCAACCTGTGCATCAACGGCCGCGACGCCATGCCCGAGGGCGGCAAGCTGGTGGTGGAAACCGCCAACCGCTGGATAGACGCGCGCACTGCGCGCGAGCGCGACCTGCCCATGGGGCAGTACGTGTCGCTCACCGTCAGCGACAACGGCGTGGGCATGCCCAGCGAGGTGGTGGCGCGCGCCTTCGACCCCTTCTTCACCACCAAGCCCATCGGCATGGGCACCGGCCTGGGCCTGTCGATGATCTACGGCTTTGCCAAGCAGTCGGGCGGGCAGGTGCGCATCTATTCCGAGGTGGGCGCGGGCACTTCGGTGAGCATCTACCTGCCGCGCCACGACATGCAGGAAGACACCGCCAGCCCGCCAGCGGAAGCACCGCAGGCCCCGCGCGCCGACCAGGGCGACACCGTGCTGGTGGTGGACGACGAGCCTGCGCTGCGCATGATCATCGTGGAGGTGATGCAGGGCCTGGGCTACGCCACGCTGGAGGCCGGCGACGGCGCCGAGGCGCTGCGCATCCTGCAGGCGCCGCGCCAGCGCATCGACCTGCTGGTGAGCGACGTGGGCCTGCCCGGCGGCATGAACGGGCGTCAGGTGGCCGACGCCGCGCGCACCGCGCGACCCGGCCTCAAGGTGCTGTTCATCACCGGCTATGCGGAGAACGCCGTGCTCAGCCACGGCCACCTCGACCCCGGCATGCATGTGATGACCAAGCCCTTCGAGATGGACGTGCTGGCGCGCCGGGTGAAGCAGCTCATCGAGAGCCGGTAGGCCCGCAAGCCTTTGGGCCGACAGGGGCGCCGCTTTCAGCGCCGCGCCTTCCTTCGGTTCAGCGCGCGGTGATGGGCTCCAGCCCCGTCTTCGCAATGGTCGGCGCGGCGGCCGGCGAGTTCAGGTAGCGAATGAGCTCGCGCGCGGCCTCCGGCTGCTTTGACGCGCTGGCGATGCCGGCGGAAAACACCGTCACGCGCTGCACCTCGGCCGGCAGCGGGCCGATGTAGTCGACGCCCGCCACCGGCAGCAGCTCGCTCACCTGCTGCAGGCCCAGCGCCGCGTCGCCCCGCGCCACCACGGTGCCCACGCGCTCGCTCAGGATGCGCTTGCTCTTGGGCAGCACCTGCGCCTCGATGCCCAGCGTTTTCAGCAGCTCGGTCTCATAGTAGGTGCCGCTGGCGCTGGCCGAGTAGGCGATCGACGGTGCCGCGATCAGCGTGCGCTTGAGCGCGTCGACCGTGCCGATGTCGGGCCGGGGCGCGCCCTTGCGCACCGCGAAGCCGATGGCAGAGCGCACCAGGTCGACCTGGCTGCCCGGCACCACCTTGCCCTGCGCCACCAGCGCGTCGAGCGCGGGCCGCGCCAGGATCACCACGTCGGCCGGCTCGTTGCGCGAGAGTCGGCTGGGAATCGAGTCGCTGGCGTTGCCCATCGAGGCGCCGTAGGCCGTCTTCACGGTGCGCCCGCTGCTGCGTTCGAACGCGGGGCGCAGGTCGTTGTAGGCGGCGGTGAAGCCGCCGGAGGTCATGACGTGGATGTCGGCTGTGGTGGTGGCGGTGTCGTTCTTCGCGGTGCCGAGGCCGCCGCAGCCCGCGAGCGCGAGGGCGGCGATGAGGGGAAGGGCGGCGCGGCGCGTGAGGGCGAGAAGGGGCGTGGTGTGCTTCATGGGCGTGTCTCCGGGGGGCTTCTTGGAAGAGCCCATCGTAGAAGCCACGGCTGTCATTCCGCCGTCAGTCGAATTGGTGTTTGACCTTATCTCGACCGCTTGTCCCGCCGCTTCTGGGTGCTGTGCATCGCGTATTCAGCACCGGAGTGATTTGATTGATTAATTAGTTGGATTCAGCAAATCGGGTAATGAATAAAAAATCGCCATCCCCAAATTGCCAGCAGCATGAAAAATATCCACAGCGTGTAGTGAATTCTTTTTTGCCGGATCGATTTCGTTATTCCTGTTGCCAAAAAAGGAATCAGCAAAAACAAATAACCGCTTCTGAGATCGATGCCATCGTCAATTGGCAGTCCGCAAAAAGTCAGGCCTTCTGCGCTTGCGCTCGGCTCGTCCAGCATCCACTCGAATTTGTTCGCCGGGATGATGAGTATGAGCCCTGCCCAACACAGGGCGTATAGCGACGCCGCAGGCGCACCGAGTTTTTTCATCTTCAAATTATTCAAAAGAATGCTCACCACTGGAAGACGTCCCAAGTGGTTAATTTTGAATAGATTGAATTATCTGGCGCACCAAATTCCCTGCCACGCATATGTTGCTCCCTGTTTGAAGGGGCATCATAAGGGGAGGGTCGGCATTCTGTCATTGCGCCATTGGACTATTTGACGTTTGCCAAAGCATGTTATTTTTTGAGCATCAATAGGAATAAAAATATCAATTGATGCTGAATCAGGCGTCATCCGCCTGCATGGCCCTGCACCGGGCCAAGCAGGCTTGATCGCTCGGCGTCGACTCAGACTTCCGTCACGAACTGGTCACGCGGCCGGCGGACCTTGGTGAGGTTGACCAGCCAGTCTTCGTCCGCCACGCGGTAGCCCACCGGCAGGATGGCGACGCTGCGCAGGCCGCGCGCACGCAGGCCCAGAATGTCGTCGAGCGCCGCGGGGTCGAAGCCCTCCATGGGGGTGCTGTCCACTTCTTCGTGCGCCGCTGCAATCAGTGCGGCGGTGAGCCCGATGTAGGCCTGGCGGGCCGCGTGCGCAAAGTTGACTTCGCTGTCGCGCTGCGGATAGCTGCCGAGCAGCATGGCGCGGTAGTTTTCCCAGCCTTCGTTCTTTGTGCCGCGCACGGTGTTGGTCAGGTCGAACATGTGGTTGATGCGCTCGGCCGTGTAGTCGTCCCAGGCGGCGAAGACGAGCAGGTGCGAGCAATCGACGACCTGGCCCTGGTTCCACGCGATGGGCTTGATGCGTTCGCGAACGGCCGGGTCGGTCACCACGAAGATCTCGAACGGCTGAAGGCCGCTGGACGTCGGCGCCAGGCGGGCAGCCTCGAGGATGCGCTCCAGCTTTTCCTTGGGCACCTTGCGCGTTGCGTCCATTTTCTTGGTCGCATAGCGCCACTGCAGGGTGTCGAGCAGCTTGGCTGCAGTCGGTTCGTCGGTGGCGGGTTGAGCGGATGAGTTGGACATGGATCGTTCGGTTGAATTGAAGGTCGCGCGCGCACGTTGCGCCCCCCCGGAATTTTCATGGCCTTCGCGCGGGGCGCTGTGCGCGCCGAAGCGTTACTCGGTTTCCGCGGTGGAAACAATCGGGGGCCGGGCCGGTGCCTGATCGGAACGCCGGTGCGCAGGCCGTTCGGAAGTAAAGACGCCGCGCTTTACCCCTTGTTTACCGACGCGCAACGCGCCCTGCAGCCCGCGCGCCTCAAATGCACGCTGGCCCGGTGCGGCCAATTTCCCGAAAGACCCAGCATGATGAAACGACCCCTGCAAAGGTTCGCGCTCGCCGCGGCATTGCTTGCCGTGAGTGGCCACGGTTTTGCGCAATTCGGTGGTGGTGGAGGTGGTGGTGCCGGAGGCATGGGAGGCGGCCGGCGCGGCGCGCGGCCCGACACCTCGGCAGGCCCGCGCGACAACCTCACCACCCCGGCCACCGCAGCCGGCAAGGTGCGCGACAAGCTCTACGACCTGCGGCTGCAACTGATGATCGAGCCCGCGCAGGCACCGCTGTGGGACCGCTTCTCCGACGCGGTGTGGAACACCGTGGGCCCCGGCGGCATGGGCAGCGCGCCGCCGGCGGACGACCAGACCGCGGTGCAGTTCGCGCAGCAGCGCGCCATGCAGGCGCAAGACCGCGCCCGGCGCGCGCAGGCCGTCAGCGACGCGCTGCAGGCCCTGTACGCCGCGCTGACGCCCGAGCAGCGCCACATTGCCGACCAGAACCTGCCGGCCGTCATTCCCTGAAGGCAGGGCCGAGGCGAAGTCAGCTCGCCAGGTCGAAGCAGCAGCCTGCGTAGTAGGGCTTGTCCCCGCCCGCGACGAATGGCACCTCGATGGGCTTGCCCTCGTTGCGCCACACGTCGCGCTTCTTGTAGCCGCTGCGCGCCAGGTCGGCCAGCAGCTCGTCGTGGTGCTGGATGCGGTACGGGCACACGGCCACGCCGATGCTGTTGAGCGTGAAGATCGTGCGCTCCGGGTGCACGGCCGTGGTGTTCATGACGATGCGTTTGGGCTTGGTGGGCAGCGCGGAAAGAATCGCGTCCATGCGAACCGGCAGGTACTGCAGGCTGCCCGACGCATACAGCACGTCGCACCCGCTGGCGTCGCGGTAATCGGTGGTGAAGTCCAGCTGCGCTGTGGCCTCGCGCTTGATGGCCATGGCCCGGCCGCTCTCCACCACGCCGGGCACGTCGCACACCGTCCAGTGCAGGGTGTCGGGGTAGCTCAGCACGCGCCGGAAGGCGTAGTACTTGATGCCCACATGCCCGCCCAGGTCGAAGATGCGGGTCAGCCCCGCGTCGATGGAGCGGCCCAGCCAGAACAGCCCCGGGTAGTCGTAGAAATAGATCTGCGGGCTGTACAGCTCGCCCGCGTCGGCGTTGGCGTAGCCCACGGCCTTGGACGGCGGCGCGCCGGCCTCGGCCGCCGCGAAGCTGTCGAACGAGCCCATGAACAGGTTCTCGTCGGTGTTGGCCAGAAACTTGCGCCGGTAGGCGCTTTCGCGGGGCGGAAACTGCAGCAGGCTTGTCAGCATGGGTGACTCCGGTGGCGCTCAGATTTTGATCGCAACCAAAGTAGTCAAGACGTAAAACCATGTGCTGTGGGGGCGGTTACCCCCTACGGGTTACATACCGCTGCTGGCCAGCGCCGCGGCCGCCGCCCGCGTTTCGACCCCCAGCTTTTCGAAGATGTGCTCCAGGTGCTTGTTCACCGTGCGCGGGCTGGTGCCCAGAATCTCGCCGATGTCGCGGTTGGTCTTGCCCTTGGCGAGCCAGGAGAGCACCTCGGTCTCGCGCGGCGTGAGGGCGGCGTCGGCCAGGCGCGTTGCAGATGCGCCGCCCTGGCCCCCTGGGCCACCAGAGCCGTCCCGCTGGATCGCGAACAGCAGCATCGTTTCCCCCAGCGCCGCCGCGCCCAGGTTGCGCACCGACAGCCGCATGCCCGTCGCGGTGCCGATGGCAATGGACGCGCCCGGTGCCAGCACCGGCGCCAGCGAGGCGGGCAGCAGCCCCGGCGCCACCGGGTCTTCGAGCGCATGCAGCCACAGCGCGGCCTGCGGTGAGCGCCATGCAATGCGCGCGCGCGTGTCGACGAACACCACGCCCATGCCGGCCACGTCCACCGCGTCGCGCGCCATGCGCGTGATGCGGGCGTTGCGCGCATGCGTGTGCAGCCGCGCCAGCACCTCCTGCGCGCGAATGGGCTTCACCACGTAGTCGACACCGCCGCACTCGAAGCCCTCCACCACATGCGCGGTTTCCGACAGCCCCGTCATGAACAGCACCGGAATGTGCGCGAGCGCCGGGTTGGCCTTGATGCGCCGGCAGGTCTCGAAACCCGAGAGGCCGGGCATCAGGCCGTCGAGCAATATCGCGTCGGGCACCACCAGCTCCAGGCGCTGCAGCGCGGCCTCGCCGTCGGCCGCCACCAGCACGGTGTAGCCGCTGGCCTCCAGCGTGTCGCACAGCATGCCCAGGCTGCTGGGGGCGTCGTCGACCACCAGCACCACGGGACGTTCCGATTCCGGGCGGTCCGACCCCGGGCGCTCTGGTTCCGGGCGGTCTGGTTCGAGGAGTTGGGGCTCAAGGGGCGAGGGTGTCTGCATCTTCTGCCAGTGCGTTGCGAAGGTTGTCGAGTTCAAAGCGCGTGACCATGCCGCGCAGCCAGGTGCAGGTGGCCGCCGCCGGGGGCGACGTGGCGGCCAGCCGGTCGAGCGCGGTGTGCAGGCCGCGCACATGGCCCATCTGCACCAGGCGCATCAGCTCGGCGCGGTCGTCCTCCGACAGCGCGAGCTGGGGCGGCCGTGGCGGTGCATCTTCATCGGCGGTGCCGGGCGCCATCGCGTCGGCCTCGCTGAACCATTCGAGCCCAAGGTGCCGCTCTAGCGTGGCAATGAGCACCGACTCGATCACCGGCTTGCCCACAAAGGCCTGGCAGCCCGCGGCGTGCAGCCGCTCGGTCTGGTTCTCGAACATGTTGGCCGAGACGATGATGATCGGAATGTCCTTGAAGCCAGAGGCGCGCACTGAAGTTGCCGTTTGCCAGCCGTCCATGTCGTCCATCGTCAGGTCGAGCAGGATGGCCGAGGGCAGTTCTTCGCGCAGGCTGTCCAGGCACTCGGTGCCGCTGGCGGCTTCGCGCACGTCGAAGCCCAGCGGCATCAGCATGCCGGCCAGCATCTGGCGCTGCACGGGCTGGTCGTCGACCACCAGCAGCGTGCGCCGCGCGCCCAGGTAGCCCGACACCGGCTGGCGCAGCGCGCCGCCCTTGGCCAGCGGGCCAGGGTCGGCCACCGCGCGCAGGTACACGCGCACGCTGAAGGTGCTGCCCTGCGAAGAGGTCGATGCCAGCTTCAGCTCGCCGCCCATCAATGACGTCAGCAGCCCGGTGATGGTCAGGCCCAGCCCCGTGCCCGGCTCGCCACGCCGGCGGCCCGCGGCCCCGCGCTCGAAGGGCAGAAAGATGCGCTGATGGTCCTGCGGCGCCACGCCGATGCCGGTGTCGACCACGTCGAAGCGCAGCACCTCGCGCCGCGCATCCACATGCAGCGTGACGGTGCCGCTGTCGGTGAAGCGCACCGCGTTGGTCAGCAGGTTGATGAGCACCTGGCGCAGCCACTTGGCATCGGCATGCACCCACGGCGGCAGGCGGCCTGCATGCGTGTAGACGAAGGCCAGGCCCTTGTTCTCTGCCTGCGGCCGCACCATGTGCACCAGCTGGTCCAGAAAGGCGGGCAGCGCGAGCGGCGCGGGCTCCAGCTGCAGCCGCCCGGCCTCGATGCGCGCCAGGTCGAGCAGCCCGTCGATCAGCCCCAGCATGTGCTCGCCGCTGCGGTGAATGGTCTGAACCGCCTCGCGCGGCGGCGAGGCCGCATCGCCCTTCAGCAAGATCTGCGAGTAACCCAGGATGCTGTTGAGCGGCGTGCGCAGCTCGTGCGTCATGCCGGCCACGTAGCGGGTCTTGGCCTGGTTGGCGGCCTCGGCGGCTTCCTTGGCGGTTTGCAGGGCGGCGTCGGTGCGGCGGTGGGCTTCTATTTCAAGCGCCAGCAGGTTGTTGTGGCGGTTCGATTCTTCCTGCGCCATCTGGCGGCTCTCGCTGCCCAGCACCACCCACCACGCGGCAACAGCAGCCACCACCGACAGCAGCGCGAACACCTTCAAGAAGGCCGTGGCCATCACCGCGTCGCTGGTGCCCGCCAGCGCCTCCTGCGCGTAAACCACGCCCACCACCGTGGCCAGCAGCGAGATGAGCGAGGCCGCCACCAGCAGGTAGTGCGCCACGCGAAAGTTGAGCCGCGCCGACAGCGCCGGCGGCAGCATCGCCTGCAGCCAGCCGCTCATTTGCTCGGCCGCGCGCGAGTTGGTCTTGCAGCGGTCGTGGCAGCGTGATTCGAGCGTGCAGCACAGCGAGCAGATGGGTGCGCTGTAGGCCGGGCAGTGCGCCATGTCTTCCGACTCGAAGCTGTTGTCGCACACCGAGCACTTCACGCTCTCGCCCGGCGCCCAGCGGTCGATGTCGGTGCGCGCCAGGTAGTAGCGCCCGCGCGTGCGCCAGGCCAGCAGCGGCGACACGGCCATGGCCGTCACCAGCGCGATGAAGGGCGAGAAGGCCTTGGCCCATTGCCCCAGCGCACCCGAATAGGCCAGCATGGCCAGGGCCGCCGCCACCAGCATCGCCACCAGGCCGACCGGGTTGATGTCGTACAGGTGCGCGCGCTTGAACTCGATGGTCTTGGGGCTCCAGCCCAGCGGCTTGTTGATGACCAGGTCGGCCACCAGCGCACCCACCCAGGCAATGGCGATGTTGCTGTACACGCCCAGCACATGCTCCAGCGCCGCGAACACGCCCAGCGCCATCAGCAGGATGGCAATGACCACGTTGAACACCAGCCACACCACACGCCCCGGGTGGCTGTGCGTGAGCCGCGCAAAAAAGTTGGACCACGCGAGCGAGCCGGCATAGGCGTTGGTGAGGTTGATCTTCATCTGCGACACCACCACGAACAGCACCGTGATGCCCAGCACCCAGGCCGGGTCGTGCAGCACATAAGAAAAACCCGTGAGGTACATCTGCGTGGGCTCGACCGCATGGTTGGCCGGTATCTCGTGCTGCAGCGCCAGAAAGGCCAGGAACGCGCCGCCCATCATCTTCAGCATGCCCGGCACGATCCACCCCGGCCCGGCGATGAGCACCGCGGCCCACCAGCGGGTGCGGTTGGCAGCGGTTTTCTCGGGCAAAAAGCGCAGGTAGTCGACCTGCTCGCCGATCTGCACCACCAGCGAGAAGGCCACCGTGGCGGCGGCCCCGAACATGAGCGGGTCGAAGCCGCTGCTGTCCGACGTGCGGCCCACCAGGCTGGTGAAGTCGGCATACAGCTCGGGCTTTTTCACCAGCACCGCGATGAAAGGGCAGACGAACAGCACGATCCAGATCGGCTGCGTCCACAGCTGCAGGCCCGAGATGAGCGTGATGCCGCGCGCCACCAGCGGAATGATGACGATCGACGACACCATGTACAGCAGCCACAGCGGCCAGTCCAGGTACATCTGCAGCGCCAGCGCCAGGATGGCCGCCTCCAGCGCGAAGAAGATGAAGGTGAAGCTCGCATACACCAGCGACGTGAGCGTGGAGCCCAGGTAGCCGAAGCCCGCGCCGCGCGTGAGCAGGTCCATGTCCACACCGTGGCGGGCCGCGTAGTACGAGATGGGCAGGCCGGTGAGAAAGGTGATGAGCCCCACCACCAGGATGGCCCACAGCGCGTTCGAAAAACCGTAGCTCAGCGCAATGGCGCCGCCAATGGCCTCCAGCGCCAGGAACGACGTGGCGCCGAAGGCCGCGTTGGCCACGCGGAACTCCGACCACTTGCGAAAGCTGCGCGGCGTGTAGCGCAGCGCGTAGTCCTCCAGCGTTTTGTTCGCGACCCAGGCGTTGTAGTCGCGGCGGATGCGAAAGATCTTCTGTCCGGAGACGGAGGTCATGGTGGGTTCTCGCGGCGGCGGTGGCATGGGCGGGTACTGCAAGAAGCGCTCCGTGCGTGTTCTTCGTGCTGCACGAGGCCGGTTGGCTTGCCCCTTGTCTGGCTTGTCGTCTGGTCCGTTGTCTTGCCCGCGAGTCTGGGGGGAGGGCGCGTGCGCGCCGCTACGTTGAATGACGTATTCGCGCCGAGGCGGGTGATTTCTAAAGTACCAGCCATGGTGCTCGCGGCACCGTCCGATGCACTTCGATGGTGCGCGGCACACCCCTTCCTGCTCACCCTTTCTTGCCTCGCTTTCTTCAACCTGCTGGAGTTTCCTGATGTCGCGTGATTCCGATCTTTCTCTCGATGCCCTGGCCATGCGCCGCCGCCGCTTGCTGCAGGGCGCCGCCGCGCTGCCCGTGATGGGCCTGAGCGGCCTGAGCTTCGGCCAGGGGCAGTTCCCCACTGCCAAGGTCAACACCACCAAGCTCGCGGTGACCGACACCGAGGTCACGGTGGGGCAACTGCATTCGTCCACCGGCACCATGGCCATTTCGGAGACCGGCTCCATTCAGGCCGAGCAGCTCGCCATCGACCAGATCAACGCCATGGGCGGCATCCTGGGCCGCAAGATCAAGGTCATCAAGGAAGACGGCGCCTCCGACTGGCCCACCTTCGCCGAGAAGTCGAAGAAGCTGCTGGTCAACGACCACTGCGCCGCGGTGTTCGGCTGCTGGACCAGCGCCTCGCGCAAGGCCGTGCTGCCGGTGTTCGAGAAAGAGAACGGCCTCTTGTACTACCCCACCTTCTACGAAGGCCTGGAGCAGAGCAAGAACGTGATGTACACCGGGCAAGAGGCCACGCAGCAGATCATCTGGGGCCTGGACTGGGGCGCGAAGGAGAAGAAGGCCAAGACCTTCTTCCTGGTGGGCTCCGACTACATCTGGCCGCGCACGTCGATGAAGATCGCGCGCAAGCACATCGAGAACTTCCAGAAGGGTTCCGTGAAGGGCGAGGAGTACTACCCGCTGGGCCACACCAACTTCAACTCGCTGATCAACAAGATCAAGGTGGCCAAGCCCGACTGCATCTTTGCGGCGGTGGTGGGCGGATCGAACGTGGCCTTCTACAAGCAGCTGAAGGCCGCGGGCATCACCGGCGACAAGCAGTTCTTGCTGACGCTGGCCGTGACCGAAGACGAAATGACCGGCGTGGGCGGCGAGAACTTCGCGGGTTTCTATTCGTCGATGAAGTACTTCCAGTCGCTGGACAACGAGAACAACAAGAAGTTTGTGGCGGCCTTCAAGGCGAAGTACGGCAAGGACGCGGTGATCGGCGACGTGACGCAGGCGGGGTATCTGGGGCCTTGGCTGTGGAAGGCTGCCGTGGAGAAGGCGGGCAGCTTCGACGTGGACAAGGTGGTGGCGAGCTCGCCGGGCATCGAGCTGAAGACGGCGCCTGAAGGCTACGTGAAGCTGGACGCGAACCACCATCTGTGGAGCAAGGCGCGCATCGGGCAGGGGCAGCCGGATGGCACGTTCAAGGTGGTGGCGGAGTCGGCGGAGTTGATCAAGCCGGATCCGTTTCCGAAGGGCTACCAGTAAGCAGGCCGTCGGCCCTCACCCCAACCCTCTCCCGCAAGCGGGAGAGGGAGCAACTCCAACACTCCGGACTTCCCGCCATGACTCTGTCGGACATGATGAACATCGGCCTCATGCAGGGCTTCGCGGGGCTGAGCCTCTTCGCGGTGCTGCTGCTCATGGGCCTGGGCCTGGCGATCATCTTCGGCCAGATGGGCGTCATCAACATGGCGCATGGCGAGTTCATGACCATCGGCGCCTATTCGATCTACCTGGCCGCACGCGTCACCGAAAGCCTGGCGCCGGCGTTCATGCCGTACTACTTTCCGATCGCCATCGGCCTGGCCTTCGTGTTCGCCTTCATCGTCGGCTGGATCGTGGAGTGGCTGCTGATTCGCCACCTCTACAAACGCCCGCTCGACACGCTGCTCGCCACTTGGGGCGTGAGCCTGGGGCTGCAGCAGATGTTCCGCACCTTCATCGGCCCGAAAGAAGTGAGCCCCACGCTGCCCGAGTGGCTCATGGGCTCGTGGACGCCGCATGAAGGCCTGGACATTCCGATCAACGGCATGTTCGTGCTGGTGCTCACCGCGCTGGTCACCGGCAGCGTGCTCATTGCGCTGCACAAGAGCCGCTGGGGCCTGCGCGTGCGCGCCACCGTCGCCAACCGCACCATGGCCAACGCCACCGGCATCGACACCCAGAAGACCGACCGCCTGACATTCGCCATCGGCTGCGGCATTGCCGGCATGGCGGGCGCGGCCTTCACCACCATCGGCTCCACCGGGCCGACCTCGGGCTCGCTCTACATCGTCGACGCCTTCCTGGTCGTCACCTTCGGCGGCGCGGCCAGCCTGCTGGGCACGGTGGTCTCGGCCTTCGGCATTGCGCAGACGCAATCGATCTCGGAGTTCTTCATGACCGGCTCGATGGCCAAGGTGCTAACGCTGTCGCTGATCGTGCTCATTCTGATGATGCGGCCGCAGGGCCTGTTCGCCGTGAAGGTCCGCCGCTGATGAACCCGATTCCTTTCTGGAGAACGTTCCGATGAATTTCATCAAGGCCTCTGTCTTGCGCTACCAGCTGGGCAGCCTCTTGCTGCTGGTGCTGCTGCTCGCGGTGGTGTTGCCGCTGTCGCTCGACATCTTTCGCCTCAACCTCGTGGGCAAGTACCTCACCTACGCCTTCGTGGCCGTGGGGCTGGTGATGGTGTGGGGCTACGGCGGCGTGCTGAGCCTGGGGCAGGGCGTGTTCTTCGGCATCGGCGGCTATGCGATGGCGATGTTTCTGAAGCTCGAAGCCTCCGACCCGATCACCACAAAGATCCAGTCCACGCCCGGCATTCCGGACTTCATGGACTGGAACCAGATCACCGAGTTGCCCGCGCTGTGGCTGCCGTTCAAGAGCCTGCCGCTGAGCCTGGCGCTGGTGGTGCTGGCGCCGATGGCGCTGGCCTGGCTGGTGAGCTTCGCGATGTTCAAGCGCCGCGTGGGCGGCGTGTATTTCGCGATCATCACGCAGGCCGTCGCGCTTATCTGCACCGTGCTCATCATCGGCCAGCAGGGCTACACGGGCGGCGTGAACGGCATGACCGACCTGAAGACCATGCTGGGCTGGGACACCCGCACCGACAGCGCCAAGTACATCCTGTACTACGTGTGCGTGGGCTTGCTGGTGCTCAGCATTCTGC
Source organism: Variovorax sp. H27-G14 (assembly GCF_046156345.1). NCBI lineage: Bacteria > Pseudomonadati > Pseudomonadota > Betaproteobacteria > Burkholderiales > Comamonadaceae > Variovorax > Variovorax sp. H27-G14. The sequence goes on from NZ_JAYLVN010000002.1 coordinate 177,570, forward strand.
TGTGCCGCTGGGTGCAGACCAGCAAGCTGGGCACGCTGCTGCTGGCCATGCGCGACAAGGAAGACCGGGTGCGGTTCTCGGGCTACGACGTGTCCAACTTCAAGGTGTTCACCTTCTGCCTGGCGGCCGGGCTCTCGGGCATTGGTGGCGCGATGTTCGCGCTGCAGGTGGGCTTCATGTCGCCGAGCTTCGTGGGCATCGTGCCCTCCATCGAAATGGTGATCTTCTGCGCGGTCGGCGGGCGCATGAGCCTGGTGGGCGCGGTGTACGGCGCGTTGCTGGTCAACGCGGGCAAGACGCTGTTCTCCGAGAGCTTTCCGGACCTGTGGCTGTTCTTGATGGCGGGCCTGTTCATCGGCGTGACCATGGCCTTTCCGATGGGGTTGGCGGGCGTGTGGGAGGAAAAGATCCGCCCATGGTGGAAGTTGCGCCGGCAGGCATTGCGTGAAGCGGCCGTCAAGCCGCCGGCAACCACCGTAGCCACATGCCCCGTTGCACCGACCACCTCGTCACCCGAAGCCACGCTGCCAGAAGGCGTCGGCAGCCAGCGCGCCTGAACCTGGAGCACCTTCAAATGAGCAACACAGACTTTGCGCTGGCGGTGGAAGACCTCACCGTGTCCTTCGACGGTTTCAAGGCCATCGACGACCTGACGCTGTACATCGACAAGAACGAGCTGCGCGTGATCATCGGCCCCAACGGCGCGGGCAAGACCACGTTGCTGGACCTGATCTGCGGCAAGACCAAGGCCAGCGCCGGCAGCATCAAGTTCAAGAACACCGAGCTCACCAAGATGGCGGAGCACAAGCGGGTGCGTCTGGGCATCGGCCGCAAGTTTCAGACGCCGTCGATCTACGAGAACCTGAGCGTGTTCCAGAACCTGGAGGTGTCTTTTCCCAAGGGCCGTTCGGTGTTCGGTGCGCTGGCGTTCAAGTGCGACGACGAGGTCAAGGCCAAGGTGCAAGCCATTGCGCAGGAGATTGGCCTGGCGGACCGGTTGGACACGGAGGCCGGTCTGCTGAGCCATGGGCAGAAGCAGTGGCTGGAGATTGGCATGTTGTTGATGCAGGAGCCGGAGCTGTTGATGCTCGACGAACCCATTGCCGGCATGAGTGCGCGCGAGCGGGAGCTGACGGCCGATTTGCTGAAACGCATTTGTCAGAACCGGGCGGTGATCGTCATCGAGCACGACATGGCGTTCGTGAAGCAGATTGCGCACAAGGTCACTGTCATGCATCAGGGAAAGATCCTCGCTGAAGGTCCTATGGAGAAGGTACAGGCGGATCCCAGAGTCATCGACGTTTATCTGGGGCACTGAATGACTTCTTGTCTTTGGTTTTTTGACGCTGGAAGTCATTCAGGGCGCGCCCACGCCGACGGGGTGCCTTGCTCCGCGAATGTCCCCCGCTTCGCTCCTCCTTTATTTCGCTGCGCAAGGCACCCCATCGGCGTGTGCGTGTTCAGAGCTCTGGTTCATCGGCGAGCACTCAGAGCGTGCCCTGGTGCACAGGGCGTCGGGTACTCCCCGCAGCGAAATAAAGGAGGAGCGAAGCGGGGGACATTCGCGGAGGGGAGTACCCGGCGGCCTGTGCACGCGCCCCGAACAAAAGCACCCCGAACCGCAGCACCCAGAAGCCCCGAACCCAAGCAAACCGAGTCAACAACATGAGCAACGTCATGCTGAAGGTAGAAAACCTGCACGTAGCCTACGGACAGAGCGAGGCCCTGCATGGCCTGTCGTTCGAAGGCCACGCCAACGAAACCATTGCCATCATGGGACGCAACGGCATGGGCAAGACCACGCTGTTCAAAAGCCTCATGGGCATTCTTCCGTTGAAGAGCGGGCGCATCGACGTGGCCGGGCAAGACGTGTCGCGCGACGAGAGCTTCCGCCGCGTGGCCAAGGGCATCGCCTACGTGCCACAAGGCCGAATGATCTTTCCGACATTGACCGTTGAAGAGAACATTCAGACCGGCCTGGAAAACTCCAAGACCCGCCGCATCCCCGAAGAAATTTACGCCCTGTTCCCCGTGCTGTGGGACATGAAAAGCCGCAAAGGCGGCAACCTCTCCGGCGGCCAACAACAGCAGCTGGCCATTGCACGCGCCCTCGTCACCGACCCCAAGGTTCTGCTGCTCGACGAACCCACCGAAGGCATTCAGCCTTCCATCATCAAAGACATCGCCAAGGCGCTCAACGAAATCCGCAAGCTGCGCGGCATCACCATCGTCGTGTCCGAACAAGTGCTCAGCTTTGCGATGGACGTGGCCGACCGGCTCTTCGTCATCGAAGGCGGACGGCTCGTGCACGAGACCGCACGCGACAAGACCGATGTGGACCACATCAAGGCCTACCTCTCCGTTTGATCCACCGTTTCACCACCACCACCACCATCACCACACCCCCAGGAGCCACTGCACATGACGGACACGCTGATCAAGGTCGACCTGACCAAGTCCCCAACCGAGAACGAGAACATCCACAACCGCTGGCACCCGGACATTCCGATGGCCTGCTGGGTCAACCCCGGTGACGACTTCATCCTCGAAACCTTCGACTGGACCGGCGGCTTCATCAAGAACAACGACAGCGCCGACGACGTGCGCGACATCGACCTGAGCACGGTGCACTACCTCTCGGGCCCGGTGGGCGTGAAGGGCGCCGAGCCCGGCGATCTGCTGGTGGTCGACCTGCTGGACATCGGTGCCAAGCAAGACAGCCTGTGGGGCTTCAACGGCTTCTTCTCCAAGCAGAACGGCGGCGGCTTTCTGACCGACCACTTTCCGGAAGCGCAAAAGTCGATCTGGGACTTCAAGGGCATGTTCACCAGCTCGCGCCACATTCCGCGCGTGAACTTCGCGGGCCTCATTCACCCCGGCCTCATCGGCTGCCTGCCCGACAAACCGATGCTCGATATGTGGAACGAGCGCGAGCAGGCGCTCATCGACACCGACCCCCACCGCGTGCCCGGCCTGGCCAACCCACCGTTCGCCGGCACCGCCCACATGGGCAAGATGACCGGCGAGGCCAAGGCCAAGGCTGCTGCGGAGGGTGCACGCACCGTGCCGCCGCGCGAGCATGGCGGCAACTGCGACATCAAGGATCTTTCGCGCGGCTCCAAGGTGTTCTTCCCGGTCTACGTCGATGGCGCGGGCCTGAGCGTGGGCGACCTGCACTTCAGCCAGGGCGACGGCGAAATCACCTTCTGCGGCGCCATCGAAATGGCCGGCTGGGTGCACATGAAGGTCACGCTCATCAAGGGCGGCATGGCCAAGTACGGCATCAAGAACCCGATCTTCAAGCCCAGCCCCATCACGCCGCAGTACAACGACTACCTGATCTTCGAAGGCATCTCGGTCGACGAGAGCGGCAAGCAGCACTACCTGGACGTGAACGTGGCCTACCGCCAGGCCTGCCTGAACGCCATCGAGTACCTGAAGAAGTTCGGCTACTCGGGCGCGCAGGCCTATTCGATTCTGGGCACGGCGCCGGTGCAGGGCCACATCAGCGGCATCGTGGACGTGCCGAATTCGTGTGCCACGCTGTGGCTGCCCACGGGCATCTTCGACTTCGACATCAACCCGAATGCCTCGGGGCCGGTGAAGTTTGTCGATGGCAGCGTGGACATGCCGCTGTCGCACGACCTGCGCTGAACGAAAGCCCGCCATGCCGACCTACGACTACGCCTGCGGGCAGTGCGGCGGCTTCGACGCGTTGCGGCCCTCGGGCCTGCGCGACGAACCTGCTGCCTGCCCCGACTGCGGATGCGCGTCGCCGCGCGTGTTGAGCGCCGCGCCGCGGCTCGCGCTGATGGCCTCCGGCACGCGCCATGCGATGGAGACCAACGAGCGCGCGCGGCATGAACCGGGCAGCTCGCGGGACTACGCGCGCTTCAAGCACCCCGCAGGCTGTGGATGCTGCGGTTCAGCTTCGTCGGCCAAGCGTGGGGCGACGGTGACCGCGCCGAACGGTGCCAAGTCAGCGCCTTCGCGGCGGCCTTGGATGATCAGCCACTGAGGCCGCGCCGGTCCTGAGCGACCTGTGTGCGGTCGTTTCGGAGGGCCTTGGCGAACAGGCCTTGATGCAGACGGTGTCACCCCAGCTGTTTTCAAGGAAACGCTGGGGCAACCCCTATTGACCTTCTGCTTTTCAAGCCCGCCATTGTTTCAATACCGTGAACGCCGCGGTTCCTTTTGCTGGCGTTTTTCAGGCCGCTTCAGTCGCAAACTTCTCCTCACCAACCAAACACCTGAAGGAGATTGAAATGAATGCCTCGAAGATCCTCGCCGCTGCTGCCCTCTCGCTCCTGGCTGCCGCCGGAGCCCACGCAGAAACCTACGACGGCGTGCACGTCGTGAACTCTTCGGTGTCCCGCGCCGAAGTTGCACCGCAAGCCGCTGCCGCCGCACGCGCCGGCAACCAGTACAGCGATGCCTCCGCCGCCGGCGCGCAAAGCTTCACGTCGACCGCCAACCGCGCGACCGTGCAAGCCGAAGCCGTTGCCAAGGCGCACGACCCGCTCGCCAGCCTCGACCGCCGCGCCTTCTACCGCGACGAAGTGCCGCAGGCTTACAAGAAGCCCAGCGTGTCGTTCACGCGCCAAGCTGGCCTGTAAGCCAACGCCACAGCACCTTCGGGTGTTGAACAAGAACGGGCCCTCGGGCCCGTTTTTTTGTGCCCGGCTGTTTGAAAATATACGCATTGAGTATATATTCGCCGCCCATGAACATGCCACAACAGGTGCTACTTCGCGACGCGATGCGTCAACTCAACATGACGCGAGACGCCTTTGCGGAGCGCATCGGCAGCCGCCGCAGGGCGCTGGACGCCTGGCTGCTGCCCGACGAATCGAACGAATTCAGGGCCATGCCCGAGGTGGCGCGGCGCTTTGTCAGCGAAATTCTGGCCTCCGACGGCCGGCGCGGTGAATATACGCAGAGCGCACATGAAGGCGCCTTGCGCCAGGCGATGGCGGTCGACGGCTCGCACCACCTGCTGTCGGTGAACCAGCTCAACCGCGACGCCATCGACGAGCTGTTTCAGCTGGCCGACGTCATGCAGCCCATTGCGCGGCGCCGCAAGGTGAGCCGGGTGCTTGAAGGCGCGGTGCTCGCCAACCTGTTCTTCGAGGCCAGCACGCGCACCCGCGTGAGCTTTGGCGCGGCGTTCTGCCGGCTGGGCGGCTCGGTGTGCGACACCACGGGCTTCACCTTCTCGTCGATGGCCAAGGGCGAGTCGATCTACGACACCAGCCGCGTCATCAGCGGCTATGTCGACGCGATGGTGGTGCGCCACCCCGAGCAAGGCTCGGTGGCCGAATTTGCGCGCGCCACCAACGTGCCGGTCATCAACGGCGGCGACGGGCCGGGCGAGCACCCGAGCCAGGCGCTGCTCGACCTGTACACCATTCAGCGCGAGTTCTCGCGGCTGGGCAAGCTGGTGGACGGCGCGCACATCGCGATGGTGGGCGACCTGAAATACGGGCGCACGGTGCACTCGCTGCTGAAGCTGCTGGCGCTGTACAAGGGCATGAAGTTCACGCTGGTGTCGCCGCCCTCGCTGGCCATGCCGGCGGAAATTGTCGATGCGGTGAGCCGCAACGGCCACGTGGTCGAGACCGCCGCCACGCCCGCGCAGGCCCTGGCCGGCGCGGACGTCATCTACGCCACGCGCATCCAGAAGGAGCGCTTTGCGAACGACGAGGTGCTGGAGGGCTTCGACAACGCCTTCGAGATCAACCGCGCGCTGATCGAATCGGCCTGCAAGCCCGACGTGGTGGTGATGCACCCGCTGCCGCGCGACGGCCGCCCGGGCTCGCACGACCTGAGCGTGGACCTGAACAACGACCCGCGCCTGGCCATCTTTCGCCAGACCGACAACGGCATTCCAGTGCGCATGGCCATCTTTGCCACGCTGCTGGGCGTGGACAAGCTGGTGAGCCGCTCGATGCGCGACGCCACGTGGACGCCGCCCTCGCACATCGGGCCCGACGACAGCGTGTTCCACGGCCTGGACTGAACGCCGCTCAGGTGTGCGCGAGGATGTTGACGAGCCGACCGAACGGATCGCGCACGTAGAAGCGGCGCACGCCCCAGGGTTCGGTAACGGGGCCGTATTCAATGGCGAAGCCCGCGGCCTTCATACGCTCGAAGGCCGTGTCGACATCGCCCACGTCGCCCACCTCGATGGACAGCGCCGGTACCGGCGTGCCCGAGCCGCCTTCCGATGCAAAGCTGAGCTGCACCGGCATCTCGGCCTGCGAACCGAAGGTCTGTATCCAGCCGTGGTCCATGAGCAGGTCGAGGCCGAGCACGTCCTTGTAGAACACGGCGGCGCGCGCGGGGTCGGGCGTGGCGATGTTGGCGACGATGCGTTTGACTTTCATGGGGCGGCCTTTCGAATCGTGAAGGTCATGGGTTGGCCGTCGCGCTCGACGTGGAGCAGCTCGCCTTCGACGCGGATGCCGGTCCAGCGCTCGACACGCTGGTTCGAATCGACGATTTCCAGGCTGTCGCTGGACAGCACGCGGTAGCTGAACACCGGCGCGGCGACCGGGCCGTTCGTCGTGCCGATGGTGGCGGCGACATGACCGGCCGCGTGAAAGTAGTAGCTGTTGACGAGCGTGTCCGACACGAGGTCGATGCGCTGGCCAATGAGAACGGCGGTAGGAGTCATGCGTGTGTTTCTCTTCAGTCGGGTCTTCACAAGATGCAGCAAGGCGGCCACGCACACGGCAATGCTGTCACTCACGCCAGCGTAAGCGAACTGTCACTGCCGCATAAGCAAAGTCTCACGGCCCGGTAAGTGCCGCGTCCTAGAGTGAAAGCACCTTCACACAAGGAGACAACCATGAAAGTTCGTACAGCAACCCTTTGCATTGCCACCGTGCCCTTGATGGCGCTGGCTTCGCTCGCGCACGCGGGTGGCCAGGCCGACCCGGACTATCCGCAGATGTCGCACTCGACCATGTCACGCGACACCGTGGCGGCCGACGCCATGCGTGCCAACAACACCATGCACTCGACCGAAGTGCTGGAGTCGCAGGTGGCAACGCCCGTGTCGGGTGCCGACCGCGCGCAGGTGCAGGCCGAGGCCGTTCGCGCCAACAACAGCATGCATTCGACCGAGGTGCTGGAGTCGCAGGTGGCGCCGCCGGTGGCGTCGATGAACACACCTGCGAGCACCAGCGGCGAATAGGCCGCGATCAGGCCGCGATCAAGCGGTGATCAGGCCGCGCGCCTTCACTCCCGCGTCAGCACGAAGCGTTTGCGGATGCCGCCCACGGCCGACGGCGCCACCCACAGGTCGAACTCTCCGGGCTCGACCACCGGCTTCATGTCGCGGCCGATGAATGTCAGGTCGTCGGCCGTGAGCGTGAACTCCACTTGCTGAGACGCACCCGGTGCAATGCTCACCTTGCGGAAGCCCTTGAGCTCGCGCACAGGCCGCGTCACGCTGGCGGCCTTCTCGGCGATGTAGAGCTGCACCACTTCCTCGGCGTCGCGCTGGCCGGTGTTGGTGACGGTGGCGCGCACGCGCAGCGTGCCCGACAGCGGCAGGCGCTCCTGGCTGAGCTCCACGCTGTCGTAGCGCACCGGCGCAAAGCCCATACCGGCGCCAAAGGGGTAGAGCGCTTCGTTGGTGGTGTCGACGAAGCGGGCCTTGAAGGCGGTTTCCGGTGCGCCCTCGGGCGAGGGACGCCCGGTGCGTTTGTGGCCGTAGTAGTAGGGCACCTGGCCGGCCGTCTGCGGAAAGCTCGCCGGCAGGCGGCCTGACGGATTGAAGTCGCCGAACACCACGTCGGCAATGGCGTGGCCCGTTTGCACGCCAAGGAACCAGGTGACGAGCACGGCGCGCGCATTGCGCACCGCGCCCTTCAGCGCCATGGCGCGGCCGTTGCTCAGCACCACCACCACGGGCTTGCCGGTGGCGGCCACGGCCTCGGCCAGGTCCTGCTGCGCCTGCGGCAGGCCGATGTCGCTGCGCGAGCGGGCCTCGCCCGACATCTGCTGGCTCTCGCCGATGGCCAGCAGCACCACGTCGGCATCGCGCGCGGCGGCCACGGCGGCGTCGATGCCGCCGGGCAGCGCCGACGCAATGCCCGCGCCGCGCACCACGGTCACCGACGAGCCGGGGCCCAGCGCGGCGCGCAGGCCCTGGTCGATGCCCACCGGCGCGGACTGCCCCGGGAACAGGCTCCAGGCGCCCATCAGATCGATGGTGCCTTCGGCGAAGGGGCCGATCAGCGCGATTTTTGTGCCGGCCTTGGGCAGCGGCAGCAGCATGCGGTCGTTCTTCAGCATGACGATGGAGCGGCGCGCGCTCTCGCGGGCCAGCGCGATGAACTCGGGGTTCTCGGCGCGCTGCGCGGCGGGCGGGCCGTCCAGCCCGCGCATCGGGTCGTCGAACAGCCCCAGCTTCATCTTCACGCGCAGCACGCGGCGCACCGCCTCGTCGAGCCGCGCCATCGGTACTTCGCCGGAGGCCACCAAGTCGGGCAGGTAGCGCATGTACAGGCCGCTCTGCATGCTCACGTCGGTGCCGGCCATGAAGGCCAGCTTGGCCGCCTCGCGCGGGTTGGCGGCGTAGCCGTGCTCCACCAGTTCTTCGTCGGCGGTGTAGTCGGACACCACGAAGCCCTTGAACTTCCACTCGTCGCGCAGCACGCCGGTGAGCAGCGCGGGGTTGGCTGTGGAGGGCACGCCGCCTATTTCGTTGAAGGCGCTCATGACCGACAGCGCGCCCGCGTCCAGCGCGGCGCGAAACGGCGGCAGGTACACCTCGCGCAGGGTGCGCTCGGAGATGTCGCTCACGTTGTAGTCCAGCCCGCCCTCGGCCGCGCCGTAGGCCGCAAAATGCTTGGGCGTGGCCAGCATGGCGTCGGCGCGCGACAGGTCGTTGCCCTGGAAGCCGCGCACGCGCGCCGCGGCAAACTGCTTTGCCAAGTACACGTCTTCGCCCACGCCTTCGAGGCCGCGGCCCCAGCGCGCGTCGCGCGCAATGTCGACCATGGGCGCGAAGGTCCAGCGAAAGCCGTCCGCCGTGGCCTCGACCGCCGCCGCGCGAGCGGTGCGCTCGGCCAGCGCGGGCTCCCAGCTGGAGGCCTCGGCCAGCGGCATGGGGAACATGGTGCGAAAGCCGTGGATCACGTCGGCGCCGAAGATCAGCGGAATGCCCAATCGCGACTCTTTCACCGCAATCTGCTGCAGCCGCCGCTTGCCTTCCAGGCCCGCGTTGTTGAACAGCCCCGTGAGGCGCCCGGCGCGCACGTCGGCGGTTTCCTGCTGCGCATTGCGCCAGCCGGCCTGCGGGTTGTTGGGTACGTCGATGTCGGCGGGGCCGTACAGGCTGAGCTGGCCGGCTTTTTCCTGCGGCGTCATGCGCGCGATCAGGGCTTCGATGCGGGCTTCGGGCGTTGGCGCTGGCACAACGGCATTCGCAGTAGCCGTCGCGGTACTCGCGGCGTCCGCGGCCGGTGGCGCGGCGGATGCTGAAGAAGCCAGTAGCGCAAGAGCGAGAAGGGAGGCGCACGCGGGTGCGCGCAGGGAGGCCGGGAGTCGCGTGTTTCGAACGTGCATGGCGGCCTATTCTGCAGACATCGCGGGCGGTGCCGCACGACCGGTTTCCGCGCTGGCCGCAGGCCCTTTGCTCCGGCGCTCCCCGGCGCTTGTGCTATTCGGCCGTGGCGCCCGAGTCCTTTGCCACCTTCACCCACTTGGTGGTTTCACTGCCGATGAACGTGGCCAGTTCGGCCGGCTTCATCTGGCCGGCGGTCACGCCCTGTTCCTCGAAGCGCTTGGCCACGTCGGGCTGCTGCAGCGCGCGTGCCACCTCGGCGTTCAGGCGCTGCACCAGTTCGGGCGGCGTGCCGCGCGGCGCCATCAGCGCGAACCACGTGGTCATGTCGTAGCCCTTGAGGCCGGCCTCATCCAGCGTGGGCACGCCGGGGTAGGCGGGCGAGCGCGCCTTGGTGGTGACGGCCAGCGCGCGCACCTTGCCGGCGCGGATGTGCGGGGAGGCCGAGGGGCTGGTCTCTATTGCCATCTGGATCTGCCCGCCCATCAGGTCGGCCATCATCGGCGCACCGCCCTTGTAGGGCACGTGCGTGATGTCGGTGTGCGTCATCGAGCGGAACAGCTCGCCCGAGATGTGCTCGGTGCTGCCGTTGCCCGCCGAGCCGAAGTTGACCTTGCCCGGGTTGGCCCGGATGTAAGCCACGAGTTCGGCCACCGTCTTCGCGGGCACCTTCTCGTTGACGATCAGCACGTTGGGCGTGGAGGCCACCAGCGCCACCGGCGCGAAGTCGCGCTGAAAGTCGTAGGGCAGGCGCTTGTAGAGGCCTGGCGCAATGGCGTGCGCGATGGTGGCCAGGAACAGCGTGTAGCCGTCGGGCGGCGCCTTCGACGCAATGCCCGCGCCCACTGTGCCGCCCGCGCCGCCGCGGTTGTCGATGATCACTGGCTGCTTGAGCGCCTCCGACAGCTTCTGGCCCAGCGTGCGCGCCACGATGTCGGTGGTGCCGCCGGCCACGAAGGGCACGACCAGGGTTATGGGCTTGGTGGGCCATGCGGCGGTGTCGGCGGCGGCGGCCGGGGCTGTGGCGAAGGATGCAGCCGTGGCAAAGAGCAGCGTGGTCAGGCCAGAGCGAAAGATGGGTGGGCGCGTGTTCGTAATCGGGTGCTTCATCGGGCTTGTCTGTGTGTTGTTGTGGTGAAAAGCGTTGTCAGGCGACCCGGTTGACGAGCGCTTCGCCCGCGCACCAGCGCCTCAGGTTGTCCAGAAAGATGGCGGCCACGCGCGCTTCGTTGCCGTCGGAGTGGCCCGCGGTGTGGGGCGTGACGATCACGTTGGGCAGCGCCCACAGCGGCGAGGCGCTCGGCAGTGGCTCGTTCGCGAACACGTCGAGAAAGGCGCCGGCCAGCGCGCCGCGCTGCAGCGCCGCAATGAGCGCGGGCTCGTCGACCACCTCGCCGCGCGCCACGTTCACCAGCCGCGCGCCGGCCGGCAGCAAGGCCAGCGCCGCCGCATCGACGAGGCCCCGCGTGCGCTCGCTCAGCGGGCAGGCCAGCAGCAGCCAGTCGGCCTGAGGCAGCACGCTGTGCAGTTGCTCGAATGGCACGCTGTGCTGCGCGGGTGCGGTGGCCGGCGCATCGCTGCCGCGCACCGCCACCACGCGCAGCCCCAGCGTCGCCAGCAGTGCGGCCAGCCCTTGGCCGATGGGGCCCCAGCCGACCACCACGGCGGTCTGCCCCGCAAGGTCGCGCGGCGGCGTGGTGCCGATCAGCGGTGCCCACGTTCGGGTGCGTTGCGCTTCCAGCAACTGCGGAAACTGACGCGCGAGCATCAACACGCCGGCCAATGCGCTCTGCACCACCACGCCCGCGTTGGCGCCCGACGAGGTGGTCACCTCGACACCGCGCGCGCGCAACTCGCCGTACACCGGCCGGTCGGCGCCCGCGGAATGCGCATGCACCCAGTGCAGAGAGGCTGCCTGGCGCAGGCTGTCGTGGAAGGCCTGCGTGTGCGGCAGCACGCTGTTCTTGGTCGACAGCCCGGTGACGTCGCGCGACACGAAGGCCACGTCGGCGTCCTGACCGAGCGCGACGAAGGTGTGCGCGCGGCCGTTCAGGGCGTCAAGCAGCCCGGCGGCGGTCTGGCGCTGCGCGTCGGGGGAAAGCAGGATACGAAGCGGTTTGGGCGTGGGGATGCTGTCGGTCATGGCAGGTTCATTCGGCCGTGGCGCCGGAGTCGCGCACGATGAGCTTCCACTTCTCGTACTCGCTGCGCGTGAACTTGCCGAACTGTTCGGGCGAGCCGCCCACGGGGTCAGCGCCTTCGCGGATCATTTGCGCCTGCAGCGAGGGCAGTGCCTCGTTCACGGACTTGTTGAGCAGCGCAATCACCGCCTCGGGCGTGCCCTTGGGCGCGAAGAAGCCGAACCACGAGCCGGCGGAGAAATCGGCAAAGCCCTTCTCGGCCACGGTGGGCACGTCGGGCATGGAGCGCGAGCGCTTGGGGCTGCTCACCGCAATGGCGCGCAGCTTGCCCGCCTGAATGTGCGAGATGACCGACGGAATGGTCGCGAACATGAACTGCACCCGGCCCGCCAGCAGGTCGTTGAGCGCATTGGCGCCCTTGTAGGGCACGTGCAGCGTCTCGGCGCCCACGCGCTTGCTCAGCATGAAGCTGGACAGGTGCGACGAGGTGCCCACGCCCGTGGAGCCGTAGTTGAGCTTGTTCGGGTTGGCCTTGGCGTAGGCGATGAATTCGTCCAGCGTCTTCACCGGCAGGTCGGGGTGCACGACCAGCACGTTGGGCACGTCGGCGATCTGCACCACCGGCACCAGGTCGGTGAGCGGGTCGTACGTCATGTTCTTGTAGAGCGTCTGGTTGACCGCCATGGGCCCGACGGAGTTGACGATCAGCGTGTAGCCGTCGGCCGGCGCGCGCACCACGAATTCGGTGCCGATGTTGCCGCCGCCACCGGGCTTGTTGTCGATGATGAAAGACTGCTTGAACTTCTCGCCCAGCTTCTGCGCCACGGCGCGCGCCAGGATGTCGGTGGTGCCGCCGGCCGTGAAGGCCACGACCACGCGCACCGGCCTGGACGGATAGGCCGCTTGAGCGCGGGCGTGCGGCCAGGCGCCGAGGCCGGCGGCCAGCAGGGCGGCCGTGCCCACGATGCGGCGGCGAGGAAGGGAAGAGGTGTTGTCTCGTGTCATTGTTTTGTTCTCGTGGGCGTTGATGGCGCGGCGCTGGACCGGTGATGGGTGAGCGGTGGCCGCTGAGCGGTGACCGGTCAGTCCCTGAAGCCCGGGTCGATGCGGTCGAGCTTGCGCAGCAGCGCCGGCCATTCCATGAGGCCGTAGGGGCGGCGCGTGCCGGGCTGGTAGTTGTTCCAGGTCTCTTCGAGGATGTGCGGCGCCACGGCCTGCAGCGGGCTGTTGCACGACATCGCACCAATCTGCGCGCGGCAGGCCAGCTCCAGTCGGTGCATCCAGTTGAAGGCCTCGCCCACGCTGCGGCCCACCACCAGCGCGCCATGGTTGCGAAAGATCACGGCCTCGCCCTGGCCCAGGTCGGCGAGCAGCGAGGCTTGCTCCTCGGTGTTCAGCACCACGCCCTGGTAGTCGTGGTAGCCGATCTTCAGAAAGCGCATGGCGGTCTGCGTGAGCGGCAGCAGGCCGCATTCGAGCGAGGACACCGCCATGGAGGCCCAGCTGTGCGTGTGGATCACGCAGGCCACGTCGGGCCGCGCGGCGTGCACCGCGCTGTGGATCACGTAGCCGGCCTTGTTGACGCCGTAGCCCAGTTCGCCGAAGTCGGGCGACGAAAGAATGTTGCCGTCGGCGTCCACCTTGATGAGGCTGGACGCGGTGATCTCCTCGTACATCATTCCGTAGGGGTTGATGAGAAAGGCGCCGTGCTCGCCGGGCACGTGCGAGGAGATGTGGTTGGCCATCATGTCCGACATGCCGAACAGGTCGACCAGCCGGTAGCACGCGGCCAGGTCGATGCGGGCCTGCCACTCGGCCTCGGAGCAGCGGTCTTTCATGGAGGGGATCTGTAGCACGCCGGTGGGGGTCATCGGGGTTTCCTTGTCGGTTGCAGGATTCGGGTTGTTCAGTCGGCGCCCAGCTGCAGGCGGCTGGGCAGGCGCTTTTCGATGGCGGACTTCAGCAGCGCCGCGCAACGGAACATGCCGTGCGCGAACTTGCCGTAGGGCAGCGTGAGAAAAAGCGCCATCACCACGCCCAGGTGCACCGCCAGCAGCAGCGCCATGAAGCGGGTGTCGCGCCACGCCAGCAGGGCCAGCCCGGTGAGGCTGGTGAGCAGCAGCAGCGCGATGAAGCCGCGGTCCATGGGGCGCTGCGCCACGTCGCCGTGCGCGGCGTTGCGCCGCAGGTTCAGCCACAGCAGCCCCACTGGCCCGACCACCAGGCCGATGCCGCCCGCCGTGCCCAGCAGCACCGGTAGGCTCGTGAGCACATAGGGCGCGTGCAGCCCGAAGAGGTAGTGGTACAGCGTGGCCACGCAGGTGGAGGCGAAGCACAGCATGAAGCCGTAGAAGGTGAAGTGGTGCATGCGCCGGCGCCACAGCGTGAACCGGTCGTCTTCGTTGTTGCAGCCCTCGCCGTGGCCGCCGCCCAGGTACTTCAGGCGCAGCACGTCGTGCACGGCCTCGGCGCTCGCGGGGCCGCGCACACCGGGCATCGACGGCGCATTGCCGGGATCGTTCGCAGGCGACACCTCGCGCCAGAAGCGGCGCACGCCCATGGCCAGCGCGAGCACCACGAACAGGGACACGGTGCCGAACAGCAGCGCGAGGAAGTTGTGCGGAAAGATCGCGTAGAAATTGCCCGCGAGCGGCTCATGCAGCAGCGAGCCCGACATGGCAACGGCCAGCACCAGGAACAGCGCGAGGCCACCCGCCAGTGCCAACGCAACGGTGAGCCCCGCCTTCTTGTACAGCGCGCCCATCGCGCTCGGCCAGGCGTAGTCGTGGTACGTCTGCATGCGCACCTGCGCCATCGCCTGCGGCACGTTCACCGCAAATTCATGCGGCGGCGCGTACTGGCAGGCATGCAGGCAGGAGCCGCAGTTGTGGCACAGGTTGGCCAGGTAGTGGGTGTCGGCCTTGCCGAATTCCAGCCGCCGCGTCATGGTCGGGAACACGGCGCAAAAGCCCTCGCAGTAGCGGCAGGCATTGCAGATCTGCAGGATGCGCGCGACCTCGCCCTCGCTGGCGGTCAGCGGCAGGGCGGGCTGGATCGGAATCACGCGCTGCGGTGGTGCGGCGCTGCCGATGCCGTCGGCGTCCGCACGGGCGCGTGCGACCAGGTCAGTGAGCTGCTGCAAGGGCGGCCTCCGGGGAATGCTTTGAAAGTTCTTTGGCCGCGCGCGCGGCCTGCGTGCCGGCGATGCGCCCGAAGGCCGTGCCAATGCTCATGCCCACGCCCGCCGTGTAGCCCTTGCCCAGCACGTTGCCGGCCATCATTTCGCCGGCCACGAAGAGGTTGGGGCTCGGCCGTCCGCCGAAGCGCACGGCCGCGGTCTCGTCCACCTTCAGGCCGAGGTAGGTGAAGGTGATGCCGGGGCGCACGGGGTAGGCGTAGAAGGGGGCGGTGTCCAGCGGGCGCGCCCAGTGCGTCTTGGCGGGCGCGAGCCCTTCGGTGTGGCAATCGTCCAGCGCGGTGTGGTCGAAGCGGCCGACGCGGCAGGCGGCGTTGTAGTTCTGCACGGTGCGCACGAAGGTGGCTTCTTCCAGGCCGATCTTCTGCGCCAGCTCGCCGAGCGTGTGGGCCTGCGTGCCGGTGAACACCGGCGGCATGAAGCGCCCGACCGCCTTCTGGTCGATGACCGACCAGGCGATCTGCCCCGGCTGCTGCGCCACCAGGCGGCCCCAGATGGCATAGCGCTTGGGCCAGAAGTCTTCACCCTCGTCGTAGAAGCGCTCGGCTTCACGGTTGACCACCACGCCGAGCGAGACGCAGTCGATGCGAGTGCAGATGCCGCCGTCATACAGCGGTGCGCGTGCATCGATCGCCACCATGTGGCCCTGCGAGGGGTCGCCGATGCTGTCGGCGCCCGCGGCGATCATGTATTTCAGCAGCACGCCCTGGTTGAAGCGCGTGCCGCGAATCAGAAAGTTGTCGGCCGGCCATTCGCCGCGTTCGTTCTGGCCCCAGGCTTCACGTAGCCATTCGCGGTTCGACTCGAAGCCGCCGGCGGCCAGCACGCAACTCTTGGCCTCGATGCGCTCGCCGGACTCGGTGCGCACGGCCAAGAAGCGGTCGCCGTCGAGTTCCACCGAGGTCACGGGCATGTCGTAGCGAACCTGCACACCGAGCTTTTCGGCGCTGCGGAAATAGGCGTTCACCAGCGCCTTGCCGCCGCCCATGAAGAAGGCGTTGGTGCGTGCCACGTGCAGCGCACCCGACAGTGGCGGCTGAAAGTGCACGCCATGGCTGCGCATCCAGTCGCGGCAGTCCGAAGAAGCGCGAATCACCAGGCGCGCAAGGTGCTCGTCGGTGAGGCCGCCGGTCACTTTCAGCAGGTCTTGCCAGTACTCCTCTTCAGGGTAGGCATCGATCAGCACGTCCTGCGGCGCGTCGTGCATGCAGCGCAGGTTGCGGGTGTGCTGCGAATTGCCGCCACGCCATTCCTTGGGCGAGGCTTCGAGCAGCAACACCGAAGCGCCGGCCTCGCGCGCCATCAGCGCGGCGCACAGCGCGGCATTGCCGCCACCGACAACCAGTACGTCTATCACTCGTGGGTCTCCTTGGAATGCAGGAGACTTTAGGCAGCGCGGCCTTCACGCGAAAGGCCGGAACAGGCAACGGGTGTTCAGTTTTCGAGAAGACTTCCGCCGGTCCAGCGGCCCTCGCGCACCAGCGCGCGGGCGGTGTCGGCCAACACCACGCGCGCGGCCAGCGCGGCCGGCGAGAGCTCGTCGTCGGACAGGCTCACGAGCAGGTTGCGGCGCCCGACGTGGGCGTCGCTGATCTGCGTGAGCTCCAGGTCGTCGCGGTCGTGCCGGGCGGTGGCGGCGCCGGGTTGCACGGTGGCGCCGTAGCCGGCGCGCACCGCATCCATCAACAGCGCCAGGCCGTCGACCTCGGCCACGATGCGCGGCGTGACGCCTGCCCGCGCAAAGGCCGCCGTCAGCGTGGCGCGCAGGCCGTGGCCGCCGCTGGGCAGGATCAGCGGCACGTCGGCCAACTGGGCCAGGCGCACCTTGGCGCTCTGGGGGCGCTGTGCCAGCGTGGGTGAAGCGATCACAAAAAGTTTTTCGGCCAGCAGCGGCGTGACGCTCCAGCGCCGCGGCGTATCGGTCTGGAACAGCACGGCCAGGTCGAGCTGGCGCGACTGCAGCATCGTGGTGAGGTGGCCCGACAGCGCTTCGACCATGTGCAGCCGCACCTCGGGGTAGCGCTCTTGCATGGCCCGCATCAGCGGCACGCCGAGCACGGTGGCGGTGGTCGGCGCCAGGCCCACGCTCACATGGCCCGACAGGCGCGCCTGCTGCGCGGCGCGCACCGCATCGTCGGCATGGCGCAGCGTGAGTTGCGCCTGGTGCAGAAAGGCCAGGCCTGCATCGGTGGGGGTGACGCCTGTGGAACTGCGCTGCAGCAGCCGTGTGGAAAGCTCACCTTCGAGCCGGCTGATCTGCTGGCTCAGCGCGGAGGTGACCACGCCCAGTTCGAGCGCGGCGCGCCCCATGCTGCGCAGCTCGCAGACCTTGACGAAGTAGCGCAGTTGCCGAAGTTCCATGCGCGCATCATCGCGCACGTCGGCGCCGAGGGCGGACGAAAAAATGGCCGCCGGCACCCGTCGCGCAGGTGCTGGCAGCCGTGGAAAACGCAATCGGCAAGCGAAGTGACGCGGCGCTTCTTATTGCTTGTAGCTCTCGTCCACGCGGTCGAGCTTGCGAATCAGCGAAGGCCACACGAAGCTGCCGCCCAGCCCGCCGGTCTGCACCTTCATGGCCTGGCCCACGCCTTCGACGATCTTGGGGTTCACCTGCGTGAGCTCGCTGCCGCCAGACTGCGCCGCAATCTGGATCTGGCAGGTGTTCTCGAAGGTGTACATCGACAAAAACGCGTCGGCAATGGTCTTGCCGCAGGTCAGCAGGCCGTGGTTGCGCAGCATGAGAAAGTTGGCGTGGCCCATGTCGGCCTGCAGGCGCGGCTTCTCGTCGTCGCGAAAGGCCACGCCTTCGTAGTCGTGGTAGGCCAGCGAGGCCAGCACGAAGGTCGACTGCTGGCTGATGGGCAGCACGCCGTTCTTCTGCGCGCTCACGGCAATGCCGGCCTTGGTGTGGGTGTGCAGCACGCACTGGATGTCTTCGCGCGCGGCATGCACCGCGCTGTGAATCACGAAGCCGGCCGGGTTCACCGGGTAGGGCGACTCGATGACCTTGTTGCACTGCTGGTCGACCTTCACCAGGCTCGACGCGGTGATCTCGTCGAACATCAGGCCGTAGGGGTTGATCAGAAAGTGGTGCTCCGGGCCGAGCACGCGCGCGCTGATGTGCGTGAAGACCAGGTCGCTCCAGCCGTACAGCGCCACCAGGCGGTAGCAGGCGGCAAGGTCGACGCGGAGCTGCCACTCCTCGGCGGAGACGAGCTTCTGAATTTCGGGTTGGGAGAAAGCGTTCATAGGGGTGTGTGTCCTTTTTCTGGGGTCTCAGGCGGCTGCGGGCTCGGTGAGCGCGGCCTTGTAGATGCTCTGCTTGGGTTGCGCCATCACGCGGCGCAGCAGGGGCTCGAACTCGGCGATGGGCAGCGTCTCGGCCTTGGGGTCGAAGGCGGGGTTGTCGTACAGCGCACAGAACTCGGCCGTGCGTTCGTAGTGCGGGTGGTCCTTGAAGCTGTCGCGCATGTCGCGGTCCAGCCCGATGTGGTGAAAGAAGTAGTGGCCCTGGAAGATGCCGTGGTGCTGCACCATCCAAAGGTTGGCCTCGCCCACGAAGGGCTTGAGGATGGCGGCGGCAATGTCGGGGTGGTTGAAGCTGCCGAGCGTGTCGCCGATGTCGTGCAGCAGCGCGCACACCACGTACTCGTCGTCGCGGCCGTCGCGCAGCGCGCGCGTCGCGGTCTGCAGCGAATGGGTGTAGCGGTCGACCGGGAAGCCGCCGTAGTCGCCCTCCAGAATCTGCAGGTGCTTGATCACGCGTGCGGGCAGGCCGCCCGTGAACTGCATGAATTCGCCGCCGATCAATTGCCAGTCTTCGCGCGTGCTGGCCTGCATGCTGGTGAAACTTGCGCGTGCGTTCATCGGGAGGGTCTCCGTTGTTTTGTCGTGGGGTGTCTCTGGGTGTCTCGAACCGTGGGCCACTGTATGCCTGCGCTTGACGCTGAACTGTCAAAAATTTGACAATGCGGGGTTCTCGTAAACCCCCGCATGGCCACTGCCACCAAACCCCGTTCGTCCCGCCTGTCGGCTGCGCACCGCGCCGCGCTGGAGCGCAACCCGTGGTTCACCAGCCTTCCGCGCGGCCCGCGCGAGGCGCTGCTGGGCGCGGCCGAACTGCTGCATGTGCGGCGCGGCGCGATGGTGTTTCGCCAGGGTGACTCGCTGCATGCGGCCGGTGGCGGCTTCTACGGGCTGGTGGGCGGCAGCATCAAGATTTCGTCGCTGCGCCAGGACGGGCGCGAGGCCATCCTGGCCGTGCTGGAGCCGGGCAACTGGTTCGGCGAAATCACGCTGATCGACGGCTCGCCGCGCACGCACGACGCCACCGCGCTGGAGGCGCTCGACCTGCTGGTGGTGCCGCCCCATGCCTTCGCGCAACTGATGCGCGACGTGGTGTTTGCCAACGCCATGGCCGCGATGCTGGCCGCGCGCGTGCGCATGCTCTACGGGCTGGCCGAAGACGCGACCCTGCGCAGCCTGCGCGCGCGCGTGGCGCACCGCCTGCTGGTGCTGGCGCGCGGCGACGCCACGCAGTCGGTGCACCTGCGCCACGAGTTGAAGCTGCCGCAGGAGGCGCTGGCGATGATGCTGGGCATCACGCGCCAGACGCTGTCGAAGGAGCTCAACGCGCTGGCGGGCGAGGGGCTGATCGCGCTCGGCTACGGGCGTATCGCGCTGCTGTCGCTCGATGCACTGCAGGCGCTGGTGAGCACGGGGTAGCCACTGCGTTGGGCTCGACGCTCATGTCGCGCACGCCGCGGCGCGGGCCCGCAGCACCCTGGCCCGCCAGCCCAGCGCCACGACCGACCCCGCTGCGGCCACCACGATCAGCACCGCCGCAACCATCACCGCCATGAAGGCCTGGTCGAACGCCGCATGCGCGAGCGCGACGAGTTGCGCCGAGGCGGGCGCGGGCAGGGTCTCTGCGGCCAGCAGCGCGGCATCGATGCCGTCGCTGGCCGAAGCCGGCGCGCCCAGGCTGTCGGGAATGGCCATGCTGGCCGTGTAGCGCCAGGAGAGCACGCTGCCCAGCACCGCGATGCCCAGCACGCCGCCCAGTTCGTAAGACACCTCTTCGATGGACGCGGCCATCCCCGCGCGCTCCACCGGCGCGTTGCCCATGACGGCGTTGGACGCCGCCGTCATGGTCGCGCCCACGCCCAGCCCCAGCAGCGCCAGCACGGCCACCTTGAGCGGGCCGTGCACGTCGGCGGTGAGCGCCAGCGCGCACAGGGCCAGCGCCGTGGAGAGCAGGCCGGCAAGGATGATGGGGCGCGAGCCCACGCGCGCCAGCAGCAGGCCCGCCAGCGGCCCGGCCACGAAGGCGGCCAGCGGAATCGGCAGCAGCGTCAGGCCCGCCTGCAGCGGCGTGAGGCCCACCACCAGTTGCAGCCGCTGGCTGAACACCAGCTCCACGCCGATCAACGCCACCGAGGCCACGATGGCCGCAATCACGCCGCCCGAGAAGTACGGGTTGCGGAACAGCCCGAAGTCGACCAGCGGCGCCGTGCTGCGCCGCTGGCGGCGCACGAACAGCACCATCGCCACGCCGGCCAGCACGCCCGTGACCATGGCAAAGGTGCCCGAAGGCGCCGGCTTCGCAAACTCCTTGATGGTGAGCACCAGGCACACCAGCGCGGCCAGCGCCTGCACCGAGCCGATGAAGTCCCAGGGCCGCTTTGCGGCATCGGCGCTCTTGGGCGTATGCGGAATGAACCACCAGGTGAGCGCCAGCGCGAGCAGCACCACCGGCACGTTGATCAGAAACACCGACCCCCACCAGAAGTACTCCAGCAGCACGCCGCCCACCACCGGCCCGAGCGCCGCGCCACCCGAGGCCACCGACGCCCACACGCCGATGGCCACCGCGCGCTCGCGCTCGTCGGTGAAGCTGAGGCGGATGATGGCCAGCGTGGCCGGCATCATCATGGAGGCGCCCACGCCCAGCAGCGCACGCGCGGCAATGAGCGCGCCCGCGGTCGGCGCAAAGGCCGCGCACAGCGATGCCACGCCAAACAGGGCCAGCCCCGTGACGAACATGCGCCGGTAGCCCACGCGGTCGCCCAGCGCGCCCATGCCCAGCAGAAAGCCGGAGACGACCACCGTGTAGGCATTGATGATCCAGAGCTTGGACGCGCTGGACGCGGCCAGGTCGTGCGTGAGCGTGGGCAGCGCGGTGTAGAGCACGGTCATGTCGACCACGATCAGCAGCAGCGCCATGGAAACGATGGCCAGCGTGAGCCACTTTCTTGTCGGTTGCGTCATGGCTCAGTTCCCCAGTTCCTTGAGCAGGGTGACGGAAACAGGCGTGCAGCCGCGCGCCTTGAAGAAGCGGTGCGCGTGTTCGTTGCCGATGCCGCTTTCCAGAAAGAGCCGCTCGATGCCGCGCGGGCGCAGCTCGGCGCAGACCCAGTCGAACAGCTGCCCGCCGAGGCCCGCGCCCTGGAAGGGCGCATCGACGATCAGGTCGTCGAGCGTGGCGAAGGCGCGCGTGGCAAGCCTGGCCTGGTCGATCGACACGAAGGCGATGCCGGCAAGCGAGTCGGCAGTGCGCGCGGTCGCAATCAGCGTGGCGGTGCCTCGCGGTGGCTGGGCCAGCGTGTGGCGCACCTGCGCGCGCAGCACATCGGGAAAGTCCGCGCGCCATTCGCCGGGAGCCACGGCGCGCTGCGCCTGCAGCTCGCCGTGCGAAATGTAGTGCGGGCTGAGCTGGCGCAGGAACAGGGCGACGACGGCGTCTTCCTGGGCGGGGTCATGGCACCAGTGGATGTGGAACGGTGCGGCAGGTGTGCGATGGAGAGACATGGCGCCATGTTGCGCCACTAAAATGGATGAATAAAGATGAAATCCATCTGAAAAATTGACAGATAGGCCGGTGACCCGCATGGAATGGACAGTCGATCAACTCCGCCAGTTCGTCACCACCGCCGAGTGCGGTTCGTTCTCCGCGGCGGCGCGCCACCTGGGCAGGGCGCAGTCGGCCGTGAGCACCGCCATCGGGCTGCTGGAGGTCGACCTGGGGGTGGCGCTGTTCGACCGCTCGCGCCGCAACGCGCAGCTGTCGGAGGCGGGGCAGGTGCTGCTGCTCGAAGCGCGCGAGCTGCTGCGCCAGGCCGAGCAGCTCGACCAGCGCGCCCGCTCGCTGAACGCGGGCAACGAGGCGGCGCTGTCGCTCGCGCTCGACGAGGCCTTGCCCTTCACGGCCATCGCCGCGCTGATGCGCGAGCTCTCGGTGAAATTCCCCAGCCTGGAGCTCACGTTGCTCAACGGCACGGCCACGGAAGTGGCCGAGTACGTGGAGCAGGAGCGCGCCAGCGTGGGCTTTCATTTCGACCGGGGGCCGGTGCGCTCGTGCTTCGACCAGCGCCACATCGGCAGCGTGGCGCAGGGCGTGTTCGTGGCAAGCGACCATCCGCTGGCCGACGGCCGCACGGTGCGCCGCAAGGACCTGGTGCGCCACCGCCAGCTGCTGATGCATGCGAGCGACGTGCACGAGGTGGCCTACAGCCCGCGCGTGTGGCGCTGCGACAGCTTCTACAGCACGGCCGAGATGGTGGCCGACAACCTGGGGTGGGCGGTGCTGCCGGTGAACATCGCGCACTACGAGGGCTACCGCAAGGCCCTGCGCGAGGTGCCATGCCCTTCGCTGGCGCTGTCGAGGTTGCCGGTGCGCATGCTGTGGCTGCAGGGCCGCACGCTGGGCGCCACCGCGCTGCATGTGCAGCAGCGCTTCACGCAGCTGCTGCTCGACAGCGCGGCCTGAGCCGCATGCGTGGCGTGGACTGTGCCGTGGGCCTCAGCGCAGGACGCGGCCGTCGGCCGAGATGCTGATCAGGTCGATGCGCCGCACGTTGTCGCGCAGCCCCGGGCGCAGGTTGATGCGAAAGCCGCCCACGTCGTAGTCGGTCATGCCGGTCATGGTGCGTTGCAGGCTCGCGGTGTTGAAGCCGCGGCCCGCGCGGCGCACCGCCTCGCCGGCGGCCTTGGCCGCGATGAAGCCTTCGAGCCCTTCGTACGAGGCGGCCTGGTCGGAGTTGTCGAGGGCCGCCAGGTACTCCTTGACGATCGGAATGGCCGAAGGCCTGGGCGAAGGCACCACCTGCGAGATGACGATGCCGCCGATGTCCTTGCCCAGCGTGGCGTAGAGCGGGTCGATGCCCACGATGGAAAAGGCCATGAAATTGCCCGTGTACCCGCTCTTGCGCAGCGTGCGGATGGCATTGGCCGTGGTGCCCGACAGCGACACCAGCACGATCGCCTGGGGCGACTTCTGCTGCACGCCTTTCAGCGCCGCGCCCAGCTTGTCGCCGTCGGGTGGCACCAGCGCGGTGGCCACCAGCGCGGGCAGCTTCAGCTCGGCAATGGCTTGCTCCACGGCAGCCAGCCCGGCGCGGCCCATGGCGTCGTCGTCGCCCACCAGGGCCACGCGGGTCTGCCCCACGGTGGCGCACTGGCGCACGATCTTGAGGGCCTCGTCGATCATGCCGGGGCGCACATGGAACACGTTCGGGTGGTCGGCGCCGCGCAGGTTGTCTGACGCGGCGAAGGGCGCGAACAGCAGGCTGCCCTGCTGCGTGGCAACGTTGGCGCCGGCCTCGCTGCTGGCGGTGCCGACAAAGCCGAACAGCATGTCGGCCTTGTTGGTGCCCAGCAGGGTGCGGGCGTTGGCGGCAGCGCGTGCGGCGTCGTAGCCGTCGTCCAGTTGCAGCAGCTTCAGCTGGATGCCGCTGGCGGCATTGCGTTCATTGAAGTCCGTCACCGCGAGGCGGCTGCCGGCGGCAAAGGCGCTGCCGATCTCGCTGGCCCCACCCGTGAGCGGCACCGATTGCCCCAGCAGCACCACGCGCGGCGCACCGCCCGCCGCCGCCTTGGTGGCCTGCGCCATGGCAGGGCCCGCCATGCTGGCGATACCGCCCCCCCAAAGTGCCGCACCGTATGCCTTGGCCAGCCATTCCCTGCGCGATGTGCTCATTGGACACTTTCTTAAACAGTAGTAAAAAAGTGTAGCAATTTCGGGGCCAATGGGAAAGCACGTTCCCCCGAATGGCAAGGGCCATCACAGGTGGGGCACGGACCGCCCGTGCGCTCAGGCGCTGCGTTCGAACACCAGGTCCCACACGCCGTGGCCCAGCTTGATGCCGCGGTTCTCGAACTTGGTGAGCGGGCGGTATTCGGGCTTGGGCGCGTAGGCCTCGGCCGTGTTGCGCAGCAGCGGCTCGGCGGCCAGCACTTCGAGCATCTGCTCGGCATACGGCTGCCAGTCGGTGGCGCAGTGGATGTAGCCGCCGGGGCGCAGGTGCTGCGCGAGCTTGGTCACGAACGCGGGCTGGATCAGCCGGCGCTTGTTGTGGCGCTTCTTGTGCCACGGGTCCGGAAAGAACACATGCACGCCAGCCAGCGTGCCGGGCTGCAGCATGTGGTCGAGCACGTCGACCGCATCGTGCGCGCAGATGCGGATGTTGGAAATCGATTGCTCGCCGATGCGCTTGAGCAGCGCACCCACACCGGGCTCGTGCACCTCGCAGCACAGGAAGTTGGTATCGGGCAGCACGGTGGCGATGTGCGCGGTGGCCTCGCCCATGCCGAAGCCGATCTCCAGCACCGTGGGGGCGGCGCGCCCGCCGAAGGCCGCCGTCAGGTCGAGCGTTTCTTCTGCATAGGGCAGCAGAAACAGCGGGCCCAGTTCGGCAAAGGCACGCGCCTGGCCGTCGGTGGTGCGGCCTGCGCGCCGGACGAAGCTCTTCAGGCGGCGGTGCAGCGGATGGGGCTGGGCCGGGTCGTCGCTGGCCGGTTCATCGCTGGGCGGGAGGTCGTGGGGCACGGTGTCGGGAATGTTCATGAGGGCCGCGAATTGTAGAGAGCGCGCCATTCGGGCACCCATGCGGCCAGCGCGGCGGTGCAGCCGCTGGCCGTGGTGGCGCGCAGCCCGAGCACCTGTGCGGCGGTGTCGAGGGCGGCGAGCGCTGCCTGCGGGGTGCCGGTGTCGATGGAGGTGGCACCGTTCTGCTTGGACAGCTTGTCGCCGTCCGCACCGCGCACCAGCGGCGTGTGCAGGTAGCTGGGCGTGGGCATGCCAAGCGCGCGCTGCAGCAGCACCTGGCGCGCGGTGTTGTCGGCCAGGTCTTCGCCGCGCACCACGTCGCTCACGCCTTGCTCGGCGTCGTCGACCACCACGGCCAGCTGGTAGGCCCAGGGGCCGTCGGCGCGGCGCAAAACAAAGTCGCCGACCTCGCGGCCCACGTTCTGCTGCTGGGCGCCCAGGCGGCGGTCTGTCCAATGAAGCTCGCGGCCTGCGTCGAACTTTTCAGCGGCAAAGCGCCAGGCCCGCGCCGGCTTGCCGTGCAGGCCGTTGCGGCAGGTGCCGGGGTACACGCGCTCGCCATGCCGTTCAGGGGCTTGGCCGCGCAGCGCCAGTGCCTCGCTGATGTCCTTGCGCGAGCAACCGCAGGGGTAGGCCAGGCCATGGGCCTGCAACGCGGCCAGCGCGGCCTGGTAGCGCGCGGTGCGCTGTGTTTGCCACACCGGTGCTTTGTCGGGCAGCAGGCCGCAGGCAGCCAACTGCTGGAGGATGTGCTCGCCCATGCCGGGCAGGCAGCGCTCTGTGTCGGCGTCTTCGATGCGCACCAGCCAGCGCGCTTGCGGCCCACGGGCGCGCACGTCGAGCCAGCTGGCCAGCGCGGCCACCAGCGAGCCCGCATGCAGCGGCCCGGTGGGCGAGGGCGCGAAGCGGCCGGTCTCCCCCATGCCGCAATCAGATCACTGCAAGCGCCAGCGACAGACCCGACAAGAACGCGTCTTCCACGCGATGCCCGGTGCACCAGTCGCCGGCCACGCCGATGCGGGCCTTGGCGTCCCACAGGTGCGGGGTGCCCACGGGCACCTGGGTCTGCGCTTCGCTCCAGCACAGGGCCTGGGCATGCGCTGGCGTGGCGTGGATGCCGGTGATTTCGGAGAAGGCGCGCAGCAGCTTGGCCTCGATGCGCGAGGGCGCGTCGCGCAGGTGCTCCTGCGACCAGGTGGCGCTGGCCTGCAGCGTCCAGCGCTCGATGCGCTCGCGCCCGGGCTTGGACGATTCGCGCGCCAGCCATGCCACGCGGTGGTGGGTGCTGCGCGCCGCGTTCCATTGCGGGCCGAGGTGCGACATGGTGGGCTGGTTGGCCTGGGGGTAGGCAATCATCAGCGTCCAGCAGGGCGCGATGCGCACGGCTTCGATCTTGCGGCTGAGCGTGGCCGACAGCTTGCCGTCGCCCAGCAGCGCGCGGGTGCGCGACGGCGGCACGGCGAGCAGCACCGCGTCGAAGCCGGAGTACACGTGTTGGGAGTCGTCCGCGCCCGCGGTGCGCAACTGCCAGCGCTTGGGGTCGAGCGCGTCGGGCTCGACCTGCGTGACCTGCGTGTTGGTGACGAGGCTGTCGCTCAGCGGCAAGGCCCAGTGGGCCACCAGCGCGTCCATGCCGGGCTGGGCCACCCAGTGCGGCTCCAGCGAGGGCAGGGCCGCTTCGGCCACGCGGCCGTGGGCATCGAGCACGCGCACGAGGTTGGCGCTCCAGCGCTTGCACACGCCGGGCGCGGTTTCCAGCGCCAGGGCAAAGCGCGGGTCGCGCACGGTGAAGTACTGCGCGCCGCTGTCGAAGCGGCCGAAGGTGGTGTTCACGCTGGCCATGCGCCCGCCGGCCGAGGCCTCGCGTTCGAACAGCGTGACCTTGTGGCCGGCTTGCACCAGCGTTCGGGCACAGGCCACCCCCGCCATGCCGGCGCCGACAACGGCGTAATGGCGTGGGGTGGCTGGGGTTCGGTGGCGGTCGGCCGACTTTGCCGGCTTGGCTTTCGCGCGAGTGGTCATGACGGACTCTTTTCTTCTGGAGGGAATGCGGTTGGATGTGTCTGCACTCTACATCGGTACGGCGGGGGCTTCGCCTGAGGGCACACCCTTAGCGCGGCAGCGCGAATCTGCGTCATCCTCAGCGACCCCGATGCCTTTCGAGCAACGCACGCCGCGTGGCTTCATGTTCGAACTGCGCCAGCCACCATTCGAGCGCGCGCCCCGGCTTGCCTGCGCTGCGCACGCGCCATGCGCAATGCAGGGCACCGCGCGGTGCCTTGCGCTCGGTCTGCAGCTCCACCAGGTGGCCGGCCTCGATGTACGGCCGCGCCATCGGCTCTGGCAAGAAGCCGCCGCCCAGCCCATGCAACTGCGCCGCCACCTTGGCCTGCATGCTGGGCACCGTGAGCACGTCTTGCCCGCCCATGAGGTTCACCGTCATGGCGGTGCCGTGGCGGGCCGAATCGGCAGCGGCCACTGCGCGGTGCTGGCGCATCACCGTGTCGCTCAGCGGCTGCGCCACGCGTGCCAGCGGATGGTGCGGCGCCACCGCATACACGAACGGCAGCTCGCCCAGCAGCCGGCTGCGGATGCCGGTGGCGGTGAAGGTCAGGCTCTCGGCGTCGAGCACCGCGCCAATGGCCAGGTCGGCCTCTCCGCTCGTCAGCGCCTCGATGGTGCCGAACAAGGTTTCGTCGCGCAGCTTCAGCCGCGTGGGTGGCTCCAGCGCGAAGAAGGCGGTGGCCAGGTCGAGCAGCGGGTCGCGCGCAATGACGCTGTCCACCGCAATGGTCAGCATCGGCTCCCAGCCGGTGGCCACGCGCTTCACGCGGTTGGCCACGGCGTCGATCTCGGTCAGCAGGCGGTCGGCCTCGCGCAACAGCTCGGCGCCGGCCTCGGTCACCTTGGCCTGGCGGGTGCTGCGGTCGAACAGCAGCACGTCGAGTGCGTCCTCTATCTGGCGCACCCGGTAGCTCAGCGCGCTGGGCACCAGGTCGAGCGCGCGGGCGGCGGCGGCAAAGCTGCCGGTGGCGGCCACGGTCTGCAGCATCGACAGGGCGTCGGGGGTCAGCACGTCGCGGGGGCTGGGCATGGGCGCTCCATTGATCAAATTATTTGAATGGTGCCATCAAAACGCAGCGTCTTTTCAAGTGGGGTGCGGACCTAAAGTTCTTTACATCCGCTGCGCATCCGGCGCGGCATAAGAAGCAAAGGCCTGCAGCCCCCAAGGGGCCGGGCCACAAGGAGTTCGACGATGTTGCAAGTCCGTAAATCCCAAGAACGCGGTTACGCCGACCATGGCTGGCTGCGCTCGTTCCACAGCTTTTCCTTTGCCGGCTACCACGACCCCGCCCACATGGGCTTCGGCAACCTGCGGGTGATCAACGAAGACCGCGTGGCGGCGGGAGCCGGCTTTGGCACCATGGCCACAAGGACATGGAAATCATCAGCTACGTGCTGTCGGGTGAACTGGCGCACAAGGACAGCATGGGCAATGTGGAAAGCATTCCGCCCGGCGACGTGCAGCGCATGAGCGCGGGGCGTGGCGTGATGCACAGCGAGTTCAACCACAAGGCCGACGAGACCACCCACTTTCTGCAGATCTGGATCCAGCCGAACGTGCACGGCATTGCACCGGGCTACGAGCAAAAGCAGTTCTCCGACGCCGAGAAGCGCGGCAAGCTGCGCCTGGTGGCCTCGCCCGACGGCAGCGACGGCTCGGTGACGGTGCACGCCGACGCCCGCCTGTACGCCGGCCTGCTCGACGGTGAAGAAAAGGCCAGCCTGGCGCTCGACCCGGCACGCAAGAGCTATGTGCACCTGGTGCGCGGCGAGCTGGAAGTGAACGGCCAGAAGCTGGCGGCCGGCGACGCCGCGATGCTCGAAGGCGAATCGCAACTGGCGCTGGCCGGTGGCAAGGACGCCGAAGTGCTGGTGTTCGACCTGGCCGCCTGATCTTTTTTCCCCCCTGCCGGATGCCTTGTGCATCCGGCTTTTTCAGTGCTTTTTCATTTCAACAACCGAGGAGTTTTTCAATCATGGCAACCACCAACTACAACCACCCCCTTGCCGCAGCCCAGGACACCCTGGCCCTGATCGGCCGCATCCTGATTGCCACGCTGTTCATTCCGGCTGGCTTCGGCAAGCTGATGGGCTTTGCGGGCACCGTCGGCTACATCACCAAGGTGGCCGGCCTGCCGCTGCCCGAAGTGGCGGCGGTGATCGCGATCATTGTGGAACTGGGCCTGGGCATTGCGCTGCTCGTCGGCTTCAAGGCACGCTGGACAGCGCTGATCATGGCCATCTTCACCGTGGCAACTGCATTGTTCTTTCACAAGTTCTGGGCCGACGCGACGCAGAATATCCAGTTCTTCAAGAACATGGCCATTGCCGGCGGTCTGCTCTCCATTGCTGCCTTCGGCCCCGGTCGTTTCAGCATCGACAAGCGCTGATTCACCGTTGATTCGTTGACCCTCTGACTCACCCGTCCACTCACCCAGGAGCTCTCACCATGGCAAACATCGTCGTCGTCTTCCATTCCGGCTACGGCCACACCCAACGCGTGGCGCAAGCCGTGGCGGACGGCGCGGGCGCGCAGTTGCTCGCCATCGATGCCGAGGGCAACCTGCCCGAAGGCGGCTGGGAGCTGCTGGCCGCGGCCGACATGATCGTCTTCGGCTCGCCCACCTACATGGGCGGGGTGAGCTGGCAGTTCAAGAAATTTGCCGACGCGTCGTCCAAGGTCTGGTTCACCCAGGGCTGGAAGGACAAGCTCTTTGCAGGCTTCACCAACAGCGCCACCATGAACGGCGACAAGGGCACCACCTTGACCTACCTGTGGACGCTGGCCATGCAGCACAGCGGCCTGTGGGTCAGCATGGGCATCTTGCCGAGCAACAACAAGGCAGCGACACGCGACTCGATGAACTACGTGGGCGGCTACGGCGGCCTGCTGACGCAGTCGCCGTCGGACGCAAGCTCCGCCGAGATCCCCAAGGGCGACCTGGACACGGCGCGTGCCTTCGGCGAGCGCATTGGCGCAGTGGCCACAGCGCGCGCCTGAGTCAGAAAAAAACCAGCCCCACGGAGTACACGATGACCGACACCACTGCCCACACCCAACAACTGCTCACGCCGCATGACAAGGACCTGGGTGGTGGCTTCAAGGTGCGGCGCCTGCTGCCTGCGGCGCAGCGCCGCTCGGTCGGCCCCTTCGTGTTCTTCGACCATTTCGGCCCGGCCACCGAGCAGCCGGGCAGCGAGCACGATGTGCGGCCGCATCCGCACATCGGTCTCTCGACCGTCACCTACCTGTTCGAGGGCGCGATGATGCACCGCGACAGCCTGGGCAGCGTGCAGGAAATCTTGCCCGGCGCCATCAACTGGATGACCGCGGGGCGCGGCATCGTGCACTCCGAGCGCAAGCCGGAGCGGCTGAAGGCCGACACCTACGTCAACCATGGTCTGCAGTTGTGGGCTGCCTTGCCGCAGGCGCATGAAGAGGCGGAGCCCAGCTTCGTGCACACGCCATCGGAGGCCATTCCCGAGGTGGCGGTGCAGGGCGCTGATGTGCGCGTGCTAGTGGGCGAGGCCTTTGGTGCGCGCTCGCCGGTGAAGACGTTGTCGCAGACGGTGTACCTCGACATTGCATTGGCTGCGGGCGGGCGTTTCGAGTTGCCGGCGTTGGCACCGGAGCTGGCGATCTATGCGGTCGATGCCGACGTTGCGGTCAACGGCGAGCCGGTCGAGGCGCACACGATGGCGGTGTTGCCCGACGGGCAGGGCGCGCTGCTGACGGCGCTCACTGCGGCACGTCTGATGGTGATTGGTGGCGAGCCGCTGGACGGCCCGCGCTACATCACCTGGAACTTTGTCTCCAGCCGGCGCGAACGCATCCTCGAAGCCGGTGCCGATTGGGCTGCGCAGCGCATGGGGCATGTTGCTGGTGAGACTGAATTCATTCCGCTGCCGGGGCATCCCTTTGGCGTGCGGGATGCCGATGTGGGCACTACGCCTGTTTGATTTCTGCCTTGGTTTTTTGAGGGCTTGTTACGAGCCCAGGTCTCTCGTTCAGGGCGCGTGCACAGGCCGCCGGGTGCTCCCCTCCGCGAATGTCCCCCGGCCTGCGGCCTCCTCCTTTATTTCGCTGCGGGGAGCACCCGACGCCCTGTGCACTGAGACACGCTCTGGGTGATCGCACGATCAACGACCGCTCTTAACAACGCTCACGTCGATGGGGTGCCTTGCGCAGCGAAACAAAGGAGGAGGGGCGGTAGCGCGAAGCGGGGGACATTCGCGGAGCAAGGCACCCCGTCGGCGTGAGCGTCGCCCTGAACAGCACCGGCCACCAAACACCAACCACCACACGCAAAAAGGGCCCAACGCATCGGGCCCTTTTTTCTTCGTGTGGCACTCGCAGCGCCACACGGTTCAAAGCATCACTCGTTGCCGATGACCACAGTCTCGGACGGTGCCGCACCCGGCGGTGCCTTGGGCAGCTCGACGATCGCGTTGCGACCACCGCGTGCACGCCATGCCGAGAAGCCCACGCCAGCCAGCAGCAGCACGCACAGACCAATGAAGGTGCCGCTGATCGGACGCGTAACAAACACCGTCATGTCGCCACGCGACAGCAGCAGCGCACGGCGGAAGTTTTCTTCCACCATCGGCCCGAGCACGAAGCCCAGCAGAATGGGCGCCACCGAGAATTCGAGCGACATCAGTAAGGCGCCGACGATGCCGAACGCCAGCACTTCCCAGATCTGGAACAGGCTGTTCTGCGTGCTGTACACGCCCGTTGCAATGAAGAACATCGCAGCCGGAAACAGGTACTTGTAGGGCACCTTCAACAGCTTGACCCACACGCCGATCAGCGGCACGTTCAGCACCACCAGAATCACGTTGCCGATCCAGAACGAGGCAATCAGGCCCCAGAAAATGTCCGGATGCTCGGTGATGAGCTGCGGGCCGGGCTGAATGCCCTGAATCAGCAGCGCACCCAGGATGAGCGCCATCACCGCGTCGCCCGGAATGCCCAGGCTCATCGTCGGAATGAAGTCGACCTGCGTCTTCGAGTGCGCAGACGCCTCGGGGCCCGCCACGCCTTCGATCATGCCGGTGCCGAACTTGTTCGGCGTCTTCGAGATCTTGCGCTCCAGCGCATAGGCAATGAAGGTGGTGATGGTCGGGCCCGTACCAGGCATCGCGCCGAACACCGTGCCCACGATGGTGCCGCGAATCATCGCGGGGAAGGCACGCTTGAGCTCTTCCTTGCTCGGGCGCATGTCGCTCAGCTTGAGCGTGCCCGTGTCGCCGATGCTCTTCATGCGGTTCACGTTGAGCAGGAAGTCGGCCACGCCGAACAGGCCCATCGAGATGGCCACCAGCTCGAGGCCGTCGCTCAGCTCAGGCAGGCCAAACGCGAAGCGGAAGCTGCCGCTGTTCACGTCGGTGCCGACCACGCCGCACAGCAGGCCGAAGAGGGTCATGGCCACGCCCTTGAGCGGCGAGCCGCGCGACATGGTGGAACCGGCCAGCAAGCCCAGCAACATGATCGAGAAGATTTCGGTCGGGCCGAACTTGAACGCGATCTGCACCAGCAGCGGCGAGGCAAAGATCATCACGATGATGCCGACCGAGGCCGCGAAGAACGAGGCGATCATCGTGATGCCTAGCGCCACACCCCCCTTGCCCTGCTTGGTCATGGGGTACCCGTCCAGACAGGTCACCGCATGCGGCGGGTGCGAAGGCATGTTCATCAGGATGGCGCCGATGGCACCGCCGTACTGCGAACCGTAGAAGATGCCGGCCAGCATCAGGATGGCGGGCACCGGGTGCATTACGTAGGTGAGCGGCAGCAGGATCGAGATGGCCTGCAGCGCGCCCATGCCCGGCAGCACGCCGATCAGGTTGCCCACCAGCACGCCAAAGAAGGACCACATCAGGTTCGAGCCCTGGAAGGCCACGCCGAAGCCGAACCACAGGTCGTGTAGCGATTGACCAATCATGATTTCAGCCTCCCCACTGGAACAGGGGGAGCTGCAACTTGAGCGCCCACCAGAAAATGACCACGGCAATGAAACACATTGCCAGCGAAAGAAGCAGCGCCTCGGTCAGCGTGTTGTCGCGGTCGCCGAGCGCCGAGATGAACACGATGGCGAAGGTGGCCGGCAGCAGGCCGCCGTACTCGCCGAACAGCAGAAACGCGAGGATGCCCAGGATGATGCAGACGCCGCCACGAATGTCCGGCATGCCGCCCGGATGGCCGTGGGACACGGCTTCTTCGCTCGCGCCGGCAGCTGGCTTTTCGCCGCGCGCCGAGACCGCGATGAGCAGCCCGGTGAGCGCCAGCAACGCGCCCAGCGCCACCGGAAAGAAGCCCGGCCCCATGTGCGCGAGTTCGCCCACGCGGTAGCCGATGCCGGCATACACAGCGGCCAGGCCGATGACGATCAGCAGGGCGCCGCCGTAGTAGTCTTTCTTGAATTTCGATGCGGGCCGAAGCGCGTGCGAGGCCGGATCTTCTCCGTGCGGGTGCTGCATAAGTCTCCTTCGTTGGGAAGGAGCGCAGTCTAGAAATCGAGGCTTTCAATCGCCTTTCGGGGAAGTCGCAAACGCCTCTTGAGCCCCCAAAATACGTGTAATCACGTACCGGCGTATCCGGTGAAACCCTTGGAAAAACGGGCCTCCGAGGCCTGCCCCAGGCTCTTCAGAAAGCGTGCAGCGGCAGCCGCAGAATTGCGCGCAGCCCGCCGCCCGTTGCGCTCTCGGGCATGTCGGCGCTGTCGAGCTCGATCTCGCCGCCGTTGCGCCGCGCATAGCCGCGCGCAATGGTCAGCCCCAGGCCCGCGCCATGCGCCGCGCCGCCGGGGTTGGACGGGTCGCGGTGGAAGCGCTCGAACACGCTTTCGCGCCGCTCGGGCGCCACGCCCGGCCCGCTGTCGCACACCTCGGCCAGCGCGCTGGAGGCGTCGCGCCGCACCGTCACCGTGATGCTGCCGCCGCGCGGCGTGTACTTGATCGCGTTGTGCACGAGGTTGGCAAGCACCTCGTGCAGCTCGGCAGCGTTGGCCATCACGGGCAGCACGGGCGGGTCGTCTTCGTCGCCGTCTTCGTCGGTGCCGTCGGCGTCTTCATCGTCTGCGCTTGCGGCTGTCGACGGGGCGTCGCCACGGGCGTCTACCCAGCCCAGGTCCTGGTCGTTCTCGCGCGCCAGCGGCAGGTATTGCAGCACCACGCCGCGCGCAATGGCGTTGAGGTCGACCACCGAGCGCCCGGCCGAGGCCACGTCGTCCTCGGTGGTGGCGTGGGCCAGCGCCAGCAGTTGCTCGCTGAGGCGGCGGGTGCGCGACAGCTGCGCCACGATGGCGTGCAGCGACTCGCGCATGCGCGCCGGGTCGGTCTCGCGCACCGCGTAGCCGGCCTGGATCGACAGGATGCTCAGCGGCGTGCGCAACTGGTGCGAGGCGTCAGCCAGAAACTGCGACTGCTCGGCCGCCATGCGCCGGTGGCTTGCGATGTGGTGGTTCACCGCGTCCACCAGCGGCACCACCTCCTGCGGCACGCCGCTGGCGTCCAGCGGCTGGAGGTCGTCGCGCGAGCGTTCGCGCAGCGACCGGCGCAGGCGCTCCAGCGGGCGCAGCGTCCAGGCCACGCCCAGCCACACCAGCAGGGCCATCACCAGCACCATGCGCGTGTCGCGCAGCAGCTCCTGGCGCAGCGACTCGGCCTGTGCGTCACTGCGCGGGCCGGTGCCCTCGGCGGCCTGAATGAGCACGCTGTAAGCCACGCCGGCGTGCACCGTGTCGTACACCGTCTGGCGCAGCGCGGCCACGCGCACCGGATGCTGCTCGTGCACCGCGTCGTAGAACACCGGCGTGCCGTCGGGCGGTCGCTGCGCGGGGCGGGGCAGGCTGGGCACGCCCATGAGTGTGGTCTCGGGCGTGTTCACGTCCAGCGTCTGGCCCTTGGGAATGCGCTGCACGCCCACGTGCAGGTACTTGTAGCGCAGGTGGGTCGACTCGAACATCGCCTGGATCGAGAAGGGCTCCTGCACGCGCACGCTGCCGTCGCTGGCCACCACGATGCCGTTGGCCAGCGCCTGCACGGGCTCCAGCAGGCTCTGGTCGTAGGCGACCACGAGCGAGTCGGTCAGGGCCTGGTAGTCGTTCCAGCTGTCGAGCGCCAGCAGCGCGACGATGCCGGGCAGCAGCAGCGCGAGCAGGCGCGCGCGAATACCGAAGCGCTGCGGGGGCTCGTGCGGGCCTTGAGGGCTGTGCGGCCCGTGTGGGTCGTGCAGCTCAGGCGGCTCGCGCCGAGCCAGGGGGTCAGTGGCCGCCGGCAAGGTCGGCAAAGTCCGCGGAAGGGGTGGAAGGGCCCGGGGGACCGGAGGAGCCATCGGCAATGCTCTCGAGCATGTACCCCAGGCCGCGCACGGTGACGATGCGCACGTCGCTGTCGGCCAGCTTGCGCCGCAGCCGGTGCAGCACCACCTCGATGGCGTCGGGCCCCGCGGTGCTGTCGTTGGTGAACACCTTGGCGAACAGCTGCGACTTGCCCACGGGCGAGCCGCTGCGCATCAGCAAGGCGGTGAGCGCGGCCTGCTCGCGCGGCGTGAGCGACAGCAGCGTGCCGCGCAGCGTGAAGGCATGGCTTTCGCTGTCGTAGGCCAGCGAGGCGCACTGCAGGCGCGGGTGCTGCTTGCCGCGGCTGCGCCGCACCAGCGCCGCGATGCGCGCCTCCAGTTCGACCAGCTCGAAGGGCTTGGTCAGGAAGTCGTCCGCGCCCAGGTTCAGGCCGCGCACGCGGTCCTGCAGGGCGCTTTGCGCGGTGAGGATGAGCACCGGCGTACGGTCGTCCGCGTTGCGCATGTCGGCCAGCACGCTCAGGCCGTGCTTGTCGGGCAGGCGCAGGTCGAGCACGATGGCGTCGTATTCGGTGCCGGCCATGAAGGCCTCGGCCGTGCGCGCGTCGGGGGCGTGGTCGGCCACAAAGCCGCTCTGGGTCAGCGCCCGGATCAGCCAGGAGGCCATGTCCACTTCGTCTTCCACCAGAAGGATGCGCATGGGAGGCTGTCGGTTGATCCGGTTGTTGTTCGGGTTGCTGCTGAAACTGCTGCTTGAACTACTGCTTCAAGCCGAGCGAGAGGTCGGTGTCTTCCGACGCGCGTGCGCTGGCATCGGCCGCGCGCGCGCTCAGGTCGGGCGCCAGGGCGCGGCGGCCGTCGAACACGAAGCAGTCGCCGTGGTAGTGCGCGCCGCCCACCTGCTCGAAGTACTTGAGGATGCCGCCTTCGAGTTGCAGCACATGCTCGATGCCTTCCTCGCGCATCAATATGGCGGCCTTCTCGCAGCGGATGCCGCCGGTGCAGAAGCTCACCACCGTCTTGCCCGCGAAGTCGGCGCGGTGCGTTTTCAGCGCGGGCGGGAACTCGGTGAACTTGGTGATGCGCCAGTCGATTGCGCCGTCGAAGCTGCCTTCGTCGACCTCGAAGTCGTTGCGTGTGTCCAGCAGCGCAATTTCCCGGCCTTCGTCGTCATGGCCCTGGTCGAGCCAGCGCTTGAGCGTGGGCGCGTCCACGCCGGGCGCCCGGCCCGCCGAGGGCTGAATGGCGGGGTGGTCCATGCGGATGATCTCGCGCTTGAGCTTGACCAGCATGCGCCTGAAGGGCTGGGCGGCGGACCAGCTTTCCTTGGCTTCGAGGTCGGCAAAGCGCGCATCGGCACGCAAATGGGCCAAAAAGGCGCGTACGCCGTCGGCGGGGCCGGCCAGAAAAAGGTTGATGCCCTCGGGCGCCAGCAGGATGGTGCCCATGAGGTCCAGGGCCTGCGCGCGGGCGCGCAGGTCTTCACGCAGCTCGGGGCTGTCGTGGATGCCTACGAACTTGTAGGCTGCGATATTCAAAATCTCTTGCACGGGGCGAGATTGTAGGGATCGTCAACCCACATCGTGGGGTGCCGGTTTCTACAATGGCCGGATGTTTGTTCACCTGCGCCTGCACACCGAATTTTCCGTCGTAGACGGCACCAACCGCATCGACGAAGCCATCAAGGCCGCGGCCTCCGACAACCAGCCCGCGCTGGCCATCACCGACCTGAACAACCTGTTCGGGGCCATCAAGTTCTACAAGCAGGGGCGCAGCAAGGGCGTCAAGCCTGTCATCGGCGCCGAAGTGTTTGTCGACGGGCTGGGCAAGCAGCCCGGTGCGCTCACCCGCATCGTGCTGCTGGTGCAGAGCACCGAGGGCTACCTGAACCTGTCCGAACTGCTCGCGCGCGCCTGGACGCAGAACGTGAGCCGCGGCCAGTCGCAGGCTGCCTGCAAGCTCGAATGGATCGAGGAGCTGTCGGGCGGGCTCATTGCCCTGTCGGGCGCGCAGGCCGGGCCGCTGGGCCAGCCATTGCTGCAGGGCCAGGAAGAGCGCGCGGCTGAACTGGCCCTGCGGCTTGCCGGCATCTTCACGCACCGCTTCTACATCGAGCTGCAGCGCGCCGGTCGCCCTGAAGACGAACCCCACGTCATTGCCGCAGTGAAGCTCGCGGCCCGCCTGAAGCTGCCGGTGGTTGCCACGCACCCGGTGCAGTTTGCCGCGCGCGAAGACTACGAGGCGCACGAGGCGCGCGTGTGCATTTCGGAAGGCGAAATTCTGGGCAACCCGCGCCGCGTGCGGCGCTTCACCCACGAACAGTATTTCAAGTCGAGCGCCGAAATGCAGGCGCTGTTTGCCGACGTGCCAAGCGCGCTGGCCAACACGGTGGAAATTGCCAAGCGCTGCAACCTCACGCTGGTGCTGGGCAAGCCGCAACTGCCCGACTTTCCCACGCCCTTCGTCTCCGAAGGCGTGCGCATGCCGATCGACGACTTCTTCCGCCAGGAATCTTTCGAGGGCCTGGAGGTGCGCCTGAAGCACCTGTTCCCCGACGAGGCCAAGCGCGAGGCCGAGCGGGCGCGCTACGTGGAGCGGCTGGAGTTCGAGATCAACACGATCCTGAACATGGGGTTTCCGGGCTACTTTCTGATCGTGGGCGACTTCATCCAGTGGGCCAAGAGCAACGGCTGCCCGGTGGGCCCCGGCCGGGGCTCGGGCGCGGGCTCTCTCGTGGCCTACGCGCTGAAGATCACCGACCTGGACCCGCTCGAATACAAGCTGCTGTTCGAACGTTTCCTGAACCCCGAACGCGTTTCGATGCCCGACTTCGACATCGACTTCTGCCAGGGCAACCGCGACCGCGTGATCGACTACGTGAAGGACAAGTACGGCCGCAACGCCGTGAGCCAGATCGCCACCTTCGGCACCATGGCCGCGCGCGCCGCCATCCGCGACGTGGGCCGCGTGCTGGACATGAGCTACATGTTCTGCGACGGCATCAGCAAGCTGATTCCCAACAAGCCGGGCATGTCGGTCACGCTGCAGTACCCGCCCGAGAAAAAGATAGAGGGCGACAAGAACAACTACGCCATCGAGATGGAGCCGCAACTGGCGGAGCGCATCGAGAAGGAAGAAGAAGTGCGCATGCTGGTCGAGCTTGCGCAAAAGCTCGAAGGCATGACGCGCAACATCGGCATGCATGCAGGCGGCGTGCTCATTGCGCCGGGCAAGCTCACCGACTTCTGCCCGCTCTACCAGCAGCCCGGCAGCGACTCCGCGGTGAGCCAGTACGACAAGGACGACGTGGAGGCCATCGGCCTCGTCAAGTTCGACTTCTTGGGCCTGGCGACGCTCACCATTCTGGAGATTGCGCGCGAGTTCATCATGAAGCGCCACAAGGGCCAGGAGAACTTTGCGTTCGAGAACATTCCGCTGAAGGACGCGGCCACCTACCGGCTGTTTTCCGACGGCAAGACCGAGGCCGTGTTCCAGTTCGAATCGCGCGGCATGCAGGGCATGCTGAAAGACGCGCGGCCCACGCGGCTGGAAGACCTGATTGCGCTGAACGCGCTGTACCGCCCCGGCCCGATGGACCTGATTCCCAGCTTCGTGGCGCGCAAGCACGGCCGCGAAGAAGTGGAGTACCCGCACCCGGCCGTGGCCGAGATGCTGTCGGAAACCTACGGGATCATGGTCTACCAGGAACAGGTGATGCAGACCGCGCAGATCCTGGGCGGCTACTCGCTGGGCGGCGCCGACTTGCTGCGCCGCGCCATGGGCAAGAAAAAGCTCGAGGAAATGGCCGAGCACCGCGAGAAATTTCGCGTGGGCGCGCTGTCCACGCACGGCATTCCGCAGGACAAGGCCGACGAAATCTTCGACTTGATGGAGAAGTTCGCGGGCTACGGCTTCAACAAGTCGCACGCGGCCGCGTATTCGCTGCTGGCGTACCACACGGGCTGGCTCAAGGTTCACTACACGGCCGAGTTCTTCTGCGCCAACATGACCGTGGAAATGGACGACACGGACAAGCTCAAGCTGCTGTTCGAAGACGCCCAGAAAAACTTCGGCATCACCTTCGAGCCGCCGGACGTGAACCGCGGCAACTACCGCTTCGAGCCGGTCACCGACAAGGTGATTCGCTACGGCCTGGGCGCCGTGAAGGGCACGGGCCAGCTCGCGGTCGAGGCCGTGGTGCGGGCGCGCGAAGAGGGCGGGCCGTTCAAGAGCCTGTTCGACTTTTGCGTGCGCATCGACCGCCAGCGCATCAACAAGCGCACGGTCGAGGCGCTCATCAAGGCCGGCGCGTTCGACGCCATTCAGCAGAACCGCGCGTCGCTGCTTGCGTCGGTCGACCGCGCCTTCGAGTTCTCCAACGCCACCGCGGCCAATGCGGCGCAGGTCGACATCTTCGGCGACGCCGAACACGGCTCGGCCACCGCGGAGCCCGACCTGGTCGACGCCACGCCCTGGGGCGTGAAGGAGCGCTTGACGCTGGAGAAGACGGCGGTCGGCTTCTATCTGTCGGGCCATCTGTTCGACGAGGTGTCGCACGAGGTGCGGCGCTTTTGCAAGCGCGAAATTGGCGACCTGCTCGACAGCCGCGACCAGCAAGTCATTGCCGGCATCGTGAGCGACTTTCGGGTGATCAACGGCCAGCGCGGCAGGCTGGCGATCTTCAAGCTCGACGACAAGTCGGAGTCGATCGACGCCACCGCCGACGAGGCGCTCATCAACGCCAACCGCAACACGCTGAAGGACGACGAACTGGTCATCGTCAGCGGCCGGCTGCAACAGGCGCGCGGTGGTTTCGAGGCGCGCTTTCAGGTGCAGCAGGTGTGGGACCTGGCCACGGCGCGCTGCCGCTTCGGCAAGTTCCTGCGCGTGGCGGTGAACGGCAAGGCGCCCGACATCGCGCGCCTGCTGAAAGACTTTCCGCCGCGCAAGGAGCAGACCGAAGTGGGTGAGCTGGTGCAGGGGCTGCCGGTGCGCCTGTCGATGGCGCGCGCGGGGGCGCAGGTCGAGCTGCAACTGGGCGAGCGTGCCAAGTTCTTCCCGACCGACGCGGCGCTGGCCAGCTGGACGGCGCAGGCGGAAGCGGGCAAGGCGTTGATCGTCTACGACTGATCTGTTGGTCTTTCTCCCTCCCCCGCTGGGGGAGGGTTGGGGTGGGGGCACGACGGCCTTCGCCACCTTGCCGCGTTGAAGGGCTCGTTGGGCGCTGCCCCCATCCCAGCCTTCCCCCGGAAGGGGAAGGAGCCAAGCCGGGTCAGGGCGTGCGCTTTGCGAGCGCCTGCTCGATCTGCTCCAGCACAGCCTCTGGCCCATGCA
Organism: Variovorax sp. H27-G14; assembly: GCF_046156345.1. Lineage (NCBI taxonomy): Bacteria > Pseudomonadati > Pseudomonadota > Betaproteobacteria > Burkholderiales > Comamonadaceae > Variovorax > Variovorax sp. H27-G14. Next base: position 218,010 of record NZ_JAYLVN010000002.1, read on the forward strand.
GCCAGTCCTTGGCCAGCACCTGCAGCACCTGCCAGCCGAAGGCGTTCAGGATGCGCGGGCGCGAGACATAGCGCTCCAGCACGTTGCGGTTCTCGTAATGCGCTGCGGTGTCCACCAGGATGCCGAGCGCGTAATGTGAGGAAGGCGAGGACGGCGAGGACTGCTCACCCTCCGCGCCCTGCGCATCTCCCACGGCGCGCACCGCCAGGTCGCAGCGAAAGCGCGACTGCCCCACCTGTTCGTCCACCGCATGGCCGCGCGCGCGCAGCGCCTCGGCAATCTGCGCGCTGACATCGTCCACACGCGCATGCCCTGCAACCTTGCCCGCGCCGCGCGTGAGCGGATTCATGCCTTCGAGCACGCGCCGCGCCGTGTCCGCGTCGCCGCGCGACAGGCACTCCGCATAGCGCAGGAAGTTCTTCAGCGCCGCGGCACCCTCGTTGTGGTCGTTGGTGATCGCCTCGTGGCGAATGGTGGAGACCACCGCCATGTGGTGCTTCGCGCGGCTGAAGATCACGTTGAGCCGCTTCTCTCCGCCGCGCTGGTTGATGGGGCCGAAGTTCATCAGCATGCGGCCTTCGGGGTTGGGCCCGTAGCAGATGCTCAGGATGATGATGTCGCGCTCGTCGCCCTGCACGTTCTCCAGGTTCTTGATGAACAGGCCGCAGAACTGGTCGTTTTCTTCGCGCACGTACTCGGCTTCCAGCCGGGCCGCGAAGTCGGCGTCGACCGCGCCCAGCGCATTCAGCTCGTCCTCGATCTCGCCTTGCTGCGCCTCCGAGAACGCCACGATGCCCAGGCTGCGCCCGGTCTCGCGGCGCAGCAGCTCGCGCACAAGTTGCGCAATGTGGCGCGCCTCGCCGTCGTTGATGCGGTTCTCGTACACCGCGTCGCTCACGCGGTGAAAGCTGATGGCGCGCGAGAGCAGTGCATCGACATGCGCGTTCACCGATTCGTCGGACGGGCTGCGCGACTGCACCAGAATTTCCGCGCGCTGCGGCGCGGGCAGGCTGCGGTCCGGAATGGTGTACAGGTTGCCCGCATAGAAGGCCGCGTTGGAGAAGCCGATGAGCGACTCGTAGCGGCTGCGGTAGTGCCAGGCCAGCAGCGTGGCCGGCAGGTTGCGCGCGCCCTGGTTGAGCAGGCTGTCGGCGTCCAGCACCACGGCGATGCGGTCGCCTTCACCTTCACCGTCGCTGTCGTCGTCGGCGACCGACACGGTGTCGTCCTCCGGGTCGCGGCTCGACGAGAAGAAGCTGGTGGGCGGCAACTGCATCTCGTCGCCCACCACGATGATCTGCGGCGCGCGGTACAGCGCGGGCACGGCTTCTTCCACCGGGATCTGGCTGGCCTCGTCGAAGATCACCACGTCGAACAGGTCGGCCGCCAGCGGCAGCGTGTCGGACACCGACAGCGGGCTCATGAGCCAGATGGGCTTCATGTCGCGCACCACGCGGCCGGTGTCGCCGCTGGCCAGTTCGCGGATGGCTTTGTAGCGCATGGTCTTGCCGAACTCGTGCTCCAGCTCGCGGCGGCCCGCGTTGTAGCTCTTCTTGAAGACCTTGCCGTCGGCGTCAAGCTGGCTCGCGGGCAGGGCGCTTTTTTGCACGTGGTCGCGAAAACGCTGGCGCACCGCGGCGGCCAGCGTGCGCGCATTGCGCTCCAGCAGCTGGCGCTCTGCATCGCCCAGGCGCTGCGCATGGCGCGCGAGCGTGGCGCCGTCGAAGCGCGGCAGCCAGCGCTCGGTGCGGTACACGCGCTCCAGGCCTTCGCGCGCTATGGCGAACTCGATGGCATCGGGCGGCAGTGGCAAGGTGCGCAGCGCGGCGGCCACGGCGGGGTCGGCATCGGCCAGTTCCTGCAGCGGCTGCAGCACGGAGGGCAGGGTGTCGGCCTGTTCGCGCAAGGTGCGGGCCAATGGTTCGAGCGCGTTCAGCGGCTGGGCGGACACGTCGTGCACCAGCTCGCGCCACAGCGCGTCGAGCGTGTCGGTGCGCGTGCCGGCGGCGGCGAGTTTTTCGACGCTGCGGTTGGCTGAAGCCGCAGGCTCCGTGCGCAGGTACGACTTGAATTCCGCGCGCAGGCTGGTGCTGTCGTCGGTGTCGCGCATCGCCTGCAGTTGCTGCGTGAAGGCCTCGGCGTTGGTGCAACCGTAGTCGGCCTCCAGCTGCTGTGCCTGCTTGTGCAGCGCGGCGCGCGCGGTGTGTTCGGCCAGCAGGTCTTGAAGGATCTGCGCGGGCTGCGGGCGCACCGCATGCGCGGCGAAGTTGTAGCGCCGCTTCAGTTCGCCCGACAGGCGCCACCACGAGGGCTGGAGCCAGCGCAGCAGCGAGCCCTGTTGTGCGCGCGCTTGCGCGAGGCCGGCTTCGGTATCGCCAGGCGAGAGCTTGTCGCGCCAGTGGCTGGTGCGTTGCAGCGTGTCGTCGAGTGCCTGTTGCAGCGTGCGGCGTTCGGCCAATGCCGTGCCAAGGGCCACGCTGCTCGGGTGCGTGGTGTCGAGCAGCGCGAGTTGCCCGCGCGCGGCCAGCGCGGCCACGCGGCGGGCGTCGGCTACCACGGCCAGCGCGTCGCGCCACAGCGTTGCGTCGTTGGCCAACGGCGGCCATGCGTCGGCAAGCGCGTTGCGGCATACGCCGCTCAGTTCGACGGCGCGTTCGCTCAGGTCCACCAGCCGCGCGAGCGGCTTCTCCTGCTTCAGCAGCGAGGGCGCCAGTTGCGCGAACACATGCTGTGCCAGGCTGGGTGCGCCCAGGCTTTCGGTGACGGCCAGGTGCAGCCGCGAGACCAGCTCGGCATGCCGCCGCCAGGCCGCGAAGGCGGGCAGGGCTTCGGTCTGCAAGGGCGTAAGGGCGGGGTCGCTGGTCTTCAGCGCGATGAGCCGCGCCACCAGTTCGCGCAGCGTCACCGCAAGGTGGTCGGGCACGTCGCGCATGGCGGCGTCGAAGCGTTCGAGCGCGCGCAGGTCGAGCTGCATGGCGTCGAGCACGCGGGTGCGTTCGGCCGATTCCTGCGTGAGCGCCTCGGGCGCTTCCAGCCACTGCTCGTAGGTCTTGCGCAGGTTCTGCACAAAGGCCTTCTTGTCGCCCTGAGAGTCATGAATCATGCAGCACAGCTCGTCCAGCCCCTGCTGGCGCAGGCGGTGGAACACCACGTCGATGGCGGCGCGCTTCTCGCACACGAACAGCACGCGCTGGCCACGGCCCACGTAGTCGGCAATCAGGTTGGTGATGGTCTGCGACTTGCCGGTGCCCGGCGGCCCTTGAATGATGTAGCTGGTGCCGGTGCGCGCCAGCGCCACCGCGGCGGTCTGCGTGGCGTCGCCTTGCACCACCGGCCACTGGTCGGCCAGCGGCAGCGCGGGCGGCGCCTCGGCATCGACCTGGCGCGGCTGCAGCGAGAACACGCGGTCGAAGGCCTCGCTGGCCATGTCGCTTTCGGCCAGCCCCGAGTAGTCGCGCACCAGCGACATCTTGCGGTGGTTGAAGTTGCCCAGCGTCACGGCGGTGAGGTCGATGTCCCACTGGTACGGGTTGCCGTTGCTCTCGCGCAGGGCGAGCGTGGTGCGCTCGGTTTCATTGGCTGTCGCTGTCTCGGCCATCTGCGGTGCGCGCGGCTGCGGGCTGGCGCCGACGGCGTCGCGCACCGGCAGCGGCACCGGGCGCACGCGCGCATGAAAGAGCTGCAAGCCGAGCGGGCGAAAGTCGTCCTGCGCGTAGCTGAAGTCCTGCGAAGCCACGGGCAGCGCGGAGGGCGTGCGCACGCGCGTACGGCGCTTGAACTGTTCGAGCCGCTGGCGCGCACGCTGGTGAATCACCGAAATCTCCGGCTGCTTCACCAGCCGCAGTTGCACGCCGGGCTCGCTCTGCGCAATTTGCGCCGACAGCTGCGCATGGAACTGTTCGATGGTCGTCTCGCGCAGGTCCACCATCTCGGGCAGCACGATGCCGTACAGCTGGCGCAGGTGGTGGCGCAGCGTGGGGTTGACCTGGGCCTCGTGCGTGGCGGCTTCCAGCAGGTACTGGTCGCGCACGCCCTTCTTGCGCGTGAGCTCGACCGGCAGCATGAGCAACGGCGAGGCGATGCGCTCGGCCTGCTCGGGCCCGCCGGCGGCCCCTTCCTTCAGGTTGTGCCAGCGCAGGAAGGCGATGACCAGCGACAGCTGCGAGAAGCCGTACTCCGAGCGGTCGCGCCGCGCCTCCTGCAGGATGCGGTCGAGCGCGCCCGGCAGGTACGGCTGGTCTTCAAAGCGCAGCCAGCGCGCCAGCGGCACGGGGTCGCAGCTGGCGATGTCGGTGGCAAAGCGGCCGTCCCACACGCAGAGCTGGTCGACGCGGATGCTGTGCATGTCGACCACCAGCGGCACGCTGGCGATGGTGAGGTTCACATTCGCCTGCGTGGGCTTGAAGTACAGCAGGCGGTTGCGCCGGGACAGGTCGAACAGGCGGTCGCGCAGGTGCAGCTGGATGGCCTGGCGGCGCTGGCCGGGGCCGTTCCTGGCGGGAGCGATGCGGTCCAGTCCGACGTCCAGGTCCAGTGGCTGGTCGCGGTAGGTTTCGAGCCGGCGAATCACCGAGGGCAGGTCGCGCGCGCGCTCATGTCGGTCGAGCGCGGTCATCTCGAAGACCACCGCGGCCACCACCGGGTGCAGGCGGCGGTTGAGTTCGAACAGGTTGGCGCGGTGGGTGGCAAAGCGGGCGAGCTCTTCGCCGACCGTAAAGTCCAGCCCGCACGACAGACTGGCCAGCACCTGGCCCAGGCACAGGATGTCGCTCAGCGCGTCGTGGTGGCCCAGGCGCAGCTCCCATGCCGTGTAGCCGGGCAGGTACGCCCGGCGCGTGGGCACGGTGTCGGGGCCGGCATCGGCCATCACCTCGAGGTTGTCGAGCGAGACGCCTGCGTCCGCATCGATGGTGACGCGCTGCTCACCGACCACGCGCAGCACGGAGGCCGCGGGCTGCTCCAGCGGCGCGATGGCTTCGAGGTGGCGCAGCGGCGCCTGGCCTTCGGGCTGCGAAAGGGCCAGCGCCGGCACGTCGGTCACGCGGTAGGCAAAGGCAGTGCCGAGGGCGGCGACCTGGCCCTGCTCGTGCAGGGCCGAGACCTCGCGCAGCAGCGGCAGCACGAGCTTGAGCACGTCGTCGGTCTGCAGGCCGCCGTGGGTGTCGGCGGTGTCGAGGAGCTGGAGCAGCGCGGCGGTGGGGGGCGGGCCGGAGATCGCTGCCGGGGTCGGGGTCGGTGAAGTCATACGGCGGCGGGCTGCGTGTGTGAGGTGGCGGCCTTGTCGAGCAGGGCCGTGGCTTCGCGCTTCACGCGCGTGAGGCTGCGTTTGGGAAAGCGCAGGTCTTTCACCACGCGCTGCTCGAAAGGCTCGGCACAGCCCAGGGCCTCGGCCAGGCCGAGCGCGGCGGCGAGCGTGATGTCGTCCAGCTCGGGGTCGGCCGCGACAAAGTCGACCAGCACGCTGGCCAGGTAGTCGTGCAGGCCGGCCGGTACCGGTTCGGGTGGCGGCATGGCCGAGGCGGGCGGCGCAAAGTCGGGGAAAAAGCGCCGCGCATGCGCCAGCAGCGATGCCGACTGCAGAAAGGGGCGTTGCAGCAGCTGCGCGATGGCACCGCGCGTGAGCGCGCCCACGCGCTGCTGGCCGAGCATGTCGAGCGTGCCCAGGTCGAGCGGGCCTTCGAGCGCGCTGGCAAGCCAGTCTTCGGCGTCGTGCTGGCGCTCGGTCCACAGGCGCATGGCGCGGGCGCGCACAAACACTTCGGGGTGGCTGGTGCCGCGGGTCTGCAGGGTGGGGTCGGCGCAGATTTCTTCGGCCTGCGCCAGGTAGCTGGCCACGTTCACTTGCGTGAGCCCGGTCTCGACCTTGATGAGCGCGCTCACCGCGGGCTCCAGCGCGCCGCAGGCCACGCAAGCGCCGCGGTCGGCAAAGGCCTCGGTGTACAGGGCGAAGCGCCGCGCGGCCTGCAGGTGGCTCGCATCGGCGCGCGGGTCGGCGGCGGTGGCGTGCAGCATGCGGTCGACCACGTGGTAGATGCCGCTGTCGCGCTCCCACAGCAGGTAGTGCGCAAGCTCGTGGCCCAGCACGGCCTGCAGCTCGGGGCCTTGCAGGCGCTCCAGCAGCGGGCCGGAGAGCACGATGTGCGCCTCGCCCGGCACGCAGTGGATGGCCGCGTTCATCGCGCCGTTCGTCGCACCGCTCGGTGCCTGGTAGAGCGTGATGCGCGCGGTGACGCCCAGGCGCTGCGCCGCCAGCTGCGCATGCGCGTGCAGGTCGGGGTGGGCGTCGGCGTCGAGCCGGTACGAGTTGCGCAGCAGCGCGGTGCGCACTGCCGAGGCGTGCGCCTCGCGCGCCTCGGCGGATGCGGCCCAGTGCCAGACCTCGGGCTCGTGCGCCTGCAGGTGCGCGGCCAGGGCCTGTTGGTAGGGCAGTGGGGTCAGGTCTTGGAGGCGTACGGCAGGAGGGGTGTCGACCATGTCAGGAGCGCCGGTGGCAGAGAGTTGCCGACGATCCTAAACGAGCCACCCCGTGCCATCGTGCACTACCGGTGCGCTGTGTGCCTACCAGCTATAGCCGGCCGTGAAGTACACGCTGCGGCGCTCGCCGTAGTAGCAACCGGTGGACGACAGGCAGGTGGCCACATAGGTCTTGTCGGCCACGTTGGCCACGTTCAGCGCCAGCTTCACGCCCTTGAGCGCGGGCGACTGCCGGCCCAGGTCCCAGCGCACGGCGGCGTCGAACAGCGTCACGCCCGGAATGCGGAACAGGTTGGCGTTGTCGCCGTAGGTGGCGCTGGTGTGGCGCACGCCGCCGCCCACGGTAAGGCCGGCCAACGCTTCGTTCTGGAACGCGTACTCCAGCCAGAAGGCGGCCTGGCGCTGCGGCACGTAGGCGAAGCGGTTGCCCTGGATGCTCACGCCCGCGGAGTTCGGGTTGGCGCGCGTTACGCGGCTGTCGGTGTAGGCATAGGAGGCGATGGCGTCCAGGCCGCGAAGCACTTCGCCGCGCGCCTCGAGTTCGAGGCCGCGCACGCGCACCTCGCCGGTCTGCTCGCTGAAGGCGCGGCTCAGCGGGTCGGGCGTGAGCACGTTCTGCTGCGTCAGCTCGTAGGCGGCCGCGGTAAGCAGCGCCTTGGAGCCCACGGGCTGGTACTTCACGCCCACCTCGGTCTGCCGGCCGGTGGTCGGCTGGAAGACGTTGCCCTGGCGGTCGGTGCCGGCCGCGGGCTGGAACGAGGTGGAGTAGCTCACGTACGGCACCACGCCGTTGTCGAAGCTGTACATCAGCGCCGCGCGGCCGGTGAACTTGCCGTCGCGCTGGTCGGCGTTGGCCAGGCGGCGCGGCGTCATGGTGAGGGTGCGGGTGTCGGTGATGGCGCGGTCCTGGCGCCCGGCCAGCACCACGCTCCAGCGGTCCCAGTGCATCTGGTCCTGCAGGTAGAAGCCGGTCTGGCGGCGCTGCTGGTCGATGTGCGTGGCCACCGACGGCACCTGGCCGCTGTCGCGCCCGTACACCGGCTGGTAGGCGTTGAAGGGCGTGGTGATGATGCGCAGGTTGGTTTCGTCGAACGACGACTTCTCGTCGGAATAGTCAACACCCACCAGCGCGGTGTGGCGCACCGCGCCGGTGTGGAAGTCGGCCTGCACCTGGGTGTCGACCGTCAGCAGCTTGGCCGTTTCAGGAAACGCCCATGCATAGCGCAGCAGCGAAGAAGGGTTGCAGGCGGCCAGGCAGAAGGCCTGCACGCGCTGCGTGTACGCATCGACCTTGCCGTAGCGCAGGTTCTGGCGCAGCGTGAAGGTGTCGTTCAGCTTGTGCTCGGCCTCGTAGCCGACGAAGTGCTGGCGGTTGTTGAAGCGGTCGTAGCCCGGCTCGCCGACGAAGGTGCGGGTGGGCAATGCGCCGTAGCGGCTGGTGTCCAGCGTGCCGGCCGAAGGCAGCGCGGGCGCACCGCCGCCGCCGGGCGAGTCGAGCGTTTGCCAGTGGGCCAGCAGCGTGATGCGGGTGGCGTCGTTGGGGCGGAAGGTGAGCGACGGGGCGAAGTAGCTTTTCTTTTCCGACACGTAGTCGTACTGCGTGTTGGCCTCGCGGTGCAGGCCGACCAGGCGGTAGCTCCACACGCCGTCGTCGTCCAGCGCGCCGCCGAAGTCGAAGGCCGTCTGCTTGCGGTTGTGGCTGCCGAGCTGCACCTCGACCTGGCGCACGGTTTCCAGCGTGGGGCGCTTGCTCACCATGTTCACCAGCCCGCCGGGCGTCGACTGGCCGTACAGCACCGACGACGGGCCCTTCACCACTTCCACGCGCTCCAGCCCCCAGGGCTCGATGCGCGGCTGCGAGTAGCCACGTGCGCCGAAGGGCAGGCGCAGGTTGTCGAGGTAGCGCGCCGGCGGCGTGAAGCCGCGCAGCGTGAGCCAGTCCAGCCGCAGGTCGGTGTTGCCGTACTGCGCGACGATGCCTGGCGTGTAGCGCAGGCTCTCGACCAGCGTGGTGGCGCCTTGCGAATCCATCTGGTCGCGCGTGACCACCGACACGGACTGCGGCGTTTCCAGCAGCGGCGTGTCGGTCTTGGTGCCGCCGGTGCTGCGCTGCGCGACGAAGCCCTTGCCTGGGCCCTTGCCGCTTTCTTCCTCGGCGCTGGCGGTGACGGTGACCGGCGCGAGCGAGCCCGCGCGCTGGCCCGTGACGCGCACTTCAGACAGCGTTTCTGCCGCCTGCCCGCGCTGCAGCGCGTAGACGTTGCCCGCGCCGCGAACGGCCTGCAGCCCGGTGCCGGCCAGCGCCACGGCAAAGCCTTCGTCGACCGTGAAGCGGCCGCGCACGCCGGACGCGGCAAGGCCGGCGGTCAGGCTGGCGTCGCTCGACAGCAGCACGCCGGCCTGGCCCGCGAACTGGCTCAGCACGGTGCCCAGCGGGCCGGCGGGAATGGCGTAGTCGCGCGCGGCAGCGGAGGGCCGAGCTTGCGCCTGTGCCATGGCGGGCAGGGCCTGCACCGCGGCCACCACCGGGAGCACGGCCATGGCGCCGCGCAGGGCGCGTGCGAGTTGGCGCGAGGGGCGCGGGTGGAATGAGCGAGGGCGATTCGACAGGGGCACGGGCATGGCGGCTTTCGGGCAAAGAAAAGGGTTGGTACTTGTGTTGCCAACCGGCTCCGCCAAAAGGGAACCTGCACTTCGAAATTTTTTTTGAATCAGCGTTTGGCCGTGCTGTCTTGCGCGGCCTCGACCACCGTCCACCAAGGCAGCGGCCGGCGCACGCGCACGGGCAGCGTGGCCTGCAGCGCCGAGAGAATGCGCTCGGTGTCGGCCAGCGGGTAGGCGCCCACGATGCGCAGGTTGGCCACCTCGGGCGCGCAGCCCAGGTAGCCGGGGCGGTAGCGCGACAGCTCGGCGATGAAGTCGCCCAGGCGCATGCCGTCGGCCACCAGCATGCCGCGCGTCCAGTCGTCGCCGTAGCCGGCCACGGGCTCGGGCGGCTCGACACGGTCGGGGAACACGCGGGTCTGCTGGCCGGCCACCAGCGTGAGCGAGTCGCCGCCGCTCGGGCGCGACGCGACCGCGCCTTCGAACACCGCCAGGCGCACCGCGTTGCCTTCTTCGCTTTCTTCATGGCGCACGGCAAAGCGCGTGCCCAGCGCGGTCAGGCGGCCCTGCGGCACGTCGACCACCAGGGGGCGGGCGGGCACGGCGTCGTCGTGGCCGCTGGTGATGAGCACCTCGCCCTTGTAGAGCACGATGCGGCGCAGGCCGGCCGAGAAGTCGACGTCGAGCGCGGTGGCGGTGTTGAGCCACAGGCGGGTGCCGTCGGCCAGCACCACCTCGCGGCGTTCGCCGGTGTCGGTGCGGTATGTGGCGACCCAGCCGCGCCAGGGCATTTCGTTGGAAGCCATCGATGCCATCCAGCCAGCGAGGCTCGCCATAGGCACGAGCGCCAGCGCGCGCAGCACCGAGCGGCGGCGGTTGGCTGCAGTGGCGCCGCGTTCGAGCACGCGGCGCGCGGGCTGGCCCGCCAGACCATTGAGGCTGTTGAGTCCACTGAACTCGCCGGAGATGCTTTCCACCCGGCGCCACGCGGCGCGCTGGCGCGGTCCGGCGTCGATCCACGCCTGCCACTGCCGGCGGTCGGCGTCGCTCACCGCGCCGGCCTGCAGCACGGCGAACCATTCGGCGGCCTGCTGCAGGTCTTCGAAGGCCGGCACGCAGGCCACGTCGGGCAGCGGGAGGCTCAGGCCCCTCACGAATTCGTCAGCAGCAGGCATTGCAGCATGGCTTGCGCCATGTATTTCTTGACCATGCGCTCGGACACCTTCAGCTGCACGGCAATCTCGGCGTAGCCCAGGCCGTCGAGCTGCGACAGCAGAAACGCGGTGCGCGCCTTCGGGTTGAGCCGGTCGAGCATGGCGTCGATGCGGCACAGGGTTTCCAGCGCCAGCAGGCGTTCTTCAGGGGAGGGCGCGAGCGGTTCGGGCAGCACGGCCACCGCGTCGAGCCAGGCACGCTCGATGTCCTGGCGGCGCCAGTGGTTCACCACCACGCCATGCGCCAACGTGCGAAGGAAGGCGCGCGGCTCGTGCAGCACCAGCGACTCGCGCGACACAATCAGGCGCACGAAAGTGTCGTGGGCCAGGTCGGCCGCGCACTGCGCGCCGCCCAGCCGCCGGCGCAACCAGCCTAGCAACCAGCCATGGTGTTCGCGGTAGATCGCATCGATGGATGCCGGCTCGGACGGAAGCGGGAGGGCGGACACGGGGCAGCGGCGCGGTGCGAGAAGATGAGAATAGTTCGCATTCTATCGCCGTGTGTCCGTTCGGCCTACTTTTCAGGCCGCAAGAAGTCGTTCGGTGGTTGCTCAGTGCGCCATCGGCGCAACAGCCAAGTCCGGCACCACGTTCAGGATGCGCAGCGTCTGCTGTACCACCTGGCTGAACACCGGCGCGGCCACCAGGCCGCCGAAGTACTTGCCCGCGCCGGGCTCGTCGATCATCACGGCCACGATGACGCGGGGCTTGTCGATGGGCGACATGCCGGTGTACCAGGCGCGGTACTTGTTGCTTGCATAGCCCTTGCCGACCTGCTTGTGCGCCGTGCCGGTCTTGCCGCCTACCGAATAGCCCTCGGTCTGCGCCAGTGGCGCGGTGCCGCCGGGCGCGGCGGCCAGATGCATCATCTGCCGCACTTGGCTGGCCACCAGCGGCGAGAACACCTGCACGCCGGCGGGCTCCTCGCCGGTGTTCTTCAGCAGGCTCACCGGAATCACCTCGCCGTTGTGCGCGAAGGCGGTGTAGGCATGCGCAATCTGGAACAGCGACGCCGACAGCCCGTAGCCGTACGACATGGTGGCCTGCTCGATGGGCCGCCACGACTTCCATGGCCGCAGCCGGCCGGTCACCGCGCCGGGGAAGGGCGTTTGCGGCTTCTGGCCGATGCCCACCGCGGTGAGCGAGTTCCACATTTCCTGCGCCGACATGCGCTGGGAGATCTTGGTGGCGCCCACGTTGCTCGACTTCTGAATCACGCCCTGCACCGTGAGCACGCCGAAGTTCTCGTCGTCGTGAATGGTCGCGCCCGACACGGTGATGCGCCCTGGGTTGGTGTCGATGATGGTGTTGGGCGTGACGCGGCCCAGCTGCAGCGCGGTGGCGATGGTGATCGGCTTCATGGTCGAGCCGGGCTCGAACACGTCGGTCATGGCGCGGTTGCGCAACTGCTCGCCGGTGAGGGCGTGGCGGTCGTTGGGGTCGTAGCTCGGGTAGTTGGCCATGGCCAGCAGCTCGCCCGTGCGGGCATCGACCACCACCACGCTGCCCGCGCGCGCCTTGTTGGCGACCACGGCGTCGCGGATCTTTTCGTAGGCGATGAACTGCACGCGGTCGTCGATGCTCAGCTGAATGTCGTGGCCCGCGGTAGGCGGCACTTGGTCCTCGGTGTCCTCCACGATGTGGCCCAGCCGGTCTTTCAGCACATGGCGCGAGCCGGACTTGCCGGCCAGCTCCTTGTTGAACGCCAGCTCCACGCCTTCCTGCCCGATGTCTTCCACGTTGGTGAAGCCGGACAGGTGCGCCGCCGCCTCGCCTTCGGGGTACTGGCGCCGGTAGTCGCGCCGCAGATAGATGCCCTTGATGTTGAGCGCGGCCACCTGCTTGGCCAGGGGCTCGTCGACCTGGCGCTTGACCCACACGAAGCTCTTGTCCTCGTCCTCCAGCTTCTTGTCGAAGTCTTTCTGCGGCATGCCGAGCAGCTTGGCGGCCTGCTTGAGCTTGGCCTGCGTGGCCGGGTCGTCGCGCTCGATGTCTTCGGGAATGGCCCAGATGCTGGGCGCCGGCATGTCCGACGCCAGGATCAGCCCGTTGCGGTCGAGAATGCGCCCGCGGTTGGCGGGCAGCTCCAGCGTGCGCTGGTAGCGCACCTCGCCCTGGTGCTGGAAGAAGTCGTTGTTGAAGATCTGCACGTAGGCCGCGCGGCCCGCCAGCAGCATGAAGCCGAAGGCGATGCTGGCCACGATGAACTTGCTGCGCCAAACGGGGGTGGGGCTGGCGAGCAGCGGACTGCTGCCGTAGCGGATGCGGCCATTGGGATTCATGAGCCCGGATTATCGAGCGCGGGGTGGCGTGCAAATCACCCGCAAGGGCCCCGTTTTCTTAGCTGCGAATTAGAGGCGCCGCTTCCCGGATTTACTTCGGGATGCGGCGACTCAACGAGCGAAGGGCGGTTGAGCGAAACCACCGGTCCGCGCATCGATCCGCGCGCATCGATCCGCGCGCATCAATTGGCGCGCATCAATCAGCGCGCGTGTGTCAGCGCTTGGGGCGCAGCGACACGATCAGCGACGGAAAGATGCGCCCGTCGGTGTCGCGCGGCACCTTGTCGGTCTTGCGCAAACCGCGCTCGGCCGCTTCGTCCCAGCCGGGCAGACCGCTCGACTTGCTCAGCTTCACGCCGACGATGGTGCCGTCCGGTGCCAGGCTCACCTCGAACTCGGCCGCCGGGTTGCCGTTCACCGTGTCGGCATCGGGGAAGGTGATGTTCGGGCGAACCGCGGCGGCAATGCGCCCGCCGTAGCCGCTCGACGGACCGGAGCTGCGCATGGCAGTGCCCTTCGAATCGTCAGCACCGCTGGCGCCGGCCAGGCCTTGCATGCGCTTGAGCGTGGCCGCGCGGTCGGCGGCGGCCTGCTTGGTGGCGGCTTCGGCCTTCTTGGCATCGGCTTGCTTGGCGTCGGCGGCCTTCTTTGCTTCGGCTTCCTGCTGCTGCTTTTTCTGGTCGGCCAGCTTCTTCTGCTGTTCCTGCTTTTTGTCGGCCTCGTCCTCGGCGCGCTGCTTGGCCTCGAGCTCTTTTTTCTTCAGCTGTTGCTGCTTTTCGAGCTCGCGTTCTTTCTGTTCCTTCTGCTCCTTGAGCTTCTTCTCGCGCTCCAGGGCAATGTCGGGCGCCTTGGGCGCAGGTGCGGGCTCGGGTGCCTTGACCACGGGAGGCGGAGGCGCGGGCGGCACGGGCTTGGGAACTGGCGCGGGCGCGGGAGGTGGCGGCGGCGGAGGGGGTGGCGTGGGAACCGGCGTGGGCGCCTGCGGTGCCTGCAGGCGCGGGGCTGCCTGCTGCACCGTGGACGACCACAGCTCGGCATCGACCGCACCTTCGTCGGCCTCGCTTTTCCAGCGCACGCCCCAGGTGAGCGCGGCAATCAGCAGGCCGTGCGCAATGAGGGCCAGCACGACGGCACGCGGCGTGCCGCGCTGCGGCGGTGGCGCGAACTCGGGGCGATCCAGTGCGAGCGACATGCCTTATTTGCCGCCCGTGGTGGTGACCGACAGGCCCACGCGCTCCACGCCGCTGCGCTTGAGCTGGTTCATCGCCTTCACGACGGTTTCGTACTTCACCGACTTGTCGGCGCTGATGACCACCGGGCGCTGGTCGTCGCCGCCCTGGGCCTGCTTGGCCGCGGCGCCAATTTGCGTCATGGGGATCGACGTGCCGCCGGTGCCGGTGGACGGGTCTTTCTTGATCTGCACTTCGTCGTCGCTCTTGATGACGATTTCGATCGGCTTGTCGGGCTGCTTGTTGGCGCGGTCGACCGTGGGCAGGTTGATCACGCTCGGCGTGATGAGCGGGGCGGTGACCATGAAGATGATCAGCAGCACCAGCATCACGTCGATGAACGGGACCATGTTGATCTCGTTGATCGTCCGGCGGCCTCGGCCCCGGGAAGAAACGGCGGGCATCTGTGGCGCCTCCGCTCAGCGGTTGGCCGGAGCCACCGACGACGCGGCGTTGCCGGCACCCGGGTTGGCCGAGAGGTTGCGCTGCAGGATGTTGGAGAACTCTTCGATGTAGGTCTCCAGGGCAATGGCGATCTTGTCGATCTCGCGGGCGAAGCGGTTGTAGCCGACCACCGCGGGAATGGCGGCGAACAGGCCGATGGCCGTGGCCACCAGCGCCTCGGCAATGCCGGGGGCCACGGTGGCCAGCGTCACCTGCGTGAGGGCGGCCAGGCCGGTGAAGGCATGCATGATCCCCCAGACCGTACCGAACAGGCCCACATACGGGGAAACAGAGCCCACGGTGGCCAGGAACGACAGGTTCTGTTCGGCCGCGTCCAGCTCGCGCTGGAAGCTCGCGCGCATGGCGCGGCGGGCGCCGTCGAGCAGCGTGGGTGCGTCGGTCACGTGGCGCTCGCGCAGCTTTTGATACTCGCGCATGCCGGAGGCAAAGATGCGCTCCATGGGGCCGGCGAACTTGGCGTTCTGCGCTGCCGAGGCAAACAGCTCGTTCAGGCTGGTGCCCGACCAGAACTCGCGCTCGAAGTCGTCGTTCAGCGCGCGCATGCGGCGCAGCGAGAAGTACTTGCGAATGATGGCGGCCCAGCTGGCGATCGAGACGATCACGAGCAGCAGCACGACCAGTTGAACCACGAAGCTCGCGTGGAGCAGGAGATTGATGATGGAAAGATCTTGGTTCATGGCTTGATAGGTTGAGTCATGGAGCCGCTGTAGCGCTCGAGGGTTCCCGTGACTTGTTTCGGTATGCGTGCGGGACGCAACGTGGCGGCATCCACCCAGCCGATGCGGATCGTGCCTTCGCACAGCAAGACAGGTGCCGCGGCACCTGTTCGCTCTTGCTCTGTTTTTGATAGCACGCGCTGACCGATTATCAACGAGGCGGTGCCCAATTGTTGAAGATCGGCTGTAACCAGCAGTTCGTCGTCGAGCAGGGAAGGGCGATGGTATTTGAGCTGCGTTTCGCTCACCACGAACTGGCCGCCGGTGTCTTCGCGCAGCTTGCGCTGCTCGATGCCCAGGGAGCGCAGCCACTCGGTGCGCCCGCGCTCCATGAACTTCAGGTAGTTGGCGTAGAACACGATGCCGCCGGCGTCGGTGTCCTCCCAGTACACGCGAACAGGAAACGCGTAGCTCATTGCGCCTTGTTTTCCGCCATCGCACGCAGGCGTTCGATGGCTTCCTGCAGATGCACCATGGAGCTCGCGGTGGAAAAGCGCACGAAATTCGCGGTGTCGGCAGTGCCGAAGTCTCTGCCCGGCGTAATGGCGACGTGGGCGCGTTTCATGGTCTCGAAGGCGAAGTCCCAGCTGCCCGAGATGCCGAGCTTTTCGGCGAACGAGGTGCAGTCTGCCCAGGCGTAGAAGGCGCCGTCGGGCACCACGGGCACGTTCAGTCCGAGCGCGTTCAGCTGCGGAATGAACCAGTCGCGGCGCGCCTTGAATTCGGCGCGGCGGCGTTCGTACTCGGCAATGCTCGCATCCTCGAAGCAGGCCAGCGCCGCATGCTGCGACACGGTGCTCGCGCAGATGAAGAGGTTCTGCGCCAGGCGCTCGACCACCGGCACCAGCGCCTCGGGCACCACCAGCCAGCCCAGGCGCCAGCCGGTCATGTTGAAGTACTTGCTGAAGCTGTTGATGCTGATGACGTTGTCGTCGATGGCCAGCGCGGTCTGGCCGAAGGCGTCATCGTGCGACAGCCCCAGGTAGATTTCGTCGATCAGCGTGATGCCGCCGCGTTGCGACACCACCTCGTGGATGCGGCGCAGTTCGTCGGGCGCAATCGAGGTGCCGGTCGGGTTGGAGGGCGATGCGAGCAGCACGCCGCGCGTCTTGTCGGTCCAGGCGGCCGCCACCTTGTCGGCGGTGAGCTGAAAGCGCTCTTCGGCCGTGGTCGGCACCAGCACCGCCTTGCCGTCCGCCGCGCTCACGAAGTGGCGGTTGCACGGATAGCTCGGGTCGGGCATGAGAATTTCGTCGCCCGAGTCGATCAGCGCCAGGCAGGCCAGCTGCAGCGCGGCCGAGGCCCCGGCGGTGACGACGATGCGGCGGGCCGGCACGTCGACGTTGAAGCGCTGGCGGTACCAGGCGCTGATGCGTTCGCGCAGAAGGTCCAGGCCGGTGGCCTGCGTGTACTGCGTGGCGCCGGCACGCACCGCGCGGGCGGCGGCTTCCTGCACCAGCGGCGGGGCGGTGAAGTCGGGCTCGCCGATGTTCAGGAAGATCATCGGCCGGTCGGTATGGGCGACCTCGCGGGCCAGTGCGCCGGCCGCCTTTGCCACCTCCATCACATAGAAGGGCTCGATGCGCTGTGCGCGCGCCGAGATCCTCATGCCTTCGCTTTCCCCGAAGCCCGGTCGGCTTCCACCTCGAGCGGGCGCAGTTGCGGCGCCAGGCCGTTGAGCACCGCGTTCACATACTTGTGGCCGTCGGTGCCGCCGAATTCCTTGGCCAGCTCGATGCACTCGTTGAGCACCACGCGCCAGGGCACGTCGGCGCAATTCTGAAATTCGTACACGCCGATCCACATCACGGCGTGCTCGACCGGCGAGATCTCTTCGAACTTGCGGTCCAGCAGCGGGCGGATCAGCGCGTCGAGTTGTTCGGCGCCCTGAATCGCGCCGTGCAGCAGCGCGTCGTAGTGCAGCGCATCGGCCTTGTGAAAGCCCGCGAGGTCGCGCGTGAAATGGTCGATGTCGGTCGGGTCGTTGCGGCCCACCAGGTGCTGGTAGAGCGCCTGCAGCGCGAACTCGCGCGCACGGCTGCGGTTCGACTTGGCCGAAGCCTTGCGAACGCCGGTGCTGGTGAGTCCGACGCGCGACTGGCGCGGCTTGGTGGGCTTGGAGGTGTCTTCGGTCATGAAAGGGTGGCCAGCAGTTGCGCCATCTCGACAGCCACGCGGGCCGCGTCGCGGCCCTTGTCGGTCTGCCGGGCAACGGCTTGCTCTAGGTTCTCGGTGGTGATGATCGCGTTGGCGATGGGAAGCTTGTAGTCCAGCGAGACGCGGCTCACGCTGGCGCCCGACTCGTTGGCGACCAGCTCGAAGTGGTAGGTCTCGCCGCGGATGATGCAGCCCAGCGCCACCAGCGCGTGGTAGCCGCCACGCTCGGCCAGCGCCTGCAGGGCGATCGGCACTTCGAGCGCGCCGGGCACCTGCACGTGATGGATGTCGGAGGCGCTCACGCCCAGGGCCTCGAGCTCCGACAGGCAGGCGCGGGCGAGCGCGTCGGTGATGTCGGCGTTGAAGCGCGCCTGCACGATGCCGATGCGCAGTCCCTTGCCGTGGAGCGGTTTGCCGTTGTGGCTGACAGAGCCCTTGTTTGCACCTTGCATGGTCGTTCAGTCCTTGGTGAGGTAGCCGGCAATTTCCAGGCCGTAGCCTGCCGCCATGCTGGGCATGCGACGCGGCGTGCCCAGCAGGTTCATCTTGTGCACGCCGCATTCGCGCAGAATTTGCGCGCCGATGCCGTAGCTGCGCAGGTCCATGCGGCCGCGCTCGGGTGCTTGCGCGGGGCGCGCGGTGCCGTCGAACTGCGCGAGCAGCTCGCTGCCGGTTTCGCCGCAGTTCAGCAGCACGGCCACGCCCTTGCCCTCGGTCGCAATGTGCGACAGGCTGGCGTCCAGGCTCCACGAGTGCAGCGCGCGGTTGATTTCCAGCGCGTCCAGCACCGACAGCGGCTCGTGCACGCGCACCGACACCGTGTCTTCCGGCGTCCAGGTGCCGCGCACCAGCGCCAGGTGCACGCCGCGGCTGGGCTTGTCCATGAAGGCGTGGGCGGTGAAGGTGCCCCAGGCGGTTTGAATTTCGCGGCAGCCGACCTTCTCGACCAGCGACTCGACGCGGCTGCGGTGCTCGATCAGCGCGGCGATGGTGCCGATCTTCAGGTTGTGCTCGGCCGCAAAGATCTGCAGGTCGGGCAGGCGGGCCATGGTGCCGTCTTCGTTCATCACCTCGCAGATCACAGAGGCGGGCGAGCAGCCGGCCATGGCGGCCAGGTCGCAGCCGGCTTCGGTGTGGCCGGCGCGCATCAGCACGCCGCCGTCCACAGCCTGCAGCGGGAAGATGTGGCCGGGCTGCACCAGGTCGGCGGCCACGGCGTTGGGCGCCACGGCGGCCTGCACGGTGCGTGCGCGATCGGCGGCCGAGATGCCGGTGGTCACGCCTTCGGCTGCCTCGATGGACACGGTGAAGGCGGTCGAGTGCTTGGCGCCGTTGCGCTGCACCATCGGCGGCAGTTGCAGCCGCTCGCACATTTCGCGCGACAGCGTCAGGCAGATCAGGCCGCGGGCGTGGCGCGCCATGAAGTTGATGGACTCGGGCGTGATGTGGTCGGCCGCGATGACGATGTCGCCTTCGTTCTCACGGTCTTCCTCGTCCACAAGGATCACCATGCGCCCGGCGGCGAGCTCGGCCACGATCTCCTCGACCGGCGAGATCGCGGCGGGCGCGCGTGCGGGGCGCGCGGCGTGGGGAGCGCCGATCGGCGTGACGGAGGCGTTCATTCGGCTGTGTCCTTGGAATACGTGGAATGCATGGAAGACATTGGAGAGGGTGGCACCAGCACGCCCGCCTGAAGCATGCGCTCCACGTAGCGCGCGACGGTATCTATTTCGAGGTTGACCGGCGAGCCGGCCAAGAGGCCGCCGAGGGAGGTGTTTTCGACGGTGTGCGGAATCAGGTTGATGCTGATCTCTGCGCCTTCGGCGAGGTCTTTCACCGTGTTCACGGTGAGGCTCACACCGTTGATGGTGATCGAGCCCTTGTAGGCCAGAAAGCGGGCCAGCGCCTGGGGTGCGACCACGCGCAGTTCCCAGCTTTCGCCGACCGGCTCGAAGAAGCTCACGGTGCCGATGCCGTCCACATGGCCCGACACGATGTGCCCGCCCAGGCGGTCGCTCGCGCGCAGGGCCTTCTCCAGGTTGATGCGGCTGCCCTCGTCGGTCAGGCCGGCGGTCTTGTCGAGGGACTCCGCGGAAATGTCGATGGTGAACTGCTGTCGCTCGGGGACGAGCGTGGTGACGGTCATGCAGGCGCCGTTGAGCGCAATGCTGTCGCCAAGCCCGACGTCATCGAGGTAGCCGTCGGGCACCGCAATGCTGAGTCTTTTGCCGTAGGAGGAGGAGGTGCCGAGGTCGTGAATGGCGGCGATGCGCCCCACGCCGGTGATGATTCCGGTAAACATCCGCACATTTTCGCAGAGAACGAGGGCGGTTCGGGGCAAACGCTAGAACGCGTCCCTTCCGGCGACCCGGGCCACGATGCGCAGGTCGGGTCCGAGCATGTCGACCGACTTGAATTCCAGCGGCAGCACGCCCGCCAGCGAGGTCAGCGGGCCGCCCGCGTGAATGTGGCTCGCGAGGCTCATGCCGGTGCCGATGAGCTTGGGCGCCAGGTACACCAGCAGCTCGTCGACGCAGCCTTCGCGCAGCATCGAGCCATTGAGCTTGTGCCCCGACTCGACGTGCAGCTCGTTCACGCCGCGCGCGGCCAGGTCCTTCAACAGCGCCGGCAGATCGACCTTGCCTTCGGCATTCGGCAGGCAGGTGACGGTGGCGCCACGGGCTTCCAGGGCGGCCGCCTTTTCTTCGTCTCGGGTGGCGGCGTAGATCCACACCGGGCGGCCCGCTATGAATATGTGAGCGTCGGGCGGTGTTTGCAGTCGGCTGTCCACCACCACCAGATGGGGCTGGCGCGGGGTGTCGACCAGGCGCACGTCGAGCCGCGGGTTGTCTTCCAGCACCGTGCCCACGCCGGTCAGCACCGCACTGGCCCGGGCGCGCCAGGCGTGGCCGTCGGTGCGGGCGGCCTCGGCGGTGATCCACTGGCTCACGCCGTTGTCCAGGCCGGTCTTGCCGTCGAGCGATGCCGCCGCCTTCATGCGCACCCAAGGCTGCTGGCGAACCATGCGACTGAAGAAACCGATGTTGAGCTCGCGCGATTCGGCGGCACCGGGGCCCACGTCGACATCGACACCCGCCGCGCGCAACCGGGCGAAGCCTTGTCCGGCCACCAGCGGGTTCGGGTCGGCAATGGAGGCCACCACCCGTCGCACGCCCGCTGCAATCAGCGCGTCGCAGCACGGCCCGGTGCGGCCATGGTGAGAGCAGGGCTCCAGCGTGACGTAGGCCGTCGCGCCCGCGACCGAATGGCCTTGCGCCGCCGCGTCGCGCAGCGCCATCACCTCGGCATGCGGACCGCCGGCTTTTTGCGTATGGCCCTGGCCCAGCACGCGGCCTTGCGCGTCGCAAAGCACGCAGCCCACGCGCGGGTTCGGGTCGGTCAGCAGCAGCGCCGACGTGGCCAGACGCAGTGCGGTGGCGATGTACAGGGCGTCTTGTTCGAGGGAGGGCATGGAGGCTCGGCGGAAGAAGTTGGCAGGCGTGCCGCCGGATCATACGAGCGGCATTCGAATGCGGATGAACGGTGCGTGCGCCGTGGCAGCGGGCTTTTACGCTCGAAGTTCGATGGCGGAAATAAAGAAGCAACACAAGTTGCAGGTCAACAGGGAGGACATCGAACATGGCTTCAACGAAGCATTCGGCCGCGGGCTTTTCGCTCGTGGAGGTACTGGTTTCCATCGTCGTGCTGAGCATGGGGCTGCTCGGTGCGGTCGGCATGCTGCTGGCGTCGGTGCGCTCCGGCAACGAGGCGGCAACCTTCACGGCGGCGCTCAATCTGGCGCGTGAGTTGTCCGAGAAGGCGCGCATGAACCATCGCGTGGCCGCGCAGAACGATGCGGCCAATGCCTACCTCGTCGACGATTGGCGTGCGGGCTCCGCGCCGGATGCGCCCGCCGCAGGCGGCGCCTGCGCAGTGGTGGGAGTCGCGGCCGGTGCGGGCTGCACGCCGGCAGAGCTCGCCGCCTGGGACATGCGCGGATGGAAGCGCCGCATCGCCAAGGCACTGCCCGACGCCCGTCTCAGCGTCTGCTTCGACGAAACGCCGTGGAATGCGGCAGCAGCCGAGTACACATGGGCTTGCAGCAAGACGGGCAGCATCATGGTCGTGAAGCTCGGCTGGACACCCCGCACCGGCGCCCCTGAGCCGGGCGCGTCACCGCCCCCGCGGCTGGTCATGCAATGGGTAACAGGGCAGGGGCACGATGGCCAGGCCGGCTCCTGATATGGCGGGCCGCGCGCGCCAGTGCGGCGTGACGCTGGTCGAGTTGCTGGTCGCCATGGCGATTGCACTGGTCGTGGTGCTTGCGGCCACCGCGGCATTCCTCGGCAGCCAGCGGTTGTTCATGGCCAGCGCCGACGCGCAGGCGGTGGACGAGTCGCTGAGGTTCGCGAGCTTCGTCGTCAGAACCATCGTGCGGCAGGCGGGCTATACAGACCACGCCCCCGACAACCTGGTTGCCGATGCCGAAACAGGCATCGCGGCCATGCCGGCTTCCGCCAACGGCGCCTTCGATCTCGACATCGTGGGCGCGAGCAACACCCGTGTCAGCCGCGTCGGCGACAGCTACGGCAGCCACAACATGCGTGGCCTGAACGCAAGCGATTCCTTGCGTGTTCGCTTCTTCGGCCGCAGCCGCGCCGGAAGCGACGCCGAAGCCGACGGCACCATGATCGACTGCATGGGCTTCGCCCAGCCCGGGCCGGTGTCGGGCAAGACTGTGTCGACAAGCCGCGCCTGGAGTTTTTTCTTCATCGCGGAGGCCGCCGACAGCGAGCCCGAGCTCTACTGCAAATTCCGCGCTGAGAAGGAAGGTTCTTTCCGATCGCAGCCGCTGGCGCGCGGTATCGAGGTGTTCAAGGTGGTCTACGCCCACGATGCCGACGGCGATGGTGTTCCGGAGCAATGGATGGACGCCGCGCAACTCGAGGCCATGGCCCCTTCCGAAGCCAAGGTCAACGACGAATGGCGCAAGGTGGTCGGGCTGCGCATCGGCATGGTCGCGCGCAGTGCGCATGCCCGGGGCGCATCCGAGGGAACGGAGGAACTGCTCTACCCGCTGGGCACCGATTTTTCAGAAGTGAGCTTCAAGCCGCCGGCCGATGGCAGGCTGCGCCGTGTGGCTACGTTCACTTTGATGCTGCGCAATGCGATGAAGGGGGTGCCATCGTGAGCCGGCGCCTTCGGCGGTTGCAGCAAGGCTTCTCGCTGATCGTCGTGCTGATGCTTCTGGTCGTGGTGACCGTGCTGGGCGTTGCCGCGGCGCAGGTCTCGTTGGTCAACGAGCGCAGCGCGCGCAACGACCGAGACACCGAGCTCGCCTTCCAGGCGGCCGAGGCCGCATTGAGCGATGCCGAAAGCGACGTGCTCGGACCCAACGACAGCGTGCGGCAGCGGCTCTGCCTTTTCAACCATCGGGATGTGACGGCCTTCGTCGCCGGATGCGGTGGTGCAGGAGAGAACCAGGGGCTGTGCGCACCGGGCGAGCCGGGAACAGACCCCGCCTGGATGACGGCGGACTTCGCAGCCGATGGCCCAAGGTCTGTTGCCTATGGCGCGTTCACCGGCCAGACCTACGCCGCCACCGCCCGCGCACCGCGCTACATCGTGGAGGCCGTTCGCAGCCGCGGCACAGGGCAGGGCGATGCACTGCAGAACGCGAGCGCACAAGGACCCGGCTATGTCTTTCGCGTCACGGCCATCGGCTTCGGCACGCGCGAAGAGACCCAGGTGGTGCTGCAGACCAATCTGTACAAACCGGCGGCCAGTCCGGGTTGCCCTTCCTGAAGAAGGAGTTCGCATGCGACCTTTTCGAATCCTGGTGCCGGCGGCTTGCGCCTTGTCCATCGGCCTGTCTCTCGCCCATGCCGCCACGCAGGCGCTGCCGCCCGACGCCGTGCTGCCCGGCGAGTCGCTGTTTTCACTGGCATCACGTGTCGATTCCGGCATGGTCATCGACCTGTCGCTCAAGCAGTCGAACGCGGGCGCGGCCTACCGCGACAGCTTCGACTGGAAGAAAACCTACGTCGGCTACTGGGACCCGATGGGTTGCTACGGCTACGCGAACGGCGACGGGTACTTCAGGCGTGCATCCACGGCAACGAGGCGCAGCGGCGGAGAAATCGTCTGCTCCCAGCAGTGGAGCGGCAATCTGCTGAACTGGGCAGTGTCGTCGTCCCTCGACGGACTGCGCCTGGCATTGACCGGCGGCGACCGCGTGGTGGACGAACCGGACCGCACAGTGTTGCAACGCGCTGTCTTGCCAGAAACTTTCTATCGCGGGCCGCACTTTCCCGACAAGACGATCACCGGCAACCTCGACAGCCTGACGCCGTTGGTCACGGGAGCGCGCGACGCGTTGCGAGCCACAGGCACGCTGAGTTTCAGCAACTGCCTCGATCGGATCGTCGTCGGCTCCACGGCTGCCGGAAGTTGCGCGGAGCCGGTCGGCACATCTTTCATGGCACGCGTGGAGGTTTGCGCGCCGGCCGAGGCGGCATTGCGTCGCTCGCTCTGCGCCAGATACCCGAACGGCGGTCACAAGCCCGAGGGCGCCATCCAGCGCTACGCCGCGCAGATGCGGTTTTCTGTTTTCAGCTATTTGCCGAACGACGACCCCGCACGCTACGGCGGCGTTCTGGTCGCACCCATGAAGCACACGGGCCCCACCAAGACCGACATGAACTTCGACCGGGTGAACAACCCAGACTCGGAGTGGGATGCACACACGGGCGTGCTCAAGCCCGAGGCGATGGGCTTGGCCGCAACTCACGCAAGCGGTGTCATTCACGCCATCAATCGCTTCGGGCGCGCCGGTGGCAAGCCGGGCGCTTACGGGTTGTTCGATCCAGCGGGCGAGCTCTACTACGAGTCGCTGCGCTATTTGCAAGGCAAGGCGCCGACGCCCAATGCCCTCGACGGCGCGGCGCCAGGCCTTGGGGCGCGCAGGGCAGACCCCATCGCAGCGAGTTGCCAACGCAGCGGCATCCTGCTGATCGGCGATGCCGACACCCACTACGACCGCTCACTGCCCGGCATGTCGAAGGGGGACTCTCCCGGTGATTTCGACCGTGGCTTCAACAACGCGGCTTACGAACCCGACACGGCGTACTGGACGAGTCTGGTCGGGGCTTTCGAGAACCGCGAAGCGCTCTCGTACGCGCACCCCTCGGGCAAGGCGGGCCTGGTCACCACCGGCAACGACGGTCCGCCGGCCCTCAACTACAAGGGCGGCACACGCCTGACCTCCGCCAACATCGCGACCGCTGAAACAGGCGCCGGCAAGGGCTCTTTCGGGATGGCGGGCCTCGCCTATTGGGCCAACACGCAGAAGATCCGAGCCGACCACGAGGACCTGCGTGTCCAGACCTTTGCCATCGACCTGGGCCTGGGCGGCGGAACTGCCGCCGGACAAAGGCAGCGCGGCAGCGCGTTTCATCTGGCCGCAAAGTACGGCGGCTTCGTGGACGGCAACGAAGACGGCAATCCTTTTCGCGCGTCCAGCAGCGCGTCCGGCAGCGGGTCCGAATGGGCCGAAGGCCTGGATGCAGACGACCGGCCCAGTCCCGCCAACTACCTGCTGGCCGGCGAGCCGGCGCAGATGGTTGCCGCTGTCGGCCGGATCTTCGCGCGTGCGAACGCGATGGCCAGCGGCGGCAGCACACCGGGCGGTGCTCTTTCGTCCGGCACGGTCGCGAAGGCGGGTGCCAGCCTGTACGTGACCAAGTCCGAAGGGCGGCGCTGGTCGGGCACGCTGCTGTCGTACCCGCTGCGGTTCGATGCGGCAAGCGGAGCAGCCAACCGCGACCCCAAGCCCGACTGGGATGCCGGCGAGTTGCTGACGGGCAATGCCAACGCCAAGCCGGCCGTGGTTGCTCGTGACCCCGCGAGCAGGCGCATCTTCACGCTCTCGACCGCCGCCATCGGCATTCCTTTTCAATGGGATGCGCTCGACAACGGATCGCGTGGCTGGTTCAACGCGACGCCCCATGCCCAACCCGCTGCTTTCGACCGCCTCGGCGCGGAGAGGTTGGCGTACCTGCGTGGCGACCGCAGCAAGGAGTTGTCCGCGCCACATGGCATCTTCCGCGTGCGCGACTCGGTCATGGGGGATGTGGCCAACGCAAGACCGGTCTTTGTGGGTGCGCCCAGTCTCGGGATTCAGGAGGCCGGCTACGACAAGTTCCTGGCCGCACATCGCGCTCGAACGCATGCGGTGTACGTCGGCACCAACGGCGGCATGCTGCATGCCTTCGAAGCGCATACCGGGCGCGAACTGTTCGCCTATGTGCCGCGCACCATGTTCGCCAAGCTGGCTGCCTACAGCTCGCCGGACTACGTGCACCAGAGTTATGTCGATGGCACGCCTGCGGTCGCGGAAGCGCGCATGGCGAGCGGTGCATGGAAGACCGTGCTCGTCTCGGGCAGTGGCGCCGGGGCCACGGGCGTCTTTGCGCTCGACGTGACAGACCCTGCGGACGTCTCGGCCGACAAGGTGTTGTGGGAGTTCAACGGCGCGTACGACGACGACATGGGCCGCGTGACGCAGCCGCCTCGGATCATGAAGTTCCGTACGGCCGCGCCCACCAAGACCCAGCCGGCAAGCCACGGCTGGTTCGCGGTGGTTCCTTCGGGCTTCAACAACGCCAACCCCGACAAGCGCGCCGCGTTGTTCCTGCTGTCGCTGGACAAGCCCGCGGGCGAAGCCTGGCGGCTCAACCGCAACTACTACAAGTTCGTCTTGCCGGCTCCGAGCGACGCCAGCACCGTCAATGCGTTGAGCACGCCGGGCGACTACGCCGCATTGGACGGGTCCACGCGCCTGCTGTATGCCGGCGATACGCAGGGCAATCTGTGGCGGTTCGATTTCACGGGCAATGCACCGTGGAGCAAGGCACTGGCGTCAGACGGGCTGCCTTTGATGGTCGCCATGGTCGGCAGCGGTGCCGATGCCAAGCGACAGCCCATCACCACGGCGCCGGAGGTCGGCATCGGGCCGGGCGGCGGTGCGATCGTGCTTTTCGGCACCGGAAAATTCGTGAGCCCCGAAGACCTGGGCCGCGCTGCCCGCGGCGTGCAAACGGTCTACGGCGTGTACGACAACGGCACGGCCATTCCCGCAGGCGAGGCGCGCATGCAGCTTCAGCCGCGCCGCGTCCGCCCTGCGAGCGAAAAGGCCTTCCCGCCCATTGTTGGCGATGCCTTCGTCCATGGCGCGTTCAACGCCAAGACGAGCGCCCGGCGCGGCTGGTACTTCGACCTGCCGGGCGGGCTCGATCAAGGCGAGCGTGTGGTTTTCAAGCCGGTGCTGAGCGACGGACAACTGTTTTTCAACACGCTGATTCCCAATGCCAGCGCATGCACCACTGACGGCGGCGGACGCAGCTGCGCGGTGAACGCCATGACGGGCATCTCGCAGGGCGGCACCTGCGTGCCGTCGAGCGTCGGGATGCCGGGCGAGCCGCTGCTGGTTCAGTTGGGTGAGAGCGCCGTCGGCGCTGCCGATGCATTGGGGCGGCGGACGGAAAGCAGGCGCGTGGGCATCGTCAATGTCGGCACCCGCGGCAGCGGCATCTCGACGCCGTCACCGGCCGATGGCGGCAAGGCGTCCCGAATTGGTGGTCGCCTGAACTGGCGCCAGCTCGTCGACTACCGCAGGACGAAGCCATGAGGGCGACGGTGCTTCGCGGCTTCACCCTGATCGAGTTGCTGATCGTGCTCGCCATCGCCGCGATCCTGGCGGCCATCTCCTATCCGTCGTACATGGATGTCGTGCGAAAAGGCTGGCGCAGCGAAGGGCGGGCCGCGCTGATGCGGCAGATGCAGGAGCAGGAGCGCCACTTCACCCAGGCGGGGCGATACCGGCGCTACCAGGGGGACTCGGGAGACAGCGGCTCGGGCGGTAAATACGCCCTTCAGGGCGGCAATTGCGAGGGGAAGGGGCGCATCGACCACTGCATTCGGCTCACCGCCACCTTGAAGCCCGGCTTCTCCGATCCCCAAGTGGGCAATCTCTGGGTCGACAGCACGGGCGGCAAAGGGTGCGATGGCACGCAGCCCGGCTGGTGCTGGCAATGAGGGGGCGCAAAACGGCGGCGGGCGGCTTTACTTTGATCGAGCTGATGGTGGTGATTGCCATCGTGGCGGTGCTGGCGGCCATCGGCGCGCCGAGCTTTCGCGACATGCTGCTCAACCAGCGTCTCGCGACTGCCGCCCAGGCCTTCAACGCCGCGTTGAGCTTTGCGCGCATGGAGGCCATTCAGCGCGCGCAGAGCGTAAGCGTGCGTGCGTTGCCGGGCACCGACTGGTCGCGCGGTTGGGTGGTGCAGGCCGGGCCTGAAGATGCACTGGTGACGCTGCGTCATTTCGACGCATTGCCGCAGGGTGTGCATGTGGATGCGACGCTGGGCGGGGGCTTTGCGCAGGGCTTGCGCTACGACGGCAACGGGTTCTCGCGCCAGACCGTCAGGTCCGGCTTCAGCGCGGGCTGCCTGACACTGAAGGCCGACACGGGGCGCCGGGCTTCCATCGTCGTCTCGCCCTCGGGGCGGCCAAAGCTGTGCAACCCGGATGTGATCGGCGATTGCGGCTCGGGCGCGTGTGGAAAGGGCAGCAAGGAAGAAGACGGCGCCTGAGCGCGCGCCGCCGGCGATCAGATGTCGCGCAGCAACTGCCTGAACTCGTCCACGTCCTCGAAGCTGCGGTACACCGAGGCGAAGCGCACATAGGCGACCTTGTCGAGCTTTTTCAGTTCGCGCATCACGAGTTCGCCGACCTTGGTCGACTCGATTTCGCGCAGCCCGCTGGCCAGCAGCTTCTGCTCGATGCGCAGCAGGGCGTTGTCGATCTGCTCGATGCTCACCGGGCGCTTGCGCAGCGCCAGCATCATCGAGGCGCGCACCTTGGTCGAGTCGAAGTCGGCGCGGCTGCCGTCCTTCTTCACGACCACAGGAAAATTGACGTCGGGCCGCTCGTAGGTGGTGAAGCGCTTGTCGCAGGCGGCGCACTGGCGGCGCCTGCGAACGAAGTCGGCATCTTCCGAAACGCGGGTCTCGACGACCTGCGTTTCAAGATGACCGCAAAAAGGGCATTTCATGCGGTCAGGTCTTCTTCCTGGCGATCAGCGGTAGACAGGGAAGCGGCTCGTGAGTGCGTGCACCTTGGCGCGCACGGCGTCGATGTTTGCCGCGTCACGCGGGTTCTCGAGCACGTCGGCGATCAGGTTGGCGGTGGCGCGGGCCTCTTCGTCCTTGAAGCCGCGGGTGGTCATGGCGGGGGTGCCGATGCGCACGCCGCTGGTGACCATCGGCTTTTCCGGGTCGTTGGGGATCGCGTTCTTGTTGATCGTCATGTGGGCGCTGCCCAGCACGGCTTCGGCTTCCTTGCCGGTGATGCCCTTGGAGCGCAGGTCGACCAGCATCACGTGGCTTTCGGTGCGCCCGCTCACGATGCGCAGACCGCGCTCGGTGAGGGTGTTGGCCACGATCTGGGCGTTCTTGACCACCTGTTGCTGGTAGGCCTTGAACTCGGGCGCCATGGCTTCCTTGAACGCCACGGCCTTGGCGGCAATCACGTGCATCAGCGGGCCGCCTTGCAGGCCGGGGAAGATTGCGCTGTTGATCGCCTTTTCGTGCTGCGACTTCATCAGGATGATGCCGCCGCGCGGGCCGCGCAGGCTCTTGTGGGTGGTCGAGGTGACGATGTCGGCGTGCGGCACCGGGTTGGGGTACACGCCCGCGGCCACAAGGCCGGCGTAGTGGGCGATGTCGACCATGAAGATCGCGCCGACGTCCTTGGCCACCTTGGCAAAGCGCTCGAAATCGATGCGCAGCGAGTAGGCCGAAGCGCCCGCGATGATCAGCTTGGGCATGTGCTCACGCGCCTTGCGTTCCATGGCGTCGTAGTCGATGGCTTCGTTGGCGTCCAGGCCGTAGCTCACCACGTTGAACCACTTGCCGCTCATGTTCAGCGGCATGCCGTGGGTCAGGTGGCCGCCTTCGGCCAGGCTCATGCCCATGATGGTGTCGCCGGGCTTCAGGAAGGCGAGCATCACGGCTTCGTTGGCCGAGGCGCCGCAATGCGGCTGCACGTTGGCTGCGTCTGCACCGAAGAGCTGCTTGACGCGGTCGATGGCCAGTTGCTCGGCCACGTCGACGTGCTCGCAGCCGCCGTAGTAGCGCTTGCCCGGGTAGCCTTCGGCGTACTTGTTGGTGAGCTGCGAGCCCTGGGCCTGCATGACGGCGGGCGAGGCGTAGTTCTCGCTGGCGATCAGCTCGATGTGATGTTCCTGGCGCGCGTTTTCGGCTTGAATGGCGGCCCAGATTTCGGGATCGGTCTGTTCGACCAGAATATTGCGTTGGTACATGGCAGTCCTTTGAAGACGAGGTCCTTGTTCTTCAACCAAACAAGGGCTGCCCAGGCGAACGGCTGAACGCCTGGTGTGCCCAGGCGGTACGCTTCCCAGTGGTATTCCACGTCAGCGCGGGGCACCTTGTGCGGGTGCTGCGCCTATCGCCAGTCGCGTACGGGGCCGAGTGTAGCTCACACCCGGCCAGGTGCACTTCAGGAAACGGAGGAAAGCAAAGCGACCTTGGCGGGCTCCGTGCCTTCTTCGGCCTTGATCGGTGCCGGCGCAACGATTGGAATCGGCTGCGCGCGAACGGTCGTGCGAGGCGGCTGCACCGACGGTGCGCGGCCATTGGCCACCTGCAGCAGGCGCTCATGCTCGGCCATCACCTTGCCGGCATAGCCGCCGTCGTCTTCCAGGTTGGCCGCGCCCACGTAGTAGCGCAGGCCGCCTTCGAGCGAGCCGGCGCGGGCGATGCATTCCTGCAGCACCTTCACGCCCACGCGCATGTTGGTCACCGGATCGAAGGCGGTGAGCGTGCCGCCCGCGCTTTCGTACTTGTCGCCGTGCACGCGGGTCATGACCTGCATCAGGCCCTGGGCGCCGACATGACTCTGGGCGAACGGGTTGAAGCTGGATTCGACGGCCATGATGGCCAGAATCAGCGTCGGGTCGAGCTTGGTGCGCTTGCCGATGTTGTAGGCCTCGGCCACGAGCACGCTCAGCGGCTCTGCCGCGACGCTGTACTTCTTGCTGAGCCAGTAAGCCACGGCGGCCTGCTGTTTGGGCAGGTCGCTGGGGCTCGCGGCCGTGGTCCGCTCGATGGCGGTCGGCTCCAGGTCGGTGACTTCCGGCGCGGGCTTGCGCGATTGCAGCCAGCCCATCAGTTGCTCCTCGCCGGTCTTGCGCAGGTCGGGCCGCGCCACGAGGGCGAGGGCCGCGAACACGATGGCCAGACCGACCAGTGCAAACCCGTTGTGGGTGATCTCAAAAAAGCCGTCTACCACATCGGACACGAAGGTCCTTAGCCCGCGGGCTGTGGCATCGAACGCCTTGTTCATCGCTCTTCCTTTCTGTGCGGCACCCGAAACGCAACGCCGATAAAGGCGAAGGTCGAAGGCAGCGGCGCTTGGATTGGTACGAATCAGGCTCCGCGCATGGAGTGAAGGGGGTTGGGAGCGCGGTGGCCTGATCAAGCCGGTTGGGATTCGGCAGCGGATTCAGGGGGCTCCGCCACATTGGGTGGCCGGAGCAGGGCGGATTCTAGCGTGGCTAAATACCCGGTCAAGCATAATGAATTGAATCTTTATACACATGAGTGTTTAGAAGTGTTGCCATTCGAGGCGTTTCGGCTTACGGGAAAGCCCTTTGTAAAACGCGTTTGCAATCCGAGGGTGCGCCGCCTAATCTGAACGGGCCTGAGATTTCAGGCGTTTTTCCGAGGTCCCGCAGTCCGAGATGCAAGTCGAGGGCTCAGCGTCCGAGGATCCACGGTGGCAATCTCTTGCTGCCAGCACGGTGGGAACCATTGACTTCCTGCCGCGCGAATCGATGGCTTGGGTCTTAGGCCCGCCATCAAGCCCGGTGGCGAGACGTTCAGTCGAGCCACCGGGCTTTCTTTCTTCTGTGCCCGGTGGCGACACGTTCAGTCGAGCCGCCGGGCTTTGTTGCTTCTGGCGCGCACCTCTTTGCGGCACACTCCCGCGATGGATGCAGCTTCGATCAAACAAAACAAATGGGTGCGACGGGGGATCGTCGCGGTGCTGGTTCTGCTGGGGTTCTGGGCCATCGCCTGGCTGGCGGTGCCGCCCATCGCCAAGAGTCAGATCCAGAAGATCGCGAGCGAAAAGCTGGGCCGGCAAGTCACCGTCGGCAAGATCGATTTCAAGCCCTGGACGCTCGAGTTCACCCTGAACGACCTGCGCATCGCCACCGCCGACGGCAGCAAGTCGCAGCTCTCCATCGCACGCATCTACGCCGACGCCGAACTGCAGTCCATCGTGCGCCTCGCACCGGTGATCGACACCGTCACCATCGACGCGCCGACCGTGCTTCTGACCCACCTGGCAGACGGCAAGTACGACATCGACGACATCCTGGCCAAGCTGGCCGCCGGCCCGCCGCCCGACCCCAACGCCAAGCCCGCGCGCTTTGCCATCTACAACATCGCCATCAACGGCGGCTCTGTCGACTTCGACGACCAGACCGTCAAGCGCAAGCACGAGCTGCGCGACTTCGTGCTGAAGGTGCCCTTCCTCAGCAACCTCGACTCCAAGCGCGACATCAACACCGAGCCCAAGCTGGCCTTCGTGCTCAACGGCAGCAAGTTCGACTCGGCCGCCTTCACCACGCCTTTTGCCGACAGCCGCAAGACCGACGCGCAGGTGCAGTTCAAGGGCCTCGACCTGGTGCCGTACCTGGGCTACATGCCGGGCGGTCTGCCGGTGCGCCTGCAGGCGGGCACCCTGGACGCCGACTTGAAGATCGCCTTCGAGCACGGCGCCACCAACGACCTGAAGATCACCGGCACGCTCGAGGCGCACGCCACCAAGGTGGCCGATGCCCGCGGGCGCGACCTGCTGGGCTTCGAGTCGCTCAAGCTGGCGCTGGCCGATGTGCGTCCGCTGGAGTCGGTGTTCCATCTGAGCGAAATCGCGCTGGTCAAACCGCAGCTGGCGGTGGCGCGCGATGCGTCAGGCCAGCTCAACCTGCTGGCCACCGACCCCGCTACCGGCGCAACTGAAAAGGCGGCGCCGCTGCCCACCGCGGCAGCCAGCGCGCCCGCCGCGACCGCCGGCACCGCAGCTGAAAAACCGATGCTCAAAGTGCAGGTCGACAAACTCGCCCTGAGCGGTGGGCGCATCGGCTGGCGCGACGAAACCGTCAAACCCACCGCGGCCGTCGACGTGACCGAGCTCGGCTTCGACGTCACGGGCGTCACATGGCCCATGGAGAAGCCGGCCGAGTTCAACGGCAGCACCGCCATTGCCGGTGCGTCGCTCAAATTCAAGGGTCGCGCCACCGACAAGGTGGCCGATGTGCAGACCGAAGTCGAGGCGCTGCCGCTGTCGCTGGCCGCGCCCTACCTCGCGCAGAGCCTGGAGCCCACGCTGGACGGCAAGCTCAGCGGGCAGATCGACATTGCCTGGGCTCAGCCCAACCTGAAGTTCAAGGCCCGCCGCCTCTCCGCCGACGGTCTTGCGCTGACCCAGGCCAAGACGGCGCTGGCCAGCGTCGGTCGCTTCGAGCTGGTCGATGCCGAAGCCGACATGACCAGGCACACCTTGAGCGTGGGCTCGTTCACCGCCACCAACCCCAAGGTGCGCATCGAGCGCGACAGCGAAAAGCACTGGATGTTCGAGCGCTGGCTCAAGACGCCCGCCGGCGGTGGCACGAAGGAGGCCGACGCCAAGGTCGCCGCGCCCAAGCCCGCGGCGGCCGAAGTGCCGCAGCCCGGCGCCAACACCAAGCCCTGGGCACTGACCGTCGGCACCCTGGCGGTCGACAACGGCGCACTCTCCTATGCGGACAAGGCCAGCGCCACCCCGGTGACCGTGGAAGTCACCGCCTTCAAGCTGCTCGCCCAGAAGCTGGCGCCAGACACCAACGCCGTCTCGCCGCTGGAGGTGTCGGGCCGCATCGGCTCCGGGCGTTCCGACCCGGGGCGCTTCGACTACAAGGGCAACATCGTCCTCAAGCCGCTCGCGGCCGAGGGTCGGCTCGAGGTGGCCTCGTTCCCCGCGCATGCATTCAAGGCCTACTACGCCGACGCGCTCAACGTCGACATCCGCCGCGCCTTTGCCAGCTACCGCGGCACGGTGCGCTATGCGACCCTGCCAGCGGGCATGAGCATCAAGCTGGCCGGCGACACCGCGCTGGACGACTTTCGCGCCAACAGCGTCTCGCTCACCCAGTCCCCCGGCTTCGACCGAGACACCAACCAATTGCTGAGCTGGAAAACGCTGAGCCTGCGCGGCCTGCAGGTCAGCATTGCGCCCAATGCGCCGCCCAACGTCGACGTGCGCGAAACCACGCTGACCGACTTCTTCGCCCGCGTGATCGTCGACCCCACGGGCCGGCTCAACCTGTTGAACCTCACCAAGAAGGGCGAAGCGGAAGGCAAGGCCGCTGCCGCTGCTGCCGCCACGGGAGACGCCAGCACGCGCAAGGGCCCGGGCGGCACGACCACCACGAGCCGCGCGGCGCCGGCCAAGCCGTCGGGCGGTGCGCCGGTGTCGGCCGAAGCCATGGTCGGCGGGGCTGCCGAGCCCGGCAAGCCTGCCGCCGCCAGCGTCACCGCGCAAGCGACGCCCGCGGCCGACGCGGGCGCCGCGCCGGTCATCAACTTCGGCCCCATGAGCCTGGTGAACGGCAAGATCGACTTCACCGACCTGTTCGTCAAGCCCAACTACTCGGCCGACCTCAGCGAGCTGACCGGCAAGCTCAGCTCCTTCTCGTCGAACCCGCCCAAGGGCGAGGGCGGGCGGCCCGCGCTGGCCGACCTCGAACTGCGCGGCAAGGCGCAGCAGACCGCGGCGCTGGAAATCACCGGCAAGCTGAACCCGCTGGTCAAGCCGATCGAGCTTGACATCACCGCCAAGATGCGCGACCTCGACCTGGCGCCGCTGTCGCCGTACTCGGTGCGCTATGTCGGTCACGGCATCGAGCGCGGCAAGATGAGCATGGACGTCAACTACAAGGTGGCGCCTGACGGCCAGCTCACGGCCACCAACAAACTGGTGCTCAACCAGCTGCAGTTCGGCGAAGAGGTGGCGGGCGCTCCCAACAGCCTGCCGGTGCGCATGGCCGTGGCCCTGCTGTCCGACCGCAACGGCGTGATCGACCTCGACCTGCCGCTCAGCGGCTCGCTCAATGACCCGCAGTTCAGCGTGGGCCCGCTGATCTGGAAGGCCTTGGGCAACCTGATCGTGAAGGCAGTGACCTCGCCGTTCAGCCTGCTCACCGGCGGGCTGGGCGGCGGCAGCGGCGAGTCGAGCGCCATCACCTTCGAGCCCGGCGGCGCCGACCTGAGCCCCGCGGCCAAAGAGGCGCTGGACAAGGTCGCCAAGGCACTGACCGACCGTCCCACGCTGCAGATGACGGTGGTCGGCACCGCCAGCCTCGACAAGGAGCGCGACGCGTACCAGCGCCAGCGCGTGCGCCAGCTGACCCTTGCAGAGAAGCGCCGCGTGGCGGTGCGTGGCGGCCAGACCGGCACCGACGTGCCACCCGTCACCGACGCCGAGTACCCCGACCTGCTGACCGCCGTGTACAAGCGCGCCGACATCACCAAGCCGCGCAACCTCGTCGGGCTGGCCAAGGACCTGCCTCTCAAGGACATGGAAAACCTGCTGTTCGCAAGCGTGCCGGTCGACGAGGAGTCGATGCGCCAGCTGGCCGTGGAGCGCGGCGCGGCCGTGCGCGACTACCTGCTTGCAAAGAAGGTGCCGAGCGAGCGGCTGTTCCTGGGCGCGGTGCGCACCACGGCCGGCGGCAGCGAGTGGAAGCCGGGCGCGGAGCTCAGCCTGGCGATGAAATGAACGAAACAAATGAGCGAACCAGATGAACAGATGACCAGGGGGAAGGACTTGGTTTTTTCCTTTCCCTTGCTATATATGTAGTCAGTTAACCTCCCGCCCACCAACCCGCTTTTGCCCTCGTTTGGGGACGAAATTCAGCGGCCCGCCGCAAGTGGGTGAAAATGTCGATGTGCGCCGGCCTTTGCCGGCGCCTTCGCTTTCTCTACCAAGACAACGATTTCGCGCAGTGACCTCTACTTCTTCCAAGCCACACGATCTTCAAGCCCTCGACACGCTCACCGGCGGCGCCTTCACCGCGCCCACCTCCGGCGAGCGTTCCGCGCGCATCCGCGACTGGCTCGCGGGCAACCCCGCGCCCGAGCAAATGCAGGAGGTGTTCAAGGAGTTGAGCGGTCGCGACAAGGGCGCCGCCCGCCTGCTGCGCGAAAAGCTCGACGAACTCAAGCGCGCCAAGGGCCAGGAGGCCATTGCCGCCGAATGGGCGCAAAAGGCCGAGGCCCTGCTGGGGCAGTCCAAGCTCAACATCGCCGACGCACTGGCCTGGCAACGTGACGCCGCCAAGGCCGGCGCGCCGCTGTCGCGCGAGCCGCTGGCTGGCCTGAAAGCCAGGCTGGCCGAGCGCGTGAAGGGCATCGAAGACCTGCAACACCGCGCCCAGGTGCACCGCGAAGCCGCCGTGCTGCTGGCGCAGCGCTTCGAAGTGCTGTCCACCAAGGGTTGGCAGGACGCCCAAAGCGCCGAGGAATCGCTGCGCGCCGACGTGATCCATTGGCAGCAGCAAGCCACCGAAATCACCACCGACGCCAACTGGAACAGCCTGGACGCCAAGTTCGCGCCCCAGCTGGACGCCTCGAAGTCGCAACTGCTGGTGGTGTCCGACGCGTTCCACGGTGCGCTGGCCCAGGCCGTTGCCGCCGCCGCTGACGCCACCGCCGCGCTGCCGCCCGTGCCTGTGTGGGCGGACGAGTTGCGCGCCGCGCGCGGCGAAGCCGTGGCGCCCAAGCCCACCGCCCCGGCGCGCCCCGCCGCGCCCAAGATCGATCCGTCCGTGCGCGCCGCCGCGCAAGACGCGGTGCAGGCCGCGCTTGCCAAGCTTGAGCAGGAAACCGCCGAAGGCCATGGCAAGGCCAGCGCTGGTGCTGCCGCTGCGTTGCGCGCCGTGCTCAAGGAGCACGGCAAGATGGTCGACGCCGCCCTCGAAGCCCGCGTGCATGCTGCGCTGGTCGCGGCCGGCGAACTCGAAGGCTGGCAGCGCTGGAGCGCCGACAAGGTCCGCGAAGACCTCGTCGCCAAGGCCGAAGGCCTGCTCAAGCGCCCTGAAGGCCAGGCCCTTGGCGGCCGCAAGATGCAGGAAACCCTGCGCGCCCTGCGTGACCAATGGAAGCAGTCCGACCAGGGCGGTGTGCCGAACCACGCGCTGTGGAAGCGCTTCGACGAGGCCTGCAACGAAGCCCACAAGGTGGTCGAGGCCTGGCTGGACAAGGTCCGCTCCGACGCCGCCGAGCACCGCGCGCACCGCGTCGCGCTGATCGAAGAGGTGAAAGCCTGGGCTGCGGAACATGCCGACGCCACCGACCTGAAGGCACACAACCGCGCGCTGCACCAGTTTGCCGACCGCTGGCGCGATGGCGGCCATGTGGGCGAGAAGGTGTTCGCCGAACTGCAACCGCAGTGGAACGAAGCCTTCGGCGCGGCCCGCGCGCCGTTCGAGACGGCCCAGAAGGCCAGCGTCGAACGCCGCCAGGCCATGATTGCCGAAGCGGCCGAGCTCGGTGCCCAGCCCATGTTGCGCATCGATGCCGTCAAGGCGCTGCAGCAACGCTGGCAGGCCGAGGCACAGGGCGTGCCGCTCGACCGCCGCCATGAACAGAAGCTGTGGGACGCGTTCCGCGCGCCCATCGACGAAGCCTTCAACCGCAAGACGGCCGAGCGCGAAAAGGCCTCGTCCGCCATGAGCGAGCACGACCGCTACGTGCTCGACGCCTCCAAGGCGCTTGACGCGGCCAACGCCACTGGCGATGCGCAGAAGATCCGCGCCGCAGTCGCTCGCCTGGAAGGCGCGATGCGCGGTGAGGCGCCGCCGCCCGCACCGGCACCCGCACCAAGGGCCTCGCAGGCCGCCGCATCTAGCGACGGTCCGGCAGTCGGCGCGACCGACATCGTCGCCGCCGGCCAGGCTGCCGCCGAGTTCGGCGAAAGCGCCGAGCAGGCACCGAGCCCGAGCGATGCGGAAGCTTCGCCCGGTACGCACAATGCGGCCCCCGCTGAAGCGCCTGCCGACCTGGTGGCACCCGCCGACGGCGCCGACGCCTCGGCACGTGCCGACAGCCAGGCGCACGACGCCGGCGAAGCCGCTGCCGTCGAAGCGCCGGAACCGGCTGCGGCACCGAAGCCCGCACCCAAGCCCATCGTGGCCATGCGCGGCGATGACCGTCCCAGCAGCAAGCGAGGCGAGCCCGCACCCGCCGCCGGTGGCCGCTTCGGCGACCGCCGCGATGGTGGCCGTCCTGGCGCCGGTGGCCCGGGTCGACCCGGCGATCGCGGTGACCGTGGCGCCCCCCGCGGAGACGCGCGTGGCGATCGTGGTGGCCCCGGAGGCCCTGGCGGTCGTTTTGGCGACCGTCCGCCGCGCTTCGAAGACCGTGGTCCGCGCCTCGGCGATGCCGCGTTCCGCGCACAGCGTGAAGCACTGGAGCGTGCCGACATGGCGCTGCGCAAGCTGGCGGCGCAAGCCCACGGCGAAGCGCTGACCCAGGTGCTTGGCGCGTGGGAGCAACGCGATGCCAGCCGCCTGCCGAGCGTGCAGGAACTGGGCCGTGCCGTTTCGCCCGCCGTACGCACCGGCTGGTCGCAAGCCATCGGCACCGCACCGTCGGCTGCGGCAGGCGATGCCGCCGAAGCGCTGCTGCGCCTCGAAATGGCCGCTGAAGTGCCAACGCCCGCCGAGCAGCTCGATGCGCGCCGCGCACTGCAGCTCAAGCTGCTGACCAAGCGCGGCGACCCGGCACCGGTCCAGACCTGGGGCCAGGACGCCGGCAAGGTGCTGGCGGCCGCGCACGACGCCACGAGCGCACGCCGCCTGCAGAACGCGCTGAAGGCGCTGCTGCGCAAGTAAGCCGGAACGCAACGGCAACAAAAAAAGGAGCCCCGCGGGGCTCCTTTTTCTTTGAGTGGCGTGAAGCGGCCGAGGCCGTCGTCAGACTTTCTCGCCAATGACCGGCGTCTGCACGGCCGATGCCTGCTCGGCAGCCGCGCCGCTGGCAATCCTGCGCCGCAGGAACAGCCCGCCAAGGCCCAGCAGCAGGGCGACGCCGCCGGCGATGAGCGTGCCCTTGTCCGTGGCGCTCGACGCCGCGGCCTTGTCCTTGACCTCCATGATCTGCTGCACCTCGGCCAGCGTGACCACCGGCTGGCCCTTGAGCTTCACTTCGTACACCAGGTTGTTGTCCGAAGGGTCGACGCGCACTTCGACGGCTTCGTCGATCAGCGGCTCGAGCTTCTTGCGCCCGACCGCGTAGTCGACGCGCCATTTCTCGGTGCTGCCGTCGGCCAACTTGGCATCGAGCACGAAATAGTGGCGCGTGGTGCTACCGCCGCGGCGGCGCTTGCTGGTCTCGGTGATCTCGCTGCCGCTGACGATCGTGCCGCTCTTGGCCACCAGGTCTTCCACGGCGGTGCCGTGCGTGTCGGCGCCGGCCTTGAACTGCGCGTAGCCCGCCCAGCCCAGGATGCCGATGCCCACCACCAATGCCAGCCACGCCTTGCCCGTGAGCTGATAGATCCAATCCCTCATTTTGTTTCCCTTTATTTACGAATTAGTAACCCGTCGATCCTAAAGGCTGAAAGGCTATTTATTTGATAGCAAACAAATGAATGATGGCAAGGTTTCAGGCTGCTTTAGGTAGAAAGAATTCATCGAACATCGCGAGCATTTCCGGGAAGTCGCGCGCAAAGTTCGGGCGGTTCACGAAATAGGCCTCGCAGGCCACCGCGAAGAACTCGCTGCGCGACGTGGCGCCGTAGGCGTCGAGCCACGGCGGCTCGGCGCCGAAGCGCTCCGCCAGGATGGTTTTCTCTCGAAAGCCGTCGTATGCCGCCTGCAGAACGCCCGCCCATGCCTTTCGGGCCTCGCGGGCACTGCGCCGCCCCGCAAAGCCGGCCGGCAGCGGCGGGCAGCCGTTGGCTTCGCCGTTGCGCATGTCGATCTTGTGGGCGAACTCGTGAATCACGACGTTGTAGCCGCGCTCGGTGGAGACGCTGCTGGCCAGCACGTCGTCCCAGCTCAGCATGACCGGGCCGCGGTCCATGGCCTCGCCGGCGACCACCTCGCCGTACTCGTGCACCACCTGGGCCTCGTCGATCACCTTGCGCCGCGCCACCACCTCGGAGCGGTGCACCACGATGCCGACGAAATCGTCGTACCAGTCCAGCCCGCCTCGCAGGTGCAGCACCGGCAGCACGGCCTGTGCCGCGATGGCCAGCGCCACTTCGTTGGTGATGGTGAAGCCCTTGGCGCCATGGAATTCCTTGTCGCGCAGGAACTCGGCCGTGAGGCTGCGAAGGCGTTGGCGGTCGGGGTCGGGCAGGGCGCCCAGGAAGGCGTAGCGCTTGAGCGCGGCCTGCCAGGCGGCTTCGGGGATCGGGGGCAGGGCGCGCAACCGGCGCAGCCACTTGAACATTGGCGGCTGCGGCGCGGCTAGCGCAGGTCGACGCGCTGCGCGCCGGCGGTGGAAAGACAGAGCAACTGCGCGCGCGGCGGGTGCGCCGCGGCGTCCCAGTCGCTCAGCACCACGCGGTGCAGGCCGTGGCCCAGGTCGTGGTTGGCGGGGCGGTGCGTGTGGCCGTGCACCAGCGTGTGGGCGTTGGCCTGCTGCAGCCAGGCGCGCGCGGCGTCGGTGTCGACGTCGGCCCAGACGGTGGAAGGGTTGCGCTTGCGGTCTTCGCTCTGTACCCGCATTGCGCGCGCGAGCGCGCGGCGCTCTTCCAGCGGGCGCGCGAGGAACGCGGCCTGCCATTGGGGCGTGCGCACCTGGGCGCGAAACTGAAGGTAGTCGGTGTCGTCGAGGCAGAGGATGTCCCCGTGGCTCAACAGCCAGCGCTGGCCATGCAGCACCAGCACCGTGGGGTCGTCCAGCAGCGTGAAGCCGCTTTGCGCCGCGAGCGCGGCACCCACGAGAAAGTCGCGGTTGCCGTGCATGAAGAACACCGGCAGCCGTTGCGCCGTGCGGTGCAACAGTTCGGCGCATTGCGCCTCGAAGCCGGGTTCGGCGGCCGCATCGTCACCCACCCACACCTCGAACAGGTCGCCCAGGATGATGAGCGCGTCGGCCGGCGTGGTCTGCAGATAGCCTTGCCAGGCCTCGAAGGTGGCGGGCTCGCCGGCCTCCAGGTGCAGGTCGGACATCAGGTCGACGGTGCGCCACGCGGGCGGCGCCACCAGCTCGGGAAAAGCCGGGTTCGCCACCGTGCTCATGCTGCGTTCACGATGCGCCGTGCCCGAAGGTCGTCATTCAGCGATGACGACGGCCTTTTCGATCACCACGTCTTCGAGCGGCACGTCGTCATGGAAGCCCTTGCGGCCGGTCTTCACGGCCTTGATCTTGTCGACCACGTCGGTGCCGTTGATGACCTTGCCGAACACGGCATAGCCCCAGCCCTGCGCCGAGGGCGCGGTGTGGTTCAGGAAGCCGTTGTTGGAGATGTTGATGAAGAACTGCGCGGTGGCCGAATGGGGCGCGCTGGTGCGGGCCATGGCAACGGTGTAGTTGTCGTTCTTCAGACCGTTGTTGCCTTCGTTCTCGATCTCGGCGCCGGTCGGCTTTTGCTGCATGCCCGGCTCGAAGCCGCCGCCTTGCACCATGAAGCCGGGAATCACGCGGTGGAACACCGTGTTGTCGTAGTGACCCTTCTTCACGTACGAGAGGAAGTTTTCAGCCGACTTCGGTGCCTTGACGGCGTCGAGTTCGAGCGTGATCACGCCGTAGTTCTTGATGTGCAGTTCGACTTGGGGGTTGCTCATGAGGGACTCCTTCTTCGGAAAATGGATCACTTCGCCAGCAGCGAAGCGGACTTGATGGTGATGGCTTCGAGCGGCACGTTCTGCATGCCGCCCTTGTTGCCGGTGGCCACGCCGCGGATCTTGTCGACCACGTCGGTGCCGGCCACGACCTTGCCGAACACGGTGTAGCCGTAGCCGTCCGGGTTAGGTGCGTTGAGCGAGTCGTTGTTCTTCACGTTGATGAAGAACTGCGAGGTCGCGGAATTCGGGTTGCCGGTGCGGGCCATGGCAACCGTGTACTTGTCGTTCTTCAGGCCGTTGTCGGCCTCCAGAGGAATGGGCGCGCGCGTGGGCTTTTGCTGCATGTCGGGCGTGAACCCGCCGCCCTGGATCATGAAGCCGTCGATGACGCGGTGGAACACCGTTCCGTCGTAGTGCTTGTCCTTGACGTACTGCAGAAAGTTTTCGACCGACTTGGGCGCCTTGGCGGCGTCGAGCTCGAGCACGATGTCGCCGGCCGAGGTGGCGAGCTTGACGCGTGGCGCGGCCGTTTGGGTTTGGGCGTAGCCCGTGGCGGCAAAGGTGAATGCGGCGGCCAGCACGAGGGCGCCGCGGCGGCTGAACTTCTGGAATGCGTGGATCGTCAAGGGATGCTCCGTGTGCGAATGAAGGGGCAGGGGCCGCGCTGCAGGCACCGACATGGGCGCCTGCATGGGCGTCGTTTGGCCGGTGGCAACTACTTGCTGGTGCGACCGACAGGCTTGCGCAAGACCGGCGCCGCCGAGGGCAGGGCGGCGGCGTCGGCTTCGGCCTTCGAGGAAAAAATCTGGCGGATCAGCACCAGCTTGGGCGCCACGCTGGAGTTGGTGCTGGCGAACTGCTGCGCGCGCACGTACTCCTGGGCCGCGAGACGGGCGTAGACGTCGCCGAGGTTCTCGTGCGCCGTGGCGTAGTTGGGGTTGAGCTTGATGGCCTGCTCGAGCGCGGCGCGGGCCTGGTCGAACTTGCTTTGCGAGGCATACAGCGCGGCCAGGTTGTTATACGGCTCGGACAGCTCGGGGAAGTCTTGCGTGAGCTGCGTGAAGGCGATGATGGCCTCGGCCTGCTTGTTCTGCTCGGTGAGGATCACGCCGCGCAAAAAGCGCATCTGCGGGTCGCGCGGTTTGCCGGCGATGTAGGTGTCGGCCTTGGCCAGCGCCTCGGGGGCCTTGCCCTGGCGCAGCAGCACGTTCACGTCGTCGTATTCGTTGGCGTGCGCGGCGGAACCCCACAGGCTGAACAGCAGTGCGAAGGCAATGGAGAGTCTGGAGAATGCGGCGTGCTTCATGAAGCCTCGGCAGAGATCGGAAATGGGGAATGCGGGCTTGGGGAACACCCGAACGCTGCGCGGCGGCAGCCGTTTATACTTGGTCGGATTGTAGCCGAGGGGCCATGTCCAACCCCTTGCCGCCACAGCCCCCGTCACCCCTGAAAAACACCGTCTGTCGCCCGTGCTGCACGTGCGCGAAATGACGCTTTCCGAATCTCATGAGTCTGCGCATCTACAACACGCTGTCGCGTGAATTGGAGGAATTCTCCCCATTGCATCCCGGACAGGTGCGCATGTACGTTTGCGGCATGACGGTCTACGACTACTGCCACCTCGGCCATGCCCGCTCGATGATCGCGTTCGACGTGGTGCAGCGCTGGCTCAAGGTGAGCGGCTTGGACGTGACCTACGTGCGCAACATCACCGACATCGACGACAAGATCATCCGGCGCGCCGTGGAAAACGGCGAGAGCATCCGCGCGCTGACCGACCGCATGATCGACGCGCTGCATGAAGACGCCGACGCGCTCGGCATCGAGCGCCCCACGCACGAGCCGCGCGCCACCGACTACATCCCGCAGATGCTCTCGATGATCGGCACGCTCGAGCAGAAGGGCCTGGCCTATCGCTCCAGCAATGGCGACGTGAACTACGCCGTGCGCAAGTTTCCCGGCTACGGCAAGCTCAGCGGCAAGTCGCTCGACGAGCTGCATGCGGGCGAACGCGTGGCCGTGCTCGACGGCAAGGACGACCCGCTGGACCCGGTGCTCTGGAAAAGCGCCAAGGCCAGCGAGCCCGACGAGGTGAAGTGGGCCAGCGAATTTGGCGCGGGCCGTCCGGGCTGGCACATCGAGTGCTCGGCCATGGCCTGCGAGCTGCTCGGCGACACGCTGGACATTCACGGTGGCGGCGAAGACCTTCAGTTTCCGCACCACGAGAACGAAATTGCGCAGAGCGAGGGCGCCACCGGCAAACCGCTGGCCAACTTCTGGATGCACAACGGCTTCATCGTGACTGACAACGAGAAGATGTCCAAGAGCCTGGGCAACTTCTTCCTGATTCGCGACGTGCTGAAGAAGTACGACGCAGAAACCATCCGCTTCTTCGTGCTGCGCGCGCACTACCGGCGCCCGCTCAACTACAGCGACGTGCACCTGGACGACGCGCGTGCCTCGCTCAAGCGGCTGTACACGGCGCTCGACCTCGTGGCGCCGGCCCATGTCACGCTCGACTGGGCCGACCCCTACGCCGCGCGCTTCAAGGCCGCGATGGACGAAGACTTCGCCACCCCTGAAGCCGTGGCTGTGCTGTTCGACCTGGCCGGTGAAGTGAACCGCACCAAGTCGGCCGAACAGGCCGGCCTGCTGAAGGCATTGGGTGCATGCGTGCAGATCCTGCAGGACGACCCGAAGGCCTTTCTGCGCGCCGGCACCACGCTCGACGAGGCGACCATTCAGGCGCAGATCGACGCGCGCGCCGCCGCCAAGGCCGCGAAGGATTTCGCCGAAGCCGACCGCATTCGCAAGGCGCTGCTGGAGCAGGGCATCGTGCTCAAGGATTCGCCCACGGGCACGACCTGGGCGGCTGCGCAGTGAACGGCACCACCAACCCCATGCCCGCCACCAAGAAGTCCAGCGTTCAGATCTTCACGCCGGACTACTGGGAAGAGGCCTGCAAGCATCTGGCCAAGAAAGACCGCGTCATGAAGCGGTTGATTCCGAAGTTCGGCAACGCCTGCCTCGAGTCGCGCGGTGATGCATTCACCACGCTGGCGCGCAGCGTGG
This sequence comes from Variovorax sp. H27-G14, assembly GCF_046156345.1. Lineage (NCBI taxonomy): Bacteria > Pseudomonadati > Pseudomonadota > Betaproteobacteria > Burkholderiales > Comamonadaceae > Variovorax > Variovorax sp. H27-G14. The sequence continues at coordinate 262,146 of NZ_JAYLVN010000002.1, forward strand.
TCGGCCAACAGATTTCGGTGAAGGCTGCGCAAACGGTCTGGGACAAGTTCGTGGCACTGCCGCGCAAGCTGACGCCGGCCAACGTGCTCAAGCTCAAGGTCGACGACATGCGCGCGGCCGGGCTCTCGGCACGCAAGATCGAGTACCTCGTCGACCTGGCCCTGCACTTCGACTCAGGCGTGGCGCACGTCGATTCGTGGAAGGACATGGCGGACGAACTCATCATCGAAGAGCTGGTGGCCATCCGCGGCATCGGCCGCTGGACGGCCGAGATGTTCCTCATCTTCCACCTGATGCGCCCCAACGTGCTGCCGGTGGACGACGTGGGTCTGCTCAACGGCATCAGCGTCAACTATTTTTCGGGCGACCCCGTCAGCCGCAGCGATGCCCGCGACGTGGCCGTGGCCTGGGCGCCGTATTGCAGTGTGGCGACTTGGTATATTTGGCGATCACTGGACCCGGTTCCAGTCGCGTATTGAATAACAGGAGAAGACGTTGGCGAAACGAACCTTCCTCGACTTCGAGCAGCCCATTGCTGAACTCGAAACAAAAATCGAAGAACTGCGCTATGTGCAGACCGAATCGGCGGTCGACATTTCTGAAGAAATCGATCAGCTCGGCAAGAAAAGCCAGCAGCTCACCAAGGACATCTACAGCAACCTGACGCCGTGGCAGATCACCAAGATCGCTCGGCACCCGGAACGCCCCTACACGCTGGACTACGTCAACGAAATCTTCACCGATTTCGTCGAGCTGCACGGCGACCGTCACTTCTCCGACGACCTGTCGATCGTGGGCGGCCTGGCGCGTTTCAACGGCGTGCCCTGCATGGTGCTGGGCCACCAGAAGGGCCGCGACACCAAGGAGCGCACCGCGCGCAACTTCGGCATGAGCAAGCCCGAGGGTTACCGCAAGGCCTTGCGTCTGTTGAAGACGGCCGAGAAGTTCAAGCTGCCGGTGTTCACCTTCGTGGACACCCCTGGCGCGTACCCCGGCATCGACGCTGAAGAGCGTGGCCAGTCGGAAGCCATTGGCCGCAACATCTTCGAGATGGCGCAACTGGAGGTGCCGATCATCGTCACCATCATTGGCGAAGGCGGTTCAGGCGGCGCGCTGGCCATTTCGGTCGGCGACCAGCTGGTGATGCTGCAGTATTCGATCTACTCCGTGATCAGCCCCGAAGGCTGCGCTTCCATTCTCTGGAAGACCAGCGACAAGGCGCAGGAAGCTGCCGATGCGCTGGGCATCACCGCGCACCGCCTGAAGGCGCTGGGCCTGGTCGACAAGATCGTGAACGAGCCCGTGGGCGGCGCGCACCGCGACCACCGCCAGATGGCCGCGTTCTTGAAGCGCGCGCTGAACGACGCGTTCCGCCAGGTCAGCGACCTCAAGCCGAAGGAACTGCTGGACCGCCGCTACGAGCGCCTGCAGAGCTACGGCCGGTTCAACGACACCAAGGCCGACAGCGGCAGGTAACCCCGACTCCGTCATGAACACCGCTTTCGAACGCGCCATGGCCGCGTTCGAGCCAGCGCATTGGCCGCTGGCGGTGGGGTTCAGCGGCGGCGCCGACTCAACCGCTCTGCTGGCCGCCTGCGCCTTGCGCTGGCCGGGGCAGGTGGTGGCCTTTCATGTGCATCACGGGCTGCAGGCCGCGGCCGACGATTTCGAACTTCATTGCCGCAAGGTGTGCGAACGCCTTGGCGTGACGCTCGTCGTTCATCGCGTCGATGCGCGGCACGCTCCCGGCGACAGCCCGGAAGATGCCGCCCGCCGGGCTCGTTATGAGGCTTTTGCCCACATGGCGCGCATGGAGGGTGCGGGTGCCGCCATCAAGTCGGTAGCGCTGGGGCATCACGCCGACGACCAAGTGGAAACCTTGCTTCTTGCGCTGTCGCGCGGGGCGGGGTTGCCGGGCCTGGCAGCCATGCCGGCGCATGCGCCACGCAATGGCCTGCACTTTTACCGGCCGCTGCTGGCCGTTCCCGGCGCCGATGTGCGCGCATGGCTTGTCGGGCGCGACCTGCCGTGGATCGAAGACCCGACCAACACCGACGCGCGCTACACGCGCAACCGGATTCGCTCGGTGCTGCTGCCCGCATTGGCGCAGGCTTTTCCACAGTTCCGCGCCACCTTCACACGCAGCGCGAGCCATGCCGCGCAAGCACAGGAACTGCTGGTCGAGCTCGCGGCGCAAGACCTGGAAACGGTCGGCGACCCGCCTCGCATCGCCACGCTGCAGACGCTGTCGCGGGCGCGGCAGGCCAATGTGCTGCGCCATTGGCTCATGCGCACGCACGGCACCGCACCCAGCGCCGCGCAGCTCGATCAGTTGCTCGACCAGGTGCGCGCCTGCACCACGCGCGGCCACCGGATCCACCTGAAGGTGGCCGCGGGGTTCGCCGAGCGGCAGGGCGATTTTCTGCATTGGTACAATGCCCGGCCCTCGCCGAAGACTTCGCTCTGACAGCTTGCAGGGCGCCGCCTTTCAAGCGGCCCTTTTCTTTTCTCTGATTTCATCCATGGCATTGATCGTTCACAAATACGGCGGTACGTCGATGGGCTCGACCGAGCGCATCAAGAATGTCGCCAAGCGCGTCGCCAAGTGGGCGCGTGCCGGCCACCAGATGATCGTGGTCCCAAGTGCCATGAGCGGCGAGACCAATCGCCTGCTCGGCCTGGCCAAGGAACTGGCGCCCAGCAAACCCGGCGTGGCCCACAGCCGCGAACTCGACATGCTGGCCTCCACCGGCGAGCAGGCTTCGTCCGCGCTGCTGGCCATCGCGCTGCAGGCCGAAGGCGTCGAGTCGGTCAGCTACGCCGGCTGGCAGGTGTCGGTGCGCACCGACAACTCGTACACCAAGGCGCGCATCGAAAGCATCGATGACGCACGCGTCATGGCCGACCTGAATGCCGGTAGGGTGGTGGTCATCACCGGCTTCCAGGGCGTGGACGACGCGGGCAACATCACCACGCTCGGGCGTGGCGGCAGCGACACCTCGGCCGTGGCCATTGCCGCGGCCATGAAGGCGCATGAATGCCTGATCTACACCGACGTGGACGGCGTCTACACGACCGACCCGCGCGTGGAGCCCGATGCGCGCCGCCTCACCACCGTGAGCTTCGAAGAGATGCTCGAGATGGCGAGTCTGGGCTCCAAGGTGCTGCAGATTCGCTCGGTGGAATTCGCGGGCAAGTACAAGGTGCCGCTGCGCGTGCTTTCGAGCTTCACGCCGTGGGACATCGACATCAATGAAGAGGCCAAGTCCGGCACGCTGATCACTTTCGAGGAAGACGAAAACATGGAACAAGCCGTCGTATCCGGCATCGCATTCAATCGCGACGAAGCCAAGATCTCGGTGCTCGGCGTGCCCGACAAGCCCGGCATCGCGTATCACATTCTCGGTGCCGTGGCGGACGCCAACATCGAAGTCGATGTGATCATTCAGAACCTCAGCAAGGACGGCAAGACCGACTTCAGCTTCACCGTGCATCGCAACGAATATGCGAAGACGATCGACCTGCTGCAGTCGAAGGTGATGCCTTCGTTGGGTGCCACGGAAATTGTGGGCGACACCAAGATCTGCAAGGTCAGCATCGTGGGCATCGGCATGCGCAGCCACGTGGGTGTGGCGAGCAAGATGTTCCGTGTGTTGAGCGAAGAGGGCATCAACATCCAGATGATCTCGACCAGCGAAATCAAGACTTCGGTGGTGATCGACGAAAAATATATGGAACTGGCAGTGCGCGCACTGCATAAAGCGTTCGATCTGGACCAACCGACTGCTTAAGTGATGGCATAATCGTGGCTCTTTCAGGAACTGTGACCGAGTGGCCGAAGGTGCTCCCCTGCTAAGGGAGTATGGGGTGTAGAGCCTCATCGAGGGTTCGAATCCCTCCGGTTCCGCCAGATAGCTAACAAAAACGGCCCCTCACGGGGCCGTTTTTCATTTCGGCTTCAATCCGCTTGGTAGGCCGACTGTTAGGCCGACCTTCAGCACAACCAGCTAAGCCACCTCGGCCTGTCGCTGCAGCGGCAGCCACAGCACGAACCGCGTGCCTGTCGGGTGCGATTCCCAATTCACCGTGCCGCGTATCGCCTTCGCCCGACGCCGCTGGTTCTGGAGCCCGCGTCCCGACGATGTCGACGACCCACCGAGCGCACGCTGCACATCGAACCCCTGCCCGTTGTCCTCGATCGTCACCTGCACGCCCGCGCCCGCCATCGACGTGCCCACGCGAATCTGCGTTGCGCGCGTGTGCCGCAAGATGTTCGAGATGCTCTCCTGCACGATGCGCAGAATGTGCAGCGCGCTCGACGGGTCTAGCCATTCCAGCGCAGGCAGCTCCTGCACCTCCCAGCGCAGCGACACGCCCGTGCCTTCGAGCCGCGGTGCCAGCCGGTAGCGCAGTGTGGCGAGCAGCAGCAGCAGGTCCGCCTCCACCGGCTCCAGCGAGTCGAGCGTGAGCTTCAGGTCGTCCAGGCAGCTCTTCAGAATCGCCGATACCTTCTCGTCGCTCATGCCCCCGCCCTCGACCGAGCGGATGGCGCTGATCAGCGAAGAGCCCAGCCCGTCGTGCATGTCCTGCATGAGGCGCTGGCGCTCGTCGCTGATGGTCTGCAGGCGCTCGATCTCGCGCAGCCGCTGGTGGCTCAGCTCCAGTTCGGCTTCGCGCTTGCGCAGGCGCTGCGCAAGGCTCGCGTTGAGCTGCTCGACCTCGCCGATGGCGTGCACGTAGCGGCGGTACATGAGCGCGCCGAACACGCTGAACGTGACGGCGTTGGTGTATGCGCCCAGGTACCAGCCCTCGGGGCTGATGAAGTTGTTCTGCAGCAGCCAGTCGGTAATGCCCAGCAGCACGCAGATGCCGATGCCGACCGCCACCAGACGCCCCTCGTCGGAGCGGCGCCACGCGCTCACGCCGCCGACCAGGCACACGGCCATGCCCATCAGCGCGGCCACGGCGTAGATCAGCGGCGTGACCTGCGGCGTGTTCTGCACGATGGCCAGTCCCGGCATCGTGACAACGGCGATCGCAGCAGTGGCCACCACCACGCCGCGGGTCAGCCACTTGAGTTGTCGCCCATGCAGCTGGCGAAGAAAGAAGTGCACCACCATCACCAGCCAGAAGAGCGAGTTGACGGTCAGCCAGGCGAACCAGTCGTTGGCAATCGGCTGGCCCACATAGAAGTGCAGCCCCCGCATGAAGGACGTGGCCGAGAGGTTGAAGAACAGCAGGTAGCCGGTTTCGTCGCGCCGCCTGAACCACACGAAAAGGGCGAACACGCCCACCGCCATGAATGCCGCGCTGAGCATGGCGGGCAGCTCCTGCTGCAGCCATTGGCGCATGCCGTGGCGCCCGCGCAGCGCGTCCACGGGCCCGATCCACAACGACGACAGCGCAACCTGCGCGCTGCGCGTGTGCTCCAGGCGAAGCAGGATCTCGTGCGGGGGCGTGTTCTGCGGTCCGTTGTCCAGCGCAACCCACAGCGGGGTGCGCGTGCTGTTCCACAGTGGGCCCAGCTGCTGCGCCCGATGAACCAACTGTCCGTTGGCGTAAACGGCGATCGTCCCGTCGGTCTTGATGCGGATGCCGTACAGCGCGAGCGGCCCGGAGGAGGGCGGCAGATCGCGCGTGGAAAGCCTGACCCAGGTGGTGCGGGTCGCCTTCTCGGCGGGCGCGAACTCCGCCTGGCGCAGCAACGCGATAGGCAGGGCAAGCGGCAGCTCTACCGGCTCCCACGTGGGGGGCAGGGCAGCGCTGTCTTGCGTCAGCGGCGGCGCTGTGAAGCCTGGCGAATCATCGACCTGCCAATCGGCATGGGTAAGGTGCAGCACCGCCTCTGAATGCTGCAGGCCCGCGGTGCCACCGAAGAATGCACCGATGGAGCCCAAGAGTGCCATCGACAGCACGAGCAGCACGTTGGCAAAGAAGGGTGCGAGGCGGTGGTTCAAGGGGCGGGTGTGGGTGGGCGTCCAGAGCCGGAGCGAAGGCGATGAAACCTATTTTCGCATTCTGTAACTACCAGTTGACACATGTCACGGGCAACCGCATTGTTGATGTTCGAATCCACCAGCGAAAGTCGCCGATGCCGCACATTGCTCGCCGCCTGCGAATGACCGCCTTGTCCTCTCACTTGTACCGACGAGACGGGTTCACGCTGCTCGCCATGTTGGTGTCCTTGTGTTCCTGGCTCTTCTTCTGGTTCGGCGACTGAGTGCCTACGGCGTTGGCCTGGCAGGGGTCAGCGCGGAAATGGCTGCGACAGCACCCACTGCGCCAGTGCCTGCGCTTGCGCCGGCGACACCTGGGTTTGGCGCGGCATGATCACGCGCCCCCAAGTGCCCACGCTGCCATTGAGAATTCTTCCGGCCAGTCGCTCCGGCGCGTCGCTGTCCTTGCGGTAGCGCTCGGCAATCTGCGCAAAGCCGGGGCCGACCTGTTTGTGCACCAGCCCATGGCAGGCCATGCAGCCGCTCTTCTTGGCCAGTTCCGCGGGCGCCACCTGGGCTTCGGCGCCGAATGAAGGCGTCGCCGACATCAGGGCCAGGGCAATTGCAAAGGGAGCTTGGGTGTTCTTGAACATGCTTTGACGTGGGGGTCTGGGGCCGTTGAAAGATAGCAGCGACTGGTCGAAATCATCAGGTGTGGCGCGGCAGTCTCACCTTCGCGACATTGCGATCAAAAGTAACTATATGTATGGTTAAATCCCCGCAACTATCGCGAAGAAGACGAGGGATTGCATGAAGCTGTTGCTGAGCATTGCGTTTGCCGCTGTGGCGCTGGCCGGTTGTGCCACTGCGCCGGCGCCAACGCCGACCGAGCCCGGAACGGGCAAGGGCACCGCCTATGTGCCCATGGTGGCCATGCAGGGCGTCGACAAGACGCGCTACGACACCGACGTGGCCGAGTGCCGCACCACGGCCAACCGCATCACGGCCCGCAGCGAAACCGGTGATGCCATGTGGGGCGCGCTGGGCGTCGGCCTGATCACGGTGTACGGGCAAGGCATCGTCGCCGCGGCGTCGTACACGGGCATCACCGCAGCCATCATCGACTGGAACGGCCGCCCCGACCCCAGCCTGATTGCCGAGCACCAGCAGATCGCCATCGTGCATTGCATGGCCAAGCGCGGTTATCACAACCTCGACACCAACGTGCGCGACAGCTTCTACGGCAACACCTTCGACCCCGGCGTCATCGTGAAGCCGCGCCGCACCGGCGTCGATACGTACAACGTGGAAACACTGGCCAAGGCCGGCCGCTGCAACCTGCAGCCGCGTGCGGAACTCACAGCCAAGGGCCCCGGCTACGAGACCTACAACGTGCCGTGCGACAACGGCGGCACGTGGGCCGTGCGCTGCGAGTTCGGCAAGTGCCGCGTGCTGGCGCAGGCCGTCATTCGGCGCTCCTGAAAGGTGTCAGTCGCCGTCGGGCGGCAACCACGCGAGCGCCCGGTGGGTCGTTCGCTTCAGCGGCAATGAAAGGGCGGCGAAGCGCGCTTCGATCTGCTCTCGCTGCCGCCCGCTGATGCGCATGCCCAGCGACACTGGCAACTGACGGCAACATGCCAGCGCTTCGCCCACATTGATCTTGAGTAAGGCCGCGGTGGCGCGTGCTGCATCGCCCACGCGCTGCGGGGGGCATTCGACCAGCTGCAGGTCGTATTCGGGAAAGAGTTCGCGAGAGATGCCCGGCGTGGGCGAATTCGATGTGCACTCGCCACTCACAAAACCGCCGAGGTCGAGGAACGCATCCTCCTCGTGGTAGTGCTTGAGTGCCTTGGCAAAGTGTTCCAACGATGACAGCGCGTGCTGGCGTTTCTGCACCGTGAGCACATCCGCAAAGGTCGCGGCCTCCAGGTAGTGAACCAGCTTGTGCTCGACCGCAAAGGCCGGCATCTCACGACCGCGCGCATCTTCTACAGGCTCTTCTTGCTCGTCTTCGTCAGTAGACAGAAAGAAAATGGCGTCGCGCAAGGCGACGTCGTCACTCGCATAAACCCAGCTGTACCGACGATACAGATCGTCATCGTCCAGGCAGGCCGCCAAGGCCTCGACGGCCTCGCGAAAACTCAGCAATTGCGCCATGTCAGGCGCCTCCCTGTACGCAGGAAGGCCCCGCCATGCAAACGCTCAACGCCAGACGTAGTGGCCGCGCACCATGCGGCCGTGTTCTCGGTGCGCCGGCACCCACACCTTGTGCGGGCGATGGTGCGGGCGCTCGTAGCGAGGGCCGGGGCCTGCGCCGTGGCGCTGCGACATCGGCTGCGCCAGGGCAGCGGTGGAAGCGAGCATGCATGCGGCAAGAACGAAGATGGTTTTTTTCATGTTGGAGTAGTCCTTCTGTGTGATGCACCTGAATCGGTACGAAGCCCAGCTTATGGGCGCGCCTCAGAACACTTCGTAGGCGAAGTTGCACTTTACAAACAGGACACCAGAGCGCTCGCGCTGCCTCGTTCACTTGATGATCAAGCCCTTGAGCGCCGGGTCCGGCGGCGGGGGCTTCAGCTTCATGGCCCGCATCGTCTTCACCACCAGCTGCGCAATCATCACGTTGCGGTGGCGCTTGCTGTTGGCAGGCACCACGTACCACGGCGCGTGGTCGGTCGACGTGTTGCTCAGCGCACTTTGGTAGGCCTGCTGGTAGTCGCTCCACTTGGTGCGCACGGTGAGGTCGTCCTTGCTGAACTTCCATTGCTTGCCGGGCGTGTCGATGCGCGCCTGCAGGCGTTCGCGCTGCTCGTCCTTGTCGATGTGCAGCATGCACTTCAGAACGACCGTGCCGGTCTCTGTGAGCAGTCGCTCGAAGTCGTTGATCTGCGCGTAGCGTCGCTTGGCCTCGGCCTTGTCGATCCAGCCTTCGACTACCGGCACCAGCACGTCTTCGTAGTGGCTGCGGTTCCACACCATGATCTCGCCGGTGCGGGGCACCGCCGCGTGGCAGCGCCACAGGTAGTCGTGCGCGCGCTCCTCGTCGTTAGGTGCCTTGAAGGCCGTCACTCGCACGCCCAGCGGCGAGGTGCGCGAGAACACCCAGCGCACCGTGCCGTCCTTGCCGCTGGTGTCCATGCCCTGCAACACCAGCAGCAGCTTGCGCCGGCCCTCGGCATGCAGCACGTCCTGCAGTTCGTCGAGCTCGACGGCCAGCGCATCGACCTCGGCGCGCTGCGAGGCCTCGTCGCCTTCGCAGAAGGGCGTGTCGTCGGGGTCGATGTGCGACAGCTTGAACTTGCTGCCGACGCGGTATTTCTTGAAGCTGGTCATTGAGCAGGACTCCCGTGAAGAACCAAGGAAGCCGACAGCGTAAGCGATCAGCGTTCGCTGTCGTCCTTGTCCCCGTCCTTGTGCGCGTCGTCCAGCGATGCGCTCCAGCGGCTGTCCCACTCCGCATGGCGCGCGGCGCCATCGAGCTCGCGCCGGTCGCGCTTGGTGGGGCGGCCCTGCTCGATGGACAGGGCGGGCTCGGTGCCGTTGCGGCGCAATTCGCGCATGGCGGCCTGCGCAGCGATGCTCTCGGGCGTTTCTTCGTAGAGCTGCTGCGCCACGGGCGCCGGCCCGCGCTGGCCGCTCAGGCCGCGCACCGTCACGGTCCGCGTCAGTGGGCCCATGCGCAGCGCCACGGTGTCACCGGGCTTGACCTCGCGCGAGGCTTTGGCGACGTCGCCGTTCACCTGCACGCGGTTCTTGCCGATTTCCTCCGCGGCCAGCGAGCGCGTCTTGAAGAAGCGGGCAACCCAGAGCCATTTGTCGATGCGCAGACGTTCCATAGAAATCAGGAGTGAGGTCGGGAATTGTGCCGCGACTCTGGCGCTGCCAGCGGCAGTCGCACGACAGCATCGAGCCCGATCACGCGTGGGGGCCCGTCCTGCGCATGCGGGGCAGCTTCGCGGTTCTCCAGGCTGATGCGCCCGCCCAGCGCCAGCACGATCTCTCGGCAGATCGCCAGCCCCAACCCCGAGCCGCTCGACGCGCTGCCCGCCGCAAAGGGTGCGAACAGGCGCTGGCGCAGCTCGGGCGAAATGCCCGGGCCGCTGTCTCGCACCGTGAGCACGGCTTCGTCGCCCTCGGGTTGCACCGACACCGACAGCGCCGCGCCCACCGGGCTCAGCTTGATGGCGTTGTGCAGCAGGTTGCGTGTGAGCTCCTGCAGCATCCATTGGTGGGCCTGCACGCACACCGGTTGGTCGATGGCAAGTTCGAAGTCGAGCGCCCGGTCGGCCACCAGCGGCGACAGGTCCAGCGCCATCTGGCGCACCACCTCGCCGAAGTCCAGCGTCACCGACTCGGGCTGCTGGCGCAGTTGCTCGACCTTGGCCAGCGACAGCATCTGGTTGGCCAGCGCCGTGGCGCGTTCCACCGTCTGGCTGATTTCGCGCAGCGCCTGTTCGGGCGCCACGTCGCCGCGCTGTGCCGACTGCACCTGCGCCTTGAGCACCGCGAGCGGCGTGCGCAACTGGTGGGCGCTGTCGCGCACGAAGCGCTTCTGGTGGTCCAGCAGCCGCTGCATCCGGCCCATGACCTGTGTGGTGGCGTCGATCAGGGGGCGCAACTCGCGCGGTGCGTCGGGCGCATCGATGGGCGAGAGGTCGTCGGCCGGGCGCCGACCGATGGCCTCTCCCAGTTCGCGCACCGGGCGCGTGGCGCGCTGCACCACAAACAGCGTGGCCAGCGCGATCACGCCCATCAGCAGCAGCTGCCGCCACAGCGTGTCCAGCAGCAGCTTGCGCGCCAGGGTTTCGCGGATCTCGAGCGTCTCGGCCACCTGCACCACCGCCATGCCGCGCCCGCGCGCGCTGGCCACCGGCTGCAGCAGCACCGCCACGCGCACCGGCTGGATGCGAAACTGGGCGTCGTAGAAGTCCACCAGCGCCGCGTAGGCGCTGCGGTCCGGCAGGCGGCCGCGCCAGAACGGCAGTTCGGCAAAGCCAGAGATCATCTCGCCATCGAGCGCCGACACGCGGTAGAACAGCCTGCTTCTGTTGTCGGCCTCGAAGGCCTCCAGCGCGGAGTAGGGCACGATGGCGCGCAGCTGCGCCAGCTCGTCGTAGCCCTCTACGTCGAGCTGCTCGCCGATGGTCTTGGCCGAGGCGAGCAGCGTGCGGTCATAGGCCGTGGTGGCCGCCGCCAGGCTCTGGCGGTACAGGCTCACGCTGTTGATCACGATGAACACCGCAATCGGCGCGAGGATGCCGAGCAGCAACCGCGCGCGAAGGGAAGACACCCGCGTCATGCCTCGGGGCGCAGCAGGTAGCCCAGGCCGCGCATCGTCATCAGCACGGCGCCGGTGCCCGCGAGCTTTTTGCGCAGCCGGTAAACCACCACCTCGATGGCCTCGTACTGCACGTCGACCTCACCCGGGAACACCAGCTCGAACAGGCGCTCCTTGGTCACCGCGTGGCCGGGTTTCATCATCAGCGCCTTCAGCAGCGCCAGCTCGCGCGGCGTGAGCTCCAGCAACTCGGCGCGGTGGTAGATGGCGCCGTTGTCGGGCTCGAAGCGCAGCCCGCCAATCTCTTGCGGGTTGAGCCCCGCGTCCTGCCCGGCCACGCCGTGGCTGCGCCGGCGCAGCGCGCGAATGCGGGCCTCCAGCTCGTCCAGGTCGAAAGGCTTGGGCAGGTAGTCGTCGGCACCGGCGTTCAGTCCCATGATGCGGTCGCCCACCGTGCCGCGCGCCGTCAGCAGCAGCACGGGCGTGCGCAGCCCTTCGGCACGGGCCTGTGCCAGCACCTGCAGACCGTCCAGGTTGGGCAGGCTCAGGTCGAGCGCCACCACGTCGGGTTCGATGGCGCGCCACTGCGCCACGGCCTGCGCCCCGTCACCGCAGATGCGCACGTCGATCCGGCGGCGCCCAAGGGTGCGCTGCAGGGTGATTTGCATCGAGGGATCGTCTTCGACCAGCAGCAGTTTCATGGGGGCAAGGGGCGATGAAGGGACAAACGGCGGGTGTGTTCTTCGGTGTTTTCCCCAGTCTGGTGGACAGCCAACTGACAGCGGGGCGGCGCATGATAGCGCTCAGGTTCAAGTCAGGTTCCTTTCAAGTTCCTTCCAGTTTTCAGGAGACAACAATGCGTCGCGATACCTTTCTGAAGTCTTTGGCCGCGCTGGCCGCCGCCGGTGCCCTGCCACTGTCCGCCCGGGCTGCCGCCAACGTCAAGATGATGATCCCGGCCAACCCCGGCGGTGGCTGGGACACCACCGGCCGCGCGCTCGGCAAGGCCCTGACCGACGCCAAGGTGGCCGACACCGTCACCTACGACAACAAGGGCGGCGCCGCCGGCGCGCTGGGCCTGGCCCAGTTCGTCAATGGCTCCAAGGCCGACGCCAACGCGCTGATGGTCATGGGCTCGGTCATGCTGGGCGGCATCATCACCGGCAAGCCGCCGGTCAAGCTGGAGCAGGCCACGCCCATCGCGCGCCTGACCACCGAATACAACGTGTTCGTGCTGCCGTCGAACTCGCCGTTCAAGACCATGAAGGACGTGGTCGAGCAGCTCAAGAAGGACCCGGGCAGCGTGAAGTGGGGTGGCGGTTCGCGCGGCTCCACCGAGCACATTGCCGCGGCCATGATCGCGCAGAAGGTCGGCGCCGATCCTTCCAAGATCAACTACGTGGCCTTCCGCGGGGGCGGTGAAGCCACCGCCGCCATTCTGGGCGGCAACGTCACCATCGGCGGCAGCGGCTACAGCGAGTTTGCCGAGTACATCGCCGCCGGCAAGATGAAGGCCATTGCCGTCACCTCCGCCCAGCGCCTGCCGGGCATCAACGTGCCCACGCTGAAGGAGCAGGGCATCGACGTGGAAATCGGCAACTGGCGCGGCGTGTACGGCGCGCCCGGCATCTCAGCCGAACAGCGCAAGGCGCTCACCGACATGGTGCTGGCCGCCATGAAGAGCGCCTCGTGGACTGAATCGCTCAAGAAGAACGAATGGACCCCGGCCGTGATCTCCGGCGACGCCTTCGCCAAGTTCGTGGACGACGACTTCGCCGCGCTGCGCGCCATCATGACCAAGTCCGGCATGGTGTAAGCCCCCGGGCCTGCCCACCGGCTCGCTCACTGGCCCGCCCCACGGCGCGCTGTCCTCGCAAGAGCAGACAGCGTGCCGTTTTCAAATCTGGCGCCGCTCCGGCGCCGCACACCCGGGATAGAAAATGACAACTCCAGACTCCTCGGTCTTGCCTGGCAACGGGCCTGACGGCTCTGTCAGCCCTACAGGCTCCACAGTCACGTGGCCGCAAACCCTGGTCGGCGCCGGCGTGCTGCTGACCGGCCTGGCGCTGGCCTTCGGCGCCATCGGCATTTCTTCAGAGGCCGGCTACGGCGGCGTCGGTCCCAACTTTCTGCCGTGGATGGTGTCGGTGGTGCTGGTGCTGTGCGGCGGCTGGATTCTGTGGGAAGCACGCACCGGCGGTTTCCGTGAGCTCGACGCGCCCTCGGGTGCCGCGCACGCCTACTGGCCCGGCTTTGTCTGGGTGTCGGCCGGGCTGCTGCTGAACGCCGCGCTCATCACCACGCTGGGCTTCATCCTGAGCTGCACGCTGTGCTACGTGCTGGCCGTGCAGGGGCTGCGCCGCGCGAGCGGGCAGGCCGGCGTGAACGCACCGCGCACCTGGGCCAACGACTTCATCGCCGGTGCGCTGATCTCCGCGCCGGTGTTCTGGATGTTCACGCAATTCCTGGCCATCAGCCTGCCTGGCCTCACCAACACCGGGTGGTTCTGACATGGAAATCTTCAATGCACTGATGTCGGGTTTCGCCCTTGCGATCACCCCGATCAACCTGCTCTGGTGCCTGGTCGGCTGCGCGCTCGGCACTGCCGTGGGCGTGCTGCCCGGCATTGGCCCGGCCGTGGCGGTGGCCATGCTGCTGCCCATCACCGGCAAGGTCGACATCACGGCCTCGATGATCTTTTTCTCGGGCATCTACTACGGCGCCATGTACGGCGGCTCGACCACTTCCATTTTGCTCAACACGCCCGGCGAGACCGCCAGCATGGTGACCGCGATGGAGGGCAACAAGATGGCCAAGAACGGCAGGGCGGGTGCGGCGCTTGCCACGGCCGCCATCGGCTCCTTCGTGGCCGGCACCATCGCCACCGTCATCGTTACCTTGTTCGCGCCCTTCGTGGCCGAGTTCGCGGTCAAGCTCGGCCCGCCCGAATATTTTCTGCTGATGCTGCTGGCCTTCACCACGGTGAGCGCGGTGCTTGGCAAGAGCACGCTGCGCGGCATGACGGCGCTGTTCGTCGGCCTGGCCGCGGGCTGCGTGGGCCTGGACCAGATCTCTGGCCAGGGCCGGTACACGGGCGGCGTGCCCGAGCTGCTCGACGGCATCGAGATCGTGCTGGTGGCCGTGGGCCTGTTCGCGGTGGCCGAGGTGCTGTACGCGGTGCTGTACGAAGGCAAGGTCGTCGAGGCGCAGAACAAGCTGAGCCGTGTGCACATGAGCAAGCGCGACTGGAAGCGTTCCATTCCCGCCTGGCTGCGCGGCACCGCCATCGGCACGCCCTTCGGCTGCATTCCCGCGGGCGGCACCGAGATTCCGACGTTCCTGAGCTATGCGATGGAAAAGAAGCTCGCCAAGGACAAGGACGCCAAGGCCGAGTTCGGCACCACGGGTGCCATCGAAGGCGTGGCCGGCCCCGAGGCCGCCAACAACGCCACGGTAACGGCCGCCCTGATTCCGTTGCTGACGCTGGGCATTCCCACATCGAACACCACGGCCATCTTGCTGGGTGCATTCCAGAACTACGGCATTCAGCCGGGTCCGCAGTTGTTCACCACGTCGGCTGCGTTGGTGTGGGCGCTGATTGCCTCGCTGTACATCGGCAATGTGATGTTGCTGGTGCTCAACTTGCCGATGGTCGGCCTGTGGGTCAAGCTGCTGAAAATTCCGAAGCCCCAGCTTTACGCCGGCATCCTGATCTTTGCGACGGTGGGTGCTTACGGGATGCGTCAGAGCGCGTTCGACCTGTTCCTGTTGTATGCCATCGGTCTGTTGGGCGTGGTGATGCGTCGCTTCGATTTCCCGACGGCCCCTGTCGTTGTGGGCATGATTCTTGGGCCGCTTGCCGAGGCGCAGTTGCGCAATGCAATGTCGATCGGCGAGGGCAGTGCGTTGGTGTTCTTCCAGCGTCCGATGTCGATCACGCTGGTGGTCGTTGTCGTGGCCGTGCTGGTGCTGCCGCGTCTTGCCAAGCGGATGAGCGAACGCAAGTTGAGGCGGCTCGCTGTTCAGTGATTTTTTGCGGTCGCCGTCTTGCGCTTTTTCTTGGCGTTGGCGGCGCTGCTGTTCGGGGCGACGCTCACGCCGACGGGGTACCTTGCTCCGCGAATGTCCCCCGGCCTGCGGCCTCCTCCTTTATTTCGCTGCGCAAGGCACCCCATCGGCGTGAGCGTCTTCAGAGCCGGGGTTATCAGCCGCACACCGACAGCGGGGGCGTTGGTCAGAGCACTGGTTGATCAGCGAGCACCAGCAGCGTGTCCAGGTGCACAGGGCGTCGGGTGCTCCCCGCAGCGAAATAAAGGAGGAGGGGCGCAGCCCCGGGGGACATTCGCGGAGGGGAGTACCCGGCGGCCTGTGCACCCGAGCGCCGCCCTTGTCTAAAGCTGAACCCACAGCCCAACCGAAATCACCCCCGAGGCGTCTCGACCAGGTCGTCTTCAAGATGCGGATCCACCGGCTTCCCCCGCAGCTTGCGAACCGTGCGACGTATCCAGTGCTCGATGTCGTCGATATAGGTGAACACCGCTGGCACCACCAGCAGACTCAACACCGTCGAGGTGATCAGCCCCCCAATCACCGCCATCGCCATCGGTGAACGAAAGCTCGAGTCCGCCGCGCCAAAACCGACCGCAATCGGCAACATCCCCGCGCCCATGGCCAGCGTCGTCATGATGATCGGCCGCGCCCGCTTGTGACACGCATCACGCAACGCGTCCCACCGGCTCATGCCGTGATCGCGGCGCGCCACGATGGCGTACTCCACCAACAGGATGGAATTTTTCGTCGCAATGCCCATCAGCATGATCAACCCGATCAACGACGGCATCGACAACGCCTTCTGCCCGATCAACAGCCCCACGAATGCACCACCCAAAGCCAGCGGCAGCGCGCACAGAATCGTCACTGGGTGCAGGAAGTCCTTGAACAACAGCACCAGCACGATGTAGATGCACAGCACCCCAGTGAGCATCGCCAGGCCGAAGCTCGCGAACAACTCGGTCATCACCTCGGCGTCGCCCACCTCGGCAATGCGCACCCCCGGCGGCAGCTTCTGGATCGAGGGCAACTTCTCGACCGCCGCCTTGGCGTCGCCCAGGCCCACGCCCGACAGCTCGATCTCGAAGTTCACGTTGCGCGAACGGTCGTAACGGTCGATCACGGCCGGGCCGCCTTCCATCGTCAAGGTGGCCACCTGGTTCAGCATCACCGGCCCGCGCGCGCCCGGCACCGGCAGCCGCCCGAGCAAGTCGAGGTCTTGCCGCGCCGAGTCTTCCAGCTTGACCACGATCGGCACCTGCCGCTGCGCAAGGTTGAGCTTGGCAAGCGACTGGTCGTAGTCGCCCAGCGTGGCCACGCGCAGGGTTTCGGCAATGGCCGAGCTGGTCACGCCCAGGTCGGCGGCGCGCGCAAAGTCGGGCCGCACGGCAATCTCAGGGCGAATCAGGCTGGCGGTGGACGTGATGTTGCCCAGGCCCGGAATGGTCCGCAGGTCTTTCTCGACCGCGCTGGCCGCACTGGCCAGCGCCAGCGGGTCTTCGCCGGTCAGCGCCAGGATGTACTTCTCGCCCGAGCCACCCAGGCCCACCGTGCTGCGCACGCCGGGCAGGGTTTCGAGCGCGGTGCGAATCTGCTGCTCGATCACCTGCTTGCGCGGCCGGTCGCCGCGCGGATCGAGCTTGATGGTCAGGGTGGCCTTGCGTGTTTCAGGCGTGCCAAAGCTGGCGAACGGGTCACCGCCCGCGCTGCCGCCGGCCACCGTGGTGTAGACGCTCTTTACATGGGGGATCTGCATCACGCGGCGGCGCGTTTCCTCCGACGCGGCCGTGGTTTGCGCCAGCGTGGCGCCCGGCGCAAGCGACAGGTACACCTGCGTCTGCGAGTTGTCGTCCGGCGGAATGAAGCCGGTCTTCAGCAGCGGAATCATCGCCAGCGAAGCAAAGAAGAACAGGGTGGCCAGCACCATCGTCTTGAAGCGGTTGTGCGTGCTCCACTCCACCGCGCGCATGTACCAGCGCAGCCAGCCGGGCTCCTTCTCCGCGCCGACGATCGGCTTCAGGATGTAGGCCGCCATCATGGGCGTGAGCACCCGTGCCACCACCAGCGAGGCGAACACCGCGAGCGAGGCGGTCCAGCCGAACTGCTTGAAGAACTTGCCGGCCACGCCGCTCATGAAAGCCGTGGGCAGAAACACTGCAATGAGGGTGAAGGTGGTGGCGATCACCGCCAGGCCAATTTCGTCGGCCGCCTCCATGGCCGCCTGGAACGGCGTCTTGCCCATGCGCAAGTGCCGCACGATGTTCTCGACCTCCACGATGGCGTCGTCCACCAATATGCCGACCACCAGCGACAGCGCCAGCAGCGAGATCACGTTCACCGAGAAGCCCAGCAGGTGCATGCCGATGAACGCCGGAATCACCGACATAGGCAGCGCAACGGCTGACACAAAAGTGGCGCGCCAGTCGCGCAAGAAGAGCCACACCACGATCACCGCCAGGATGGCGCCTTCGTACAGCAGGTGCAGCGAGCCGTTGTATTCCTCTTCCACCGGGTCGACGAAGTTGAAGGCCTCGGTCAGCTCGATGTCGGGGCGCTGCACGCGCAGGTCGGCCAGCGCCTTTTGCACCGCGTGGCCCACTTCCACCTCGCTGGCGCCGCGGCTGCGCGCCACTTCGAAGCCCACCACCGGCTTGCCGTTGAGCAGCGCGGCCGCGCGCGGCTCGGCAATGGTGTCGCTGATGCGGGCCACCTGGTCCAGGCGCACGCGGCGCCCATCGGTGAGCGCGATCTGCATGTCGGCGAGCTGGTCGGCCGACTGCACCGTGGCCATGGTGCGCACCGGTTGTTCGCTGCCACCCAGGTCGAAGCGCCCGCCCGCGCTTTCGGTCTGCACCTGGCGCAGTTGGCGCGAGATGTCGCCGGCCGTGGCGCCCAGCGCCTGCAGCTTAGCCGGGTCGAGGTCGATGTGCACCTGGCGCGTGACGCCGCCCACGCGGTTCACCGCGCCCACGCCGGGCAGCGCGAGCAGCTTCTTGGTGATGTCGTTGTCGACAAACCAGCTCAGCGCCTCGTTGTCCATGTGCGACGAGGCAATGGTGAAGGCCAGCACCGGCTGGCCCGCCAGGTCGAGCTTGGTGACCACCGGGTCGCGCACGTCGGCAGGCAGGTCGGAGCGCACGCGCTGCACCGCGGAGCGCACGTCGTCCACGGCCTCCTGCACGGGTTTCTCAAGGCGGAACTCCACGATGAGGGTGGCCGCGCCGTCCTGCACCTTGGTGGTGATGTGCTTCAGGCCCTGCACGGTGGCAATGGCGTTCTCGAGCTTGCGCGCGACATCGTTCTCCAGCTGCGAAGGCGAGGCACCGGGCAGCGACGCCGAGACCGTGACGGTCGGCAGGTCGATGTCCGGAAAGTTCTGCACCTTCATCGCGTTGAACGACAGCAACCCACCGAAGGTGAGCAGCACGAACAGCATCACCGCCGGAATCGGGTTGCGGATGGACCAGGCGGAAACGTTCATGGCGTGTTCCTTCGGGTTACTTGGCTGCCGCGCTGGCGGAGGCACCAGCGGCAGGAGCAGCAGCGGCAGGCTGCGCCGCGGGCACGGGCGTGTCCACCACGCGCACCAGGTCGCCGTCGTTGAGGAAGCCCGCGCCTTGCACCACCACGCGCGCGCCGTCGGGCAGCGCGCTGGTGATCTCGATGCGGTCGTTCAGGCGGCGCCCGATCTGCACCTTCAGCTGCGCCACCTTGTTGTCGGGCTTGAGCACAAAGACGTTGTTGAACCCGTCGCGCGGCACGATGGCGGCCTGCGGCACGGTAGGCGCCGAGCTGCGGCCCAGCTCGAAGTCGCCGCGCGCGAACATGCCGGCCTTGATGCCGGTGTTCTGCTGCACGTTGGGGAGGTCGACATACACCAGCGCGGCGCGCGTCTGCGGGTCGACGGTGGGCGCAATGCTGCGCACCTTGCCGCGCACCTGCGCGCCGCTGGCGCTCACCACAAAGGCCGTGGTGCCGACCGCGATGCGGCCCAGCTCGGCGGAGGTGACCTCGGCGCGCCATTCGAGCCGGCCCTGGCGGATCAGCTTGAACAGCTCGGTGCCGGCGGCCACCACGCTGCCCACCGTGGCGGCGCGCGCGGAGATCACGCCGTCGTCGGGCGCCAGCACCTGCGTGTTGCGCCCGCGCACTTCCTGCGCGGCCAGCACGGCCTCGGCCGCTTCCACGCGCGCCTTGGCGGTTTGCTCGGTGGTCTGGTACTGGTTGATCTGCTGCTGGCTCAGCGCGCCCGTGGCCTGCAGCGTGCGGGCGCGCGCTGCGTTGCCGGCGGCGTCGGCCGCGGTGGCGCGGGCTTCGGCCAGCGAGGCGCGCGACTGCGCGATGTCCGCGCGCACCGTCTCGGGCGAGAACACC
Organism: Variovorax sp. H27-G14; assembly: GCF_046156345.1. Taxonomy (NCBI): domain Bacteria; kingdom Pseudomonadati; phylum Pseudomonadota; class Betaproteobacteria; order Burkholderiales; family Comamonadaceae; genus Variovorax; species Variovorax sp. H27-G14. The sequence continues at coordinate 281,784 of NZ_JAYLVN010000002.1, forward strand.
GCCAGCACCTGGCCCTTCTTGACCACGTCGCCCACGTTCACGCGCACTTCGGCAAGCCGCAGGCCGTTCGATTCGGAGCCGACCACGGCCTCCTGCCAGGCGGCCACGTTGCCGTTGGCCGCCAGCGTGAGCATCAGTTCGGTGGCCGCGGGTTGGGCGACGGTGACGGTCAGCGCGGGCTTGGGCGCATTCGCCCCGTCCTTGCCGTTCTTGGCCTTTGCGGTGGCCGCGGCCCCGCCTGCGTTGTCCGATGGTTTGCGCATCATGAAGAACGCGCCGGCAGTGACGACGGCCAGCGCAACCAGCGCGATGACGAGGGTGGAACGCTTCATTGTTTTCATGGCGACGTCGCGACCTTGGCGGCCGGTGTGGGGGCCGTCGAGGACGACTCCGTGGACTCTGTGGATGGGGTGGACGGGTTGGCGGCGGACTCGTTGGCCTGGCGGCTCCAGCCGCCGCCCATCGAGCGGTACAGCGCCACCCAGGCCTCGGTGCGCTCGCGCTGCAGCGAGACGCGCGCGGTCTGCGCGGTGAACAGGGTGCGTCGCGAGTCTTCCAGCTCGAACAGGCTGGCCAGGCCGCTGCTGTAGCGGGCCTGCGTGGCGTCGAAGGAGGCCTGGTAGTTCTTCACCGCGCTGTCGGCGTCGGTGGTGCGGGCGTCGGTGGCGTCGAGGTTGACCAGTGCTTCTTCTACCTCGCGCACCGCCTGTCGCACGTTGGCCCGGTAGAGCGACACGGCCTCGGCGTAGCGCGCCTTGGCCGCGTCGGTGTTGGCCTTGCGCGCGCCGCCGTCGAGCAGCGGCACGGTGAGCGAGACCGGGCCCACGGTCCATGTTTCGAGCGACTGGCGAAACCCGCTCACGCGCAGTTGCGAGCGGCCGATGTTGCCCGACACCGTGAGCTTGGGGTAACGCTCGGCCTCGGCGGAGCCCACGTCGGCACTGGCCGAGGCCACGCCGAGTTCGGCCGCGTACACGTCGGGGCGCTGCGCGATGGCTTCGGCCGGCACGCTGGCGATGCTGCCTACCGCCGGCAGCGCGCGCTGCGTGGGCGAGTCCGTGAGCTTTTGTGCGAGCGTGGGTTCGTCGATGCCGCTGAGCGCCACCAGCGCCTTGCGCTGTATCGCGCACTGGGCGCGCTGCTGGGTCAGGCGGCCCGAGGCGTCCGCGGCGCTGGCGCGGGCCAATGCCGCATCGGCAGGGGCGGTGAAGCCCGCGCCTGCCGACAGGTCGGTGAGCCGCGAGGTCTCGGCGCGCGAGCGCGCGTCGGAAACGGACACGCGCAATTGCGCCTGGCAGGCGCGCTCGGCGAAATAGGCGTTGGCGGTTTCGGCCGCCACCGCCACGCGGGCATCGTGCCACTTGGCGTTGGCGCTGCTCTGCTTGGCCTCGGCGGCGTCGCGGTCGGCGCGCAGGCGACCGAACAGGTCGACCTCCCACTTGGACTGCAGGCCGGCCTGCAGCGTGGTGACAGGCGTGCTGGCGGAAAGCGCGCTGCTGCTACCGCTGCTGCTGGTACCACTGCTGGACCCGCCGGAAGAAAAGCCCGAGGTGCCCCGGCTGGCCGAAGCCGTGCCGTCCAGGCTCGGCAGCAGTGCCGCGCCGGCCTGCACGCGTGTGGAGCGCGCCTCGGCCACGCGCGCCGCGGCGCTCGCCACGTTCGGGCTCGCGGCCTCGGCGGCGGCGATGAGCTCGACCAGCAAGGGGTCGTCCAGCTGGCGCCACCAGTCGGCCAGCGATGCGAGCGAGCCGCCATGGGGCAGCGGTGCGTTCCACTGCGCGGGGAAGGGCGCGGCCACCTGCGCGGGCGGGCGCGTCAGGGAGCAGCCTGCCAGCGTCATGGCCACGGCCATGGTCATCGGCAGGCACAGGTTGGCCATCAGTCGGGGTCGGAGTCTTCTCATGTCTTGTGCTTTCTCTCGGCGCTGCGGCGCGCCGCTTCGGCCTCGACCAGCGCCAGCGCATAGCCGGTGAGGCGGTCGGCCCAGGTGTCGATGGCGCGCGGTGTGCGCAGCAGCGACGGGCGCAGGGCCTCGATGAAGTCCTGGCTCACGTAGAGCTGCATCGACAGCCCGGTGATTGCAAATGTCAGGCGGTGAATGTCGTCGTCGGCCCGCTCCACCTTCAGGTGGCGGCACAGCAGCTCTGCAATGGCGCGGTGCGGGCCCTTGATTTCGCGGTCGAGTTCCTCGGCCCAGCGGCTGGTGGGCTCCAGCATTTCGCGCATGTGCAGCTGTATGCATTGCCGCACGATCTCGCCCTGCTTGAGCGGGTCGATCATCGACACCATGCAGATGCGCAGCGTGTCTTGCAGCGACTGGCCCGGGGCCTTGCAGGCGGCCACCAGGTCGCCGGGGTCGCCGCCCATCGGCTCGCTGAAGGTGGCGGCGTACAGCCCCTCCTTGTCGCCGAAGTAGTAGCTGATGGCCGAAATGTTGACTTCGGCCTCGCGGGCGATCTCGCGGGTCGACGTCTTGGCGAAGCCCTTCTGCGCGAACAGCCGCAAGGCGGTGTGCAGCAGCCGGTGGCGTGCCTCGGCGCCGTCGGCGCGCGGTGCGCGGCGCGGCGGCTGGGGGCCTGGTGAGCCTGATGTAGGAGCGTCGTTCGCGGTCATGTGGGTGGCATTACACCATGCATGAAATCAAACGATTGATTTACTTAAGGCTTTCTGAAGGCCCCGGCCTGCGGCCGCCCCCCGTGGCTATTTGGTGCGAAAAACAATCTCTTTCATTCGCTGCAGCCGCGGCGCAACGACCGGCACCGTCAGCATGGTGCTGGCCACCGCCATCAGCAGCAGCGCGGTGAAGGCCTCGTTGGTGATGAGCGCCTTGTCCAGCAGCACGTTGGCAAAAATGATCATGATCAGCGCCTTGGTTTGCAGCAGCCAGCCAATCAGCAAACCCTCGCCCGGCTGCCAGCGCAAGATGCGCCCGGCCAGCAGCGTGCCGATGAGCTTGCCGCCCACCGACGCCACCAGCAGCACGCCGGCCGCCACAAACACCGCGGCGCCGCCCACGTCCCAGTTGGTGCGCAGCCCCGTGCTGAGAAAGAACACGGGCATCACCACCAGCAGCACGTGGTGGCGCAGGCTGTCGAGCTGCGGCTGGTCGAACCACTCCGAATCCATCACCGCGCCCGCAATGAACGCGCCCACCATGTAGTGCAGCCCCGACCAGTCGGCCCCCAGCCCGCAGGCCGCAAGCCACACCAGCGCCAGGTACCAGCGGTCGCTCTGCGGAATGCGCCGCATGAGCCGGCGAAACAGCATGCTCGCCACGGCGAACACCGCCAGAAAGGCAAGCTGTTTGCCCACGCGTTCCCAGTCCATGAGGATGAGCGCCAGCACGCCCCAGATCGCGATGTCGTCCAGGCTCGCGTAGCGCAGGATGCGCTGGCCGATGGGCTGGCGCAGGATCTGCAGCTTCTCCATGAACAGAATGAGAATGGGCAGCGCCGTCACCGCGCACGACATGCCGATGCCCAGCACAAACTGCCAGGTCTGCGCCTTGGCGCCCATCCAGCCGGGAAACATCAGCATGCCGATGGCGGCTGCGCTGCCCAGCAGCAGCGGCACGCCCAGCGCCAGGCCGGCGGTGATGCCGCTCTCGCGCCGGTGTTCCCAGGCCTTGCGCAGGTCGAGCTCGATGCCGGCGATGAACACGAAGAGCATCACCGCCCACTGCGCAATGGCGTTCAACGACTGGATCACCGGGGCGTTGAAAACGAACTTGTAGTACTGCGGAAACACCGCGCCCAGCACGCCCGGCCCAAGCACGATGCCCGTGACGATCTGCACCACCACCAGCGGCGCGAAGTACTCGGTGCGGCCCAGGCGCCACACCAGGTAGGGCAGGGTGAAGATGATCAGCATGGCGATCAGAAAAATCTCGGAGGTGCTCATGAGGCAGAGTCGTTGGCTGGAAAGGTCGGGAGTTTGTCATGGCGCACGGCCCGGGCCGGGCAGGGCGCTACGATTCCGCCCATGCCTGCCGCCACCCCCGCACCGACCGCCTTGCCCCTCGACGCCGAGGGCATCCTTGCGCTGGCCGCGCGCTCGATGTTCCATCTGTTCTCCAGCATCAGCCAGGGCATGTTCCTGGTCGACCGGGGCGGGCGCATCGTGTGGGTGAACGAGGGCTACCGGCGCTTTCTGCCGGCACTGGGCTTCTCGTCGATCGACCAGTTCATGGGGCACATGGTGGAAGACGTGATTCCCAACACGCAGATGCGGCGCGTGCTCGAAACCGGCGAGCCCATTCTGGTCGACCTGCTGACCAACAAGGCAGGCACTTTCGTGGTCAGCCGCATACCGCTGCGCGAAGAGCGCCAGGGCAGCGCGGGCGACGTGATCGGTGCCATCGGCATCGTGCTGTTCGACCAGCCCGAGACCACTCTGCAGCCGCTCATCAGCAAATTCGCGCTGCTGCAGCGCGACCTCGACGACGCGCGCCGCGAGCTTGCGAGCCAGCGCAACAACCCGCTGTACCAGCACGCGCCCGACGGCCAGCGGCGTTCCAAGTACACCTTTGCCAGCTTCATCGGCAGCAGCCCCGCGGCGGTAGAGGTCAAGCGCCATGCGCGCCGCGCCGCGCAGTCGGCCAGCCCGGTGCTGCTGCTGGGCGAGACCGGCACCGGCAAAGAGCTGCTGGCGCATGCCATCCATGCGTCGTCGGCGCGGGCCACGGGGCAGTTCGTCAGCGTCAACATCGCGGCCGTGCCCGACACACTGTTGGAGGCAGAGTTCTTCGGTTTCGCTCCCGGCGCCTTCACCGGTGCCGATCGGCGCGGGCGCGAAGGCAAGTTCAAGCTGGCCGATGGCGGCAGCCTGTTTCTCGATGAAATCGGCGACATGCCGCTGGGCCTGCAGGCCAAGCTGTTGCGCGCATTGCAGGAGGGCGAGATAGAGCCGCTGGGCTCCAACAAGCTCGTGCCCTTCGACGCCCGCGTGATTGCGGCCACCTCGCGCGACCTGCCGGAGCTGGTGCGGCGCGGGCAGTTTCGCGAAGACCTGTACTACCGCCTCAACGTGCTGCCGCTGCGCGTGCCGCCGCTGCGCGACCGGCGCGCGGACATTCCCGCGCTGGTGGAGGCGCTGGGCGAAGACATGGCGCTGCGCAGCGGCGAGGCCCCGCCCGAGCTCACGCCCGACGCGCTCGCGCTGCTGGCCGGCCAGCACTGGCGCGGCAACATCCGCGAGCTGCGCAACGTGCTGGAGCAGGTGACCATGCGCAGCGACTCGCAGCGCATCGACGCCGTGCAGCTCGAACGCATCCTGCGTGAAGCGGGGCTGGAGCAGATCGAGCTGCCGGCCGTGCTGCAAAGCGCACACGATGCCGATGAAGAAGCCGCGCTGCTGAGGCCGCTGGCGCAGCAGGTGGCGGAGCTGGAGCACAAGGCGATTGCGGCGGCGCTGGCGTCGACCGGTGGCAACAAGCTGGCGACCGCAAGGCTGCTCGGCATTTCGCGTGCGACCCTTTACGAACGCATGACCATCCAGACGCCGTGAGCCTGTTCGCCGGCCGATAAGCTGGACCTTATTTCAAGCAAGCAAGGAGGACATTTCCAATGAAGGGTTTGTTGACACGATTGAAGGCGCTGGGCGCGGGAGCGGCCAGGCCCCCATCGCAAGAACCAGCGCAAGAACCGAAGCAAGAACCAACGCAGCGCGCGGATGGCCAGGCGAGCGAAGGCGTGCTGATCAACGCCTACTGCACGCGTGCCGACCTGCCGCCCCTGGACTTTGCACACACCCTTCTTGCGCGCCGCGGTCTGTCGGACGCAGAACTCGCACCGCACCTCTCGGGCTTCGTGGGCTATGTGCTGAGCCGCGGCAACGGCGAAATGTCGCGCAACCGCTATCACGTGATGCGCCATGTTCAGCGCGTGCAGCAACACCTGAGCCTGTCGATCGACGAGGCGCAGCTCGACGCGTTCTCTGCCTGGGCCGAGCGTGCGAACGCGATCGTTTTTCTGCCCGACGGCGACATCCGCGATCCCAACGGGCGGGTGCTGTTGTCCGCCGCGGGAGAGGAGCCCGACCAGGAGGCTGCGCTTCCCTATCCGCCCGAGGCCTGGCAACGAAAGGCACGCACCGAGGCGCTGCTTGCGTCGCGAGGCGTGTCGGTGCCGCAGCATCTTCCGCCCCTGATTTCGGAGCCCGAGTTGCGCTCACGCGCGCCGCAAGACCTGGCGGGCAGGGCGTTCGCGTTGCTGGCGGTGGCGGCCCGAGCCGAGTCGGTCGCGAACAACGCGCCGCTTGCAGTGAACGAGTTGCTGGCACGGCTGCCGTCCGCGCAGGCGAACCTCACGCCGAACGAGCAGGCCTTTCTTTGCGACGACGCACCCGCGGAGTCTGCCGTGGTGCAGTTCGGCTGGCGCTTCGAGTGCCTCTTCGTGCTCGAGTGGGCGCTGGGGCTGGTCGACGCGCTGCCGTTTCCCGAGGCGATCTGCGACGTGCCGCTGGCAACGCGCGTCCTGCTCGATGCGCGAGATGTGGAGGGGGCCGTGCGCGCTGCAAAGCTGCAAACAGCGAGCGACATCCTGGACGCGCTCGACCTGCACTACCGTCTCCACTGGCTGATACGCCAGTCGCGCATGAAGGAGACGGCCCTGGCGCAAGGGCTGGACGCCGGCGTGGTCGCGGAACGGCACCATGCGCTGAACTGGCTCGTTCGCTTCGAGGACCACGACTGGGACGACGTCGACACGCCCACATGACAATGCCGCCTGCACCCGGTGCAGCCGGTTCCCGCATTTGCCCTCACGCCATCCATGAAGACATCGATTCGCTCCCTTGCCCTTGTTGCGCTGTGCGCCACCGCCGGCCTCGCCAGTGCCGCGCCCCAGTGCGCCGGTGAAGCCGTCTCCCGCGCCAAGAAGCTGCTGACCTTTCATTTCGGCGAAGACGATCGCATCCGCATCAGCCCCGACGTGAAAGAGCTGCCGCCCATTCGCAACCCCGCCAACAAGAAGCAGCAGTTCAAGGTGCTGGAGGTGTGGGGCAGCATCTACAAGGGCGACTACCGCATGCGGCTCATCTACTACGTGTCGGGCAACGACTGCACGTTGATGGGCCAGGAAATCCTCGAGTACGCGAACCTGTGAGCGTCAAGGCACTGCGCTCGACCTTCGGCCCGAACTGCCACTGGTGCGGCCTGCCGATGGACTTTGCCGAGCCCTTCGGCCGACCCGAGTCCGCCACCATCGAGCACCTGGTCGATGCCACTTTCGGCGGCTTGCGCTCGGCCAAACACCGACGCCTGGCGCATGCCGCCTGCAACCATGCGCGCAACGAGTTCCGCATGCAGGCCGAGCGGCAGTTCCAGCAATGGATAACCGACCGCCAAGCCTCCGCGAAAACCCTGACTGATAAAAAGACAGTTGACTGAAATTCAGACAACACAAGTGTTCTGAATTCAGCCGATAGCAGGTGCTTCCGAATGAAGAAGCGTTTGTTATCAATGAGTTACATGGTGGCACGAAGTGTGCAATATTCAGTCACCTAAATCAGGAGACACAGAATGAACCGTCGCCATCTCGTCGCCCTGGCCGCACTTGCCGCCTGCGCCGCCGCCGCTCCCGCCTGGGCCCAGTCCAACGAAATTCGCATCGCCCACATCTACAGCAAGACCGGCGCGCTGGAGGCCTACGGCAAGCAGACCCAGACCGGTTTCATGATGGGCCTGGACTACGCCACCGGCGGCACCATGGCCGTCAACGGCAAGAAGATCGTGGTCATCGAGAAGGACGACCAGGGCAAGCCGGACCTGGGCAAGTCGCTGCTGGCCGCCGCGTATTCCGACGACAAGGCCGCGCTGGCTGTCGGCCCCACCGCCTCGGGCGTGGCGCTGGCCATGCTGCCGGTGGCCGAGGAATACAAGAAGATTCTGCTGGTCGAGCCCGCCGTGGCCGACTCGATCACCGGCGACAAGTGGAACAAGTACATCTTTCGCACCGGCCGCAATTCGAGCCAGGACGCCATCTCCAACGCGGTGGCTGTCGACAAGGCCGGCGTGACCGTGGCCACGCTTGCCCAAGACAACGCTTTTGGCCGCGACGGCGTGAAGGCCTTCGGCTCCGCGCTGAAGAAGGCCAAGCTGGTGCACGAGGAATACCTGCCGCCCGCCACCACCGACTTCACGGCCGGCGCGCAGCGCCTGATCGACAAGCTCAAGGACCAGCCGGGCCGCAAGATCATCTGGATCGTGTGGGCCGGCGCGGGCAACCCGTTCAAGATCGTCGACCTCGACCTGAAGCGCTACGGCATCGAGATTGCCACCGGCGGCAACATCCTGCCCGCCATGGCCGCCTACAAGAGCCTGCCGGGCATGGAAGGCGCGGCGTACTACTACTTCGGCCTGCCGAAGAACCCGGTGAACGACGCGATGGTGTCGGCGCACTACAAGCAATTCAAGACGCCGCCGGACTTCTTCACGGCCGGCGGTTTCTCGGCCGCCATGGCGGTGGTGACGGCGCTGAAGAAGACGGGCGGCGACACCAACACCAACAAGCTCATCAGCACGATGGAAGGCATGAGCTTCGACACGCCCAAGGGCAAGATGACCTTCCGCAAGGAAGACCATCAGGCGATGCAGTCGATGTACCACTTCAAGATCAAGGTCGACCCGGCGTTCGCCTGGGGCGTGCCTGAGCTGGTTCACGAGATCAAGCCTGAAGAGATGGACATTCCCATCAAGAACAAGCGCTGAGCACGGCGCCGATCGTCACCTGAACCCCGCGGCGCACCGAAGGCGCCGCTCCCTTTTTCGCCCCGGATGGCCGCCGGGCGAAGCGCCCGCGTTCGCACGAGTTCGCGCGCGGTGCGTTGCCACGGCCGATTCGTCAGTCTGCAAGCAAGCGTTCGATACCCAAAACACAAGGAGACAGCGATGCCAGCGATGAAATTGAACTGGAAGGGACTTGCCGCGGCCGCGGCCATGACGGTGGTGGCGCATGCCGCGACAGCGGCGGTGCCGCTGCCGGCGTTGGGCGCCAACCCGGCGGAGGTGAGCGTGTCGGGCCTGTCGGCCGGCGGCTTCATGTCGGTGCAGCTGCACGTGGCCTATTCGGCCACCTTCAAGCGTGGCGCCGGCGTGGTGGCCGGCGGGCCGTTCTACTGCGCCGAAGGCTCGGTGCTCAACGCCACCGGGCGCTGCATGACGCACAGCACCAGCGTCCCGGTGTCCTCGCTCGTGAGCACCACCAACAGCTGGGCGGCCAGCGGCACCATCGACCCAGTGTCCAACCTCAGCGGCTCCAAGGTGTACCTGTTCTCGGGCACGTCCGACAACACCGTCAAGCAGCCGGTGATGGACGACCTGAAAACCTATTACCAAAGCTTTGTGCCGGCCGCCAACACGGTCTACAAGAACAACGTGGGCGCGGGCCATGCGATGGTCACCGACGACTACGGCAGCGCCTGCAGTACCACTGCGGCGCCGTATATCAACAACTGCGGCTTCGACCTGGCGGGCGAGATCCTCACGCAGCTCTACGGGCCGCTGAACCCGCGCAACAACGGCACGCTGGGCGGCACGTTCACCGAGTTCAACCAGTCGGAGTTCATCACCGGCCACGGCATGGCCGCCACGGGCTGGCTCTACGTGCCGCAGGCCTGCACCACCACCTCGTGCCGCGTGCATCTGGTGCTGCACGGCTGCAAGCAGAACTACACCGACGTGAGCGACCAGTACGTGCGCAAGACGGGCTACAACCGCTGGGCCGACACCAACAACATCGTGCTGCTCTACCCGCAGACCAGCACCGCGGCCACCAACAGCTGCTGGGACTGGTGGGGCTACGACAGCGCCAACTACTCGAAGAAGTCCGGCCCGCAGATGGCGGCCATGAAGGCCATGATCGACCGCGTCACCGGTTCGCCCGGTGGCAGCGGCTTGCCCGCGCCGGCCGGCGTGGGCACCTCGGGCGCGACCAGCAGCAGCATGGTGATTGCCTGGTCCGGCGTGAGCGGTGCCAGTGGCTACAACGTGTACCGCGGCGGCAGCAAGGTGAATGCCGCGCCCGTCGCGGCCACCAGCTACACCGACACCGGCCTTGCCGCGTCGACCACCTACAGCTGGACCGTGTCAGCGCTGAACGCGAGCAACGTGGAGGGCGCCATGTCCGGCGCGGCCACCGGCGCCACGCTGGCCGGTACTGGAACCGGCGGCGGAGGCACCTGCTACACCGCGAGCAACTACACCCACACCATCACCGGGCGCGCCTATGCGCTGTACGGGCTGACCTATGCCTACGGCTCCAACCAGTCGATGGGCCTGTGGAACATCTACGCGACCACCACGCTGAAGCAGACAGGCCCTGGCTACTACGTCATAGGCACCTGCTGAGCCGGGGCGAGCTTTCATCTTTCGATTCTTCTGACCTGCAATGACCAACGATGCTTGAGACCCGCGACCTGACCATCCGCTTCGGAGGGCACGTGGCCGTCAACAACGTGAGCTGCGCTTTTGCGCCGGGCACGCTGACGGCCATCGTCGGCCCCAACGGGGCGGGCAAGACCACCTACTTCAACCTGATCTCCGGGCAGCTCAAGGCGAGCGCCGGCACGGTGCTGCTCGACGGGCAACTGCTGTCGGGCCTGTCGCCGTCCGCGCGCACGCATGCGGGGCTGGGGCGGGCCTTTCAGCTCACCAACCTGTTCCCCAACCTCAGCGTGCTGGAGAACGTGCGCCTGGCGGTGCAGGCCACGCGCGAGGGTGCGCACCGGCGCGGGCTGAACCTGTGGAGCATCTGGAGCGACCACAAGGCGCTGACAGAGCGCGCCGACCAGATCCTGGCCGACGTGGCGCTGAAGTCGCGTGAGCACGCCACCGTGGCCAGCCTGCCGCACGGCGACCAGCGCAAGCTGGAGGTGGCGCTGCTGATGGCGCTGGAGCCCAAGGTCTTCATGTTCGACGAACCCACGGCCGGCATGAACGCGGCCGAGGCGCCGGTCATCCTCGACTTGATCCGCAAGCTCAAGCAGGACAAGACCAAGACGATCCTGCTGGTGGAACACAAGATGGACGTGGTGCGCGAGCTGGCGGACCGGATCATCGTGCTGCACAACGGCACGCTGGTGGCGGACGGTGAACCGGCGGAGGTGATCGCCTCGCCGGTGGTGCAGGAGGCCTATCTGGGCATTGCGAAGGAGGCGACTGCATGAGCGGCCTGATGAATTTGAATTTCTCCCTCCCCTCCCGGGGGAGGGCAGGGGTGGGGGCCAGCGGCCTTCACACCGCCGCGGCCTTGCCAGCGCCGCTTGCCCCCATCCCAACCTTCCCCCGGAAGGGGAAGGAGCAAGACCGATGACCACTCAGAATCTTTTGAGTCTCGAAGGCGTGCACACGCACATCGGGGCGTATCACATCCTGCACGGCGTGGACCTGGCCATTCCCAAGGGCCAGCTCACCATGCTGCTGGGGCGCAACGGCGCGGGCAAGACGACCACGCTGCGAACCATCATGGGCCTGTGGCATGCGTCGCAGGGCAGGGTGCGCTTTGGCGACCAGGACATCACCGCGCAGCACACGCCTCAGATCGCCGGTCTGGGCATTGCCTACGTGCCGGAGAACATGGGCATTTTTTCCGACCTCACGGTGAAGGAGAACATGCTGCTCGCCGCGCGCGGTGCGAAGAACGCCGCGCAGATCGACGATACGCGCCTGAAGTGGATCTTCAAGCTCTTCCCCGCGGTGGAGAAGTTCTGGAACCACCCGGCGGGCAAGCTGTCGGGCGGGCAGAAGCAGATGCTGGCCGTGTCGCGCGCCATCGTGGAGCCGCGCGAGCTGCTCATCATCGACGAGCCCAGCAAGGGCCTGGCGCCCGTGATGATCAACAACATGATCGACGCGTTCGCCGAGTTGAAGCGCAGCGGCGTGACCATTCTGCTGGTGGAGCAGAACATCAATTTCGCCCAACGCCTGGGCGACACGGTGGCGGTGATGGACAACGGCCGCGTGGTGCACGCGGGGTCGATGGCGGCGTTTTCGGCTGACGCGCAATTGCAGCAATCTCTCTTGGGTCTCGCGCTATGACGTATTCGATGTGTTGTTCCCTCTCCCGCTTGCGGGAGAGGGCTAGGGTGAGGGCTGGCGGCCTGTGCAATGGCCGTGCCCTTCAGTCCGCGCCGCTAACCCTCACCCCAACCCTCTCCCGCAAGCGGGAGAGGGAGCAAGAAAAAGGAGCGCGCGCATGACCAAGATCGACCTCGACTGGAAGCCCCTGCTCCTCGCCCCCGTGCTCGCCCTCGTCGCGCTGCCGCTCACCGGTTCCTTCTCCACCTGGCTCACCCTCACAGTCGCCGGCCTGGCGATGGGCATGATCATCTTCATCATCGCCTCGGGCCTCACGCTGGTGTTCGGGCTGATGGACGTGCTGAACTTCGGCCATGGCGTGTTCATTGCACTCGGCGCCTTCGTGGCCAGCAGCGTGCTCGGGCTCATGGGCGACTGGACCGGCTCGGGCGAGCTGTGGCGCAACCTCGTTGCCGTGTTCCCCGCGATGCTGGTCGCCATGCTCGTGGCCGGCGCGGTGGGGCTGGCGTTCGAGCGCTTCATCGTGCGGCCGGTGTACGGCCAGCACCTGAAGCAGATCCTCATCACCATGGGCGGCATGATCATCGGCGAGGAGCTCATCAAGGTGATCTGGGGCCCGGCGCAAATTCCGCTGCCGCTGCCCGAGGCCTTGCGCGGCTCGCTGCTGGTGGGCGACGCGGCCATCAGCAAGTACCGGCTGCTCGCGGTGGCCGTGGGCGTGGTGGTGTTCGGCGTGCTCGCGTGGACGCTGGGTCGCACCAAGATCGGCTTGCTCATTCGCGCCGGCGTGCAGGACCGCGAGATGGTCGAGTCGCTGGGCTACCGCATCGGGCGGCTGTTCGTCGGCGTGTTCGTGGTCGGCAGCGCGCTGGCCGGCCTGGGCGGCGTGATGTGGGGGCTGTTTCAGCAGAACCTGGTGCCGCAGATGGGCGCGCAGGTCAACGTGCTGATCTTCATCGTGATCATCATCGGCGGGCTGGGCTCGACGGGCGGGGCGCTCATTGGCGCGCTGCTGGTGGGGCTCATGACCAACTACATCGGCTTTCTGCTGCCCTCGCTCACGCAGTTTGCGAGCATCTTGCTGATGGTGGCCGTGCTGCTGTGGCGCCCGCAGGGCGTGTACCCCGTGGCCAACCGTTGAAGAGGAAAACGACATGTTCCTGAAACGACTTCTCTCCAACGACATGCCCAGGAGCCGCCTGCTGGCGCTGCTGCTGGTGGTGCTGTTCCTGGCGCTGGCCTTCGCGCCGTTCATCTTCCCGGGCGTGAAGGCGCTCAGCGTGGCGGCCAAGATCTTGGTGTTCGTGGTGCTGGTGGCCAGCTTCGATTTGCTGCTGGGCTACACCGGCATCGTGAGCTTTGCGCACACCATGTTCTTCGGCATCGGTGCCTACGGCATCGCCATTGCGGCCTCGCGGCTGGGGCCCAACTGGGGCGCGGTGCTGGTGGGGCTGGGCGCGTCGCTGCTGGTGTCGCTGGTGCTCTCGTTCGCCATCGGGTTGTTCTCGCTGCGGGTGCGCGCCATCTTCTTCGCCATGATCACGCTGGCCGTGGCCTCGGCGTTCCAGACGCTGGCCTCGCAGCTGTCCGACTTCACCGGCGGCGAAGACGGCCTGACCTTCAAGCTGCCCGAGCTGATTTCGCCAAGCTTCGAGTTCGCCGAAGAGCCCTTCCTGGGCGTGTCGCTGGACGGCCGGCTGCTGTGCTACTACCTGCTGTTCGTGGCGGCCGTGGTGCTGGTGCTGGCGCTGCTGCGCATCGTGAACTCGCCCTTCGGCCGGGTGCTGCAGGCGATTCGCGAGAACGAGTTTCGCGCCGAGGCCATCGGCTACCGCGTGGTGGTGTACCGCACCACTGCCGCCGTGTTGTCTGCCCTGTTTGCCACGCTGGCCGGCGCCATGCTGGCCATCTGGTTGCGCTACAACGGGCCGGACACCTCGCTGAGCTTCGAGATCATGATCGACGTGCTGCTGATCGTGGTGATCGGCGGCATGGGCACCATCTACGGCGCGGCCATTGGCGCGGTGCTGTTCGTCATTGCGCAAAGCTACCTGCAAGATTTGCTGCGCGTGGGCAACGAGGCGGCCAGCGGCTTGCCCTGGCTGGCCGCGCTGCTGTCGCCCGACCGCTGGCTGCTGTGGCTGGGCGTGCTGTTCGTGCTGTCGGTGTATTACTTTCCGACCGGCATCGTCGGCAAGCTGCGCGCGAGGGCTGCGCGATGAGCGACCACCTCATGCCACTGTCGCGCTACGCGCAGCTCGCGGGCCGCGAAATCCATTGGCTCGAATGGGGCGCGGCCGATGCTCCGGTGGTCATCGCCTGGCACGGGCTTGCACGCACCGGCCGCGACATGGACGAGCTGGCGCAGCACTTCGCTGCGCGTGGTTTTCGCGTGATCTGCCCCGACACCATCGGCCGCGGGCTGAGCCAGTGGAGCCCGCTGCCCGACGAGGAATACACGCTGCGCTTCTACGCGCGCCTGGCCAATGCGCTGTGCGACGAGCTGCGCCTGAGCCGCGTGCACTGGGTCGGCACGTCGATGGGCGGTGCCATCGGCACGGTGTGCGCGTCGGGCCTGTTCGAGCCGCGCATGAAGGCGCGCATTGCCAGCCTGGTGCTGAACGACAACGCGCCCGAGCTGGCGCAGGCCGCCATCGAGCGCATCCGCGCCTATGCCGGCCAGCCGCCCGCGTTCGACACGGTGGCCGAGCTGGAGGCCTTCTTTCGCACGGTCTACAAGCCCTACGGCTGGCTGAGCGATGCGCAGTGGCGCCGCCTGACCGAAAGCTCCACCCGCCGCCTGGCCGACGGCCGTGTCACGCCGCACTACGACCCGGCCATGGTTCGCCAGTTCAGCGCGCACGAGAACGACTACCTGATCTGGCCGCACTACGACGCCATCGAGGTGCCGGTGCTGTGCCTGCGCGGGGAGCAGTCCGACCTGGTGCTGCCCGCCGTGCTCGACGACATGCGCGGCCGCGGTCCCGGCGCTGCGGGCCAGTTGCAGGTGATCGAAGTGCCTGCCTGCGGCCACGCACCGGCGCTGAACGTGCCTGGGCAACTGGACCCGATCGAAGGGTTTATTCGCGCGGCCGGCCGTTGAGGGCGCGGCGGCGAGACAATCGCCGCCGCTTTCAACCACAAGGCCTCGAAACACCATGGCGCTCTCGCTGTACGACCTGTCCGTGCCCGTTTTCACCCGCGGACTCGGCCAACTCACCCACCTGCTCGACAAGAGCCTCGCGCACGCCAAGGCCGAGGGCATCGACCCGGCCACGCTGGTGGAGGCGCGCTTGGCGCCCGACATGCTCACGCTGGCCGGCCAGGTGCAGCGCGCGAGCGACGCGTCCAAGCTGGGCGTGGCCCGCATCGCCGGCCTCTCCGCGCCGAGCTTTCCCGACGAGGAAAAGACCTGGGACGACCTGCTGGCGCGCATCGCCAAGACGCAGGACTTTCTGAAGACCGTGGAGCGCGCCCAGGTCGACGGCCAGGAAGAGCGCGACGTGGTCATCAAGGCCGGCGGCGGCGAGGCGCATTTCACCGCGCAGCGCTACCTGCTGCAGTTTGCGCTGCCCAACTTCTTCTTTCATGTGACCACCGCGTACGACGTGTTGCGCCACAAGGGCATGCCCGTCGGCAAGCTGGACTACCTCGGCAAGTTCTGAGGCGTGAGCCCCGACGGCCTTCACGGCGCCGGGACAAACTTCAAATTGCCGTGACACATGCGCACGCCCGGCGTGCGCCGCGAACAATTGCGCCAGGCTGCTGTCGGCCTGCCACGCGCGAGGTTGCGATCATGAAGAACATGTTGTCCAGAAGGGCGTTTTCGGGGCTGGCCGTCGGCTCCTCCGCGCTGGTTGCGGCCGCGGGCGGCGGCTGGCCGGTGCGCAGCGCGCTGGCCGCGTCGCCGGGCCTGCGCGACTACGGCCGCGCCCCCGAATTCGCGGGCATCGACAAGTGGCTCAACTCGGAGCCGCTCACGCTCAAGGGTCTGGCCGGCCAAGTGGTGCTGGTCGATTTCTGGACCTACTCATGCATCAACTGCATTCGCACGTTGCCGCATGTGGTGAGCTGGTACGAGAAGTACAAGGACCAGGGCTTCACGGTGGTGGGCGTGCATTCGCCCGAGTTCGCCTACGAGAAGCTCACGCGCAACGTGCAGGACGCCATCGGGCGCTTCAACATCCGCTACCCCGTGGCGCAGGACAACAGCTTCACCACCTGGAAGGCCTATGACAACCAGTACTGGCCGGCGTTCTACCTGGTCGACAGCAAGGGGCAGGTGATGCGGCAGCATTTCGGCGAAGGGGAATACGCCGAAATGGAGGCTGCGATTCAGGCGCTGCTGGCGCGCAAGTCTGCCGCGTGAGTTGAGCCGCGCTGCGCCCGGGGCCGCGCCTCGTCAGGTCGCTTGCGCTTGCGTGGGCCAGCCCGCAAGGTTGCGTTCGGCAATGCCCGCGAGCGCGGTGATCCATGCCGGGCTGTCGTTCATGCAGGGGATGTAGCTGAAGGCCTGGCCGCCGGCGTGCATGAAAGCCTCGCGGCCCTCCATGGCAATTTCTTCCAGCGTCTCGAGGCAGTCGGCGGGGAAGCCGGGGCACACCACGTCGACGTGCTTCACGCCCGCCGCACCCAGTTCGCGCAGCGTGGGCTCGGTGTAGGGCTCGAGCCATTTGGCGCGGCCGAAGCGCGACTGAAAGGTCACGCGGTACTGCGCCGGCGACAGGCCAAGCCGCGCCACCAGCAGACGCGCGGTTTCGAGGCACTGCGACTGGTAGGGGTCGCCCAGCGCGATGTTGCGCGCGGGAATGCCGTGAAAGCTCATCAGCAGCACCTCGCCGCGGCCTTCGGTCTTCCAGTGCTTTTCGATGCCCTGGGCCAGCGCGTCGATGTAGGCCGGGTCGTCGTGGTACTCGTTGACGAAGCGGAACTCCGGCAGCCGGCGCTGCTTGCGGCTCCAGTCGTTCACCGCGTCGATCACGCTGGCGACGGTGGTGGCCGAGTACTGCGGGTACGCCTGCAGCACCAGCACGCGGGTGGCACCTGCGGCCATCAGCGCATCCAGGCGCGAGCCGATCGACGGGTTGGCGTAGCGCATGGCGTCGCGCACTGTGACGCGGTGGCCGCGCTCGCCGAGCCAGCCGTCCAGCAGCGTGGCCTGCTTCTGCGTGAACACCTTCAGCGGGGAGCCTTCGGGCGTCCAGACGCTCGCGTACTTGGCGGCCGACTTGGCCGGGCGTGTGCGCAGAATGATGCCGTGCAGGATGAGCGCCCAGATCGCCCGGGGAATCTCGACCACGCGCGGGTCGCCCAGAAAGTCGGCGAGGTAGGGGCGCACCGCGGCGGCGGTGGGGGCGTCGGGCGAGCCCAGGTTGCACCAGAGCACGGCCGTGCGGGCGCGCGCAGGGGTCTGGTGGGTACTCGGCAGGGCAGTCTGCAGGGCGTTCGTAGGGGTGGAGGGCATGCGATATTCTCAGGCATGACCTCCGCTCCCTCGGCCCCCACAGGCTTTGCGCCCCTCGACCTGAAACGCATCTCGGCCATCTCGCTCGACCTGGACGACACCCTCTGGCCCATCTGGCCGACCATTGAACGGGCCGAAGGCGTGCTGCAGGCCTGGTTGCTGCGCGAAGCGCCCAAGACGGCCACGCTGCTGCTCACGCCGGGCATCCTGCGCGAACTGCGCGAGGCCACCGCCAAGGAGCGCTCCGACCTTGCGCACGACCTGAGCGCGCTGCGCCGCGAGTCGATTCGCACCGCGCTCAAGCGCGCGGGCGAAGACCCGGCGCTGGCCGACCCGGCCTTCGACGCCTTCTTTGAAGAACGCCAGCGCGTCACGCTGTACGACGACGCACTGCCCGCGCTGAAGTGGCTCAGCGAGCGCTACCCGCTGGTGGCGGTGTCCAACGGCAACGCCGACATCCACAAGACCGGCGTGGGCCGCTGGTTTCGCACCGCGTTCAATGCGCGTGCCTTCGGCAGCGGCAAGCCGCATGCGCCCATCTTCCGCGCCGCGGCCGCCTCGGTCGGCCTGCTGCCCAAGGACGTGCTTCACGTGGGCGACGATGCGGAGCTCGACGTGGTGGGCGCCCTGAACGCCGGCATGCAGACTGCCTGGCTGGTGCGCGACGAGCGGCCCTGGACGCACGAGGCCCGGCCGCAACTGATCGTGCCCAACCTGCACGCGCTGTGCGTGGCGCTGGGCGCTGGGCGCTTGAGCGTCAGTTGACGGTTACTTGAAGACCGGGCGGAAGAAGCTGCGCTCGTAGCTCACGATGCAGCGGGTTTCTTCGGCGTACCTGAAGGCGGCCTGGCATTCGGCGTCTTTCATCGAGTCGGTGCGGTACTGCTCGTATGCGGCCAGGCTCGGAAAGCTGAACATCGCCAGCGCCACGTTGTTGGTGCCCTCCGACGGCAGGAAGTAGCCATGGTGCTGGCCGCCGAATTTTTCGACCAGCGGAATCCAGAGCTTGCCGTAGTGCTCGAATTCCTTGAGCTTGTAGGCGTCGACGATGTAGCGCAGGTAGCAGGTGACCATGGGGTGTTTCGGCGTTGGGGGGTTATTGAGACGGGTGGCTGCGGCGGTCCGCGTGGCTGACTATAGTTTCAGCCCCAACCCTTTTGGCGGCGCCCTCGCGCGCAGCAAACCACCGTGCATTTTTCGAACTGGCTCATCTTCTGCGGCGTGACATTGCTCGTCGCCTTCACGCCCGGCCCCGCCGTGCTGCTTGCGGTGTCGAACTCGATGTCCGTCGGCCCGCGCCGCGCAATGATCAGTTCGCTGGGCAATGCAATGGGTCTGTTCATGGTGTCCGCCGCCGCGATGGCCGGGCTGGGCGTGGTGCTCTCCACCTCTGCCCATGCCTTCATGGTGCTGAAGGTGGCCGGCGCGGCCTACCTGATCTACCTGGGCATCAAGCAGTGGCGCAGCCAGGGCAGCGTGTTCGCCGACTTGCAGGGCTCGCCGGCAGGTGCCTCGCCGCGTTCGAGCTGGCGCCTGTTCGGTCACGGCCTGACGGTGGCGTTGACCAACCCCAAGGGCATTCTTTTCTTCTCGGCGCTGTTCCCGCAATTTCTGACGCAGGACGCGCCCTTGGCCATGCAGTTCGCCGTGCTGACGACCACCTTTGCAACGGCCTCGGTGTTGTCGCACGCCTTCTATGTGCTGCTGGCGCGCCTGCTGCGCAAGCAGCTGTCGGACCCGCGCCGCACGCGGCTCTTCAACAAGCTGTCGGGCGGTGCGTTCGTGCTGCTCGGGTTGAGCTTGCTGCGCCTGCGCAACAAGACAGCCTGAGGCTTCGACGCTTCAGTCGAGCGCGAACTGTTCGCGCAACGCGGTGCAGAAGTCTTCGGTGCCGCTGACCGACAAGGTCACTGTGTTGAAGCGCGGCTTGTCCTCACGCGTTTCCTGCAGGTCGTAGTCCCACGTCGCACCCTCGTCGATGGCGCCACGCGCGTGGGGGAACGTGGCCTCGGCCCAGGCGAGCACGCGGGCGATCTCTTCCTTGACCTCTGGCGTCTTGTCCGGCGGGGTCGACGCCATCGCGTCGAAGGTGCCGTGGCCTTCGGTGTCTTCGCTGTAGTCGAAGTCGAGGTAGCGCAGTTCGGTTGTCATGGGGTCAATGCCTGTGCAGCAGCCAGCCCGCTGCGCACGGCGCCTTCGAGCGTGGCGGGGTAGGGCCCTTCGGTGTAGTCGCCGCAGGCTTGCAGGCCGGGTGCAATGGCCGAAGACGGTCTTGCGAGGCCGGGCGTGCAGGCGAAGGTGGCGCGCTTTTCGACCACGGTCTGCACGAGCTGCAGCGTCGTCTGTCCAAGTTGCGCGGCGGCTTGGGCGATTACCTGTTCTTCCAATGCCTCGCGCGATGTTTCGTTGGCACTGACCACCATGGCCAGCACGCCATGCAGGCCGCCGAGCTGGCCCTTGTCGAATGCGAACTGCGCCGGGGCCGTAGCCGGGTCGCTGCGCAGCGCGAGCATGGGTTCGGCGAGCGGTAACGCGCCGCGCACATAGACGGTGGCGATGGCTTCGAAGCGCAAGGCTTCGGTGGTCTTGCACCAATCATCGGCGGGCAGGCCCGATGCGCGGACCAACCGGGCGGCGTCCCATGGGGCGCAGGCCAGCACCACCTGGTCGAACACCTCGTCATCGACGCGCCACGTGCCGCTCTCCGGTGCGATAGATCGCACGCGCCTGCCGATGCGCACCACAGTGCGATGCGCCGTGAGCCATCGAACGGCCGCATCGGGCAGCAGGGCGCCCAGGTCGGCGCGCGGCAGCAGCAGGTCGGCACCGCCGCTGCCGCTGAAGAGTGCGTCGTTCAGCACACGCAAGAAGACCTGGCCGCTCGATTGCCCGACCAGTGTGTTCAATGCGGACACACACAGCGGCTCGATCAGCTCCTGCATCACGCGCGGTGTGAGACCGGCGCACAGGTCGGCGACCGTGGTGGTGCCGGCACAGCGAAAGCCCGCCAGCCGCCACCGGACCGCCGTGCGCAGCAGCGACGATTTGTCGCGCCAATTCCAGCCGCGCGCCGTGAAGATGCCCACCAGCAGGTCGAGCGGTGCCGGCAGCCGCGGCAGCTTGAGCCCGCCGCCATCGGCAAAGCGCAGCGAGAGCGGCATGCGCAGCAGCGCGCTGTCGACATCGACACCCACGTCGCGCATGAGCTTCAGCGTGGCGGTGTAGGCGCCAATGAGGATGTGCTGGCCGTTGTCCAGTGCCAGCCCGTGCATGTTGTCGACGCGCCGGGCCCGGCCGCCCGGCATGGGCGCGGCCTCGAACAAGGTGACCGCATGGCCCAGGCGCGTGGCCTCGACCGCACAGGCCAGGCCGGCCCAGCCGGCGCCGATGACGGCGAGCCTCATGGCAGCCTGGGGAGCGTCATATTCTCCCCAGCGCCTGCACCTTCCAAGCCAGCCACAGCTTGCGCACCGGCGTCAGGCTCACGCGCTGGTTCAGCACCTGGAAATTGTCGTGTTCGATCTCGCGCAGCAGCGTGCGATAGATGCTGGCCATCATCAGGCCGGGCTTCTGGGCGCGGCGGTCGGCCAGGGGGAGCAAAGACAGGGCTTCGTCGTACGCCGCGTGGGCGCGTTCGGCCTGGAACTTCATGAGCGCAACAAAGCGCTCGGAGTGCACGCGGTTCAGTATCTCGTGCGCCTTCACGTCGAACTTCTGCAGCTCGTTCACCGGCAGGTAGATGCGCCCGCGCAGGGCGTCTTCGCCCACGTCGCGCAGGATGTTGGTGAGCTGCAGCGCCAGGCCCAGCTTGTGGGCGTAGTCGGTAGTTTGCGGATCGGTCTGGCCGAAGATGCGCGCCGCCACTTCGCCCACCACGCCGGCCACCAGGTGGCAGTAACGCGCCAGGCCGGGAAAGTCGAGGTAGCGGGTCTGGTCCAGGTCCATCTGGCAACCGTCGATCACCTCGTGCAGCTGGCGCGCCTCGATGCCGTAGGCGGCCACATGCGGCATCAGCGCCAGCATCACCGGATGGCGCGGCGTGCCGGCAAAGGCCTGGGCCACCTCGGTGCGCCACCAGGCGAGCTTGGTGGCCGCCACGCCGGGGTCGGTGACCTCGTCGACCACGTCGTCGACTTC
This sequence comes from Variovorax sp. H27-G14, assembly GCF_046156345.1. NCBI lineage: Bacteria > Pseudomonadati > Pseudomonadota > Betaproteobacteria > Burkholderiales > Comamonadaceae > Variovorax > Variovorax sp. H27-G14. The sequence goes on from NZ_JAYLVN010000002.1 coordinate 303,419, forward strand.
GCGGCAGAAGGCGTAGAAGGCCGTGATGGCGGCGCGGCGCGGCTTGGGGAGAAACAGGAAGGCGTAATAGAAACTGCTGCCCGAAGCGGCGGCCTTGTCTTGCACGTATTGCTCGGGGGTCATCGGGGAGGCGCTGCTTTCATGGGCCGCCATTGTCTCCGCATCCGCATGGCCTTCCAGAGCAGCACCGGCGCGTCGAGCTTGCCGATGGTGGGGCGCTGCGAGAAGGTGTCGAAGCCCAGCTCGGTGATTTTGTCGAGGATGCGCAGGCCGCCTTGCACCACCAGGCGCAGCTCCCAGCCGGCGCGCCCCGGCAGGCGGTGCACCAGCGGCGCGCCCTCGGTCATGAGCTCGCGCGCCCAGTGGGACACCACGGCGACCAGATTGATGGCCTCCTGCGGCGGCGGGGCGTGCGAGAGCGGCTCGAACACCTTGAAGTTCTCCGGGCTCAGGCCGCGCCGCGCGCAGTCGGTCAGCGGAAAGTAGAAGCGCCCGCGCGGCAGGTCGACGCTCGGGTCCTGCCAGAAGTTGATGAGCTGCAGCGCGCTGCAGATGGCGTCGCTCTGCGCGAGCGCCTGCGCATCGTGGACGCCGTACAGGTGCAGCAGCAGCCGCCCGACCGGGTTGGCGGAGCGGCGGCAGTAGTCGAGCAGTTCGGCGCGGTCGGCGTAGGTGCCGCGCTCGCGGGTTTTCTCGATGTCCTGCATGAAGGCGCTCAGCAGGTCGGCGAGCAGGTCTTCGGGCAGCCCGTGCCTGGCGATGCTGTGGGCGAGCGGGCCGAACACCTGCGGCCAGCGCGACGCGGGGAGCACCTCGCCCTGCGCGGCGGCGGCCAGCTCTTCGCGGTAGGCGCGCAGCTCGGCCAGCCGCTCGCCGGGGGGGGCGGTGCCTTCGTCGGCAATGTCGTCGGCGGTGCGCGCAAAGTGGTAGATCGCGGCAATGGGCGCGCGCAAATGCGGCGGGCACAGCCACGAGGCGACCGGAAAATTCTCGTAGTGCGCCGGCGGGGCGGCTTGGGTGGGAGTGGCGGACACGCCACGATTGTCAGCGACGACGCCACGCCCCGGCACTATGCTCGCAGCGTCGCCACTCAGAACTCCCGCTTCATGAAAGCATCCGCTCCGGCCTCCGGGCCCCAGGTTTCCGCGTACGGCGAGGCGGCACACCCGGCAGGGCCCACGCTCATGATTGCGGCGCTGGGCGTCGTGTTCGGCGACATCGGCACATCGCCGCTCTACGCCTTCAAGGAAACGATGAACCCGGAGCACGGCATTCCGTTCTCGCCGGACTCGGTGCTGGGGCTGCTCTCGCTGATCTTCTGGGGGCTGATGTTTGTGGTGACGCTGAAGTACGTGGTGTTCGTGCTGCGCGCCGACCACGACGGCGAAGGCGGCATTCTGGCGTTGCAGGCGCTGGCCCGCAGTGCGGTGGCCGGCCCCAAGACCAAACCCTGGGTGTGGAACGTGATCGGCATGCTGGGCCTGGTGGGCGCGGCCATGTTCTATGGCGACAGCCTCATCACGCCGGCCATCTCGGTGCTGTCGGCGGTGGAGGGCCTGGAGGTGCAGGCGCCGGTGCTGCAGCGCGCGGTGCTGCCGATCACGGTGGTGATCTTGATTGCGCTGTTCGCGGTGCAGAAAAAGGGCACGGGCGTGGTCGGCAAGGTGTTCGGCCCGGTCATGCTGCTGTGGTTTCTGGTACTGGCGGCGGCCGGGCTGTGGCAAATCTTGCAGCAGCCGCAGGTGCTGGCGGCGCTGGACCCGCGCCATGCGGTGCGCTTTTTGTTCGAGCACCGGGCGCAGTCGCTGGCGGTGCTGGGCGCGGTGTTCCTGGCCTTCACGGGCGGCGAGGCGCTGTATGCCGACATGGGGCACTTTGGCGCGCGGCCGATTCGCCAAGCCTGGATATTCATCGCGCTGCCGGGGCTGGTGCTGAACTATTTTGGGCAGGGCGCGCTGGTGCTGGGCAACCCGGCGGCCATCGACAACCCGTTCTTCAGACTGTTTCCGTCGTGGGGCGTGCTGCCGATGGTGGTGCTGTCGGCCATGGCGACGGTGATTGCCTCGCAGGCGGTGATTTCGGGCGCGTTCTCGCTCACGGCGCATGCCATGCGCATGGGCTACCTGCCGCGCATGCGGGTGATCCAGACCTCGGGCACGGCCATCGGCCAGATCTATGTGCCCGCAGTGAACTGGCTGCTGATGGTGGGCGTGCTGCTGCTGGTGCTGGGCTTTCGCAGCTCGGGCGCGCTGTCGGCGGCGTATGGCATTGCGGTGTCGATCACCATGGTCACGACCACGCTGCTGGCCGGCATTGTGGCCTGGGGGCTGTGGCGCTGGAACCGGGTGGCGGTGGTGGTCGGCGTGGCCGCCTTCGCGGTGGTCGACCTGACCTTCGTGGTGGCGAACAGCCTGAAGATCGCCGAAGGCGGCTGGCTCACGCTGGCGGTGGCCGCGGGCGTGATGGTGCTCTTCACCACCTGGGCCAAGGGCCGCCGGCTGGGGCTGGAGGCGGCCGCGGCCGAGAGCCTGCCGCTGCGCCCCTTCATCGAGTCGCTGGCGCTGCACATGCCGCACCGGGTGAGCGGCACGGCGGTGTTTCTCAACCCCGACGCCACCGCGGTGCCGCACGCGCTGCTGCACAACCTCAAGCACAACCAGGTGCTGCATGAGCAGGTGATCGTGCTGCGCGTGCTGGCCTGCGACACGCCGCGTGTGGACGCGCGCATGCGCATCGAGGCCGAGCAGCTGATGGAGGGCATCTGGGTGGTCACCGCGCGCCACGGCTTCATGGAGCGGCCCGACGTGCCGGAGTTCATCCGCATCCTGGCGTACCAGAAGACGCTGGCCATCGACTCCATGAAGACCTCGTACTTCGTCTCGCGTGCCTCGGTGGGCGAGGAAAACCTGCCGGGTCTCAACCCGATACGGCGGGCGCTGTTCGGCTCGCTGCAGCGCAATGCGGGGCGAGCATCGGACTATTTCGAGCTGCCCGACAACCGGCTGGTGGAGATGGGCCAGCGGACCTGACGTCGGGCGTCTTTGCCGGGGTGTTCAGGCGGGCTGAAACCGCTCTAGTGACCGGCGGGTCATTGACAGTGTTTAACGTTTACCCTAGATTACTAACCAGTGGGTCAGTAATGATCCGGTTCGTTCTTTTCAGGGTGTCTCATGACCGCCTCCGCCGTCCTCCGTTCTCGTGCCCGCAGCGCCGCATGGCTGCTCCTTCCTGCTGCCGCCGGCCTTTTTCTGGCCGGCTGTTCGCCCAAACCCGTTGCTGAAGAGCCTGTGCGCGCCGTCAAGTTCGTGACCGTGGGCACGAGCGACTTCGACGCCCAGCCCGAGTTCTCGGCAGAGGTGCGCGCGCGTGTCGAGTCGCGCCTGGGCTTTCGCGTGGCGGGCAAGATCACGCGCCGCCAGGCCGAGCTTGGCCAGCGCGTGCAGGCGGGCCAAGTGCTGGCTCAGCTCGATCCGCAGGACTACAAGCTCGCCACCGAGGCCGCGCGTGCCCAGCAGGCCGCCGCGCTCACCAACCGCGACCTGGCCGCCGCCGACCTGAAGCGTTACGCCGAGCTGCGCCAGCAGAACTTCATCAGCGGTGCCGAGCTGGAGCGCCGCGAAACCACCTGGAAGGCCGCGCAGGCCCAGCTCGAACAGGCGCAGGCCCAACTGGCCTCGCAGGGCAACCAGGCCAACTACACGACGCTGGTGGCCGACGTGCCCGGCGTCATCACCGCCATCGAGGCCGAGCCCGGCCAGGTGGTGCAGGCCGGCACGCCGGTCGTGCGCATTGCGCAGGACGGCGCGCGCGACGTGGTATTCGCGGTGCCCGAAGACAGCGCCACGCGCATCAAGACCGGCACGCCCGTCACCGTGCGCGGCTGGTCGGGTGGCAACGAGCTGCAGGGCCAGGTGCGCGAAGTGGCTGCCAGTGCCGACGCGGTCACGCGCACCTTCTCGGTGAAGGTTGCCATCGACGCGGCCACCGCGCCGCCGCTGGGCGCCACGGTGTATGCGCGTCCGCAGGCGCTGGCCCACGCCAGCAGCGCGGTGATGAAGCTGCCGACCAGCGCCCTGCGCCAGGAGGGCAAGGGCTCGGCCGTATGGGTGCTCGACAAGGCGACCATGACGGTGCGCTCGCAGCCCGTGCAGGTGGCCACCGCCGACGGCAATGAAGCGGTGATCGCCTCGGGCATCGCGCCCGGCATGATGGTCGTGGCCGCGGGCGTGCATGTGCTGTCGCCGGGGCAGAAGGTCACCATCTACCAGTCGAAGGAGGCGGCCGCGGCCGCCGCCAATGCCGCAACCAACGCGGGCACGAATGCGTCGGCCCAGCCGGTCAGCGCTGTTGCCGCGACCAACAAGGAAGCTGCAGCGGGTGCCCCCGGCGCGTCGGGTGCCGCCAAATGAGCGGCGGCGCAGCAGACCCCGCCGACAAGCCTTCCGGCTTCAACCTCTCCAAATGGGCGCTGGAACACGCGCCCCTCACGCGCTACCTGATGGTGGTGCTGATGGTGCTGGGTGCGTTCGCATACTTTCAGCTCGGCCAGGACGAAGACCCGCCCTTCACCTTCCGTGCGATGGTGGTGCGCACCTACTGGCCTGGCGCCACCGCGCAGCAGGTGGCCGAGCAGGTCACCGACAAACTGGAGCGCACGCTGCAGGAGGCACCGTACGCCGACAAGATTCGCAGCTACTCCAAGCCGGGCGAGTCGCAGATCATCTTCAACATCAAGGACTCGTCCAAGTCCGCCGAGGTGGCCAACGTCTGGTACACGGTGCGCAAGAAGATCAGCGACATGCGCGCCACCTTGCCCGCCGGCGTGCAGGGCCCGTATTTCAATGACGACTTCGGCGATGTCTATGGCGTGATCTACGCGCTGGAAAGCGAAGGCTTCAGTTACGCCGAATTGAAGACGCTGGCCGACGACACGCGCCAGCAATTGCTGCGCGTGAAGGACGTGGCCAAGGTCGACCAGTTCGGCGTGCAGGACGAAAAGGTCTACATCGAAATTTCGCAGAAGCGTCTGGCGCAGCTGGGGCTCGACTTCAACGCGGTGCTGTCGCAGCTGGGCTCACAGAACGCGATCGAAAGCGCGGGCACCATCCAGTCGCCGCAGGACGTGGTGCAGGTGCGCGTGGCGGGCCAGTTCACCAGCGTCGACCAACTGCGCGAGATGCCCATTCGCGGCAGCTCGGGCAACCAGCTGAAGCTGGGCGACATCGCGGAAATTCGCCGCGGCTACGTCGACCCGCCGGCCGTGAAGGTGCACCACCAGGGCAAGGAAGTGATTGCACTGGGTGTGTCGATGGCCAAGGGCGGCGACATCATCGCGCTGGGCAAGGCGCTGAAGGCGGCCACGGCCACCATCGACCAGCGCCTGCCGGCCGGCGTGAAGCTGGCGCAGGTGCAGGACCAGCCGGTGTCGGTGGCCAGCTCGGTGAACGAATTCGTCGGCGTGCTGATCGAGGCCGTGGCCATCGTGCTGGCGGTGAGCATCATTGCGCTGGGCCTGCACAAGGGCGGGCGCTTCGGCTGGTACATCGACATGCGTCCGGGGCTGGTGGTGGCCATCACCATTCCGCTGGTGCTGGCCGTGACCTTTCTGGCCATGAACTACTTCGGCATCGGGCTGCACAAGATATCGCTGGGCTCGCTCATCATTGCGCTGGGCCTGCTGGTGGACGACGCAATCATTGCGGTCGAGATGATGGTGCGCAAGATGGAAGAGGGCTACGACAAGGCCCGCGCCGCCACCTATGCCTACGACGTGACGGCCAAGCCGATGCTCACGGGCACGCTCATCACGGCGGCGGGCTTTCTGCCGATTGGCCTGGCCAAGTCGGTGACGGGCGAGTACACCTTCGCGATCTTCGCGGTGACGGTGATTGCGCTGGTGCTGTCGTGGATCGTGTCGGTGTACTTCGTGCCTTACCTGGGCACGCTGCTGCTGAAGGTGAAGCCGCACGACCCTGATGCGGCGCCGCACGAGATGTTCGACTCTGCCTTCTACAACGGCTTTCGGCGTGCGGTGAACTGGTGCGTGGAGCACCGCTGGATGACCATCGGCGCCACCGTGCTGGTCTTTGCGCTGGGCATCGTGGGCATGGGCAAGGTGCAGCAGCAGTTCTTCCCCGATTCGAGCCGGCCCGAAATTCTGGTGGACATCTGGTTCCCCGAAGGCACCTCGTTCGCGGCCAATGAAGAAGTGGCCCAGCGCGTGGAAAAGCGCTTCATGGAAGAAGCCGGCGTGAACACGGTCAGTACCTGGATCGGCTCCGGCGTGCCGCGCTTCTACCTGCCGCTGGACCAGGTGTTCCCGCAGACCAACGTGTCGCAGCTCATCGTGCTGGCCAAGGACCTGAAGGTGCGCGAAACGCTGCGCCTGAAGCTGCCGCAGGTGCTGGCGCAGGAGTTTCCCGAGGTGCGCGGCCGTGTCAAGCTGCTGCCCAACGGGCCGCCCGTGGCGTACCCGGTGCAGTTCCGCGTGATCGGCACCGAGCCCGCGCAGCTGCGCGCCCACGCCGACGAGGTGAAGGCCGTGCTGCGCGAGAACGCCAACATGCGCGGCGTGAACGACAACTGGAACGAGTCGGTGAAGGTGATTCGCCTGGAGGTCGACCAGGCCAAGGCGCGCGCGCTGGGCGTGACCAGCCAGGCCATCGCGCAGGCGTCGAAAACGATGTTCAGCGGCACCACCGTGGGCCAGTACCGCGAGAACGACCAGCTGATCGACATCGTGCTGCGCCAGGCGCCCGACGAGCGCCAGGCCATCTCGGACATTGGCAACGCGTACATCCAGACGAGCTCGGGCCGTTCGATTCCGCTCGCGCAGATTGCCAAGCCGGTGTTCACTTGGGAGCCGGGCGTGATGTGGCGCGAGAACCGCGACTACGCCATCACCGTTCAGGGCGACGTCATCGAAGGCTTGCAGGGCGCGACCGTGACGGCGCAAGTGCTGCCCAGGCTGCGCGAGCTGGAAGCCGGCTGGCGCGCGGCCGGGCAGGGCGGCTACCGCATCGAGGTGGCGGGCGCTGTGGAGGAAAGCAGCAAGGGCTCGGCCTCGATCGTGGCGGGCGTGCCGATCATGCTGTTTTTGGTGTTCACGCTGCTGATGCTGCAACTGCACAGCTTCAGCCGCTCGCTGCTGGTGTTCATCACCGGCCCCATGGGCATTGCCGGCGTGGCCGCCGCACTGCTGCTGCTGAACCGGCCCTTCGGCTTCGTCGCGCTGCTGGGGGTGATTGCGCTGATGGGCATGATCCAGCGCAACGCGGTGATCCTGATCGACCAGATCGAGCTCGACCGCGCCGCGGGCGTGCCGGCGTGGGACGCGATCGTGGAGTCGGCGGTGCGCCGGCTGCGCCCCATCGTGCTGACGGCCGCGGCGGCGGTGCTGGCGATGATTCCGCTGTCGCGCAGCGTGTTCTGGGGGCCGATGGCGGTGGCCATCATGGGCGGGCTGATCGTGGCGACGGTGCTCACGCTGCTGGCCTTGCCGGCGATGTATGCGGCGGCGTTCCGCGTGAAGCGTGACCCTGCGGAGCCGAAGGCATCGCACGCGCCCGAATTGGCCCCGATTAGTGTTTAAAATCGCAGGCTGACCGATTTCAAGCGGATGGTCTTTGGCCCATGCAACCTCATGGCGCAAAGAGGCCGTCCGCTTTTGCATTCACCTGAAGATTGGCATTGCGCGGGTGGCGAAATTGGTAGACGCACCAGGTTTAGGTCCTGACGTTCGCAAGAACGTGCCGGTTCGAGTCCGGCCCCGCGCACCAGCCCTCTGCTACATAGCCTGTTCTATCGCGCAGTGAAAAAGCCCCCGTTTCGAAAGAGACGGGGGCTTTTTCTTTGGGCGCTCGTTCACCAGTCGTTGTTGCCGCTGTCGCTGCTGCTGCTCGCGTCGTCCCACGAGCTTGTGTCGGTGATGCCGAAGTCGTTGTCGACGATGCGCTCGGGTGCCTGATCGGCAGACGAAGAAGATGAAGAAGGCCAGAGGCCGCGGCCCATCTCGGTGTTGCCGCTGTCGGCGACGTGGGCGGTGTCGTTGCTGCGCTGCGTGGTGTCGGCGCGGTCGTTCATCCAGTGGCGCACGGCCTCCTGCGCAACGATGGCACCGACACCCACGGCCGCGCCCGTGGCCAGCGCCGAGCCGAGGCCCATGCCAGGAGCGGCTGCGGCAGGTGCAGGCGGCGCAGGCGGCGCAATTGGCGCAGTTGGCGACCAGTTGCCGGCCGGTGCGTAGCCTCCAAAGCCGCCGGGCGTGCCCGGTGCTGGGCCGTAGGACGGTGCCTGGGCCACGGGCGGCGCCACCCGGCGACGGAAGGCGAGATAGCCCACGGCGAGCAATGCAACGAGCGCGATCGGCAGCCACGGCGTCGAGCCACTCCTGCTTTCGGTTTGCAGCGGCGCCGGGGCGGGCGTGCTCACACGCGAGCCTTCGGTCCGGCTGGGGGCGGATGTGGCGGCGGGCTTGTCGAGCTTGCTGGTAAGTCGCTCGACCGCTTCGGGCTTGGCGAACGACATGTCGGGCGCGAGCGCCTTGGCCTGGGCCAGTGCACTGCGCGCGCCATCGAGCTTGCCTTGCGCGGCAAACAGTTCGGCCTGCACGAAATGGGCCTTGGCGCTGTTGGGGTGGTCCTTCAGCACCTTCGCGATCATGGTGTCGGCCTCGGCCATCCTGCCGCCGTTCGCGGCCTCGTAGATCTGCTGGATGGTGGGCTCTTTCGAGGCCGGCGCGTCGGTGGCGGCCTGCGCCAGAGACGGGATGCCGAATGCCACGACAAGGGTGAAGGCGAGGGCGGCGAACAGTCGCTGAAGCATGGTTTCTCCTGTGCGTTCCTTTGAAGAAGGAACGAATCGGTGACGACTCTACGGTCCGAATATTGGCCAAACCTGACCGCCCTTCGCACTGCGGCAAGGCCCCATGAAAAGCTGCTTTTCGGCCAGATTAGAATCGCGGGTTGCCCAGTTTTGCAGGCGGCACGTGCGTGCCTCCGCATAAATCCCGCTAGCGCGTGTAAGTCCTTGATCTGTATCGATAAAAAAAGATCAGGCCCCGCGCACCAGCCCCCTTACCAGGAAGACATCATGACCGTGACCGTTGAAACTCTCGAGAAGCTCGAACGCAAGATCACGCTGACCCTGCCGGTCGGCACCATCCAGTCCGAAGTCGATTCGCGCCTCAAGAAGCTCGCGCGCACCGTCAAGATGGACGGCTTTCGTCCCGGCAAGGTGCCGATGAATGTCGTGGCCCAGCGCTACGGCTACTCGGTGCACTACGAAGTCATGAACGACAAGGTCGGCGAAGCCTTCTCGCAAGCCGCCAACGAAGCCAAGCTGCGCGTGGCCGGTCAGCCCCGCATCACCGAAAAGGAAGAGTCGCCTGAAGGCGAACTGGCCTTCGATGCGGTCTTCGAAGTGTTCCCCGAAGTCAAGATCAACGACCTGTCGAGCGCCGAAGTCGAAAAGCTGTCGGCCGAAGTGGGCGACGACGCCATCGACAAGACCCTGGACATCCTGCGCAAGCAACGCCGCACCTTCGCCCAGCGCGCCCAAGACGCGGTTGCGCAAGACGACGACCGCGTCACGGTCGACTTCGAAGGCAAGATCGACGGCGAACCCTTCCAGGGCGGCAAGGCCGAAGACTTCCAGTTCATCGTGGGCGAAGGCCAGATGCTCAAGGAATTCGAAGACGCCGTGCGCGGCATGAAGTCCGGCGACAGCCGCACCTTCCCGCTGTCGTTCCCGGCCGATTACCACGGCAAGGACGTGGCCGGCAAGCAAGCCGACTTCCTGGTCACCGTGAAGAAGATCGAAGCTTCGCACCTGCCTGAAGTCAACGAACAGCTCGCCAAGTCGCTCGGCATTGCCGAAGCCACCGTGGAAGGCCTGCGCGCCGACATCAAGCGCAACCTCGAGCGCGAAGTGAAGTTCCGCCTGCTGGCCCGCAACAAGAACGCCGTGATGGACGCGCTGGTGGCCAACGCCGAGCTCGACCTGCCCAACGCCAGCGTGCAGTCGGAAGTCAGCCGCATGGTCGAAGGCGCCCGCGCCGAGCTGAAGCAACGCGGCATCAAGGACGCCGACAAGGCACCGATCCCCGACGAAGTGTTCCGCCCGCAAGCCGAGCGCCGCGTGCGCCTGGGCCTGGTGGTGGCCGAGCTGGTGCGTGCCAACGAACTGCAGGCCAAGCCCGAGCAGATCAAGGCCCACATCGACGAGCTGGCCGCCAGCTACGAAAAGCCGGCCGACGTGGTGCGCTGGTACTTCAGCGACAACAACCGCCTGGCAGAAGTCGAAGCCGTGGTCATCGAAAACAACGTGACCGAATTCGTGCTGGCCAAGGCCAAGGTCAACGAGAAGTCGGTGTCGTTCGACGAACTGATGGCGCAACAGCAGAGCTGACCTTCGCCGTTGCCCCCGCAACGCCAAATGGGGCTTGTGCTTTGCGGCACGAGCCCCATTTCACTCAGGCGTACAGTGCAATCAGCAGCGAACGACCCCATCTTTCGGAAAGAAAATTCATGATCGCAAACGAAATTCAAGGCCTCGGCATGGTTCCGATGGTCATCGAGCAATCGGGCCGTGGCGAGCGGTCTTATGACATCTACTCGCGCCTGCTCAAGGAGCGCATCATTTTCCTGGTGGGCGAGGTCAACGACCAGACGGCCAACCTCGTGGTGGCACAGCTGCTGTTCCTCGAGAGCGAGAACCCGGAGAAGGACATTTCCTTCTACATCAACTCGCCCGGCGGCAGCGTGAGCGCCGGCATGGCGATCTACGACACCATGCAGTTCATCAAGCCCGACGTGTCGACCATGTGCCTGGGCTTCGCGGCCAGCATGGGCGCCTTCCTGCTGGCGGCCGGCGAGAAGGGCAAGCGGTTCTCGCTGCCCAACTCCAAGATCATGATTCACCAGGTGCTTGGCGGCGCACGCGGCCAGGCCACGGACATCGAGATCCATGCCCGCGACATCCTGCGCACCAAGGACCAGATGAACCGCATCCTGGCCGAGCGCACCGGCCAGCCGCTGGAAAAGGTCAAGTCGGACACCGAGCGCGACTACTTCCTGACGGCCGACGAGGCCAAGGATTACGGTTTGGTCGACCAGGTTGTCGCCAAGCGCGGTTGACGCTTGCGGGCGCCCCACGGCGCCCAATGCTGCCCAAGGGCGCCAAACGGCAAAAAACGGCGTTTTCCACACGGGAAACGCCGTTTTTCTTTCGTTATCATTGTCCACACCCTGTCACGAGGCAAAAGTCCATGGCCGAAAAAAAAGGCTCTTCCAGCGAAAAAACGCTTTATTGCTCGTTCTGCGGCAAGAGCCAGCATGAGGTCAAGAAGCTGATCGCGGGCCCTTCGGTCTTCATCTGCGACGAGTGCATCGATCTCTGCAACGAGATCATCCGCGACGAACTCCCCGCGGGCGAAGAAGCGCGCGAGGCGCGCAGCGACCTGCCCACGCCGCTGGAGATCAAGACCAACCTCGACAACTACGTTATCGGCCAGGAGCCGGCCAAACGCATGCTGTCGGTGGCGGTCTACAACCACTACAAGCGCCTGCGCCACAAGGAAAAGGCCAAGGGCGAGGATGTGGAGCTCAACAAGAGCAACATCCTGCTGATCGGCCCCACGGGCTCGGGCAAGACGCTGCTGGCGCAAACGCTGGCGCGCATGCTCGACGTGCCGTTCGTGATGGCCGATGCCACCACGCTGACCGAAGCCGGCTATGTGGGGGAAGACGTCGAGAACATCATTCAGAAGCTGCTGCAGAGCTGCAACTACGAGGTCGAGCGTGCCCAGCGCGGCATCGTCTACATCGACGAAATCGACAAGATCTCGCGCAAGTCCGACAACCCCTCGATCACACGCGACGTGTCGGGCGAGGGCGTGCAGCAGGCCCTGCTGAAGCTCATCGAAGGCACCATGGCCAGCGTGCCGCCCCAGGGCGGGCGCAAGCACCCGAACCAGGACTTTCTGCAGATCGACACGACCAACATCCTGTTCATCTGCGGTGGCGCGTTCTCCGGCCTGGAGAAGGTCATTGAAAACCGCACCGAAGCCTCGGGCATCGGCTTTGGCGCCAAGGTCAAGAGCAAGGCGCAGCGCAGCATCACCGAGGTGTTCCGCGAAGTCGAACCGGAAGACCTGATCAAGTTCGGCCTGATCCCCGAACTCGTGGGCCGCATGCCCGTGGTTGCATCGCTCGCCGAACTCAGCGAAGACGCGCTGGTGCAGATCCTGACCGAGCCTAAGAACGCCGTGGTCAAGCAATTCACCAAGCTGCTGCAGATGGAGGGCGTGGACCTGGAGATTCGCCCGGCGGCGCTCAAGGCCATCGCGCGCAAGGCGCTGGCCCGCAAGACCGGCGCACGCGGCCTGCGGTCCATCCTTGAACAGTCGCTGATCGACACCATGTTCGAATTGCCGAATGCGACCAATGTCGACAAGGTGGTGGTCGAGGAATCGACCATCGACGAAAACAAGCCCCCGCTGCTCGTGTACCGCGAAGCAGCGAAAAAGGCCTAAAGCCAAAGACGCGAAGGATCTGCATGTCTGGCCACACCCCCTTGCCCCCCGAAGCACTCGACCTGCCGCTGCTGCCGCTGCGCGACGTCGTGGTGTTTCCCCACATGGTGATCCCGCTGTTCGTGGGTCGCCCCAAGAGCATCAAGGCGCTCGAACTGGCCATGGAAGCGGAGCGCCGCATCATGCTGGTCGCCCAGAAGGCCGCCGCCAAGGACGAGCCCTCGGTCGAGGACATGTTCGAAGTCGGCTGCGTCTCGACCATCCTGCAGATGCTCAAGCTGCCCGACGGCACCGTGAAGGTGCTGGTCGAAGGCCAGCAGCGCGCGCGCGTCAACCGCATCGATGACGGCGAGACCCATTTCTCGGCCAACGTGACGCCCGTGGCGGCATCCGAAGGCGGCGAAAAGGGCACCGAGGTCGAAGCGCTGCGCCGTGCGGTGATGCAGCAGTTCGACCAGTACGTCAAGCTGAACAAGAAGATCCCGCCCGAGATCCTCACCTCGATCTCCAGCATCGACGACCCGGGCCGCCTGGCCGACACCATTGCCGCGCACCTGCCGCTCAAGCTCGACAACAAGCAGGCCGTGCTCGACCTGGACGACGTCAAGGCGCGCCTGGAAAACCTGTTCGGCCAGCTCGAGCGCGAAGTCGACATCCTGAACGTCGACAAGAAGATCCGCGGGCGCGTGAAGCGCCAGATGGAGAAGAACCAGCGCGACTTCTATCTCAACGAGCAGGTCAAGGCCATCCAGAAGGAGCTTGGCGAAGGCGAAGAGGGCGCGGACATCGAGGAGATCGAGAAGAAGATCAAGCTCGCCAAGATGTCCAAGGAAGGCCTGAAGAAGGCCGAAGGCGAGCTCAAGAAGCTCAAGCTCATGTCGCCCATGTCGGCTGAAGCCACCGTGGTGCGCAACTACATCGACGTGCTCATCGCGCTGCCGTGGAGCAAGAAGACCAAGATCAAGCACGACCTGGCCAATGCCGAAGCCGTGCTCAATGCCGACCACTACGGCCTGGAGAAGGTCAAGGACCGCATCCTGGAATATCTCGCGGTGCAGCAACGCGTCGACAAGGTGAAGGCGCCCATTCTTTGCCTTGTGGGGCCACCGGGCGTCGGCAAGACCTCGCTGGGGCAATCGATCGCCAAGGCGACCGGTCGCAAGTACACCCGCATGGCGCTGGGCGGCATGCGCGACGAAGCCGAAATTCGCGGGCACCGCCGCACCTACATCGGCGCGCTGCCGGGCAAGGTGCTGCAGGGGCTGAGCAAGATCGGCACGCGCAACCCGCTGTTCCTGCTGGACGAAATCGACAAGCTCGGCACGGACTTCCGTGGCGACCCGTCGAGCGCGCTGCTCGAAGTGCTCGACCCGGAACAGAACCACACCTTCGGCGACCACTATGTGGAAGTCGACTTCGACCTGAGCGACGTGATGTTCGTCGCCACCTCGAACTCGATGAACATTCCGCCGGCGCTGCTGGACCGCATGGAAGTCATTCGCCTGTCGGGTTACACCGAGGACGAGAAGACCAACATCGCCATCAAGTACCTGCTGCCCAAGCAGCTGACGAACAACGGCGTGAAGGAAAACGAGCTCCTCGTCACCGAAGAAGCCGTGCGCGACATCGTGCGCTACTACACGCGTGAAGCGGGTGTGCGTTCGCTCGAGCGCGAGCTGTCCAAAATCTGCCGCAAGGTGGTGAAGGGCCTGCTGCTGAAGCAACTGACGCCGAAGGTGACGGTCGACGGCAGCAACCTCAACGACTTTCTGGGTGTGCGCAAGTACAGCTTCGGCCTGGCCGAAAAGCAGAACCAGGTCGGTCAGGTGGTCGGTCTCGCGTGGACGGAAGTCGGCGGCGACCTGCTCACGATCGAAGCGGTCACCATGCCCGGCAAGGGCGTGATCAGCCGCACCGGTTCGCTGGGCGACGTGATGAAGGAATCGGTCGAGGCCGCGCGCACCGTGGTGCGCAGCCGCGCACGGCGCCTGGGCATCAAGGACGAGATGTTCGAGAAACGCGACATTCACATCCACGTGCCCGACGGCGCCACGCCCAAGGACGGCCCGAGCGCGGGTGCGGCAATGACGACGGCCTTTGTGTCGGCGCTCACGGGCATCCCCGTGCGCAGCGACGTCGCAATGACCGGTGAGATCACGCTGCGCGGCGAAGTGACGGCCATCGGCGGGCTGAAGGAAAAGCTGCTGGCCGCGCTGCGCGGCGGCATCAAGACCGTGCTCATTCCGGAAGAGAACGCCAAGGACCTGCAGGACATTCCCGAGAACGTGAAGAACGGCCTTGAGATCGTGCCTGTGAAGTGGATCGACAAGGTGCTCGAGATTGCACTCGAGAAGATGCCGGTGCCGCTGTCCGACGAAGAAGTGGCTGCCTCCGCTGCTGCCGTGGCCGAGCTGGCCAAGCAGCGCGCGGGTGCGCCGGCTTCCGAAGGCTCGGTGAAGCACTGATCGACCGAGAAACCGGTCGAGAAAGTTGAGGAGCCTCGAAATGTTGGTATATAATTCGAGGCTCGAAACGCGGGAATAGCTCAGTTGGTAGAGCGCAACCTTGCCAAGGTTGAGGTCGAGAGTTCGAGTCTCTTTTCCCGCTCCAGTTTTGAAAAAGGGAAGCATCAGCTTCCCTTTTTTTCGCTAGTTCGATTTCGTATTTCTGCGTGGCGCGATAGCAAAGCGGTTATGCAACGGATTGCAAATCCGTGTAGCCCGGTTCGACTCCGGGTCGCGCCTCCACCTTCTCGTTCAACTTCGATTCGAACTTCGACTTCCAAGCCCCGCCAACCGACGTTGCCGGGGCTTGTTTTGTTTGGGTTATCGTCGATGTTCAACCTGACGCCCGGATGGTGAAATTGGTAGACACATCGGACTTAAAATCCGCCGCTTCCTTGATCGGGGCATACGGGTTCGACCCCCGTTCCGGGTACCACCATATATATCGGCTTTTGAGCCGGACTGCGTCTCCCAGACGCAAACCCCAGCAAATAGAGGGGTCCGCGCGGATATGATTCGGCGAACTCGGGCACTGAAACGCAAAGTGCT
>NZ_JAYLVN010000002.1:319102-755636 GCF_046156345.1 Variovorax sp. H27-G14
GGAAGCCGCCCATGTGGGAAAATCGGCGAACACCTTTTAGACAAACTCAAACCCGCCCCCCGTTAATCCCCCAAATTCTTTGCGAACCCGCATGAAATAAGGGAATACGGTGCACGTTCCGGGTACCACCATATATATCGGCTTTTGAGCCGGACTGCGTCTCCCAGACGCAAACCCCAGCAAATAGAGGGGTCCGCGCGGATATGATTCGGCGAACTCGGGCACTGAAACGCAAAGTGCTCCAAGTCCTCCCCTCGAATTCCCCCCGGACAATCCCCCGAACATGGCTGCACCGAAGAAGACTGCACAAGGCACCTGGCGCGTGCAATTGGAAATTGGCGGAATACGAGACAGCGGCACCTTCGACACGAAGCGAGAAGCCGACGATTGGAATGCTCGCCGCACCATCGAATTGCGCACGGAGCGTAAAAAAGGCCCGGGCGCGAACCGCACGCTACTGGAGCTGTTTCGCGAGTACTCCGAGAAGGTCACGCCGAAGAAGCGCGGCAATGCGAAGGAGACCATCCGGCTGCTGGCCTTCGAGGATGCTGCTCAGCACAAGCTGCCCCTGAAGAAGCGAGTGCACGAGGTCACCAGCGAGGAGCTGGGGCGCTGGCGCGACGACCGCCTCAAGAAGAACCAGCCCGCCACGGTGCTGCGCGATATGGGGCTCATGTCCGCCGTCTTCGAGCACGCGAAGGTCGAGTGGAAATGGATCACGACCAACCCCATGCGCGACGTGCGCCGGCCGCAGACCAGCGAGCACCGTGAGCGCGTCATCACGGGGCCAGAGGTGCGCCGCATGCTGCGCCAGCTCGGACACGGCAAGACGGTGCGCACGGTGTCGCAGGCCATCGCGGGGGCCTTCCTGTTCGCACTGGCCACCGGCATGCGGGCGGGGGAGATCTGCAAGCTCCGATGGATCGACGTGCGGGGCGACTATGCCGTGCTGACGCACACGAAGACGAAGACCACCGGGCGCCACGTGCCGCTTGGGCCGATGGCGCGCGCGGTGGCCGAGCGCATGAAGGGGTGGGATGACGTGATGGTGTTCGGCCTGCAGGTGGAGAGCCTGGACACCCTGTTCCGCAAGGCGCGGAAGAAAGCCGGGCTGGAGGGCTTCACCTTCCACGACTCGCGGCATACGGCCTGCACGCATCTGGCGCAGCGCATCAACGTGCTGGACCTGTGCAAGATGATGGGGTGGGTCAAGACCACCCAGGCTCTCGTCTACTACAACCCGAAGGCCTCAGACATCGCGCGCCGCATCGGCGCTGCTGTGTGACTCCCACTCGACGACTTCGGCCAGCAGCCACTTGCCGTCCTTGCCGGGCGTGGGCACGTCGCCGCGGCGCACGCGTGCGGTGAGCGTGTTGCTGCTGACGCCGAGGCGGTTGCACATCTCGGAGCGGGTGAGGCGCGCGCCGGTCAGCCGCGCCATCTGCACGAATGCCGACGTGAGGCTGTCGATGCGTTGGATCAGGGCTTGGTCGGTCATGAAGGGTCTCCGGCGTCGATGCCGACGCTTGAACAGTCTGGGCAGCGAGTGCCCTTCGGGAGGGTGCACGCGAAGCCGCCCGAACGTCGGCCGCAGGGCGCTCCGGCAGAGAGAGCGTGCGCGAGGTGCCGTGCGTAGGTGCTGACAGCGCGCCAGTACGCCGCCATCGGCCCTTTGCGCTTCAACCAGGATTTCTCGGCTTCGGTGTTGGCCTGGTCACGCAGCTCGCGCATAACGGCTTCCAGCGGCGCGCGCTGCTCGGCAGGGAGGTCGAGCAAGGCGCGGCCGGCGGGCAACTTCAGCAAGGGGTTGAGGTAGCCCATCAGCCGATCCTAGGTGTGTTGTCGATCATGGCCGGCAGCAGCTTCTGCTTCTCGATGTGCTCCATGACCGTCTGCCCGTTGCCCAGCATCAGGTTGCCGAGGAAGGCGCCTTCGAAGGTCAGGATGCCGGTTTCGATGGCGGTGACCTGGCCTTTGATCCAGTCGCGCAGGATCGAATAAACGGCCACGCTCGCGATCTGCATGGCCTTGGCGTTGTGCTCGGCCTCGGTGGCCTGCGTGCGCGGCCCGCGCTTGTTTTCGCGCAGCCAGGCGGCGGCATAGCCCTTGATGCTGGCCTTCACCGTGGCCTCGCGGCCGTGGTACTGGAACTGCACCAGCACGATGCCCTCGCCGTCGTCGATCATGCTGCCGAACTTGTTGCAGCCGAAGCCGCGCAGAATCTTCTGGATGTCGCCAAGGGCGCGTTCGCCGCTGGTGGCGCTGGAGTAGGGAAGGCTCATCGCGCATCCCCTTCGCCCGTTTCCAGCGGCGTGTCGTCGGCCTGCAGGGCCGCGTGCGTCTCGTTCATCTGGGCTTCGTACTTCGCCTCCTGTTCCATCCAGGGCTCGGCAGGCGTCGACCTTTGCAGCGCGGCGGCCTTGATGAGTTGTCCAGGATGGCCACCGAGGTGTGCGTCCAGCATGCGCACCGTCTCCGCCTCGCCACGCTGCCAGGCCGCATGCCGGATGTTGTGGAGCGTGCTCGCCGTGGCTTGCGGCGCGTTTCGCGTGCACCGGCTGCAGTCGTTGCCATCGCAGGCCCAGTCCCCGCCAGAGAGCTGGGTGGCGTTGCACTTGGTGCCCACCTGGTGCGCATGGAATTCTGCGACAAGCGTCTCGATGGGGTTGGGGTGCCCGAACGCGTGGAGGCTGCGCGTGGCCTGCAGCTCGCGGATGAGATGGCCGGGCCCGACCAGCGCCTGCAGCACCAGGTGCAGTGCGGCGCGGTCAACGGTGATGCGTTCGGGCTCCATCGCTCAGCCCTTGTCCGCAGTGGCGATGAACGCGGCTTCGGGCGTCTGCGCGGCGCCGGGCGCTTCGTTGGGGAAGGGCCAGGGCTCGTCGTCCTTGTGACCGGCCGCACCCTTCTTGGCGCCCTTCGCCGGCGCTGCTGGTGCGGCCGCGGGCGCGCCGTCGTCGAGGTCCTGCTGCTTCACCTCGGGCTCCAGCAGCTTCATGGGCACTTCGCGGCTCTTGAGCATGGTCAGCTCGCCCATGACCAACTTGGGCACGTCGACCACCTCGATGGACCACCAGGCCGCGACGGTGCCGCCTTCCTTCGCTGCAAAGCGGAAGTTCTCGAGCGTGGCGTCGCCCATCTTCAGGTTCGACTTGCCGCCGATGCCGTGGTCGATCTCGACGTCATAGCCGCTCAGCTTGTCCGACCACGCCACCTTCTTGATGTGGCGCGCGAGCGAAGTGAGGTTCGGCAGGTCGCTGATGGGCTCGACGCCCGGCAGGGTCTGGCGCTTGTCCTTGGCGGTCTCAGCCGCGGCGCTCTTCTGGAACAGGGTGTTGCGCAGCGCCGGGTCGAACTCGGAAAGCACGTAGTTCGGCAGGTCGGCCTGCACGTTCAGGCGCACGCCCGGGTTGGCGCCGGCGGGCCGGTTCTTCTGGGAAAGCACAGTGACGTCCAGCACCTTGACCTTCGTGAATTCGGGGAGAGAGAACATGGGGCAGGGCTCCAGTGGTTGGGGGTTGATCAGCAGGGGATGGATTTGAGGAGCGCGCCGGTCAACATGACGACGAAGCGCTGGCCGGTCTGGTCGAACAGCACGAGGTCGACAGTGGGCTTGCCGGCCTGCGTGCCGTGCTGGATGACGACGGCTTTCTCGATCTCGATGGGCTTGAACTTGTCGCCCTGTGAGGCGTAGTCGAAGCCCTGGGCGATGGCGTCGTCGGCGTCTTCGCAGACGACGACGCTCAGGTGTTGTTGCGGTCCCATGGTGGCCTTTCGGTGGTGGAGAAAAGAAAAAGGGCGCCGCTTGCGCGGGCCGGCCGGGAATGAAGGAGGAGGGAGGAGACGGAAGCCCAGCCGGGCGCGCCCTGGAAAGGGGTCAGGCCGCGACGGCCTCGGGCTGGGTGGCGGCGAAGAAGACGTCCATGCACGCGCGCACGTCAACGATGGCGCTGTGCGCGCCTTCGAGCGGCTTGCCCATGAAGTGCGCGTAGGCCTCGCCCAGGTTGGCCGACTTCGGGCCGCGCATGCGGGCCGCCACCATCTTCTCGGTGGGTGGCAGCTTCAGGATCGGCGTGGCGATCTTCTGCGTGCACTGGGCGGCGCCTTCCTTCCACTCGTCGGCCAGCGCGCCGGGGAAGTGGCGCATCAGCGCAATGCGCACGATGCGGGCGTCAAAGGTCTCGTTGTGGCCGATGCGGCACTGGGCGCGCTGCCACATGGCCACCAGCATGCCGACGGCTTCCGCTTCGGGCACGCCGACAGCCGTGGCCAGGTCGGTGCTGATGCCGTGGATGGCAGTGACTTCCGCCGGAATCTCCCAGCCTTCCGGCTTCACGATCACGTCGAGGGTGCTCAGGACGCGGCGCGTTTCGAGATCGACCAGGATGGCGCCGAGCTGCACGATGTGCGGCTGGTCGGGGTGTTCGCTGGGCTCCTTGAAGAGCGGCAGGCCGGTTGTCTCCGAATCATAGAAAAGGGCGAGTTTCATTGGATCTGTCCAAGGTGGTTGCGGGTGGTGATGACGTGGGCCGGCATGCGCCCCTCGGCGTGCGCTCGCCTCAGGCTCGCAGTGATGCGCGCCTTGGCTTGCTCGGTGTGACGGAAGCCCGTCTTGTGGTGGCGGTTGTGCTCGGCGGCCGACAAGGGCACGAGGTTGTCCGGGTGCTCGTTGTTGACGTCCTCGTCGACGTGATGTGCATGCTCGGCCGCGGTCAGCGCGCGGCCGAGCTTCGCGGCCAACAGCACTCGGCTGCGGCGCACGTACAGGCCGCCGTGGCGAGGTGTCACGCGGGGAAAGAAGGCATGCGGCCTGATGCGCACGCGCCAGTAGCGGTTCTGCCCGCTGGGCGCGTACTCGCCGATGACCTGGATGCCGTGCAGCAACACGTACAGAGGCGCCTTGAGCTTGGCCATGTCAGGCGGCCTGCTTGGCCTGGATGCGCTGCACGTGGTCGACCAGCGCAGCGCAGATGTGCGGGAAGTCGGCCTCGTGATAGAGCACCGTGCTGCCGGCGCGCGCGGCCTGCGTGAAGCCCAGCGTGGCAAGGCCACCGGCGGTGATCTGGATCGGGGCCAGTCGCTCGTTGAGCACGCCCAGGCGCAGGGTGGGCGCGGCCAGCGGCGCTGCGGCCGCTTGCTGTGCGGCCACGATTGCGCGCCGGGCATCGATCGACGACACCACGTCAGCGCGCTGCGCGGTGGCGCTCTTGCTGAGTTCGTCGAGCAGCGGCGTCGGCACCGATTCGGCTTCGCGTGCTTCGGTGATGCTGGACTGCGCGGCGTTGTCTGCTTCGATGACTTGGGCGCGCACCCTTGCATCTTCTGCGGCGTCGGCCTTGCGCTTCTCTTCCTGCTCGGCGCGTACCGTGGCCTCGGCCTTCAAGCGCTCCTCGACGGCGATCTGCTCGCGCAATGCTGCCGCCTTGGCGGCTTCTTTCGCCTGGTGCTCGCCGATGCGCGCCTTCACCTGCGCGGCCAGGTCGTCGCTGGCCTTCAGCACCAGCTGCGCCACGTCGGGGAACAGGAACACATGCTCGCTGGCCAGTTCGCGCAGCGTGTTCATGTTGATCTGAATGCCGTCGGCGATGTCGCTCGCACTGATCTTGGCGTTGGCCAGCGTGGTGGCCACAGCCTCGCGCAGGCTGGTCATCGACTTCTTGCCCTTCATGGCGCCCGCGAAGTCCGCCTGTGCGGCGCTCGCCGGCATGTACTGGCGGCCCAGCCGCTCGTTGAGCGCGGCCACGTGCGCGGCCAGCGCCTTCACGCCGTTCTGCTGGATCTCGTTGCGGCGGTTTTCCTTCTCCACCGTGATCTTCCTGTTGAGGTCGAGCCGCACGCGGCGCGCCTCGGCGCTGATGTCCTCGATGGTGCGGAACAGCGCGTCGATGCTTTGCGTCTGGCTCAGTGCGTGCTGCTTGGCGGCGGCCAGCCGCTCCTCGACGTCGCCGCACCACTTCACAGTCTTCTCGGCGTCCGAGAACTGCTGATCCGTCACCAGCTCGGTGTTGATGGCGCCGAACACTTCCAGCGCGTGCACACGGAACTCGGCCAGGTTGCTGGCGGTGACCATGCCGGTAACCTCGATGTGCAGTGCCGGCAGCGTCTCGGGCGTGCGGCCCACGGGCTTCGCTTCGACCTGCGCCGGCGTGTAGGTCTGCAGCTCCTCGGCAAACAGCGCCCAGCCCTTCACGAGCGCATCGCGCATGACCGGGTCGGATGTGTACCAGCAGTGCATCTCGTCGATCAGCTCGTTGCCTCGCCAGCTCGATGCCATGAACAGGATCTTCTCAGCGCCCGAAATCATGAGCTGCTGTTCCATCTGCGCGCGGTAGGCGGGCGGCAGTGCCGAGCCGTCGCAGCCGCCGGCCATGACGGCCCGCAGGTCCTTGTTCAGCGTCTTGTGCTCAAAGCCGATCGACTCGTCCATGGTCAGGCCGTCGAACGAAGCCGACAGCCGCCCCGCGGCGCCCACCACCGGGAACAGCTCTTCGCCGATGAACTCCTCGGCCAGCGGGCGCGCCATCGCTTCGAAGGCGTGGCCATAGTCGAAGCGCTTCTGCTGGGCGGCATCGACCTCGGGTTCCTGGCCGGTGGCCAGCTTGTGCAGCAGCTGCGTGCGCGTCTGGTAGGGCGAGCAGCCCAGCATTGCCGGCGCGTCGCTGGCGTTGAAGTGGCTGGCGCGGTGGGCGTGCCACTCGGGCGAGCCCTGGATCAGGTTGAGCGTGTCCATGGTGATGGTCCTTTCAGTCGGTGTTGTTGAGTTCGTCGCTGCGGGCTTCCCACGCCGTGTTCAGCTCTTTGCGCTGCTCGGGGTCCTGCACGCTGCTGATGAGGTCGCCCGCGATGGCGAGCGCGTCGACGTCGCAGGCTTTGGCGATGCGGTCGGCGACCTGGGCGAAGGTCATGTGAATGACGCCATCGGCATCGGTTTTGGGCTGCACGTCGGTGGCCGGTGCTGCATCAGCGGCAGGCGATACCACGCGCGGCGCCGCGGCGCGGATCTGCTGCTGCTGGGCGTCGGTCAGCGGAAACTTGGTCTGCGCCATCGCGATGATCTGGTCGGCCGTCTTGCGGCCCTTGGCCATCACTTCGCGCCACGCCGGCAGGTTCTTGTCGAACTGGTCGGACGGGTAGGTCTCGGGCTGCACCACCTCGACATCGCCCATGTAACGCGCGGCCGGGATGTCGCCGGCTTCTTCGGCCACGGCCAAGCCCTTGATGACGTCGGCGAACTGGTCACGCAGCGCGAAGGCGCGGGCGCGCTGCTTGAGCATGCGGTCGCGGTACTGCGTCCACGGGCCTTGTTTGCCGAGCAGCCCGGCGGCCTTGGCGTCCTTCAGCGAGAACTCGGCTACCTTGTCGGTGCGGCCGTGGCGCTGCGCGATGCACACCGCGCGGAAGTCGTCGCCGGTGCCTTCGTAGCGCTCGACCACGTCCTTGCACACGGGCGAGGACAGCACCAGCGACAGCAGCGCGTCGCCCCAGATCGACGGGCGGCCATTGATGACCGCGATGCCCTGCAGCGCCTGCAGCGGCTTCAGGCCCACTTCGAAGCCCCACTGCATGGCGATCAGGCAGTTGCCGGGCTTGCCCTTGAAGTCCTTCGGCACCATGTCGCTGTCGGCCATGTAGTTGGCGAACGTCAGCGCCTGCTCGAAGGTTTGCGGGCTCAGGTCGAATTGGGGGGTGTGGGTGGTCAGTTCAGAGGAGGCCATGGGTTCTCTCGGGGTGGTGGTCAAAAGGGGACTTCTTCGTCTTGGCGCTTGGCCTCGACTGCGGCGATGGCCGCGGCGGCTTCTTCGATGGCGGCCGGCAGCGGGCCGGCGGTCTCGTTGCCGTGGAAGGCGTGCACGACCTGGCGCAGCGCGTCTTCGATGCGCGACGGCGTGGCGTTGCGCAAGGCCTTGGCCTCGGCTGCGTCCTTGTGATCCTGGACGGTCAGCATCGGGCCGCGCTTGCTGTCGTATTCGTGCAGCGTGATGCGAGCAACGACGCCTAGCATTTCGTCCCAGCACAGGCTGTCGCAGATGCGGCCGTCTTCGGTGACGCTCCACAGCTCCGAATCCAGCGAGCTGTCGCGCGATGAGGGCGCGAGCGTGAGGATGATGGTGCGGGGCATGTCAGCCTTTCAGGAGGTGGCGCACGGTCAGCACGACCAGCACCAGGAGGACGACCACGACCGCAGCCATGGCGCCGAAGAGCGAGCGCACGTCGCGCTGCGCGGATTCGTGTTGGCCGGCGCCTTCGAACCCCTGCAGGTCCTTGAGCTCGACGCACGCGGGGTAGGGCCGCTGGCGGCGCGCGCGCTTCTCGCGGGCGTCGGCCAGGACGACGGGGGCGTGGTAGCCGGTGTCTTGGCTCACGACGTCAGCCCGATCACGACCAGCGCCACCACGGTGACGATGTAGAGCGACCAGTCGGCAGCGCGGTGCGAGAGCGCCGGGTCGGCCATGGGCACGATGACGCCGCCGGCAGCGATGCCGAAGGCCTGCTCGAGCGTGCGGGGGCAGGGCGTGCAGCGCTCGTGCGTCGCGTCGACCGTCCCGACGAACTGGCGCGGCGCGGTCAGCGGGGTGTGGAAGAGGGCGCGGCTCACGATGCGCCGCCTTCGCGCCGCTGCTGCTCACTCACCGCAAAGTTCTCGCGCAAGTCCATCGCAGCCAGCTCTTCCTGCGTCACCGGAGACAGCCGACGAACGAAGCCACGGTAGTTCTGGGGCAACGGCTCTAGCTCGAGCTGCAGTTCCCGCGCGGGCATCGGCTTGTGCACGATGTGGGGGAAGTTCGGGCCGTTCATCTCAGGCCTCGACCTCGACGAACTCGCCCGCGGCGCTCAGCGAGTACCAGGTGTCGGGCTTGATGCCGTTCTGCCCCACCATCGACGAACGGATTGCGAGCAGCTTGCCGTAGCCGTCGCGGCAGACCACGGTGATGGCGCCGCCGGCGCTGGCCTTGGCCTTGCTGTCGATGCCGAGCGCGGCTGCCACGGCATGCTCGCCCGTCGTGGCAGCGTTGGCCCCTTCGCCCGTCGTGGCAGCGTTGGCCCTGTAGCCCGTCGTGGCAGCGTTGGCCCAGTTGCCCGTCGTGGCAGCGTTGGCCCTGTAGCCCGTCGTGGCAGCGTTGGCCCAGTTGCCCGTCGTGGCAGCGTTGGCCCCTTCGCCCGTCGTGGCAGCGTTGGCCCCTCCGCCCGTCGTGGCAGCGTTGGCCCTGTAGCCCGTCGTGGCAGCGTTGGCCCCTTCGCCCGTCGTGGCAGCGTTGGCCCCTCCGCCCGTCGTGGCAGCGTTGGCCCCTTCGCCCGTCGTGGCAGCGTTGGCCCCTTCGCCCGTCGTGGCAGCGTTGGCCCCTCCGCCCGTCGTGGCAGCGTTGGCCCCTTCGCCCGTCGTGGCAGCGTTGGCCCTGTAGCCCGTCGTGGCAGCGTTGGCCCTGTAGCCCGTCGTGGCAGTTGCCTCGGGGTTCGCGCCGTCCGCCTCCACCTGCGCTTCAATCTTCGCGGTGTCCGCCCCGGCCATGGACACCGTGTGCGTGACCACGCCCGAAGTGTCCAGCGACTTGAACGCCGCCGACGCCAGCCAGTCGGCATCGGCGTAGCGCTTGTTCGCGCGCAGCAGCGCATAGACCTCGCCGAAGTCCGCACCCTGCGGAAACTTCTCAAGGAACCAGCGGTAGCCGTCGCTGCACGGGCTGTGCGGCTTCAGCCATTCCTTCGTGATCTTCGTGAGCCCGCTGACCTGGGTCGCGGGGGCTTCTTGCGAGGTTGCTTCCATGTCCATCTCCGTGTTGGGATGGACAAAGTATCACTCTAGTGATTTATGTTGTCAACACTGAAGTGATTAAAACTTTTCAACTGTGATGTTTGAGGCGAAAAAAAACCCGCTCGCGGCGGGCTGGTGCTGGTGCCCCCAGCAGGGTTTAGGCGCTCGGGCGAGCGCGCATACGCTCAGGTCTCAATGCTCGCGTGGCGGGCTGAAAGGAGCGAGATGGAAAGCGAGCAGATGGTGGGCGCAGAGAGGTGGTCCGAAATACGGGTGGCGACCGGCACGCCGATGGGGGTCATGCGGAGCGGGGTAAAGGTCGTAGAAGACGCCCCGCTTTTCGACATCAGCGGCCCGGACGGTGAGCACTTCAAGCTATGGGCCGATGGGCGCTTTTCTGGCTTCAAGGCTGGCACGCAGGTGGTCGTCAATCACGGGGCACGGCTGGAATTTTTCGAGGTCATGTCGGACCCGCAGTAGCCCCGCGCGTTACGAACTCGGCAACCATGCGTTTGGTGGCGACACCCGGACGCTCACCAGTTCGTTCATCCGGGCGCGGCGCCCGGACGACCAGTACAGAACCCATTGGCGTGCGTTGCGCCATGCCCTGGAGTTGGCTCTGTCGTTCGGTGCGGGTACTCGCAGCCATCTCCTGCAGGTAGTCCTCGCTGCTCTCATCGATGAAAAAGCTCCGGCACGACGAGCATTCAAACATCTTCCCGTCGGGATCAGACACGGCGCTGAACCTGGCAGGTTGATCGCAGAGAGGGCAGGCTTGGTTTGGCATTTTTCTCGATGGTCAGTTGCAGCTGATGGTGTTGCGGTCGGCGCGGCAGAATTTGCCGTCCGCGCGCCACAGTGTTCGTCCGTCAGTCCCTGTTCGGTTGTAGCGGGCGCCTGAGGTGTCCCAGCACCCAGTGCGGTCGCAAGCCGAAATGTTCCTTGGCCCGTTGGCGACCATACGTTGGCGGGCTTCCTCGGCCCTAGCTGCTCGTTCCTCACGGCGGCCCTGCTCTTCGTTGAGTTGCGCCGTTCGCCGCTGCATGTTGCGCTCGTCTTGCTCGCGGATGCGTTGGTTTGGGTCACTTGGGATGATGCCGGCGCCAGCGTTGCCCACGGCGTCGCTGGTGGGCTCTCGCAGGATGCGCGAGGCGTTCTCGATGCTCTCCAAGTTGCGCTGCGCGGCGTAAGGGTCGGTGGGTGTGTCTGTGGCGCTGCGCCCCAGTACCTGCAGTGCGCTCTTGGCCGTGGTCGGGCACGGCACGTCGCTGAAAGAGGTCTTGCCGGCGGCGTCAGTACACCGGTGAACCTGAGCGTGCGCGCTGCCCACGAAAGCGATGGCGGCGAGCGCTGCAAAAAAGAGCTTCATGTTCTTCTCTCCCTATGCGCGCCGAGGTAATAAACCCGAGAAATACCGGAGCTCGGGGAACCGGCGGCGCGTACCTTCGTTTCTAATTGTGTATCGAAGTTATAAAGTCGAGCCGACTGCTTTATTTCGATCCGCCGGATGCCACTTTTTGCGGTGCGTGCAGTTCCCCCGACAGGCGCTTCTCAATGAGCGGGAGTAAATCCGCATTGGCACTTGGGTTCTCGATGAACGCTGTCATCAGCTTGACGATCCCACTGCGGTCTTCCGTCGCCGATTTTTCGATGGCAGCGCCGAGTAAAGCGAGCGTCGAAATGCTTACCGACACCGGCGCACCAAGTGCGCTCATCGTCATTGGCGGCTCGGTCATCAACACGACCGCATAGTCGTCGGTCTCACATCGCAGATATTCCGGCGGCACACGGAGCACCTTGGCGATGTCCACCAGGCTTTCGCCGTAACCGCGGTGACCGCCTTCGATGTTCCCGATCGTGCTCTGAACAACACCAGCCGCCCGCGCGAGTGCAGCCTGCGTAAGGCCTGCAGCCTTGCGCAAGCGCTTCAGGCGCTCCGGTATCTCTTCCATCCCTTCGATTGCATCACTTGCGTGAATCACTGAGGTGTTGACTTCATTATCACTGCGGTGATAATTGAGTAATGGACCAATCACAAGCCACTCCGCTTCCATCGCATGTTCTGGCGCTCCTGCGGGCTGCCGAGATCTGCGGTGGCATCACCAAACTCGCGATTGCCTTGAGCGTCGGCCAAAGCGTCGTCAGCAACTGGAAGACGCGCGCAACACTGATCGATGCCGTGTACTGCGTTTCCATCGAGCGGTTGACCTTCGGAGAAGTAGGGCGCAAGCAGCTGCGACCCGAAGACTGGGCCGATATCTGGCCAGAACTCGCCTCGGTCGCCGAACGCACCCCCGAGCCCGAAGCCAAGGCGGCCTAAGTGCTGCGCTACCCCCACATCACAGGCCATGCGCTGTGCGTGCTGGCTGCTGGCGTCGGCCTGTACGGCTCGTTCTTCGACCGCCCGGGCTTGCTCGTTGTCGCGGCAGCCGCGGGCGTGATCGGTTTCTTCCTGCTCATGGGCGGCGCGCACGCGCTGCAGAGCGAGTAGGGCGGCGTCATGCACATGCACCCATTCGTCTTCATCTGCATCGCTGTCCGCGCTTGACGTAGTCATTTCAAATTCAAGGAAGTTCATCGTGTCCGCATCGTCTCCAACCCCGCCTGAAAGAGCCAGAAAAGGGATGCAGCTCGTTTTGCGCGCGCTGCAAGAGCCTGGAAAGGCCGGTGCTGTCGCTGTCGCGATGGGCCTGTCTGACGCCACGGTCAGTCGCATCAAGACCGAGCGGCTGGAGGAGGTGCTGCAGTACCTAGCCTTCCTCGGAATGAAGGTCGTTCCCTCCGACTACCAGTGCGTCGACCCCAAGACCTTCGCAGCCTTCGAGGTGCTGTACGAGCGCGCCATGTCGATGACGACACCGGGGAAGCTGATTTTTGAGGATAGCGAATGACGGAGCCGATGGTGCCGCCCGACTGCGACCTGCGCGGCATGCCCTTCATGCCGCTGCACTGCCAGCGCCTGCTCGACTCGGACCTCTTCGGCATCAGCACTGGCGACGAGTTCAAGGCGGCTGTGGCGTTGTGGGCCAAGAGCTGGAACCAGGCGCCCGCCGGCAGCCTGCCGAAAGACGAGCGCGTGCTGGCGCACCTGTCGTCCGCAAAGTCCTGGAAGAAGGTGCGCGAGATGGCCATGCGCGGCTGGGTGCTGTGCTCCGACGACCGCTACTACCATCCGCTCATCGCTGAGTACGTGCTGGAGGCTTGGGGTCGGCGTGAGGATTTCCGTGAGGTGCGCGAGACGAAAGAGACACGGCAGCAGCGTTGGCGCGACAAGGTCAAGCAGCTCTCTGGGCTTCTTCGCGCTGCCGGTATCACCCCTCCTGCTGGTGCCTCGCTCGAAAAGCTGACGTCTCTTTGTGTGACGCATGTAGACGGTTTTGTAGACGCTCAAGCGTCTACCGGTAGACGAGATGTAGACGACCCTGAGATGTCTTTGACAGGAGACAGTAGACAGGGGACAGGGGACAGTAAAGAGACAGGAGACATAGCGCGCGCCAATCCCGTCCTTTCCGCGGGCGAGGTGTGCAAGGCCATCCGATCCGCCGGCGTGGCCGACGCCAACCCGTCGAGCCCGAAGCTCGTGAAGCTCATCGAGGCCGGCATCACGCTCGACGAGTTCATCGCCGCAGCCGAGGCGGCGGTGCGCAAGCAGGCGGGCTTCGGCTACGCGCTCACAACCGCCGAGAACCGCCGCCGCGATGCCACTGTCGCACCGCTGCCGGCCGCCGCACCGGGCCGCCCACCCGCAACCGAACCCGAATGGCGCCGCGAACAGCGCGAGCGCGTGCAGCAAGCCGCCCCCTACGCCGCAGCCCGGCGCGACCCCAAACCCACCTCGGAGGTGTTCGATGCGCTCCCCCCAACCACTCGCTGACGACGTGGTCGACCGGCTGTTTTCGGCCCTGACGCTGCGCTACGGCACGCCGTTCCTCGACCGCTGGCGCGACCTCGACCTGCACGCCGTAAAGACCGATTGGGCCATCGAGCTCAACACCTTCGCGAGCAACCTGCACGCCGTGCGCTACGGCATCGACCACCTGCCCGAGAAGCCGCCCACGGTCATGGAATTCAAGCGGCTGTGCCACTCGATGCCGGCCGCTGTGCAGTCGATCACCTACAGCGACGACGTGCGCGGCCCGACGCCAGCCGAGCGCGATGCGTTGCGTGCGCTGTCGGCCGACATCAAGGCCGGAATGCTCTTCGCCAAGCCTGGCCGGGAATGGGCGCGGACCCTGGTCGACCGCCACGAAACCGGGCAGCACCACAC
This sequence comes from Variovorax sp. H27-G14, assembly GCF_046156345.1. Taxonomy (NCBI): domain Bacteria; kingdom Pseudomonadati; phylum Pseudomonadota; class Betaproteobacteria; order Burkholderiales; family Comamonadaceae; genus Variovorax; species Variovorax sp. H27-G14. Next base: position 333,121 of record NZ_JAYLVN010000002.1, read on the forward strand.
GACCGTGACCGGCCTCGCCATGGCCCGCGATGCGCTGCGCGAACCCACCTTCACCGAGGAAATCACTTCATGACAACCCCTCAATTCCGAGGCGAAAACCGGAAGTCACCCGGGCGCCTGACCCACGGCATGCAGGTGCTGGCGCTCATGGCCGACGGCGGCCTGATGACCTGCAAAACGGTCCAGCGCACGCTCGACGTCAGCCCGAAGTACAGCCGCAACATCGTCTGCAGGCTCGTGACGCAGCAGCTGGCCGTGCAGGTCACGCCGAAGGGCTACGGCATCTCGGCCACCTACCGCATCACGCCATCCGGCCGCGCCCAGGTCATCGCCGCTCAGCTGCTGGCCCGCGCCGCCATCGACCTCGACGACGAGCAGGACACCGACGAGCTGGCCGAGCGCGCCGCGGCCCGCGCCCGCATCGACACCGACTTGGCTTGGGCTCGCGCCAAGGTGCCCAACAGCGTGTTCGCGCTCGGCGCTGCCCATCCCGCGCGCGAGACGGTGCGCGCCCAGGTACGCGGCGAAGGAGTCTCGGCATGATCACGCTCACCCTCCCGTACCCCATCTCGGCGAACCGCTACTGGCGCACCGCCGTGCGCGGCACCTTCGTCAGCACCTACGTGTCGAAGGAGGCCGAGAACTTCAAGGAACAGGTCGGCTGGCTGTGCAAGGCCGCCGGCATCCGCACGCCGCTGACCGGTCGCGTCGCCATCTCGGTGCAGCTCTACCCGAACCGCCCGCAGGACTTCAAGACCCGCATGCGCAAGCTCGGTGCAGCTTGGGACGACGGCGTGCAGTGCATCGACATCGACAACGCCAACAAGGTGCTGCTCGACGCGCTGAAGGGCATCGCCATCGAGGACGACAAGTGGGTGCGCCGGCTCTCGTCGGAGCGCATGGAGCCCGACGAGCACGGCGCGCGCGTGGTGCTGCGCATCGAGCAGCTGGCGGTGCCGGTGGTGCAGGGCGATCTGCTGGGGGCTGTGACATGCGCGTGATCCTCATCGAAGAAGACCGGTTCGCCGAGGTGGCGCAGCTCATGCACGCGGAGGCGATCAGCGCTGGCAAGAACCATTTCCTGCGGCACCAGGCCGGCAACCTGACCGAGGAACAGTTGACCGCCGCGGCTGACGCCATCGGGCGTGCCATTCACTTCCACTTCGTGCGCTGGGCCCAGAGCCATGGCGCCAGCTGCGTGCCGAAATGACCTGCGGCACCTGCACCCACTGGACCCTCGCCGGCAGCCTGGCCCAGCACGGCTACGGGCAGTGCGCTGCGCGGCCCGAGCAGGTGCGCGCAGCCATCGGCACCACGGCGCAGAACGTGTGCAGGGTGGGGAAGTTCTCCCCTGTGCAACCGCGGCCGACCGAATCCCTTTTCTGAAGCGCAGCGGCCCCGCTTTCCGGGCCGCACAACTGGAGAACAGCATGTACCTCAAGCAAGCATCCGATTCCATCGCACAGAGCGCTGTGCGCGCCTCGTCGCAACCGCAACCCCTGCGCGATACACCTCCCGTGGCCGCCGAGCTGAACGAGTTGTCGATGGCGTTGAACCGCCTCGACGCTACGTGGCAGGTCTCGATGAGCAGTTGGACCCGGTGAAGAACATGGGCCGCATCCCGCCCAGCGCCGCCAGCAAGGGCGAACCCTTTGCCCAGATCTGCCCGATGGGCGAGATGATCCGCGCACTCACCGCCCGCGTGAACGCGGCCCAGACCCAGCTCGCCACGCTGCGCGACACCATCGAGGTCTGAGCGGCAGTGAACCACCTTGTCCTCACCCGCACCGAGCCCGCAGAAAAGCGGACGATGCTGACCTCTGCCCGCGTGTTGCAGCTCATCGCCGAGATCCATGCGTCCGGCCGAATCGCAACCCGGCAAGCGGTGGCCGACATCCTCGAAGTGCCCGTGGGCAAGGTGGACGAGCACACGAAGAAGCTCATAGAGGCAGGCTCGGTCCGCCGCCTGTTGCCCGGGGTCTTCGAGCCTGTCGATGTCATGCCAGAAGCCCGGCCGGTCCATGTCTCTCGGCTGAGTGGAGGATGGGTCAAGATCGAAGTGGGCGAAGGCATGCTGACTCTCACCGCTGAAGAAGAGCGCATGCTGGCCATGTCAGTGAAGGGTGCGGCCGAACAGTTCCAGGCCCTGGCCGCCGGTCGCGACCTCGCCGACCAGGTGGCCGACCTGCGTCGCCGGAACACCGAATCTCTGGAGCGCGACACCGCGGCCAAGGCCCGCATCGCTGAGCTGGAAGAGCAGGTCCGCGTGCTCATGGGCATTCCCAAGCAGTTGTTGATCTAGCACCCCCGGTAGGGTTTCCAGTATCCAGAGCGCCCGGTAACCATCTGGGCCATGGATACCAACGCCACCAAACCGACAGCGCCCGACTGGGCATTGATCGAGCGCGACTACCGCGCTGGCGTCAAAGCTCTGCGCGCCATTGCCGAAGAGAACGGCATCACCCACGCGGCAATCTCGAAGCGCGCCAAGCGCGACACGTGGGAACGCAACCTGAATCCGCGCATTCAAGCTCGGGCAGAAGCGCTGGTCGCCAAGGAGGTGACCAGGCAGAAGCACGTGCACGCAACCGAGCGCCAGGTGGTCGAAGCTGCCGCTTCCGACGTTGCGACGGTTCGCCTGCGCCACCGTGCCTACCTCGACCGGCTGAGCTCGCTGTGCGACGGCCTGACCAAGGAACTCGAGACCGAGAACCAGAAGGCCGAGAAGGAGCGCGTGGCCCTGACCGTGCGCACCAAGACCATGAAGACGCTGGTGGACGCCGCAGGCACGCTCATTGGGCTGCAGCGCGAGGCCTACGGCATCAAGGTCGAGCCGGCACGCGACGAGAACCTGGCTTCGCTGGCCACGAGCGAGCTGATGAAGCTGCGAAAGGACCTGACCGGTGCGTGACGACCTGCGCGGCGCCATGCTGGCGCAGATCGAGGGCGAGCTGGCACGCCGTCGCCTGGAGCAGTACAACGCGTACAAGAAGCAGCGCGACTTCCATGCCGCGGGCGCGACGTTCTCCGAGCGCCTGTTCATGGCGGGCAACCAGCTGGGCAAGACGGTGGCCGGCGGGGCCGAGTGGGCAATGCACCTCACCGGGCGCTACCCGGACTGGTGGCAGGGCGCCGTCTTCGAGAAGGCTGTGACGCTGTGGGCGGGCTCGGTCACCGGCGAATCCACGCGCGACAACCCGCAGCGCATCCTGGTGGGGCCGCCTGCTGTTGCCGAGGCGTGGGGCACCGGGATGATCCCCGCCGATGCCCTCAAGGACTACAACCGCGCCATGGGTGTTGCCAACCTGCTGGACAGCGTGGTGGTGCGCCACGGTGGTGGCGGCGACGTGCAGGCCGGCGAGTCGGTGCTGTCCTTCAAGGCCTACGAGAAGGGCCGTGAGAAGTGGCAGGGCCCGACCGTCGACGGCGTCTGGTACGACGAAGAACCGCCGCTCGACATCTACAGCGAAGGCCTCACGCGCACGAACAACGGGCAGCGCGGCCAGTTCTCGCAGATGACTTTCACGCCGCTGCTGGGCATGTCGGCGGTGGTGACGATGTTCCTGCTGCCGGCCAAAGATGCCGGCGCCACGGCGCGCCACGTCACCAACATGACGATCGAGGACGCCGAGCACTACACGCCCGAGGAGCGCGCCAAGATCGTCGCCAGCTACCCGGCGCACGAGCGCGAGGCGCGCGCCAAGGGCATCCCCACGCTTGGCTCTGGCCGCATCTTCCCAATCGAGGAGGAGGCCATCAAGGTGGCACCTTTCCAGGTGCCGGCGCACTGGCCGCGCATCAACGGCATCGACTTCGGTTGGGACCACCCGACGGCCGCCGTGCAGATCGCATGGGACCGTGATGTCGACTGCCTCTATGTGATCCGCGCGCACCGCATGCGCGAGGCCACGCCGGTCATGCACGCCGCCACGATCAAGCCTTGGGGACCATGGGTGCCCACCTCTTGGCCGCACGACGGCCTGCAGCACGACAAGGGCAGCGGCGAGCAGCTCGCTAAGCAGTACGCCGCTGTCGGCCTGAAGATGCTGCGCGACCGCGCCACCTTCGACGACGGCAGCAACGGCGTGGAGGCCGGGCTGATGGACTTGCTCGAGCGCATGCAGACCGGCCGGTTCAAGGTTTTCTCCAACCTGGACGACTGGTTCCAGGAATTCCGCCTCTATCACCGCAAGGACGGCAAGGTCGTCAAGGTGATGGACGACCTGCTGAGCGCCACGCGCTACGCACTGATGATGAAACGCAAGGCCATCGTGCGGCCGGTCGACCCGTCGACGAGCCGCCGCGGCTGGGAGCCTCTTGATGCAGAAGTCGGGTACTGACATGGACAACACCGAAGACAAGCCCGATGACGCGCTACGGGCGTCGCTGCTGGCCACGTTGCTGGGCAAGCGCCGCGAGGCCGTCAGCGGGCGCCAGTCCTCGGGCATCGAGAACGACTGGCAGGAGGACGAGGAGCACTACCAGGGCATCGACGACGCCAACAGGCGCTACCAGTCGACGTACCGCATGGGCAACCTCAAGGGCTGGGTGGAGCGGCGCGACGCCGACTCGAAGGCGCCCACACGCTCGGTGATCTTCCTGAACATCACGCGGCCCTACGTCGATTCCGCCGCGGCGCGCGTGGCCGACATGCTGCTGCCGACGGACGACCGTGCATGGGAGCTCAAGCCCACGCCGGTGCCGCAACTGTCGCCCCAAGCCGTGCAGATGCTGGGCGGCCCTGAACAAGCAGCAGATGCACTGGCGCGCACCAAGGAGCAGGCCGACAAGGCAGCCGAGGGCATGCAGCAGCAGATCGACGATTGCCTGGTCGAGTCGAACTGGCACGGCGAGGTGCGCAAGCTCATCGAGGACTCGGCGCGCCTGGGCTCAGGCGTGCTCAAGGGCCCGTATCCCGTCAAGCAGTCGGGCAAGATCGTGCAGCGCGACCCCATGGGCACCGTGTCGCAGATCGTCATCAGCGAGATCAAGCCAGCCTCCAAGCGCGTGGACCCGTGGAACTTCTTCCCCGACCCAGCCTGCGGCGACGACATTCACCAAGGCGGCTTCACCTGGGAGCGGGAATACCTGAGCCGCCGGCAGCTGCTGGAAATGGTCAGCATGCCGGGCTACGACACCGAGCAGATCAGCGCGGCGCTGAAGGAAGGCCCGTCGCTGACCGGCGCGCGGGAGGCCACAGACGGCACCGCGATGCGCCAAGACGAGCAGTGGGAAATGTGGATCTTCTACGGCTACTGCGATAGCGAGCAGCTGCGCGCCGTGGGCGTCGAAGACATCGAGAGCATCGAGGGCGACAAGATTCCCGCCATGGCCGTGCTGGTGAACGACCGGTTGGTGAAGGTCACGCTGTCCGCGCTGGACTCCGGCGACTTTCCCTACGACGTGCTGGCCTGGCAGGCGCGGCCCGGCATGCCTTGGGGCATGGGCGTGTCGCGCCAGATCCGCACGGTCCAGCGCATGCTCAACGGCGCGGTGCGCGCCCTCATGGACAACTCGGCGCTGTCTTCGGCTCCTCAGGTCATCATCGGCAACGGTGTGACGCCCGCCGACGGCACGAAGGACTTCACCTTGCGCCCCGGCAAGATGTGGCGGCTCGAAGGAGGCGACGTCGCCGACGTGCGCGCCGCGTTCAATGCCTTCGTGGTTCCGTCCGTGCAGGCTGAGCTGATGAACGTGGTGGAGTTCGCGCTGAAGATGGCCGAGGACACCACCGGCATGCCCGCCATGCTGCAAGGCATCCGCGGCGATGCACCCAACACGCTGGGCGGCATGCAACTGCAGAACAACAACGCGTCGAGCGTGCTGCGCCGCCTGGCCAAGCGCTTCGACGACTACGTGACAAGCCCGCACGTCGAGCGCTACTTCGACTGGATGATGCAGCACAGCCCTGACGATGCGATCAAGGGCGACATGCAGGTCGACGTGCGCGCGTCCTCCGCGCTCGTCGAGCGCGACGCTCAGCAGCAGTTCCTGATTCAGATGGCGACCATCGTGCGCGACCCAGCCTATGGGGTTGACCCAGCGAAGTACTTTGCCGAGCTGGTCAAGGGCCAGCGCATGGACCCGAAGCGCTTCATGCTCACGCCAGAGGAGCGCGCCCAGCAGGGCCAGCAGCCGCCCGACCCACTGGTCGAGGCCAAAGCAGGCGAGGCAACGGCACGCGCCGGGCTGCTCACTGCCCAGACCAAAGAGTCCGAGGCCAAGACCGCCACGAAGAACGTGGAGGGCATGTTCTCGGCCACGCAGGCGGGCCAGAACATCGCCATGAACCCTTCGGTGGCACCCGTTGCAGACGCCATGTGGGCCGCCGCGGGCGGCGCAGATGCCACGCCACAAGACCCGGCCATCCCAGAGGCGAATGTTCCTGCGCTGCCGCCCGAGCACAACACCAATCCGCTCACGCCGGCCAATCCAGTGAGCCCGGCCGTCGGCCTGAATGCGGGCATCGAAGGTGGCCAGCAATGAAGCTGGAGATTGATCCGCGCTCGCCCACCTGGCGCTTTGTCGAGCAGCACGCCACCAAGCGCCTGACCGAGCTGCGCCTGAAGAACGACCGCATGAGCATGGGCCCCGACGAGACCGCGCACACGCGCGGGCAGATCGCGGTCTTGAAAGAACTGCTGGCGCTGCCCGAAACGGCGGCCCCGGCGCAACCCGCTGGCGATCAGCACTGACCCCCGGCGAACACAAGGAGAAGAGTGCACATGGACCCCGAACAGATCGAGCAAGCAGCCCAGGACGAAGCCGCATTCGATGCCGGTTTCGCCTCAGTCGCTGGCCAGGACGAACCCACCGCAACCCCCGCACAGGCCAGGCCTGCCGCCGAGGCTGCTGGTGGTGAGAAGCCAGCCGGCGAGGGTGTGCAGCCCGGTACCACGACAAACGCAGCAGCACCTGCAGCCGACGACCAGCCGCGCATCGCGGGGCTGACCGAGGCCGAGGTGCGCACGCTGCTTGGCCGCGTGCCCGAGCTGGAGCAATCGCTGCGCAAGGTCAACGGCAAGCTGGGCGAGTACGGCAGCGTGATCCAGGAAATGCGAAGGGCCCCGGCGCAACCTGCGCTGACGCCCGAGCGGATTCAGGAGATCGAAGCCGCTAACCCGGACTTGGCCGCCTACGTCAATGCACGCATGCCCACGAGCCAGGACCCAGCGTCCGGCGAGGCCCCGCAGCACCAACCGCTGCCGAGCCAACAGCCAGACCTGCAGGCCGAGCTCATGGACCACTTCAACGAGGGCTGGCGCGAAAAGATTGGGTCGCAGGACTTTCAACTGTGGCTCGCGGCGCAGCCGGACGATGTCCGCACCACCTTCAACTCCACCGAAAAGGCCAAAGAGTTGAGCGCGGTCATCTCCAAATTTGACGCCTGGGGCACTGCCAAGCAGACGCAACAGGCTAAGAGCAGCGCTCGGCTGCAGAACTCCTTGACCCCCACCGGCACGCCCGGCAAGGCCAAGACTGCACTGAGCGATAACGACGCATTCGAGGCCGGCTTCAAGTCGGTCAGGGGCCACTGAGCCCGAGGAGTGAAAACATGAGCGGCTTTACATACGACTCCCCCGCGGGTCGGATCAACAAGATCAAGGGCGAGATCCTCGCCCACGCTGTCGGCGCCGAAATCCTCGGCATCACCGGCATGCAGCGCCAGCTGCCGAAGAACATGGGGCAGACGGTGGTGTACCGCCGCTACTTGCCCTACGGCGCGACGGCGGTGGACTTCAACACGCAGAACCGGCCCAAAGCTGACCCGGTGGCGCACATGCTGACGGAAGGTGTGACGCCTTCGCCCGACAGCCTGGTGCCGCAGGACGTCACCACGCGCATCCGCCAGTACGGTTGCCTCTACCAGCTCACCGACCAGACCGCCGACACCTACGAGGACGACGTGCCGGCCGAGATGAAGAAGCACTGCGGCGAACGCATTGCGCTGGTGCGCGAGATGATCCGCTACGGCGTGCTGAAGGCCTGCACCAACGTGTTCTACGCCGGCGGCTCCTCGCGCGCTGCCGTGGCCGCCAAGATCACGCTGCTGATGCTGCGCCGCGTGAGCCGCAACCTGCAGACCAACCATGCCGAGCGCATTACCGGCATCCTGGCGCCCTCGTCGAACATCAGGACGACGCCTGTCGAAGCGTCGTACCTGGTGTTCGTGCACACCGATGCTGAATCGGATATCCGTGACCTTCCCGGCTACGTGCCGGTGGCGCAGTACGGCGTGCGCAAGGTGGTGAGCCCCTACGAGATCGGCACGGTGGAGAACTTCCGCTTCGTCACCTCGCCGGAGCTGGCCTCGTACCAGAACGCCGGCGTGGCAGTGGGCGCCACCGGCCTGTACAGCACCGGCGGCGCCAACGTCGATGTGTACCCGTTCATCGTGACAGGCGAGGACGCCTGGGGCCAGGTGGCGCTGCGCGGTGGCGACGCCCTCGACCCGACGTACATCCCGCCGGGCACGAAGGACAAGTCGGACCCGCTGGGCCAGCGCGGCTACATCGGCGCCAAGTTCTACATGAGCAGCGTGCTGCTCAACGAGGGCTGGATGGCGGTCGTCGAAGCGGGCGTGTCGTCGCTCGCGTAAACCTCATGCGGGGGCCAAGCGCCCCCGCGCATGAAAGGAAAAATCATGGCTGACAACACCGCGGGCCAGACCCGCACCACCGCCCAAGACCCGGGCACTCCCGGCATCGCCATCGGCAAGGTCGTTTTCGATGCCACCGCGCTGACCGTTGGCGACGATCTCTTCATCAACTGCGGCTTCAAGCCGCGCTACGTGAAGGTGCGCAACGCCAACGGCGTGACCGTCGAGTTCTTCGAGGGAATGGCAGAAGGCTCGGCATTCAAGCTGGACGTTGCTGGCGCGGCCACTCTGTCGGGCGCTGCCGGCGTCAAGACCGACCCGCGCGGCTTCCGCGTGTCGCAGAACGCGACGTTGGCGGCTGTCGTCGCGTCCCAGACCCTGTACTACTGCGCAATGGTCTAACCCCCTTGCCCGCCCTGGCAGCGCCGGAGCGGGCATCCGAATTTCCCAAGGAGAAGAGCATGTCCCGAGGCCGTCAAACCGAAGCCGCCAGCGAATACATCGGAGCCGATTCCGATCTGACCATCGGCGAGCGCCACCGCGAAACCGACATCATCGACAAGGTGGTAGCCCTCGACGGCGCCGACCTGGAAGCGTTCATGAATGAGCGTGTGAGGATCGTGATTTCCGAGTCGTCGGATGAAAACGACCCGCAACTGGTGCAGGTCGGCGTCAACGGCGTCACGCAGTTCATCATGCGCGGCATGGAGCAGGTCGTGAAGCGCAAGTATGTCGAGCGCTTGGCGCGCGCGAAGCGCACCGACTACGACCAGACCATCGACGACCGCCTCGGTGAAGCCATGAACCGCCTGCGCCGTCGCAACGCGCTGCGCTTCCCGTTCACTGTGCTGGAAGACCAAAATCCCCGCGGCCAAGCCTGGCTGCGCGGTGTGCTGGCCGAGGCCTGAAATGAACCTGCAAGAGCTGATTGCTGCCTACCGCGACGAGTCGGACGACAACGCGGTGCCGCCGCTGTGCACCGACGAGCGCCTGACGCGCTTTGCGAACGAAGGCCAGGTCGAGGCCTGCCGCCGTGCGCTGGTGCTCACGGACTCGACCTCTGCGCTGTGCACGATCAGCTATGCGGCAGGGGACGCCACGATCACGATCGACCCCCGCATCCTCGAAGTGCGCAGCGCCAGCATCGGCAGTGAGGAAATGATGCTGCGCACCGTCGAGCAGGTGGGTTGCGCGTGGCCCAGTTGGCGCACCGACACGCTGCGCAACGTGCCCAGCGTCCTGATTCGAGGCCTCGACAGCGGCAAGCTGCACCTCTATCCGCGCCCTGCGGTTGGCGGCACCATTCAACTGGCGGTGTACCGGCTGCCACTGGCACCGTTGGTCGACGACGAGGATGTGCCCGAGCTGCGGCTGGAGTGGCACCAGAGCCTCGTCGACTGGATGCTGTATCGGGCCTACAGTCGCCGCGACAGCGAGCAGCTCGACCCGAAGATCGCAGGCGAGGCACTTGCACGCTTCGAGGCTGAGTTCGGTACGCGCACCGGCGCTCGCAATGAGGACTGGTCGCGCAACGGCAGCGTGGCCAACTCGCCTCCGCTGGCCTGACCCCCTCTAGAGTTCGACGCGTGTGCGCATGCCGGGAAAACTCCCGGTCCATGCCCACCCGTCCCGTCGCCATCGGCACCTTCACCGGTGTGAACAACCGCCTTGAGCAATCGCAGCTCGAGTCCCAGCCCGCGCGCGGCGTGAAGCTACAGGCGCTGCCCGCTGGCGTGAACATCGACCTGAACGACAAGGGCGGCGTGCGCCGGCGCCGCGGGCAGACGCCGCGCGCCGCTGGCATCGCACATTCGGTGTGGGGCGATGGCCATGACGACGGATATGCCGTCATTGGCACCGACCTCGTGCGACTCACGCCCAGTGGCCCAGGCCTGCAGGCGGAGGTGATGCGCGCAGGCGTGTCCGCTGGCCGGCCCACGTCCTTCGAGCGGTTCCCCGATGGCGCCGTCTACTACGCCAACGGCGAGGTGATGGGCCGCATCCGCGACGGCGTGGACGGCCCCGTAGTCACCGAGGCGCTGGGCAGCCTGCCGGTGTTCACCGTGATCGCTGGCAGCCTGGCTGCCGGGCGCTACACCGTGGTGCTCACGGCCGTGGGCACCGACGGCGAATCCGCTGCCACGGCGCCCGTGCAGATAGAGGTGCCCGCCAATGGCGGCATCCGCCTGGCCAACCTCCCGGGCGACCTGGTGCGCGCCTACATGACTGGCCCCAACGGCGAGATTCCCACGCTCGAGCTGGAGACCACGGCCACCAGCGTCGACCTGGTGACGCACGCCGCCTCAGGCATCCGCTGCCAGACCCTGCTGCTGGCCAGCATGCCGGCCGGCGAGCTCGTGCGGCACTACAACGGCCGGCTGCTCACGGTGGTGGGCAACCTGCTGATTCGCTCCGAGCCCTACTACTACGGCGTGTTCGACGCCTCGAAGGGCTACATCCCATTCCCGGCTCCCATCACCATCGTGCAGCCCGCCGTCGGCGGCGTGTACGTGGTGGCCGACCAGACCTACTGGCTCGCTGGCGACCTGGACAACACCAGCGCGCCGCCGATCCTTCCTTACGGCGCTGTGCGCGGAACTGGCGGCTACGACGCCACCAGCGAGACCGTGTTCTGGCTGTCCGACCGCGGGCTGGTCATCGCCGACGGTGCCGGCAGCGCCAAGAACGTGCAGGAAGACGCGCTGGCGCTGGCCGGCGGCACGCGCGGCGCGGCCCTCTACCGCGAGCAGAACGGCTCCCGGCACATCGTCACATCGCGCAGCGGCGCCGAGCCCGCGCGCGGCGTATCCCGTGGCTGGAAGGCCGCCGAAATCATCCGCAAGGACATCGACCAATGAACAAGCCTCAACTGCCGCATGGCGGCCTCGAATACTCGCTCGAACTGATTGACCCGCGCGGGCGCCTGATCTGCCGGGAGCGCGCGCTGAACCTGGTGCCCATCGAAGGCTTGAACCACATGCTGAACGTGGCGCTGAAGGGCGTCACCCCGATCACCACGTGGTACATCGGCCTTTTCGAAGGCAACGCCACGCCGGCGCCCACCATCACGGCCGCCACGTTGCCGGGCCTGCTCACGGAGTGCACTACCTACACCCCGGGCACCCGCGTGGAGTTCGTCGACGGCAACGTGGCCAACGGCAACACCGACAACGCCGCGTCGCTGGCTGAGTTCACCTCGACGGCCGACAAGCAGATCTACGGCGCCTTCCTAAGCGGTGCGTCTACCAAGGGCGCGACCTCCAGCGTGATCCTGAGCGCCGTCCGCTTCCCGTCCCCCAAGCCTTTCAGCACGGGCTCGATCCTGCGCGTGCTGGCAAGCCCTTCCATCGCATCTACCTGAGGAACCCGCCATGAAGCTCTCGACTGGCCTGCGCAACTACCTGCTTTCCACCGGCTCGCTCAAGGCGGCGCTCGCCGGCGGCGAGATCCGCATCTACTCCGGCACCGTGCCAGCAACCGCCGACGACGCGATCGGCTCGGCGGTGCTGCTGGTGACGATCAAGAACGCCGGCGCCGGCATCAACTTCGACACCGCCGCCGCGGCCGGCGTGCTGCCCAAGGCGCCCGGTGAGACCTGGACCGGCGTGAACGTCGCGACCAACAGCTCATCGTTCTTCCGTCACGTGCTCGCTGCCGACACTGGCGCCAGCTCAACGACGGCTGCGCGCATCCAGGGCACCTGTGCCGTGGCCGGTGCCGACCTGAACCTCACTTCCACGTCGCTCACCAGCGGCGCGACGCAGACCATCGACTCCTACACCGTGGCGCAGCCCGCAGGCTGATCGTGGCAGCCGTCTTCGACGACCAGTTCAACACGGCCGGGTCCACGTCCGTGGTCGGGCGCGCGCCTGATGTGAACCCGTTCACGGGCGGCTTCTCTTCGTGGGACGACAACGCCGCGTTCGGTGGCGCCACGGCCATCGTCACCGGCGGGAAGCTGACGACCGCTGCGGGCTCGCCGGCTGGCTCGTATGCGCGCCCCTCCATCGGCGCCGGCGGGCTGTCCTACGGGCTGCCCACCTTCATCGAGGTGACATGGAACTGGGTGGCGCCGCCTGCCCCAGACATAGCCGTCGCCGACGCCGAACTGTTCGGCCTTTACTTCGACATCTCAGCTGAAATCTTCAGCGGTGCTCGCTTCGAGGTGAAGAACAACGGGGCTGGCGGCGTGAGCGTCTACGACGGCGGCGCAGGCCTCATCAATGGCGGGGTGGCGCCGCTTCAGGTTCCGCTGGTGCCCGGGCAGTCCTACCCCGGCAAGATGGTCTTTATGGACGGCGTTCAGACGGTCGAATTTCTGGGCATGTCGTTCTCCAACGACCAGCGCTTCAATCAAAGCTACGGGTTGAGCCGCATCGTGTGCTTTCTGGGCCGCAATTCCTCGCTGGACTTCCTCACCGTCAATGTGGCCAAAGGGCCGGTCTGGACCGGCTATCAGAACACCTTCGAGGTGGTCTGATGAAGTTCGTCAAGAACCGCGACGGGTTCAGCGCGCAGGGCAATAGCGACGCGCGCTTCATCGCTGACTCACGCGTGCCCTACCTGTCGCGCCGGCGGCCCGCCATGGGCAACCTGCCGGCCACGGTGGCGACGAAGAAGCTCGGGTTCCTGGAAGTCACCTTCGAGCAGGCGGCCACGGTCGTCACAGCTTTCCTGTGGTCCCTCATGGCGCGCACCACCGGCAACCTGCTGTACCGCCGCATCGGCACCACGCCAACGCGCAAGGATGTGGACTTCGACAACCCGCTGCGCTCGCCCGGCGGCTTCCCCAACGGGCACGAGATCTATGTGGGCGGCGGCTATGTCTTGGCGTTGACCCACGACAACGGCACGGGCAATGCCAACGACCCTTGCAACTGCTGGATCTCGCTCATCAACGCCAACAGCGGGGCCACCGAAGTGCTCTCGCTGTCGGCCGACAACAAGGCCGGCGCCAACGTGTCGTTCGCCGACGTGGTGAACCTGCCGTCGCGTCCGCGCTACTGGTACAACGCCGTGGGCGTAGGCGCCACCACGCTGACGGAGCGGCCCAGCATCTTCGTGACAGGCTGGGACGCCGCGGCCGGCGGCTATGGCTTCGGCATCATCGGGCGTCGCCTGCTGACCGATCAGGGGCCGGAGAACTACTACGCCGCCGGCGACCTCACGCCGTTTGACCTGGTGTGCTTCTACGGGAACACGGTGACGCGAAAGGTCACGCGCGTGGATCTGCCGGGCAGCGCCGACTTGATGTTCAGCCGCTTCTACCGCGTGTGCACGGTGGGCAACGGCAAGTTGATGGCGCTGGTGCACCCCTACACCGAGGTGCCCACCACCGGCGGGCCCGGCACCATGCAGCTGGCGCCGCTGGCGTACCCGAACCCGCCCAAGTTCCTGCGCTCCGACGACCACGGCCGCACCTGGTACACCGAGACCGTGCCCGAGCTGGTGCCGCACCTCTACCGGCTGGCCGGGCCGCCCGTGAGCTACGCCACCGGCACGCTGCTGAGCACCGACGCCGACACCTGCGCGCCGCAGTTCTTCCATGCCAGCCCCATTGGCGGCGGGCGCATCGCCATGGTGGTGCTGGGCGGCCGGGACTACGACCACGCCTATACCACCGGCGAGTTCGCTGCGGCGCGGCCCATCGAGTACTCCGACAGCAACGGGGGGCGCCTGGCCTACTTCACGCGCTGGCGCTTCTTCGTGTCCGACGAGACCGGGCGCAACTTCGTCAACAAGCCGTGGCCGGCCGACAGCTGGGACGGCTACCCGCGCGCCAACATCACCGCCGTGGCCGCGGGCACCTGGATGGCGCCCATGATCGCCACCAGCTTCGCGCCGCAGCGTTTCGAGAACGCCATCAGCACGGCCGGCCCGGGCACATTCTTCCTGTCGGTGGGTGAGCAGCAGTCGCAGGGCAACACGCCGTCCGACAACTACCCTAAGCGCTGGCGCATGCTCTACACGCTGGACTACGGCACCACCTGGACCGTCTCGGGCTACCTGCCGACCGACGCGGTGAACGACCGGCCGGTGGCCACGCCCGTGGTGGCGCGGCCCTACCGCAGCGCGGACGACAAGGGCGAGGCCTACACCATCGCTCTGGCGGGCACCACGGTGCGCGTCTTCAAGAGCGACCTCACGTTCTCGGCCATGACCAAGGTCTACGAGAAGGACGTGCCCAACTACTACGCCTACCCGACGCAGAGCCGCATCAATTCCGTATTCACGGGCAGCGCCGCCGCGGCGACGGATGGGCGCTACACCGGGCGCACCTTCCCCGGCTACCCGGAGTTCAACAAGCCATGAGCAATGCTCTCTACCGCGCCGGCAATTTCTACACCGTCCCGGCCGTGCCGTACCAGCCTGCGCGTGCAGCCTACACCTGGTCGGAGACCCTGACCGGCACCCGCGTGGTGGTCGGCAACAGCCAGTGGATACGCGTGCAGACAGCGTTGGGCGGGAGTGGCAGGGGCAGCTTGACCACGCTGATCTACACCGGCCCCGTGACCGGCAACGGCGGTATCAACGAGACCTTCACCTACGCCGTGCTGCACGAGGTGCCGGGGGTGCCGGAAGTGCCTGGCTCACCGGCGTATCGAGTCGACAACCCGCCGCAGGGCTGGACGTCATTCGCGCGCACCGTGGCGGCTGCCTTCGGCTTCTGCCAGTCCACCTTCAAAGTGCGCGATACCGTGGTGGGCGCCGCTGTGGGCCTCTCGAGCTTCGACAACCCGACAGCGGGATACGGTCACATCCCGCACGGCCTGCTGTTCACCGGCGGCCAGATCAAGAACCTGCGAACGGGCGCGGTGCTCGACAGCTTCGTGGCGGACGACACGTTCGCCATTCGCAACTACGGCGGCAGCGTCACCTTCTACAAGAATGGCGCCAGCATCGGCTCGGAGAGCTCGACCTACGGACAGGAGACGCTGCGCCTGGCCGCTGTGCTGTACGCCGCCGACGATTTCGTGTCCGACCCCGCGCTGGTGGCCATGGGCGCGGGGTCGTCGGCCATGCAAATGCCGGGCATGCAGATGGCGGCAAGCAACTACATCGTGGCTACGTCCGCGATGACGCTGCCAGCGCTCACCGTGCAATCGAACCCATGGTCGCGCGCAGCAATGTCGCTGCCTCTCATGGGCATGCTGGCCAGCCAAACGTCTGTTTTCAGTCAGGCCGCGCTCTCCATGCCACGACTGGGGCTGCTGAGCTACGGTGGCGCGCTTGGCGTGATGGCGCGCAGTTCGGCCGTGTTGGCGCTGCCAACTATCGCAGGGCAGGGCATTCTGCTGGTGGGCCAGACGGGCAGCGCCGCGATGGCGCGCGCGCCGCTGGCGATGATCGCCGCCGACCGACCTTACGCCGCGGCCGCTATGGTGCTGCCGCGCATGACGATGGAGGCCCACAAGGAGCCCGACGACTTCGCCTACATGCTCGAGGGCCTGCGCATGGGCATCGGCATGTCGGCCCAGTTGGTCGACGTGGCCAGCATGCCTATCGGGCTGGCTTTCGGTATCGGCATGGACGCGCTGGTCCTGGCCGACGCCGCCATGCCCATCGGCATGCTGATGGACGTGCCCATGAGCGCCAGCACCGTGACCACGGGCGAGATGGCAATCCGCATGCTGTTCGATCTGCCGCTGGCCGCGCCCGCCGACGATGTCGACGTCTGGGCGGTCAACCTGGCCACCAACGGCAGCACCAGCTATTCGGGCTTCGTCTTCAACAGCTTCGCGAACATCGGCGGCCGGTACTTCGGCTCCAACGCCGACGGCATCTTCGAGCTGGACGGCGACGACGACGCGGGCACGCCCATCGACGCGGCCATCTCCCTGGGCGCCAAGGACTTCGGCAGCGCGCAGAAGAAGACGCTGGTGGAGTGCTTCGTGAC
Organism: Variovorax sp. H27-G14; assembly: GCF_046156345.1. Classification (NCBI taxonomy): domain Bacteria; kingdom Pseudomonadati; phylum Pseudomonadota; class Betaproteobacteria; order Burkholderiales; family Comamonadaceae; genus Variovorax; species Variovorax sp. H27-G14. The sequence goes on from NZ_JAYLVN010000002.1 coordinate 349,617, forward strand.
CATGGCGGGCCCGGCGCCGCTGTACATGAAGCTGCGCGCCGAGGGCCGCGAGTTCGTCTATCAGACGCAGAGCTACAGCGACGAGCTGCAGCTGCAGCGCTTCAAGTTCGGCAAGGGCAAGGCGCTGCAGGCCAACTACCTCACGCCCATCATCTACAACGTCGACGGCGAGGACTTCGAGCTCGAAGGCATCCAGTTCGCTGTCGCAGACCTGCAAAGGAAACTCTGATGGCAACCATCCCACCCGGCGGCATCGTCACCGTCCCCGACGCATCTGGCGGCGCCGGCGCGCCGCTGCTCACGTCGCAGATCGTCAACGCCGCATGGCAGAACGGCCAGCAGCGCACCATCGACGCGGCCAACCGCGTTGACAGCGCCATCGCCCTGGCCGGCCCCGCGCCCCTGATTAACACGCCGGCGCTGGACACCAGCTACGTGCCGCCCATCTCGCCCGGGCTGGTGCCCAGCGATCCCAGCGACGCGAAGGCGATCTACGACGACACCAACGCCGAGATCACGCAGAAGATCGAGGACGGGTTCGCCGACTTCCAGGCCACGTACTTCCCCGACATCCAGCCAGCGGCCGACGCGGCGCTCGCATGGCTGCTGAAGTCGCTGACCACGGGCGGCACCGGCATCGGCGCGGGCACGGAGGCGCAGATTTGGGAGCGCGATCGCGCGCGGATCCTGGGAGAGTCGGGCAGGGCAGAGGCCGAGGCCTTCTCGACCTTCGCAAACCGTGGCTTCCCTCTGCCGCCGGGTGCGCTGGTCAGCGGGCTGATGCAGATTCGCAAGGCCGCCAATGACCAGCTGGCGGCGCAGTCGCGCGACATCGCCATCAAGACGGCCGACACCGAGATCGAGAACGCCCGGCTGGCGGTGCAGCAGGCCACGGGCCTGCGCATCTCCGCGCTCGCGGCGGCCGGGGACTACATCAAGACGCTGATCCTGGGGCCGCAGACTGCCATGCAGCTGGCCACCGGGTTCGTAGGCCTGCGCAACGACTTCAACCGCACGTTGGTCTCGCTCTACCAGGCACAGAGCGCGGCGCTGGATCCGCGCGTGCGTCTGTCCATCGCCGACGCAGACCTGAAGATGCGCGGGCAGGAGGCGAACCAGCGTTCGCAGCTGGCGATCATCGAGGCGAAGGTGCGCGCGGCGCTGGAAGCAGCGCAGCAGCTCGCCACGCAGGCAGCCGGTCTCCTGAACGGCATCCACGCCGGCGTGAGCATCAGCGGGCAGGACTCGACGTCCACCTGACGCGCGAGCGTCCCCCCTCTAGGGTTCGACCGAAGGGGGGCGGGCCGACACCATGCGGGCATCACAGGAGATTGCCCCATGGACGAACAGCAAACCTTGACCGCCGATGACGTGGGCCGCCTGCCGACTTCAGTCCTCGACGCGGCAACGCCGGACACACCGCTGGAGCTGATGCTCAGCACGCTGGCCACGGTCACCAACGCCAAGGCGTGGGCGCTCGCAAAGGCCGAATCCACCGAGAGCCGCATCACCGCCGCCGGTGGCGCAGTGCCGCCCGCGCTGCAGGCCGTGCTCGACGCCATCCGCGCCGCGGCAAAGTAAGGAAGCATCGCCATGACCGTCCAACGTTCAACCACGGTGCGCAATGCGCGCCTCGACGCCATCGAAACCGCCATCGGCACATCGGCCAAGGTGCGCATCTACAGCGGCGCGCAGCCGGCGAACTGTGCTGCGGCTGCCAGCGGCACCCTGCTGGTCGAGTGGGCCCTTGGCGCCGACTGGGCCGCCAACGCTTCCGCCGGCGTGAAGGCCTTCAACTCCACGCCCGTGGCTGGCACCGCGACCGGCAACGGCACGGCCGGCCATTACCGCATCGTCGACAGCGCGGGCACCACGTGCCACGAACAGGGCACCGTGACGGCCACCGGTGGCGGCGGTGACGTCACCATCGACAACACCACCATCGCCAGCGGCCAGACCGTCAACATCAGCAGCTGGACCGTGACCGAGCCGGGGGCGTAATGGCAGAAGTCACGGCGGACCGCGTCTACGAGACCAGCACGACCACGGGCACGGGCTCGTACACGCTCGCCGGCGCGATCACGGGCTACCGCGCGTTCTCGTCCGTTTGCGCGAACGCGGACACCGTGCGCTGCTTCGTGGAGGATGTGGACGCCAACGGCGTGCCGAACGGCGGCTGGGAGGTCGGGTTCTACACGTGGGGCACGGGCGGCGTGCTGGCGCGCACGACCGTGGAAGCCAGCAGCAACGCAGGCGCTGCCGTCAGCTGGGCTGCGGGCACGCGCCGCATCGGCTTGGGCGTGACGGCATCGAAGCTGGCTTCGTTGGCTGGTGGGCTCACGAATTTCACCGAGTCACTGAATACGTCTTCGCCGAATTCAACGGTCAACGCGGCGCGACTACTCGTGACCGCGCCAGGCGCCACGACCGACACTGATGTCGTGCTGCAGCCAAAAGGTGCCGGAGCCGTCTTGGCACAGCTTCCCGACGGCTCAGCAACGGGCGGGGCGAAGCGCGGCACGAATGCTGTGGACTGGCAAACGAACCGCGCCAGTTCGTCGCAAGTAGCGTCTGGCACGAACGCCACCATCGGCGGCGGCCGAAATAACACAAGCGCCGGCATTAATTCCTTCGTTGGCGGCGGATTCGGTAATCGCATTGATTCCGGCCCTACGTCGCCAACCATCAGTGGCGGTTCGTCAAACATCATCAGCGGCGGCGACTACGCGACTATTGGCGGCGGCACAGGAAACGCAACTAGCCGTGCAAGTTCTACCATCGGCGGCGGCACGCAAAACGCTATCTCTGTAGGGAACGCCTCCACGATTGGCGGAGGCGACCGAAATGCCATTACGAACTACAACGCAACCATCGGCGGCGGCACACTCAACAAGGCAAGTGGAGACACCTCTACTGTAGTTGGCGGCGGATTCAATGAGGCCGCAGGCGATGGTTCAACAGCAATGGGCACTTACGCCCTAGCTCGTGTGCGCGGCGCGGTGGCAAACGCGAGTGGAAATTTCGGCTTGGTCGGCGATGCGCAGCTCGAGAACCTCGTCCATCGCGCACTAACTTCAAATGCGACCACGACACCACTTTCTGCTGACGGTAGTGCGCCGTCGGCGGCGACGTGTGCAATCCTGCCTAACAATTCCATGTTCGGTTTCGAGGTCACAGTTTCGGCGAAGGTGACGACATTCGGCGACCGAGCGGTGTATCGCATCACCGGAGCGATATCGCGCGGCGGGATTGCCGCCGCAACACAGATTGATGGCACGCCAACGGTGACGACTGTGGCAGCGATTGGCGGTGCATCTGCATGGGCGGTGACTGCCACGGCCAACACCACACTCGGCTCTCTGTCTATCAATGTCACTGGTGCGGCATCCACGAGCATCAAGTGGGTTGCGAGTATCAAGTTGACTGAGGTCGTCGGGTAAACCATGCTCGGCTCGCGCTCTCTCGCGTCCACTCCTCTCGGTGGGAATGCACGCGTTGCTGTAGCTTCGGCCAGCAGCGCTGCCGCCAGCCAGACAGCGGACGCAACGACCCAGACGGCAGCCCTGCTCGCGGTGGAGCGCATTGCTGCCGCACAGGCTGCGGCGGCGACGACCCAAGCAGCCGCGCTGACCACTGCTGCGGCAGCCCGGTCGCTCCAGGCGGCACAAACCGCACAGGCGACGACCCAGGCCGCCACGCTCGCGAGCGTCGCCCGGTTCGCTGCAGCGCAGAGCGCGCTGCCCACGTCGCAGGCTGCCACCGTCTCTGCCACCTCGCAGGTGACAGCGAGCCAACTGGCCGCCGCCACGGCGCAGATCGCCAGCATGGTGCACCTCGCCACCGTCGCCGCCGACCAGATCGCCGATGCCACGACGCAGGCGGCCGAACTCATCGACCGCGCGCAAGCCTCCGCCGAGCAGCTCGCAGAAAGCACCTCGCAGGTGGTGGAGCTGCTGCTGGCCGGCATGGGTGTGCGCGCTGCCCAGACGGCGACCCGCACCACGCAGATCGCCCGCATCGGTCACGCCTTCAGCTTCGAGCGCAACGAACGCACGCTGCTCGTCGCCGGCGAGTGCCGGGGCTACGCCGTGGTGCGCGAGGTCCGCAACGTGGCCGCCGTGCCCGAGCAGCGCACCGCAGCAATCGCAGGCGAGCGCCGCCGCATCGCCTTCACCGACTGAAAGACCAGCATGGCCACTCCGAAGCCCACCACCTACGTTGTCGACTCGAAGGGCGATTTCGTCATCGACCGCGACACCGACGCGCAGCTCGACTATTCCTTCGACTGGGCCGCCTGGCTCGCGCTGAACCCCGGCGATGCGATCGCGTCGGTGGTGTTCATCGTGGACCCCACGCTCACGGTGGTGAACCAGTCGCACGACGGCACCACGGCCACCGTCTGGCTCACCGGTGGAACCAAGCCCGTCGACGGCCCGAACAAGCTGCGCGTCACCTGCCGGATCACCACCACCAACACCCCGCCACGGATCGATGACCGGTCCATCTTCTTGAGGACCGTCGAACGATGAACAGCACAGAGCAAACCAAGGCCGCGGATGGCGCCGCACCACCGCATCCCGAGATCGTCGCCATCCACGCGCGGCTCGACGAGGGTGATGAGCGGATGGCGCGCATCGAGACCAGCTTGGCGGCGAACACGACGCTGACGCAGCAAGTGGCCAGCGACACCACCGACCTGGTCGAGTTCGCACGCGCCGCGGCCTGGATCGGGAAGATGGCCAAGCCCTTCAGCTACATCGCCACCATCGGCGGCGCCATCGCGGCGACCTGGGTTGCGTTCAAGAGCGGGACAACACTCAAATGAGCGGCAACACAAAGCTGCTGGCCAAGGTGGCCGCACCGCTGGTGCTGGGCAGCGCTGCGCTGCTTGGCGCAATGCACCATTGGGAAGACCAGCGCCTGGTTGTCTACGCTGACAAGCTGGCCGGCGGGCTGCCGACCTACTGCAGTGGCCGCACACAGCCGCCACGGCCTGTGGGCGAACGGCTCACGCAGGCCCAGTGCGACACCATCGACAGGCAGACGGCTACGGAGTACGGCCGCGCAGTGCTCGTATGCATCCCGGCCGACAGGTTCGACCAGAACAGCCTTGACGCCTTCACCCTGTTCGCTATCAACGTGGGGAAGCAGGGCGCTTGCGGCTCGCGCGCAGCGCAACTGCTGCGCGACGGCAACCGCGAGGCCGCGTGCAAGGCGCTCGCGCGCGGGCCGGATGGTCGGCCGGTGTGGAGCTTCGCCGGTGGCGTGTTCGTACAGGGATTGCAGAACCGCCGGCAGTACGAGGCGAACTGGTGCTTCAAGCTGGCGGAGGCGGGTTGATGCTGCCCGACCTGAAGACCCCGCTGCTCTGGGCCCTTGGCCTCGCCCTCGTGGCGGCGCTGGCCACCGCCGGCATCGAGCGTACGCGCGGCGCCAGCGCGCGGACCGACGCGGCCTCAGCGCGGCAGGAACTTGCTGAATACCGCGCAGCACAGGCCGAAAGCCAGCGCCTGGCCGAGCGCGCCCAGCGCACCGAAGAACAGCGCCGCGCCGCGGCCGTCGCAAAGGAGGTCATAGATGCCCAATCCCGCATTGCTTCTCTCGAAGCTGACCTGCAGCGCGCTCGTACTGCTGCTGTCAGCCTGCACGACGCCGCCGTCATCGCCGCCCGTCGAGCCCGCGCGCAATCCGCCGCTGCCGGCGCAGGCGAGGGCGAGCCTGGTGCAGACGCCCTTGATCTGCTCGTTGGTGTGCTCGAGCGGCATAGCGACGAGCTTGTCACGGTCGGCCAGTACGCTGACCGGCTCCGTATTGCCGGCATCGCCTGCGAGCGCTCCTACGACGCCCTGACCACGAAATGACGATGCCAGGCCAGTAGGGGGTGCCTGTCGTCTGCGGCGCTCTTCTTCGTCGCTATCCAACCCCCTGCAGTGAGGGCCGGGTCTAGAACAAGGCCCGGCCCCCGCACCCCCGTAGCGTTTGCCCGCGCTTGGGCCTCCGACGACCATTGCAGCCACATGAAAGGCTGAACCATGGCGAACGAACAACAAGCCGGCGTTCTGGTGCGCGGCCCCGGCACTGGCACTTCCGATTCCATACCCGCAGCGCTGAGCGACGGCGAGCTGGTCATCCCTGCAGACGATGTGCGCCGCTTCGGCGCTGCGCACCTGATGCGCATGGTCAAGCAGATGGGCAGCCAGTTGCCAGAGCCCGGCATGAAGGAGGGCGTGCAGCACGCTGCCGCCGGCGGCATGATCGCGGACCCTTACGGGCAGCCAACCAACGACGTGACCCGAGTTGGCAACAGCTACTCGGGCGGCAATGTCGTTGGGAGCGTTGCCATCAACGGCCAAGCGCCAGGCGGAACGGTGAGCACCGTCGACAGCTACAAAGCGCCCCCACCACCTGCAGCACCGCCGGTTTTGGGAACCCCGGCCGCGCAGACCCCCCTTGCGCCCAAGCCGGTGATTCCCGGCGCGCAAGTAGCACCTGCACCAGCCGCAGCCACACCAGCGGCGCCCAGTGGGTTGGGCATCATCTCCAGCGCCCCAGTCCAGCAAGTGCGTAGCGCGTTCGCGCCCCCCGTTGCTCCGGCTCCAGCGGCACCTGCGCCAGCACCGCAGGTGCCGGCGGATCGTCGCTTGGGTCTGGCCAGCGGAGGCTTGGTGGACGAGCGCGACCTGAATCGCGCAGCCTTCGGGTTTTTTCCGCAGATGCCAACTGGTGGCACGCCTGTCGCGCGTCCTCTCGCGACGCAGGCGCAGGTTCGCACAGTGGACGCGACACCCGCGGCAACAGCGGCGATTGCTGCTGCTCCAACCGCTCCGGGCGGAGCGCCGGAGGCGTTGCCGGCGTCCTCCTCGGTCGGCCCCGGCCCGCTTTCTGCCCGCGGCAACGTCACTGACCTTGGTGGCGCGAGCGCGCCGGCGGCGGACCGCGTGGCTCAACTGAACCGTGACTCGGATGTACAGCGCAGCCTGTCGGCGCGCGCGTTGGAAACGGCTCAACAGGGCGTCGGCGGCCCGACGCCTGGAATGGGTGTGATCGGCCCCGTCGACTACGCAAACCGCAACGCCGATTTCAACGATTCTGCTCAGATGCGCACGGTTCTCGCGCGCGGCGCGGCGCCGGGGCGAGGCGGCGCGCAGGCGTTCCAGGATGCAGTGCAAGGCGCTGCGATGCCGCTCGCGCAGCGCGCCCAACAGCAGGCTCTGCAGACGAAGGAGCAGGGCGACACGAACCGGGCCCAATTGCAGGAACAGGGCTTGGCAGCGCGCGCTCGGGTGGTTGACTCGCGCCAGCAGGAGGCCAACTCTATCGACCGCGCAAAGCTCGGTGTCGACATCTACAAGTCGGATCAGGCTGCACGGGTCGCCGGCGCGAAAGCGGGTCTCACCGAAGACCAGGCGAAGAGCGCTGGCTATGCGGTGCGCATGGAGAACGCGCTGAAGCTCATCGGCGGGGTGGGCGCCACCAACCCGGGCGCCACGCAGCCAGGGCTTGGCACCGCGCTCGTGAACGTGCTGCCTGAGGCGTTGGCCAACAAGGTCCGCCCTGAAGACCGGCAGCGCGTGGAGGCCGCGCAGCTAGACGCGCTCGACGCTGCGTTGACGCTCAACACGGGTGCGGCCTACACGAAGGAGCAGTTGCAGGGGCTCAGCCGTTCCTACTTCGCGCAACCAGGCGACGCCGACAAGACTGTGTCCGAGAAGCAGCAGCGCCTGAACAGCCTCATCGACACTGCGCGGTTGCGCGCGGGCCCATCGGGTGGGACTCTGGCAGATACCGCGGTTCAGAAGGCTACGGCGGCAAACGGCGGCGGGGCGCCGCCCGCGCGGGCTCATCCCGATGACATCAACGCGATCCTGAAGAAGTACGGGGGGCCGAAGTGATGGCCGGCAACGACCAACTCTACGACGCGCTGCGACGCGCTGACGCCGCCGGCGATACCGCCAGCGCGACGCGCCTCTCGGATTACATCCGCAGCCAGCCGTCTGCAACGCCCGACGCAGCTCCGACGCAGGAAGCGAAGGGGCAAGGCGGCGGCGTGGCCGAAAACCTCGGCATGGGCCTGCTGCGCGGCGCTAAAGATGTGGTCGACACGGGCGCGCAGTTCCTGGCCAGCGGCTTCGACAAGATCGCTGGCACGAAGGAGGGCGAGCGCGTCAAGGGGCTGAATGATGCTGGCAAAGCCGAATTCGACAAAGGGTACGGCGACAGCACAGCTGCGAGCATTGGGCGCGTGGGCGGCCAGGTGGCAGCGACGCTGCCCGTGGGCGGCGCCATGGGTGCCGTCGTAAAGGGCTTCGGTGCAGGTGCCGCGCTGCCCAGGGTGGCCGCACTGGGCGATGCGATCACGACAGGTGGAATGAGCGCATCCGGTGGTGGTCTTGCGATTCGTACCCTGGGCGGAGCAATCTCCGGCGGCGCGCAGGCAGGGCTCGTGAACCCGGATGACGCTGGCACGGGCGCAGCCATTGGCGCCGCAGTGCCGCTTGCGGCGCGCGCGCTTGGACAGGTCGGCAAGGCCATCGGCGGTGTGGTGCGCCCCTTCTACGGCGCGGGCCAGGACAAGATCGTCGGCGGTGCGCTGCGTGAGTTCGCGACCGATCCCGATGCGGCGCGCGCCGCATTGGCCGGCGCGGGCGAAGTGATTCCGGGATCCGCTCCAACGGTGGCCATGGCTTCTGGCGACTCAGGGCTGGCGGGGCTGAGCCGCACCGTGCAGGCGAACAATCCCGCCTTCGCTGGCGAACTCGCCGCGCGGCAGACTGCGCAAAATCAGGCACGCACCGCGGCCCTTGAAGACGTCGCCGGAAACCCCGGCAAGCTCTCGCTCGCGAAGCAAGCGCGTGACGACCTCACCGGCTCAATGCGAGAAAACGTGCTCGACCGTGCGGGTGAAGTGCCGGTGGGCGATCTGCTGGGCCGAATCGACGGCATGCTCGCGAACCCAAACAATGCAGGGCAGTTGTCGCAGCAGGCCCTTGGCCAGTTTCGCAGCCGCATCGGCTCGTTCATGGCCGAGGATGGCACGGTGAACGCCCGCGCGCTCTACGCCATTCGCAAAGACATCAACGACGTGCTCGAGGGCAAGTTGCAGGGCGAAGCAGGCAACCTTCGCTACGCTGGAGGGCAGCTCCGGCAAGTGCGGGGCGCCCTTGACGATGCCATCGACACCTCAAGCCGCCGCGCCTCAGTTCCTGCATCCCGCGAGCTGGGCCCGCTGTCGCAACGCGTGGGCCCGGAGACCGGCGGCATCACGGGGGATGCTGCCCAGCCGACCTGGCTTCAGTATCTGCGCACCTACGCTACGCAGAGCAAGCCCATCAACCAGATGGAAAAGCTCTCTGAGGTTCTGCAAAAAATTCAGACCGGCACGGTGGACGCCCAGGGCAATGCTGTGCTCTCGGCCGCGACGTTGAACAATTTGCTGAAGAACCAAGGCGAGGATCTGGCGCGACAGCTTGCGCCTGAGCAGCTGAGCTTGTTGCGCCGGCTCCAAGCCGACCTCAACGCTAGCCAACTCGCCAGCAACGCCGGGCGGGCGGTGGGGTCGAACACGGTGCAGAACCTGGCGAGCGGCAACCTGCTGCAGTCGGTGATGGGGCGTGGTCTGTCTGGCGTCCCCGCTGTGCAGGGCTTGGCCGGCCGGGCGCTGAACGTGGTGTATGGCGGCGCGAACGCGCAAATTCAGGAGCGGCTTTCGCAGGCCCTTCTGGACCCGCAGCGCGCCGCGGCGCTCATGCAACCCAAGGGGCCTCTGTCGCGCAGCCTGGCGGCAGTCCCGCTCAGTCTCGCGGCCCGTGCCGCTCCGGTTGCCCTGACAAGTCCAAATCGTTGATGCCGCAGTAGATGCCCCATCCAAGCGCTCCGATGCCGAAGAGGGTCAGTTTGATGATGAGGAACGTGGTCATGGCGGGCACTGTAGCCGGTTTCCGACCTGGTGCAAGTTCGCTGCCGGGCTACTCGCTGCCCTGGCGCTCAGCCGGCACCACGTGCCAGACCTGCCGGTGCTCGAGCATTCGGGGTTCGCCGCCGACCTGCTGCGGATCGAGCTCGATGCCGGACAGCAGAAACCCGGCGCCCTTGAACGGCAGGATGACGGGGTCAGACATGCGGCCGGCAGAGCGGGCCTGAGCAAGGCCCCAGTGCTCAAACAGCATCACCTCCACCAGGTTGCGGCCGGAGTTGTTCTTGTCGCGGTCAGAGTCCCGGATCATGACGGTCGCGCGCAGGGGAGGCTGGCGCTCGGCTGGTTTGAGGCGCAGGCCATTGCGCATCAGGAAGGTGACTTCGGCGAAGAACATGGAGGCAGAATAGCGCGCCCTGCACCGAAATTCGGGGGAATTCCGGGAAGCCGCCCATGTGGGAAAATCGGCGAACACCTTTTAGACAAACTCAAACCCGCCCCCCGTTAATCCCCCAAATTCTTTGCGAACCCGCATGAAATAAGGGAATACGGTGCACGTTCCGGGTACCAAACTTACATGGGAGCATTCGATGCCTCGCTACAACGCTCCATTTGAAATTCATGTGCACGGCGACGTGCCGCTGCGCTCGGACGTGAGCTTCGACCAGATCCAGGAGGCGCTCAAGCCCCTGTGGAAATACGCTGGCGCCAAGTCGCTGGCCGACGGTGCCACCAGCACCTACGAAGAAGAGCCGGGCATCCGCTTCGAGCAGAAGGACCACACGCTGCAGATCTGCTGGACCGTGCCGGGCGACGAAGACTTCCGCCAGGCGCTCGACGAAATGTGCATGGCGCTGAACGAGCTGTCCGACCGCGGCGCGGCCATCGAAGTCACCTTCTACGACACCGATTTCGACGAAGAAGAGGGCGACCCCGACGAAGAGTCGCGCGACGACTTCCTGATGCTGTTCGTCGGCCCCAATCCGGCCGCGATCATGCAGGTGCAGCGCGACCTGCTGGTGGAAGACGTCATCAACCTCATGGAGCGCCACTTCGACGGTGCCGAGCTGGGTGGGGTTGTCTCCGAGATCGATCGCCTCTTCAGCGACCGTTTCGACGCCCTGGTGAACTCATTGGAGATCGGCAAGCGCCCGCGCGGCACGGGCGGTCCGGGCAGCGGCGGCAGCGGTGGTGGCCACGGCGGCGGTCGCCGTCCGCGTCACCTGCACTGACCGACTTCTGCACCCTGCTTGAAACAGGGCGCGCAGCCCTGTTTCTTGCCTCCAACCCCGCGCTGCGGGGTTGATTCCCCTCAGGGCAGCTTGTCCCCGAACAGGCTGTCGTTCGTCAGCGGATAACCGACCGCAGGCGCATAGCGCTGCACCCAGTTCGCCGGGTTCTTCACCCGCGCCGCGAACGCGCCCAGGTCCGACCGGTCAAGCGATCCGGTGTAGATCGAATTGGTCTGGTTGGCCGGCGACACCGTGAAGCTGAAAGCCGTGCCCGCCGTCGTCAGAGCCGCGGGTATCTCGCCCGCAGGCCCGCCCAGCGTGATGCTCGCGAGGTAGTTGCCCACCGCGGTGATCTTCCCCGCCTTGCCGTCTCCCAGGTCCTCGATGGTCCCTCCCGCAATGGCAAAGATCGTCTCCGACTTGCCGATGCCGCCCGGCGACCCCATCGTGAAGCCCTTGTCCGCAATCGGACTCCCGACGACGTCGGTCTGAATGGTCACGATGGTGCCGGCCGGCAGGTTCTGATCGGCGGTCCAGAAGAAGGCCGTTTCGTTGATGATGTCCTTGAACTCGTTCGGGTCCGCCTTGCGATCGCGGTCGGTGAACAGCACCTGCGTGCCGCCGTTCACCGCCTTCAGCAGCACGAAGGCATAGGCATCGGGTGCCTCCGCGTTGGCGGCCATGAAGAGCAGATCACCGGCGACCAGCGGCGTGGGCACGCCGGCCGTCACAAAGCTCAGCCGCGTGGCATCGGCGATGCCCGCGAAGGCATTGCCGGCATCGTCGGTGATGGCATTGGCATCCACCGTGATGTAGTAGCCCGTGCTCATCGCCAGCTTGGCCGTCGGCACCAGCTTCAGCACGTTGAACGCTGCCTGCACGCGCCCGGCGGGGCTGTTGGTGTGGAAGCTCTCGACCACGCTGCCGTCGGCCTTGTGCAGCACGATGCTGCCGGCGCCCAGGCGCACGCCTTCGTTGAAGGTCAGCGTGATGGAGGTGTCGAGGTTCACGCCCACGCGGCCTGCCGCCGGCATCGCTTTCTTGAGCACCGGCCCGGTGGTATCGACCCGCGGCGCACCCAGGCGAACGACGAAGCCGTCGAACTTCTGCTCGGCCGCCGGCAGGTCTTTCGAGGCGGTGTTGCCGTCCCACTTGGTGTCGCCGTTGTCCAGCAGCAGCTGCACCTGCGTGCCGGCCTTCACCGGCCCCGGCACGTCGACGGTGGACTCGAAGCTGCCCCCCGTTTCCTTGCGCAGCGCATCGAGGTCGTTCGACAGTTCGACAGGCGCGTTGTTGGCGTTGCCGTCCCAGGCGAACAGCGCGAAGTTGCGGTCCACGTCCGGGCTGCTGGCGCCTGCCGGGCCGGCAACGATCAGGTAGTTGCCGTCCGTCCCCTTGTCGATCGAGCGAATGCCGCGCCCGCCCAGCGCCAGCTCGATGGGCGCGCCGAAGGCTGCCTGCGTCGCCGTGCCGGCCATCAGCGCGGCGTAGTTCTGCAGCGGCACGATCAGCGCCTTGGTGCGCACCGACGCGCCTGTTTGCGGCGCCCTGAAGCCCAGCCACAGCGCCGTGTCGCCCGGTGCGCTGGTCATGCCTTCGATGGAGAAGCCGTCCACGCGCTCCGGCACCACGCCGGCCGCCGCCGACGCGGCAAAGCCGAAGTGTTTGGCGCCCAGCCCGTGCGCGTTGCCGGTGTCCCAGGCGATCAGTTGCGCCTCGAGCAGCGAGAACTGGCCCACGTAGTCGAACGCGGTGGCCGCGCCGGTGCCTGTGACCTTCACCGCGAAGAGGTGCGAGCGATCGGCCGCCGCGTCGCCGCCGTCTTTCTTGTTGCTGTTGGAGCCGGTGAAGTACAGCGTGTCGCCGATGCGCGTGCCGGCCTCCAGGTCGAGCTCCTTGGCCAGCTTGGGGCCTTCGAGCTTGTAGCTCCATTCCTTCACTGCGGCGCCACCACCGCGCGGGTACACGCGCAGCACGTTGGCTTCGTCGTCCGCCACGAGCATGAAGTTGTCCGGCAGCGCGAGGGCGGTCGATGCGTCCGAAGAGCCTTCGGTGGTGCCTGCGTTGGGCGTGAACCGCGCCTTGGACACCAACTGGTCGGGCTCCACTGTCGGCGGGGTGGCGGGAGGCTGCGCCACGGGTGGCGTGCTGGCGACCGGCATAAAAAAGCCGGCGTTGCCTGCGTCACTGCCGCCGCCGCAGGCGATCAGCAACAACGAGAGGGTGCTGGCGAGCAACATGGGCTTGAAGGGAATGCGGGTCGGAAAGAGCGAGTTCATTGTGCGCGGAGGTTCTCTGGGGGAAACCGCGCATGCTGTTGATTTCGTGTGACTGGCCCGTGAAAGACCAGTCGAAAGTCAGGTGCTCGTCAGGGCATTTGCCGGAGCGTTTTCGGCACCTTGAAGCGCTCGCCGTCGTAGCGCAGCGTGACGGTGCTGAACTTTGCCGGCAGCGTTTTCTCCACGCAGCCCTGGTCTTCCAGCTCTTGCGCGCGGCTCTGGATCAGCGTGCGCGACAGCTGCAGGTCGGCAAAGCCGTTGCTGGCGCCCTTGCCGACCGACAGCATGGTGCGCAGGTTCTCGAAGTGGCCGGTGCAGGTGGCGTCCCAGCCGCCGTTGTCGTGGTCGAGCTCTATCTCCTGCAGCACCTGGCGAAACTGCTTGCCGTGATGCACGTACAGCCGCACGGTCTCGCTCGCCAGCGGGCTGCCCGGTCCGCTGGTGCCGCGGTAGCGTACGCGCACGCCGAAGGCACGCGCCTCGGGCGACAGCACGTAGCGCGAGGTGTCGATGCGAATGTCCTGAATCGACGTGGTGGCGTCTTCGTCGAGCGCCTCCGGCTGCATGAGGCGGCCGATGACGGTGTCGCGCTCGGTGTTGCCGTTGTCGGGCCGCTGAATCAGCAGGATCTCCAGGTCGAAGACCTTGGCGCCGTGGTCGGTGGTTTCGCGCGGCATGGGCAGCACGACGATGCTGCGCCCCGGAAACGCCGGCCAGATCTTGCAGGCCGCGAGCCGCTCGTCGAGCGGGCGGTTCGGATGCAGCTTGGCGTGCATGCGCTCGGCCAGGCCGCTCTCGCAGGCCGCGTGGGTCACCTGGCTCAGGCCGGTGGCCGAAAGAAAAAGAAGGAGGAGGGCGGCGTGGCGCAGCAGATGCATGGGGTCAGACTGCGGTGGTCGCCGTGGCCGGGATGGCCGGGGTGGGCATCGTGAGCCCGAGCCAGCGCCTGGCCGCGGCTTCGAGCACGGTGACGTGGCCGCTGCTTTCGAGCGTCAGATTGCCGGGGCCGCCCTCTGCCAACTGCTCCGCGAGTTGCCCCGCGGATGCCAGCAGCCGCCGCGTCTGCTGCGCGACCGGCACACCCGTGTCGATGAAGCGCAGCGAGGCCGGCGCATGCCGGCGCAGTTCGTCTTTCACGAGCGGGTAGTGGGTGCAGCCCAGCACCACCGTGTCGACGTCGTCCGGGCCGTTGCCGAAAGGCCCGGCCTCGTTCATGTAGCGCTCGCACAGGGCCGAGATGCCCGCGGCGTCGAAGCCTTCGATGGCCTTCACCAGCCCGTCGCAGGGCACCTGGCGCACGTCGGCCGATCCGGCGAACGATGCACGCAAGGCCGCGTACTTGGCACTGGCCAGTGTGCCGCGCGTGGCCATCACCGCCACGCGACCGGTGCGGCTTGCCGCCACCGCGGGCTTCAGGCCGGGCTCCAGGCCCACGATCGGCAGGTTCGGGTGCTCGGCCCGCAGCAGGTGAATGGCGGCGGTGGTGGCCGTGTTGCAGGCCACCACCAGCGCCTTGATGCCGTGCGCGCGCAGCAGGTGCTCGACCACCGCGCGCGAGCGCTCGATCACGTAGGCGTCTCCGCGTTCGCCGTACGGCGCATAGGCCGTGTCGGCGAAGTACACGAAGTTTTCGTGCGGCAGCTCGGCCCTCAGCGCGGCCAGCACGCTGAGCCCGCCGACGCCACTGTCGAAGACGCCTACCGGGTTCAAGCGGCTTCCATCATGATGGTCTTGAACTCGCCGCTGGCGATGCGCTTCTGCCACTCGGCCGGGCCGGTGATGTGCGCGCTGGTGCCACCGGCATCGACCGCCACCGTCACGGGCATGTCGACCACGTCGAATTCATAGATCGCTTCCATGCCCAGGTCCGCAAAGCCCACCACCTTGGCGGTCTTGATGGCCTTGCTCACCAGGTAGGCGGCGCCGCCCACGGCCATGAGGTAGGCGCTCTTGTGCTTCTTGATGGCCTCGATGGCGACCGGGCCGCGCTCGGCCTTGCCGATCATCGCGATCAGGCCCGTCTGGGCCAGCATCATTTCGGTGAAGCCGTCCATGCGCGTGGCGGTGGTCGGGCCGGCCGGGCCCACGGCTTCGTCGCCCACCGGATCGACCGGGCCGACGTAGTAGATGACGCGGTTGGTGAAGTCCACGGGCAGCTTCTCGCCCTTGGCCAGCATGTCCTGAATGCGCTTGTGCGCGGCGTCGCGGCCGGTGAGCATCTTGCCGTTCAGCAGGATCGTGTCGCCCGGCTTCCAGCTGGCCACTTCGGCGGGCGTGAGCTTGTCGAGGTTCACGCGCTTGCTCTTCTTTTCGTCGGGCGCCCAGTTGACGTCGGGCCACAGGTCCAGCGACGGCGGGTCGAGGTACACCGCGCCGCTGCCGTCCATGGTGAAGTGCGCGTGGCGCGTGGCCGCGCAGTTGGGAATCATCGCCACGGGCTTGCTGGCTGCGTGCGTGGGGTACATCATGATCTTCACGTCCAGCACGGTGGCCAGGCCGCCCAGGCCCTGTGCGCCGATGCCCAGTGCGTTGACCTTCTCGTAGAGCTCGATGCGCAGCGCCTCGACGTTGCTCAGCTCGGCGCCCGATGCCTTCTTGGCCTGCAGCTCGTGCATGTCGAGGTCGTCCATCAGGCTTTCCTTGGCCATGAGAGCGGCTTTTTCGGCGGTGCCGCCGATGCCGATGCCCAGCATGCCGGGCGGGCACCAGCCTGCGCCCATGGTGGGCACGGTCTTGAGCACCCAGTCGACGACGCTGTCGCCGGGGTTCAGCATGGCCAGCTTGCTCTTGTTCTCGCTGCCGCCGCCCTTGGCCGCGACGGTCACTTCGAGCTTATTGCCGGGGACGATCTCGGTGAAGATGACGGCGGGGGTGTTGTCCTTGGTGTTCTTGCGGTCGAACTGCGGGTCGGCCACCACGCTGGCGCGCAGGGTGTTGTCGGGGTGGTTGTAGCCGCGGCGCACGCCTTCGTTGATGGCGTCGTCCAGGCTGCCGGTGAAGCCGCCCCAGCGCACGTCCATGCCCACTTTGAGAAACACGTTGACGATGCCGGTGTCCTGGCAGATGGGGCGGTGGCCGGTGGCGCTCATCTTGCTGTTGGTGAGGATCTGCGCGATGGCGTCTTTGGCCGCAGGGCTCTGTTCGCGTTCGTAGGCCTTGGCTAGGTGGGCGATGTAGTCGGCGGGGTGGTAGTAGCTGATGTACTGCAGCGCGGCGCTGATCGATTCGATCAGGTCGGCCTGCTGGATCGTGGTCGTCATGGTGGGGGGCTTTTTTATGAATGTGAAAACGCCCGGGGATTATCTCAGCGCCGTTTGTGTGACGTGGGTTCATCCCGGGTTACGTTGTTCAGGGCGTGTGCACAGGCCGCCGGGTACTCCCCTCCGCGAATGTCCCCCGCTTCGCTCCTCCTTTATTTCGCTGCGGGGAGCACCCGACGCCCTGTGCACTGGGGCACGCTGCTGGTGCTCGCTGATCAACCCGCGCTCTGAGCAACGACCCCGCTGTCGGTTTGCAGCCGATCAACCAGTGCGCTGAAAACGCTCACGCCGATGGGGTGCCTTGCGCAGCGAAATAAAGGGGGAGGCCGAAGGCCGGAGGACATTCGCGGAGCAAGGTACCCCGTCGGCGTGAGTGGCGCCCCGAATGGCTTTGGTGTCGAAGTAAATCATTACCACCTAATTGATCCACGCTGCCATCCCATATTTTGGTGACCTCAATCCAAATTCCCGGAAATTTTTCTCGTATTCATTAAATTCCTATTGACGAATCCTGCTCGCACGGCGAATCTGCCGGCGGCGGAGGACGCCAAAAGGAAAAATCATGAAAATTCTGTCGAGCGCAATACTGTGCGTGGCCATCACCCTTGCCGGCTGCCAGACAATTGAAGATCATGCATTTGCGGGCTATTCGGTTCGACCCATCGATAAAGATTCGATGGCTTCCAGTTCGGCCATCGTGACCGAACTCAAACGCGTCAGAACGATAGATGCTGAAAAAAGTCCGGGAAGAAGCATTGTTTCTGAAGCTTGCTTTGCAAACTTCACCGTCGTACCTCCGGATTGCCAAAGGGAAAGAAACGAAGCCCTGTCTATTTTGATGATGGCATCTTCGAATCTTTGTCTCAAACACAGGCAGTCGATTTACGGTCGGGAAGCCGCTACAAACGTCACTTTCGGAACCCTGACCAACTTCTTCGCAGGTGCCGCAGCCGTCGTCAATTCAGACAGCGCCAAAACGCTTTACGCCGCTCTCGCCTTGTTTTCTAATTCCGAACGTTCGTTGGTCAATGAGACCGTCTACAAACAGATGGTCGTCACTGCGGTGGATAAAAAAATTGTTGAATCGTACGAATCGAAAATGCTTGTCATCGACGGGAAAATGAACGACTCCTACGCCAGCTACGGCATCTATCAAGGAATTAATGACATAACAACGTTGCACAACAGTTGTTCATTCATGTCAGGCCTGGGCCTTGCGCTTGAAGAAGGCACAAAAGGTTCAAAGGCCAAGAAGATTTCGACTCTTCGTGGCAATTTGATGAACATCGAAAATGATCGAAAGAAATACTGCGTCGCTGGCAATTCGGCGGATCAGCAAGCAGCATGCACCAATGTCACTGACCGCGCCAAAGCTGTCACTATCAGCCTCACCGCGCTCGAAAGCTCTCTCGACTGACCGAGCGCCAGCGCCTAATTCGCAGCAGCCCGCGCCTGCGCAATCCACCCGTCGAACAATTGCTGGTGCACCTTGATCCACCCGTCCGTGTGCCGCTCCACGTCCTTCTGCGTGTTCGCGCCCTGGCTCATGCGCAGGTTCTGCGCATTGATGTCGCTGATCGGCAGCTTCATCACCTCGAACAGCTTCGCTGCCGCCGGGTTCTTCTCCGCGAAGGCCCGGTTGGCGACGATCTGTTCCTGGTTGGCCTGAAAACCGTAGTTCTTGCCGTTCGGCAACTGCGTGTCCGCCTGGCCTTGCTGCGATGAAGAAAACGGCACCTGCAGCCACACCACGTCCGTGCCCGGGCGCAGCACCGCGCTCACCCAGTAGGGCGTCCACGTGTAGTACAGCACCGGCTTGTCCTGCTTGAACCGGGCCATGGTGTCGGCCATCAGCGCGGCGTAGCTGCCCTGCTTGTGCGTGACGGTGTCGCGCAACTGATAAGCCGCGAGGTGGCTCTCGATGGCCAGCTCGCAGCCCCAGCCGGGGTTGCAGCCGGTCAGGTCGGCCTTGCCGTCACCGTCGGCGTCGAACAGCTTGGCAATGGCCGGGTCCTTCAGCTGCGCGATGTTGGTGATGTTGTATTGCTCGGCCGTCTTGCGGTCGATCAGGTAGCCCTGCACCGCGCCGTCTGAATACACACCCTTGCGCCACAGCTTGGCGTCGCCGCCGCTGTTCTTGTAGAAGTCGGCGTGCAGCAGGCTCCAGTGGTTGGCCATGAAGGTGGCGTCGCCGTTGGCAATGGCCAGGTGTTCGGTGGCGGGCTCCAGGTCTTTCATGGGCTCGACGGTGTAGCCGAGCTTCTCCAGCCCGCGCATCACCAGCAGCGTTTGAAACGCCTCTTCAGCCAGCGAGCTCTTCAGCGGCAGCACGGTCACGCCCTTGCCGGGCAAATCGTTGGCGGCGTGGGCCAGCGGGGCGGCCAGGCCGATGGCCACGAAGCCGAAGGCCAGCAGGCCGCGTGAAATGAGGTTCATCTTGTTCATGTGTCGGGTTCCTCCTGCGGCTCAGTGCGCTTGGGTGGACAGGGCGGGGAGCGCGGGAAGGGCGGCGTTGTTGCCGGGCTCTCCTTGGCGCGAAGACGTTCCCGCCACGCTTTGCAGCACGCGCAGCGTGAAACCGGCCGGGCCGGTGTGCCACCAGCGGCGCCCGCCCGCGCGGCGCGACTTGCCCATGGCCTGCGTCAGGCGGTCCAGCGTGATCGCCAGCAGCACGATGCCCAGGCCGCCCACGGTCGCCAGGCCCATGTCGAGCCGGCCGATGCCGCGCAACACCATCTGGCCCAGGCCACCCACGGCGATCATCGAGGCGATGACCACCATCGACAGCGACAGCATCAGCGCCTGGTTGATGCCCGCCATGATCGACGGCATGGCCAGCGGCAGCTGCACCTTCACCAGCATCTGCCAAGGCGAGGCGCCGTAGGCGCGCGCGGCCTCGATGAGGTCGGGCCGCACCTGGCGCAGGCCCAGGTTGGTCAGGCGCACCAGCGGGGCCAGCGCGAAGATGATCGTGACGATCACGCCCGGCACGTTGCCGATGCCGAACAGCATCACCACGGGCACCAGGTACACGAACGCAGGCGTGGTCTGCATCGCGTCGAGCACCGGCCGCATGATGCGCTGGGCCCTGTCGCTGCTGGCCAGCAGCACGCCCAGCGGCAGGCCGATGACCATGCAGAACACCAGCGAGGTCAGCACCAGCGACAGCGTGACCATCGCCTCCGGCCAGATGCCCAGCATGGCCACCAGCAGCAGCGCCACCGTGGTGCCGATGGCCAGCGCGCGGCCGGCAAACTGCCAGGCGAGCAGGCCGATGAGCGCGATCATCGCCAGCGTGGGCAGGCCGGTGAGCAGGCTCTGCACCCAGTTCAGCGTGCTGTCGATGGGCAGGCGCACGGTCTGGAAGAAGGGGCGGAAATGTTCCACCACCCAGCCCAGGCCCTGGTTGATCCAGGCTTCGATCGGCAGCGAGCCGTCCCACAGGCGGTGCAGCTGAAAGCCGCCGCTGACGGCATCGGCCTGGCCGGCAGCCTGGTGGGCGGCGTCGAGCTGCGTGGGGGCGTCGAGCCAGGCGCTGGTGGCGGAGGTGTCGGGCGCGGCGGACATGGCTTCCCAGGGGTCGAGCGAGGGTGCCGGTGTCGGGGCCTGCATCGTGTTCGTCATGGCGCTTGCCGCGTCATTCAGCGGCGTGAATTCGGAGGTCGGTGTGGTCTCGTTCATCTGTAGGTCCTTCGAAGTCGATCAGGCCGCGGCGGCGGTGGTTGCTGCGGGCGCGGTCGGCGGCTGTGGCTGCTGTGGCTGTTGCGGCTGATGTGCAGGGTCGATCGGTGGGGTGTCCCGGTCGAGAAACTTCAGCAGCGTCGTCTTGCTGATCGCGCCGCAGAAGCGACCGTCGGCGGCCACCACGGGCACCGCGCACGGTGCCGTGCCCACCTGGCCGAACAGGTCCGCCACGGGCGCGTCGGCGTCGATCACGCCCAGGTCGTTCAGGAACGCATGGCGCAGGCCCAGCGGGCCGGAATGCCCGTCGAGCGCGGCGCGCAGCGTGTCGGCCGACACGGTGCCCAGATAGCGCTTCTGCGGGCTGGTGACGTAGGCAAAGTCGCGGTCCTGGTCTTCGAGCTGCTTCAGCGCCGCGCGCGCGCCGCGCTCCGGGTGCTCGCAGACCACCGTGAGCGACTTGCGCGCGATGTCGCCCGCCTTGAACACGGCCGCCGCATCCACGCCGCGCACAAAGCTGCGCACATAGTCGTCGGCGGGGGTGCGCAAGATTTCGTCGGGCGTGCCGACCTGAATCACCTGGCCGTCTTTCATGATCGCAATGCGGTCGCCGATGCGCATGGCCTCGTCCAAATCGTGCGAAATGAAGACGATGGTGCGGCGCTGTTCCTGCTGCAGGCGCAGCAGCTCCGACTGCATCTCGGTGCGAATGATCGGGTCGAGCGCCGAGAAGGCCTCGTCCATCAGCAGGATCGACGGGTCGGACGCCAGCGCGCGCGCCAGGCCCACGCGCTGCTGCATGCCGCCGGAAAGCTCGTCGGGGTAGCTCGCGCCCCAGCCCGACAGGCCCACCTGCGCAAGTGCCTTGTCGGCCTGCGCCAGCCGGTCTTTCTTGCTCGCGCCCGACAGCTCCAGGCCAAAGGCGGTGTTGTCGCGCACCGTCATGTGCGGCATGAGCGCGAACGACTGAAACACCATGCTGATGTCCTTGCGGCGCAGCGCGCGCAGCTTGGCGTCGGAGTGCTCGTTGATGTCCGCCCCGTCGATCACGATGCGGCCCGCGGTCGGCTCGATCAGCCGGTTCAGCAGGCGCACCAGCGTCGATTTGCCCGAACCCGAGAGACCCATGATGACGAAGATTTCTCCAGCCTGAATTTCGAAGGTGGCGTCGAACACGCCGATCGATTGACCGGTGCGCGCGAGGATTTCTTTCTTTGAAAAACCTTGCCGGACCAGCTCAAGAGCTTGTTCCGGCTCGTCGCCGAAAACCTTGAAAACGTGGTCGATGAGAATTCCTTTGGCCATACGCCGGGGCTCCTTGTTGAAGGTTGGACACAGCGCCGCCCCGGAGGACGGCAACGGACACGCCATCAGCCGATGGGGCCGACCGGGCAAAAAGAGCGCGTGAATAAAAACACGTGCAATGACCCGGCGAGCCTTGAAGGGCTGCCGACAGGCACTGAAGACGACGTGGCGACGAAACCAGTGCCCGCCTGAAGGTGGCGTGGCAGTGGGGCCGGAAAGATCCGGCCGATTTGCCGGGCAGGGCCCGGCGGGGAGAACCTTGCACCGCGACGGGATTCGGGGATCCGCGAGTAGTGCTGGGTGGGCTTTTCCGACCCGGTCGTCATGACCGGTTGAGCGTCGGAAGCCGTTGATTATAACGTTTTGGTATGAAGGGAGTCAACCCGGGGCCTCCGCCGGTATGACGGACAACGCCTCGTTTGTGTGTAGATCGCAGTCCGAAGCGCTCGGCGTTATGCCGCCGAATCAGCTCATTTCGGCAACAGGCAGCGGCAAGGCAGAGCGCGCCATGATTTCTTCCAGGCAAACACTTGAGCGCACCAGGCCGATGCCGGGCAGCGCGACAAGGCGCTCGGTGAGGAACACGTTCAGGTCTTCGAGGTCGGCGGCGATGACCTTCAGCACGTAGTCGAAGTCGCCCGTCACCGAATGGCACTCCAGCACGTTCGGCATGTGCGTCAGCGCTTCGCGGAACGACTTCAGGTCCCGCATGTGGCCGCGGTCCATGCCGATGTGCACGAAGGCCACCACCTTCAGGCCAATGGAAGCGGGGTGCAGCCGCGCTTCATAGCGCGTGATGACGCCCAGCTCTTCCAGGCGATGGTGCCGCCGGCTGCATTGCGCGGGCGAAAGCCCGACGGCCTCCGCCAGTTCGAGGTTCGACATTCGTCCGTTCTGCTGAAGCAGCGCTAGCAAGCGCAGGTCCAGACGGTCAAGTTTTGCCATGCGCAACTTTCCTGGGGTTTGAGCTCAACCCTGCAATAACTTTTCATTTTTTGATGAACAAGTGTTGCAAGTGAGAGCCTATTTCCTCATGAAACGAACAAAATTTCAACGAGCGATGCAAGGAAAGTTCATTTCATTTGGAAAAGTGGACAACGTATTTCATCGCCGCGCAGCCTTCAAATCCAATGAATGATTGAGTTTGAAGTGAATAAATTCGCAGCCAATATTCAGCCGGGGTTTTCATGAATCGTATTCCAGAGCCATTCAGAATAAAGACCATCGAACGCATCGCAATGACGACGCGCGAGCATCGCGTCGAGGCGTTGAATAAAGCCGGTCTCAACCCTTTTCTTTTGCGCAGCGACGACGTGTATATAGATTTGCTGACAGACAGCGGCAGCGGCGCCATGAGCGATCAGCAATGGAGCGCCATGATGAGCGCGGATGAAGCCTATGCCGGCAGCCGCAGTTTTTATCGGCTGCAGGAAGCCATTGAAAAGGTATTCGGTTATCCCTATTTGGTGCCAGCGCACCAGGGGCGCGGGGCAGAGCAAATTCTTTATCCGGAACTTGTGAAACGCCGCGATTCTCAGCGGCCCGTTTTCTTGTCGAACTTCCATTTCGACACCACCAAAGTGCATATCGAAATTGCAGGCGCTCGCGCATTCAATGCATTGAACAAAGAAGCGCTGAACACCAAAACGTACCACGACTGGAAAGGGAATTTCGATCTGCAGGAATTGGCCAGGCTCATTGAGGTGGAAGGCGCATCCAATGTCGCAGCCATCGTCGCGACCGTGACCTGCAATACCACGGGCGGTCAGCCAATTTCCCTTGCCAACCTGCGAGCCGCTTCGGCATTGGCGCGACAGGCTGGAATTCCGATGGTCATCGACGCCACGCGCTTTGCCGAAAACGCCTGGTTCATTCGAGAACGTGAAGCGGAATACGCGAATACAAGCATTCCAGACATTGTTAGAGAAATGATGTCCTGCGCCGATATTGCGGTGATGTCTTCCAAGAAAGACGGGCTGGTCAATATCGGCGGTTTCTGCGCTTTTCGTGAAGACGAAAGTCTTTTTAGGTCGGTTCAGGAGCGTTGCGTGGTCAGAGAAGGTTTTATTACCTATGGCGGTCTGGCGGGCGAGATCTGGCGGCGCTTGCAGTCGGGCTGGAAGAAGCGATGGATCTGGAATATCTCAAATACCGCGTGGGGCAAGTGGCATATCTTGGAGAGCAATTGCGCTCAGCAGGAATTCCGATTCAATTTCCGACTGGCGGACATGCGGTTTTTGTCGATGCCGCAGCTTTGCTTCCGCATATTCCGTCAGAACAATTCCCTGCTCACGCATTGGCGTGCGAGCTTTATATCGAGTCTGGTGTGCGCGCAGTCGAAATTGGCTCCTTGTTGCTGGGCCGCAATCCGCATACCGGCGTGCAGGAAAAAGCGCCACTCGAATCCATGCGGCTCACCATTCCGCGACGGGTTTATACGAACGACCACATGGACTATGTAGCCGACGCATTGGCCGCGGTATCGAAACGCGCGAATTCCATACGGGGCTTGAAATTTACTTATGAACCCGAATTGCTGAGAAATTTCACGGCAAGGTTCGAGTGGGCGAGCGCATGACCTGCCGCGTCGCTGTTCTGGCACGTCGACGACGCAACATCCACCCCCGAATGCCGCCCAAATGACAGTGCCTCTCATCCAGGGCCATACTGCCGGCTCTTTGTACTCCGACACAGCAACCGCATGACCACCAATGCCACGCGCTCCGAGCGCGACACCTTCGGCCCCATCGACGTTCCCGCCGACAAGCTGTGGGGCGCGCAAACGCAGCGCTCACTGCAGAACTTCGACATCTCCGGCGAGCAGCAGCCGCGCGAGATCATCAAGGCGCTGGCGCAGGTCAAGCGCGCGTCGGCCGTGGTGAACCACGCGCTGGGCCTGCAGGACGAGAAAAAAACCAAGGCCATCGTGGCCGCGGCCGACGAGGTCATTGCCGGCAAGCACCCCGGCGAGTTCCCGCTGGTGGTGTGGCAGACCGGCTCGGGCACGCAGACCAACATGAACGTCAACGAGGTGCTGGCCAATCGGGCCAGCGAAATCCTGGGTGGCGAGCGCGGCGAAGGGCGCCTGGTGCACCCGAACGACGACGTCAACCGCAGCCAGTCGAGCAACGACGTGTTCCCCACCGCCATGCATGTGGCGGCCGTGGAAGCCATCACGCACAAGCTGCTGCCCGCCATTGCCAAGCTGCGCGGCACGCTCGACCAGAAGGCCAAGGACTTTGCCGACATCGTGAAGATCGGCCGCACCCACCTGCAGGACGCCACCCCGCTCACGCTGGGCCAGGAGTTCTCGGGCTACGTGGCGCAACTGAAGCACGGCGAAGCGCATGTGCGCGCCGCGCTGCCGCACCTGAGCGAACTGGCGCTGGGCGGCACGGCCGTGGGCACCGGGCTGAACGCACCGAAGGGCTATGCCGAGCAGGTGGCCGCGGAGCTGGCGCAGCTCACGGGCCTGCCTTTCGTGACCGCGCCCAACAAGTTCGAAGCCATGGCCAGCGTCGACGCGCTTGTGCACGCCCACGGCGCGTTGAAGACGCTGGCCGCCAGCATCAACAAGATTGCCAACGACGTGCGCTGGCTTGCGAGCGGCCCGCGCAGCGGCATCGGCGAACTGAGCATTCCGGAGAACGAGCCCGGCTCGTCGATCATGCCGGGCAAAGTCAACCCGACCCAGAGCGAGGCCGTCACGATGCTGGCCGCGCAGGTGTTCGGCAACGACGTGGCGATCAACATTGGCGGTGCGTCGGGCAACTTCGAGCTGAACGTGTTCCGCCCGATGGTGGCGCACAACTTCTTGCAGAGCGTGCGTCTGCTGGCCGACGGCATGGTGAGCTTCAACGACCACTGCGCGGTGGGCATCGAGCCCAACCGCGAGCGCATCACGGAGCTGGTGCAGCGCTCGCTGATGCTGGTGACAGCGCTGAACACGCACATCGGGTACGACAAGTCGGCGTACATCGCGAAGAAGGCGCACAAGGAAGGAACGAGCCTGCGCGAAGCGGCGATTGCTTCGGGGCACCTGACGGCCGAGCAGTTCGACGCATGGGTGGTGCCGGAGAACATGACCGGGCGCTGAGCCACCGACCTGGCGACGCCATGAACAAAGGACCCTCGCGGGTCCTTTCTTGTTTGTGGGCGATCGGTGCGCGATCGGTGCGCGATCAGTAGCCGATGGTGTAGCGCTGGCGCGAGTGCGTGGGCTTTTCCAACTCGTCGATGAAGGCGATCGCGTAGTCCTCGAAAGTGATCCAGCTGCGGCCTTCGGCGCTCACCAGCAGGTCGTCCTGCCCCAGGCGGAACTTGCCCGTGCGCTCGCCTTCGACAAACTCGGCGGAGGGCGACAGAAAGGTCCAGTCGAGCTCTTTCTCGCTGCGCAGCGCGTCCAGGAACACGCCGCCGGCCGAGGCTTCGGCGCGGTAGGCATCGGGGAAGTTGGGCGTGTCGATCACCTTCAGACCGGGCGCCGCGAACAGGCTGCCGGCGCCGCCGACCACCAGCAGGCGCTTCACGCCCGCGCGCTTTACCGGTTCGACGACGGCGGCAGGCGGCACGGTGGCGAAGTGCGCGGCGCTGAACACGGCGTCGTGGCCGGCCAGGGCTTTTTCGAGCGCGGGCGCGTCCAGCACGTCGAGGTCGACGGCCTTCACGTGGGCGCGGTCCGCCAGCTTGGCGCTGGCCTTGCGGGCAATGGCCGTGACGGTGTGGCCGCGGCGCAGAGCTTCTTCAAGCAGTTGGCTGCCGGCGCGGCCGGTGGCTCCGATGATGGCGATGTGGCTCATGAGGGACTCCTGTGAAAGGTCGAAAAACCCGGAAAAGATCGGAAGGGACCGGAAGGGACCGGATGGGGTGATCCCATCTTAGGTTTCCGATTTCGAAAGAAAAACCTCGATTTGCGCGTTTGTTTATTTCTAAAATCGTGCGAATGGACCGATTGAATGCAATGCGCGTGTTCGTGAACGTGGTCGATGCGGGCAGCCTTTCGGCCGCTGCCGACAAGCTCGACATGTCACGCCCCGTGGTCACCCGCTATGTGGCCGAGCTGGAGCAATGGACCGGCGCGCGGCTGCTTCACCGCACCACGCGCCGCCTGAGCCTCACGGCCGCCGGCCAGGAGCTGCTGCCGCGCTGCCGCCAGGTGCTGGAGCTCACGGGCGACATGCAGGCCGCCGTGCGCCACCCGGCCGAAGCGCCGCGCGGGCAGTTGCGCATCACGGCCAGCACCTCGTTCGCGCAGGCCCAACTGGCCGATGCAGTGGCCGACTATGTGCTGCTGTACCCGGGCGTGGCGGTCGACCTGGTGCTGCTCGACCGCGCGGTGAACCTGGTGGACGAGCGCATCGACCTGGCGATTCGCGTGGCGGCGGAGATCGACCCCAACCTGATTGCGCGTCGGCTCACCGACTGCCGCTCTGCGGTGTGCGCGTCGCCGGGCTACCTGAAGGCGCACGGCCAGCCGCTGCATGTGGCAGAGCTGGCGCAGCGCAACTGCCTCACGCATTCGTACTTCGGTCGCAGCCTGTGGAACTTCACGCGCAAGGACACGGGGGAGCCGGCCTCGGTGGCGGTGGGCGGCAATGTGTCGGCGAACGATGCGGCCAGCCTGATGGTGCTGGCCCGCGCGGGCGCCGGGGTGGCGATGCTGCCGACCTACCTGGCGGCGCCACTGCTTCAGTCGGGGGAGCTGGTGCGGCTGTTCGA
This sequence comes from Variovorax sp. H27-G14, assembly GCF_046156345.1. Taxonomy (NCBI): domain Bacteria; kingdom Pseudomonadati; phylum Pseudomonadota; class Betaproteobacteria; order Burkholderiales; family Comamonadaceae; genus Variovorax; species Variovorax sp. H27-G14. The sequence continues at coordinate 377,005 of NZ_JAYLVN010000002.1, forward strand.
CGAGTTCGAGCCGCAGGTGGTCGGCATGCATGCGGTGTACGCCTCGCGCAAGCACATGCCGTCCACGCTGCGCACGATGCTCGACTTTCTGGCCGAGCGGTTCACCGACGTGCCGGATTGGGATGTGCCGGGCGTGCCGAACTTGCCGCGTGCCATTGCATAGGGCACGCGGGCTTTTTCGGTCAGTGAGGCGCGCCGACCTTCGTCGCGTTCGCGGTCATCAGCTTGTCGGTGTACGCAATGGCGATGGCCGACAGCAGAAAGGTGATGTGAATCACCGTCTGCGCAATCAGCACGCGGTCGGTGTAGTTGTCCGCGTTGATGAAGGTCTTGAGCAGGTGAATCGAGCTGATGCCGATGATGGCCGTGGCCAGCTTCACCTTCAGCACCGACGCGTTCACATGGCTCAGCCACTCGGGCTGGTCGCGGTGGCCTTCCAGGTTCATGCGGCTCACAAAGGTTTCGTAGCCGCCCACGATCACCATGATGAGCAGGTTGGAGATCATCACCACGTCGATCAGCGCCAGCACCACCAGCATGATGACCGTCTCGTTCAGCGCGCCGACCGGGGCGGCGGTCTTGTAGCCGATGCTGGTGATGAGGGCCTGCAGCGCGGTCTGGCTGCCGAACGCGGCCTCCACCAGATGCAGCAGTTCGACCAGAAAGTGCACCACGTACACCGCCTGCGCCACGATCAGCCCCAGGTACAAGGGCAGTTGCAGCCAGCGGCTCGCAAAGATCAGCTTGGGCAGCGGCCCCATGGGCACGGTCCGGCGGATGGGCGGGTTCAGAGGATCGAAAGGATCTGGAGCGGACATCGGGAGGGTGGTCGTGGAGGACGAAGGATTCTAGGGGTGCCCCCGTGTCGCCCTCGTGATAACCCTGCGAACTAACATCGGACAGCCCGCCCCCCGTCAGTGACCCGTAAGTGCGGCGGTCGACATTACGCCCGCATTCCATCCAGGAGACAAAGAGCATGAGCACCCCATCGAAGAACATTCAATCCGTGCTGGTCGAGAACCGCGTGTTCCCGCCCGACGCCCGCGCCACCGAAGGCGCACGCATCTCCGGCATGGCCGCCTACGACGCCCTGTGCAAGGAGGCCGAGCAGGACTTCGAGGGGTTCTGGACCCGCCTGGCCAAGGACAACCTGCAATGGACCAAGCCCTTCACCCGCACGCTGGACGAGTCGAAGGCACCGTTCTACGAATGGTTCGGCGACGGTGAGCTCAACGCCAGCGCCAACTGCCTCGACAAGCACATGGGCACCCCGGTCGAGAACAAGACCGCCATCGTCTTCGAGGCCGACGACGGCACGGTCAGCAACGTCACTTTCAAGGAACTGCTGGCCCGCGTGAGCCAGTTCGCCAATGCGCTGAAGGCCGCGGGCATTCAGAAGGGCGACCGCGTCGTCATCTACATGCCGATGACGGTAGAGGGCGTCATCGCCATGCAGGCCTGCGCGCGCATCGGCGCCACGCACAGCGTGGTGTTCGGCGGCTTCTCGGCCAAGGCGCTGCAGGAGCGGATCATCGACGCGGGCGCGGTGGCGGTCATCACGGCCAACTACCAGCTGCGCGGCGGCAAGGAGCTGCCGCTGAAGGCGATCGTGGACGACGGCATTGCCCTGGGCGGGTGCGAGTCGATCAAGACGGTGTTTGTGTACGAGCGCACGCCCACCGCATGGGCGCGCGTCGAAGGCCGCGACAAGACCTTCACCGAAGCGCTGCAAGGCCAGAGCACCAGTTGCCCGCCCGTGCCGGTGAATGCCGAGCACCCGCTGTTCATCCTCTACACCTCGGGCTCCACCGGCAAGCCGAAGGGCGTGCAGCATGCCACCGGCGGCTACCTGCTGTGGGCCAAGCTCACGATGGACTGGACCTTCGACATCAAGCCCGAAGACGTGTTCTGGTGCACCGCCGACATCGGCTGGATCACCGGCCACACCTACGTTGCCTACGGCCCGCTCGCGGCCGGCGCCACGCAGGTGGTGTTCGAGGGCATTCCGACCTTCCCGCATGCGGGGCGCTTCTGGCAGATGATCGAAAAGCACAAGGTGAGCGTGTTCTACACGGCGCCCACGGCCATTCGCTCGCTCATCAAGGCGGCCGAGGGCGACGAAAAGGTGCACCCGAAGAACTGGGACCTGACGAGCCTGCGCATCCTGGGTTCGGTCGGCGAGCCGATCAACCCGGAAGCCTGGATGTGGTACCACCGCCATATCGGCGGCGAGCGTTGCCCCATCGTCGACACCTTCTGGCAGACCGAAACGGGCGGCCACGTCATCACGCCGCTGCCGGGCGCCACGCCGCTGGTGCCGGGCTCCTGCACGCTGCCGCTGCCGGGCATCATGGCCGCCATCGTCGACGAAACGGGCAAGGACCTGCCCAATGGCGCGGGCGGCATGCTGGTCATCAAGCGGCCCTGGCCCTCGATGATTCGCACGATCTGGAACGACCCCGAGCGCTTCAAGAAGAGCTACTTTCCAGAGGAGATGGGCGGCACCATCTACCTGGCCGGTGACGGCGCGGTGCGCAGCGAAGACCGCGGGTACTTCCGCATCACAGGCCGCATCGACGACGTGCTGAACGTGTCGGGCCACCGGCTGGGCACGATGGAAATCGAGTCCGCGCTGGTGTCCAAGACCGACCTGGTGGCCGAAGCCGCGGTGGTGGGCCGGCCCGACGACGTGACGGGCGAGGCGGTGTGCGCCTTCGTGGTGCTCAAGCGCAGCCGACCGACCGGCGAGGAGGCCAAGCAGATCGCCAACGAGCTGCGTGCCTGGGTCGCCAAGGAGATCGGCCCCATCGCCAAGCCCAAGGACATTCGCTTTGGCGACAACCTGCCCAAGACGCGCAGCGGCAAGATCATGCGGCGCCTGCTGCGCAGCATCGCCAAGGGCGAGGAGATCACGCAGGACACCTCCACGCTGGAAAACCCGGCGATCCTGGAGCAGCTGTCGGAAAAGCTCTGACGCTGCGCGCGGTGTAAACGCGCTTTACACGCCCTGTAGGACGTGGCCGTTAATGCGGCCATCTGCGCCGAACGGGCTGCTTCGCTGAGGTAAAACCATTGGAGTCACCGTGCGGCTTGCAGCGCACGGGCATTTGCAATTTCTGCATTTGCGCCCGGTGTGTTTTCGATCTTTCCGAAGGAGGCCCCCCATGGGCGTGAGATCCGCTTTTCTTTTCGTCATCGTGCTGCTCATCGCAGCACTGGCCGCGCTGAACTGGGGCGCGCTGTCGGCGCCTTCGGAGGTGTGGCTGGGCTTCATGACGGTGACCGCACCGCTGGGCCTGCTGATGCTGGGCCTCACCGTGGTGCTGGCCGCGTTCTTCCTGGTCTACGTGCTGTACCTGCACAGCTCTGTGCTGCTGGACACCAAGCGCCACACCAAGGAAATGCAGGTGCAGCGCGACCTGGCCGACAAGGCGGAGGCTTCACGCTTCACCGAGTTGCGCAACTTTCTCGAAGCGCAGGAGAACAAGCACATGGGCCAGAACGCCGACCGCCAGACGGCGCTGCTCGCGCGCCTGGATCAGCTCGAAACCGCGGTGCGCCTGCGCTCCGACCAGACCGACAACACGGTGGCCGCGCACATCGGTCAGCTCGAAGACCGCATCGAGCGCCGGCCGATGCCGCTGGACATCAACCCGCAGGCCTGATGGTGCGCTGACGCTCTGCTGAGCGTCACCAAGCACTTGCGCTCTGCGGAGCGTCGCTTGGTTACTTCGTCGACAACACCCAGGCCGCGAGCTTCTTGGCGTCGGCTTCGTTGACCTGGTTGTTCGCCGGCATCGGCACAGGGCCCCACACGCCGGAGCCGCCCTTCATGATCTTGCTGGCCAGGGTATCGACCGCGCCCTTGTCGTCCTTGTACTTGGCGGCCACGTCCTTGAACGAGGGGCCGAGCACCTTGCGCTCGACCGCGTGGCAGCTCATGCAGTTCTTTGACGTGGCCAGGGCCAGGTCGGCCAGCGCGGGTGCGGCAAGCGCCGTCAGGCCAAGGCCCAGGGCCACCGACAACAGGACTCTTTTCATGGGTTTAATTTGTTAATTGCTAGGTTACATTCGTCTCAACGCGATTGTAGGTAGCGCCGTGCACGGCGCGCGGCTGCGTTGCCAATACAAAACCTGAGGGATTCGCAATGTGGTTTCTGGCGTTGGGCCTGCTGGGCATAGCCCTCAAGTACTTTGAAGTGGGCATGGTGGCCGGCTGGAACTGGTTCATTGTGCTGTCGCCGTTCGCGATGGCGCTCGCATGGTGGGCCTGGGCCGACTGGTCGGGCTACACCAAGCGCCGGGTGATGGAGCGGCAGGACCAGCGCAAGCAGGACCGCATCAACCGGCAGAAGACCAACATGGGCACGAAGACCGGCCCTCGGCGCTGAAGCGGCCAGATCAGCCGTAGCGCCCGAAGCGCATGGGCAGCGAGACCGCCCCACGCGCATTCGGCGCGGCGCACCGGTTCCGCAAGGTCCCGGGCGCCTGATTCCTCAAACCATCAGAACTTGTCGAGCACCGCGCCCGAGCTGGCGCTCGACGCATTGAACGCGAACTTGGCCTGCACGCCGCGCGTGTAGCGCGGGGCAGGGGCCTTCCAGCCTTCGCGGCGCTTGGCAATCTCTGCCTCCGGCACGTTGAGCTCCAGCACCAGCTTGTGCGCGTCGATGGTGATCGAGTCGCCCTCGTTCACGAAAGCGATGGTGCCGCCCGCGGCCGCCTCAGGCGCCACGTGGCCCACCACCATGCCCCAGGTGCCGCCGGAGAAGCGGCCGTCGGTGATCAGGCCCACGCTTTCGCCCAGGCCCGCGCCAATCAGCGCGCCGGTGGGGGCCAGCATTTCAGGCATGCCCGGTCCGCCCTTGGGGCCCAGGTAGCGCAGCACCATCACGTCGCCGGCCACGATCTTGCCGGCCAGGATGGCGGCCAGCGCCGACTGTTCGTCGTCGAACACGCGCGCCGGGCCGGTGATGACAGGGTTCTTCAGGCCGGTGATCTTGGCCACCGCGCCTTCGGGCGACAGGTTGCCCTTCAGGATGGCCAGGTGGCCTTCGGCGTACATGGGCTTGTCGATCGGGCGAATCACGTCCTGGTCGGCGCGCGGCACGTCGGGCACGTCGGCCAGCACTTCGGCGATGGTCTGGCCGCTGATGGTGATGCAGTCGCCGTGCAGCAGGCCGGCCTTCAGCAGCACCTTCATCACTTGCGGAATGCCGCCGGCCTGGTGCAGGTCGACCGCCAGGTACTTGCCCGACGGCTTCAGGTCGCACAGCACCGGCACCTTCTTGCGCATGCGCTCGAAGTCGTCGATGGTCCATTCCACTTCGGCCGCGTGCGCAATGGCCAGAAAGTGCAGCACCGCGTTGGTCGAGCCGCCCGTGGCCATGATGACGGCCACGGCGTTCTCGATGGCCTTCTTGGTCACGATGTCGCGCGGCTTCAGGTCCTTTTTGATGGCCTCGATCAGCACCTTGGCCGACTCCTTGGCCGAGTTGGCCTTTTCGTCGTGCGGGTTGGCCATGGTGGACGAGTAGGGCAGCGAGATGCCCAGCGCCTCGAACGCGCTGGACATGGTGTTGGCCGTGTACATGCCGCCGCAGGAGCCGGTGCCGGGAATGGCGCGCTTCTCGATCTGCAGCAGGTCTTCGTCGCTCATGTTGCCCGCGGCGTTCTGGCCCACGGCCTCGAACACGCTCACGATGTTCAGGTCCTGCCCCTTGTAGCGGCCCGGCAGGATGGTGCCGCCGTACACGTAGATGGCGGGCACATTGGCGCGCAGCATGCCCATCAGGCCGCCGGGCATGTTCTTGTCGCAGCCGCCGACCACCAGCACGCCGTCCATCCACTGGCCGCCCACGCAGGTCTCGATGCAGTCGGAAATGACCTCGCGGCTCACCAGCGAGTACTTCATGCCTTCGGTGCCCATGGCCATGCCGTCGGAGATGGTGGGGGTGCCGAACACCTGCGCATTGCCGCCGGCTTCCTCGATGCCCTCGATGGCCGCGTCGGCCAGCTTCTGCAGGCCGGAGTTGCACGGCGTGATGGTGCTGTGGCCGTTGGCAACGCCCACCATCGGCTTCTTGAAGTCGCTTTCCTCGTAGCCCATGGCATAGAACATGGAGCGGTTGGGCGCGCGGCTCTTGCCTTCGACGATGTTGGCGCTGCGGCGGTTGATCTGGAGCGGTTTGGTGTCCATGGTGTTTCTTGTGTCGTGGGGTGGGGAAAATCGCGAAAGGGGGCACGAGGGGTCCGCGAGGGGCTCAAGTATCCGACTTCTGATTGATTGGTTCCAATCCGATTTGGGGTACGCATTGATATGCTCGGCATATGAAAGAAAGCCTGATCGACCTGCGGGCCTGGCGCCAGTTCGTGGCCGTGGCCGAGGAGCTGCACTTCGGCCGCGCCGCGCTGCGCCTGCACATGACGCAGCCGCCCGTCACGCAGGCCATCGCCCAACTGGAGAAGACGCTGGGCGTGGTGCTGTTCGACCGCACCCGCAGGCGCGTGGCGCTCACGCCCGCCGGCGAAGCCTTGCTGCCCGACGTGCGAGAGCTGCTGGCCCGCGCGCTGGCGTTGCCGGCCCGGGCGCGCGCGGCGGCGGCGGGGCAGGTGGGTCGGGTGCGCATCGCGTTCGTGTCGACTGTCGGCTTCGAGCAGTTGCCGGCCTGGGTGCGCGAATTTCGGGTGCTGTGCCCGGAGGTGGCGCTGGAGCTGGTCGAGGCCACCGGCGACGTGCAGATCGAAGCCTTTGCGCGCGGCGAGATCGACGCCGGCCTGATGCTGCATTCGCCCGGCGCCGCGCCGCCGGGGCTCGCGCGCCTGGCGGTGTCGCTGGAGCCGCTGGTGCTTGCGCTGCCCGAGCGGCATGCGCTGGCCCGCGTGCCGCGCTTGCAGTTGGCCGACGTGCTGGCCGAGCCGCTGGTCATTTTTCCGCGCCGCATCGTGCCTTCGCTGCACGACGCCATCTTCGACCTGTACCACGCGGCGGGGCGGGTGCCTCAGCTCTCGCAGGAGGCGATTCAGATGCAGACCATCGTCAATCTGGTGTCGGGCGGCATCGGCGTGGCCTGGGTGCCGGAGAGCGTCACGCAGTTTCGGCGTGCGGGCGTGGTCTACCGGCGTGCCGCCGAATTTGTGCCGGCCGCACGGCGACGCAGCGCGCCGGTGTTGCCGGCCTGCGAAACCAGCCTGGTGTGGCCCGAAGAGGCGAACAACCCGGCGCTGGCGCGGTTCGTGGCCTTCGTGCGGGAACGCGGGCGCTGACGCGAAAGCCGACACCCGGGCCCGAATGCCCCCGTGCCCGGCGCGACATCCGGCGCGGGCACAATCTGCGCCATGCTCATGTATCCGCAGATCAACCCCATCGCCCTGCAGCTCGGGCCGGTGGCCATTCACTGGTACGGCCTGACCTACCTGGCCGCGTTCGCACTCTTCTACTTTCTGGGCACACGCCGCTTGCACCATGAGCCGTACCGCTCGCTGGTCGGTGCCGGTGCCTGGCAGCGCAAGGACATCGAGGACATTCTTTTCCTTGGCGTGATGGGCGTCATCGTCGGTGGGCGGCTGGGCTATTGCCTGTTCTACAAGCCCGATTTCTATCTCACGCATCCGCTCGAAATCTTGTACGTGTGGCAGGGCGGCATGAGCTTTCATGGCGGCCTGCTCGGCGTGATCGGCGCGATGGTGTGGTTCTCGCATTCGCGTGCGCGCCCGTTCTGGCAGGTGATGGACTTCGTGGCGCCGTGCGTGCCAACGGGCCTGGCCGCGGGCCGCGTGGGCAACTTCATCAACGGCGAGCTGTGGGGGCGCTTCAGCAGCCCCGACCTGCCCTGGGGCATGGTGTTTCCGCAGAGCGGCTCGATGCTGCCGCGCCACCCGTCGCAGGTGTACCAGTTCCTGCTCGAAGGCCTGTTGCTGTTCGCGGTGATGTGGCTCTACGCGCGCAAGGAGCGCAAGCAGGGGCAGGTGGCCGCGGTGTTCCTCATCGGCTATGGCGTGCTGCGCTTCGTGGCCGAGTACTTCCGCGAGCCCGACGACTTTCTCGGCCTGCGCGCGCTCAGCCTGAGCCAGGGTCAGTGGCTCAGCGTGCCGATGGTCATTGCCGGCATCGCGCTGTGGTTCTGGTTCGGCCGCGCCGGCACCAAGACCGCCACCGCACGCGCCTGATCCGTAAGTTCGCAGGGTAAGTCCCAGGCCGCGCAACGGTTGCGCGGCCTTGCGCCGCATTGCTTGCAGGCTCAGAATTACGCGTAATTACAGGAAATTACGCGCGCATCGCGCACCTTGCCATCCGACGATTCCCATGCGCCTGGTCCCCAACTCACTGCACGACGAGGTCGCCGCCACGCTGCGCGAGCAGATCTTCGACGGCACGCTGGCGCCGGGCAGCTTCCTGGACGAGGCCGCGCTGTGCGAGCGGCTCGCCATCTCGCGCACCCCGCTGCGCGAAGCGCTCAAGGTGCTCACCGCCGAAGGCCTGCTGCGCCACGAACCACGGCGCGGCTGCTTCGTCAACGAGGTGACCGAGCGCGACCTCGACGAGATCTTCCCCGTCATTGCGCTGCTCGAAGGCCGCTGCGCCTACGAGGCCGCGCGCAACGCCAGCGACGCCGAGCTGCACGAGCTCGACGCGCTGCACGAGCGGCTGGTGCGCCATGCCAAGGCCCGGCGCATCAACGACTACTACGCCACCAACCACATCATTCACGAGGCGATCATCCAGCTCGCCGACAACAAGTGGCTGGCGCAGGTCATCGGCGACCTGCGCAAGATATTGAAGCTCGCGCGGCTGCAACAGCTGCATGCGCCGGGGCGGCTGGAGCAGAGCCTGTCGGAGCACCTGGCCGTGTTCGCGGCGCTGAAGGCGCGCGACAGCGAAGGCGCCGACGCCGCCATGCGCACCCACATGACACGCCAGCGCGAAGCACTGCGCGAAGTGATGCGCCATCAAAAATCCAGGGTGATGCCGTGACGGCCCCCGCCAACATCGGAGTCCCCCAATGAGTGCGACCGAATGGTTCCAGGCGCGGCTGCGTTCTGGCGAAAAGTCCAAGGTGCCCGTGGCGCCTGAAGGTGCCGCCAAAAGCGCACCCAAGAACGCGCCCAAGCCCAGCGAACGCTCCAGCGCCGAGCGGCTGCAGGTCACGCTGCGCAAGGCCGATGAAGCCTTGACGCCGCGCGCGCTGCGCCGCGTTCTCACCGACCTGCAGGCCGTGATCGACCCGCGCGTGAGCGAGGTAGAGGGCGGCCGCCGGGCCCACGCCATTGCGCAGGCTTACCGCGCCGCCACGCCCGAGGAGCGGCGCGACTACTGGGCGCTGATGAGCGAGCATTTCGCCGCCGATGCGCAAAAGCTCAAGACCGCCCGCGACCAGCACCAGAGCGCGGTCGGCACGCCCGACGAAGGCCAGGCCGAGTTGCGCCTGCGCCGCGCGCTGGTGTCGCCGCGCATGCGCCTGCTGCAGCGCTTTGCGGTCGAGCCCGAGGGCATGCGCTTTCTGGTCGACCTGCGCGCCGACCTGCTGCCCAACCTGAAGGCCGACAAGCGCCTGCTGTCGCTCGACGCCGAGCTGGAGCAGCTTTTTTCCACCTGGTTCGACGTGGCCTTTCTGGAGCTGCGCCGCATCGACTGGGACTCCCCGGCCTCGCTGATCGAGAAGCTCATTCGCTACGAGGCGGTGCACGACATCAAGAGCTGGTCCGACGTGAAGAACCGGCTCGACGACAGCGACCGCCGCTGCTACGGCTTCTTTCATCCGCGCCTGCCCAACGAGCCGCTCATCTTCGTGGAGGTGGCGCTGGTCGACCGCATCAGCGACGGCATCACGCCGCTGTTGGACGAGGCCGCCGTGCCGGTGCTGCCGGCCAAGGCGACCACTGCCATCTTCTATTCGATCAGCAACACCCAGACCGGCCTGCGCGGCGTGAGCTTTGGCGACTCGCTCATCAAGCGCGTGGTCGAGACGCTGCAGGACGAGCTGCCGCGCCTGAAGGCCTTTGCCACGCTGTCGCCGATTCCGGGCTTTCGCACCTGGCTCGCGAAGAACGCCGCCGACCTGCTGCAGCGGCTGGACGACAAACGCGAGGCCGAGCTTGGCCGCCTCGTCGGCTCGCTGCCGCCGACCGCCGAGCGCCTGCTCGCGGCCGTGGACGCGGCCCCCACCTTCGACACCAAATCGCCGCTGCGCCAATGGCTGCTGCAGGCCGCGGCCGAGTACCTGGGCCGCGCGCTGGTCGACGGCACACCGGCCGACCCGGTGGCGCGCTTTCACCTGGGCAACGGTGCGCGCGTGGAGCGGCTGAACTGGGCCGGCGACCCGTCGCCCAAGGGGCACAAGCAGTCTTACGGGCTCATGGTCAACTACCTCTACGACCTCAAGCGCCTGGACAAGCACCGCACCTGGCTGGCAGACGGCAAGGTGGCGGTATCGGGGGACATCGAAAGCCTGTACTTCAAGAAGGGCTGACGGCGTACGCAAGCCGGCAACGGTGCCACAGAGAAACAGCACGCCGGCAGCCGCATGGGGCGGCAAGATCCACAACGACAAGGAGATGAGACAAATGAACCCAGGTTTTCAACGCCGCGACGTCCTGCGCGTGGCCGCCGCCGGTGCGGCCGTTCTGAGCGGTGCCGCGCGCGCCCAGCAAGCGTGGCCGACCAAGCCCGTGACCATGGTCGTGCCCTTTCCCGCGGGCGGCGGCACCGACGCGTTCGCGCGGCCGCTGTCGGGGCAGTTCTCGCGGCTGACCAACCAGTCGCTCATCATCGACAACCGCGGCGGGGCCGGCGGCACGCTGGGTGCGAGCGTGGCCTCCAAGGCCTCGGCCGATGGGTACTCGCTGTTCATGGGCGCGGTGCACCACGCCATTGCGCCTTCGGTCTACCCACGGCTGGACTACGACATCGAAAAAGACTTCGTGCCGCTGATGCTGCTGGCCAATGTGCCGCAGGTGGTGGTGGTCAACCCCAAGCGCGTGCAGGCCACGAGCATCAAGGAGCTCATTGCGCTGGCCAAGGCCAACCCCGGCAAGCTGAACTACGGCTCGGCAGGCGCGGGCACCTCGCACCACCTGGCGGGCGAGCTGTTCAAGCTGCAGACCGGCACCTTCATCACCCACATTCCGTACCGCGGCGCGGGCCCGGCGCTGGCCGACCTGATCGCGGGCAATGTCGACCTGATGTTCGACGGCCTCGGCTCCTCCGCCCAGTACATCAAGAGCGGGCGCATCAAGGCGCTGATGGTGGCCGGCGCCAAGCGCAACCCCGCGTTCCCCGACGTGCCTTGCGCCGCCGAGGTCGGCCTGCCCGACTACACCGTGACCACCTGGTACGGCCTGTGGGCACCCAAGCGGCTGTCGGCCGAGCTGCAGCCGCAGATCGTCGACGAGATGAAGAAGATTCTGGCGGCCGACGACATCAAGAACATCTGGGCGCAAAACGGCTCCGAAATTCCGACCCTCACCGGGCCCGCATTCGGCAGTTTCGTGAGCGCCGAAATCAAGCGCTGGGCCACGGTGGTGAAGGCCTCGGGCGCGCGCATCGAATGACGCTGGGCAGCAGCATTTCCCCGCGCAGTGAAGGCGCCGTTGCGCTGCATCGTGAAGGCGCCATCGCGTTCGTCACGCTGTCGAACCCCGGGCGCCTGAATGCCATGACGCGCGCCATGTGGCGTGAGCTGCGCGCGGTGTTCGACGGCCTGCAGCAGGACCTGCTTCAGAACGACAGCGGCCTGCGCTGCGTGGTGGTGCGCGGCGATGGCGCTGCCTTTTGCGCGGGCGGCGACATCTCCGAGTACCCGTCGTTCCGCTTCGAGGAAAGCAGCCTGCGCGCGTTTCACGAAGACGAGGTGTGGGCCGCGTTGCAGGCGATGCTCGATTGCCCGGTGCCGCTGGTCGCGCAGATCGAGGGCGCCTGCATGGGCGCGGGTGTCGAAATGGCGAGCTGCTGCGACATTCGCCTGGCCGGCGCGGGCGCCAAGTTTGGCGCGCCCATCGCCAAGCTGGGCTTTCCGATGGCGCCGCGCGAAGCCGCGCTGGTGCACGGTGCCATCGGCGATGTGCTCGCGCGCGACATGCTGCTGGCCGCCGGCGTGCACGGCGCGCAGCGGCTGTACGACGCGGGCTTTTTGTTGAAGGTGCTGCCCGACGACGAATTGCCTGCCGCCGTGCAGGCGCATGCAGAGCGCATTGCGGGGCTCGCGCCGCAAACCGCGCGGCTGCACAAGAAGACCTTTGCCGCGCTGCGGGCCGGCGCCACCTCTGCAACCTCTGCCACCTCTCTGAACGGTCTGCACGGTCTGCTGGCCACCGCCTACGACTACGCCGACTCCCCGGAGCACCGCGAGGGCATCGCCGCCTTTCTCGCCAAGCGCACCCCCAATTTCTGAAGTACCCGCCCACAGAAGAACCGATGAAGAAGACCGCCAACGCCAACCTGTTCGCCGCCCTGCGCGCTGCTTTCCCCGCCGACCTCGACAGCATTGCCGTCGAGACCGAAAGCGGCCTGTTCTATTCGTGGCGCGACCTGGAGCGCGCCAGCGCCATGATCGCCAACCTGCTCGACGCGCTCAATCTGGAGAAGGGCGCGCGCATTGCGGTGCAGGTCGAGAAATCGGTCGAGGCGATGCTGCTGTACCTGGCCACGCTGCGCGCGGGCTATGTGTTTCTGCCGCTGAACACCGCCTACCAGAGCGCGGAGATCGAATACTTCATCGGCAATGCCGAGCCGGCCGTGGTCGTGTGCACCAGCCGCAATGCGGCATGGGTCGCGCCCATTGCCACCGCGGCAGGCACCCGGCATGTTTTCACGCTGGACGACGACCGCACCGGCACGCTGCTGGAAGTGGCCGCGCTGTGCAGCGACCAGCATGCCGTGGCGCAGCGCAAGCCCGACGACATGGCCGCCATTCTGTACACCAGCGGCACCACCGGGCGCAGCAAGGGCGCAATGCTCACGCACCGCAACCTGCTGTCCAACGCGGAGGTGCTGAAGGACTACTGGGGCTGGACCGAAGGCGACGTGCTGATCCACGCGCTGCCCATCTTCCATGTGCACGGCCTGTTCGTGGCGCTGCACGGCGCGCTGCTCAACGGCAGCAAGATGCTGTGGTTCTCCAGGTTCGACCCCAAGCGCATCGTGCAGAAGATGCCCGAGGCCACGGTGTTCATGGGCGTGCCCACGCTGTACGTGCGGCTGCTGGCCGAGGCCGGCCTCACGCGCAAGGCGGTGCGCAACATGCGCCTGTTCATCGCGGGCTCTGCGCCCCTGCTCATCGAAACCTTCGACGAATGGCGCGAGCGCACCGGCCACACCATCCTGGAGCGCTACGGCATGAGCGAGACGGCCATGCTCACGTCCAACCCCTACACACCGGCGCAGGGCGAGCGCCGCGGCGGCACGGTGGGCTTTGCGCTGCCGGGCGTGCAACTGCGCGTGCGCGACGACAGCGGGCGCGGCTGCACCACCGACGAAATCGGCAACATCGAAGTCAGCGGCCCCAATGTGTTTTCGGGTTACTGGCGCATGCCCGAGAAGACGAAAGAAGAGTTCACCGCCGACGGCTTCTTCAAGACCGGTGACGTGGGCAAGATCGACGGGCTGGGCTACATCACCATCGTCGGGCGCAGCAAGGACCTGATCATCAGCGGTGGCTACAACGTGTACCCGGCCGAGATCGAGGGCTACATCAACGAGATGGCCGGCGTGGCCGAAAGCGCCGTGGTCGGCGTGCCGCACCCCGACTTTGGCGAGGTGGGCGTGGCCATCGTCATTGCCAAAGCGGGCGCGTCGCTGGACGCGGACGCCATCGTGGCCGAGCTGAAAGCCAAGCTCGCCAACTTCAAGATTCCCAAGCACTGCGTCGTGGTGCCGGAGCTGCCGCGCAACACCATGGGCAAGGTGCAGAAGGCGCTGCTGCGCGCGGAGCACAAGGGGTTGTTCGCGGCCTAGGCTTTGGGGGTGGGGTCGGGTGTGGGGTCGGGCGTGGGTTCGGCCCGCTGGAACACGATGTCCGGCACGGCGGGCTCGAACGGCGCCGCGATGCGGTCGATGCGGCCCTCGCGGTCGTACAGGAAGCTCAGCGCCAGTTCGTCGGGGTGGAACTCGGTGGGCCGGTACGGCGTGGTGAACACGTCGTAGTGCCAATGCGCGAGCGGGCCCGAGCAGGTGCGCCAGCGCCAGGCCAGTCCGCCGGCCTCGCGTGAAATTTCGATGCGCCCGTAGGCCGGGTGGTCGTAGTGACCGGTGTAGTCGTCCAGCGCGTGACTGGGCTGCGTGCCGGTGCGGCGCTTGTCTTCACGGGTGCTGCGCTCCTTGTGCTGCTGCGCAATGAACTCGCGCCGCTTCGGCATGAGGCGGGCGAACCAGTCGATCGGCTCGCGCCCGCTGACCTGGTCGAACACCGCATAGGTGAGCATCGACGTGACCACGCTCGGCGCGCGGTTGGTCAGCACCACCACGCCGGTGCGGTGTTGCGGCATCACCGTCATGAGCGTGCCCAAGCCCAGCCACGAGCCCGAATGGCCGTAGGTACGGTCGCCGCGGTAGTTCTCGCAGAACAGGCCGAAGCCATAGTGCGAGTCGCCAATTTCGGGCTGCTCGGAGCGCGCCATGTGCACATGCGGCGTGCACATCTCGCGCAGCGATTTCACCGACAGCAACTGCTGCCCGTTCACCTTGCCTTCGTCGAGCAGAAAGCGCGCCCATTTCGCGATGTCGGTCACCGACACGTTCATGCCGCCGCCCGCCGTGGTGCGAATGGGCCACAGCGGGGAGGGCGTGCATTCATTGCCGACCATCGCGTGCGGGCGGGCCGCGTCGTCAGCGGCGGCCAGCGCCTCGATGGTGAAGCCGACGTTCTGCATGCCCAGCGGCGCGAGCAGCCGCTCGGTGGTGAAAGCCTCCCAGCTCTGGCCGCTCAGGCGTTCGGTGACCATACCGGCCACCATGTAGCCCAGGTTCGAATACTGGAAGGTGTCGCGCAACTCGCGGCTCGGTGCAAGGTGGCGCAGCAGCGGCAGCATCTGCGCGCCGTCCAGGTCGCCGGGCATGTGCACCCAGTCGTGCCGCGGCAGGCCGCTGCGGTGGCACAGCAGGTCGCGCACGGTGAGCCGCTCGGTCGCCAGTGCGTCGTGCAGTCGGAACTCGGGAATCACGTCTCGCACGGGGCGGTTCCATTCGAGCCTGCCTTCGTCGACCAGCAGGCCCAGGCCCGCCGCGGTGAACGACTTGGTGATGGAGCACAGCAGAAACTGCGTGTCTGCCGTCACCGGATCGGCGCCGCGCATGTCGCGCACGCCGTAGCCTTTTTGCAGCACCACCTCGCCGTCGTGAATCACCGCCAGCGCGAGGCCGGGAATCTTCCACTCCTGCATCGAGGCCTGTACGAGGTTCTCCAGGTTCTCCAGCTTCTCCAGATCGCTCCACATGTCGGGGCCTTGCCGTTGGGGTAGGGGCGCGAATGCTAAGGCATCTGCGCTCCTGCCCGCGGCGCGGAACGCCTTCAGCCCATGCCGTTCATCAGCCCTGTGCGTGCATGGCAGTTGATGTACTCGTAGCTCTGCGCATCGGCCGTCAGCACCGACACCTCGTGGTACACGCGCAGCTGCAGCTGAAAGTTCAGCGCCTGCACATAGCGCATGAAGCTGCCGAAGATGGCCACGTGCGTGGGGTGCGACTCGGCCCAGCGCTCCATGTCGGCCAGCGAGCGCCAGTAGCTCAGGCCGAAAGACTTCTGCAGCGGTGCACCCTGCGCGTCCAGGTGGTGCATGTAGCGGTTGCTGTAGCAGCCGATGCCCAGGCCCTGGTCGCGCAAGAAGTCCATGCCTTCGCGCAGCACCGGCTCCATGTCGTCGAGGTAGAGCGCGCGTTCCTGGCCGGCGGTGTCGGTCCATTCCTGTCCCGATCGGATCACCGCAATGTTCTCGTGGCCCGCAATGCGCACGCGCTGGCCTGGGACCGGCGTGCCGGCGGTGACCGCGCGCGTGCCCGACGGCACCATCGCGTCCGTCTGCGACAGCGGCACGCGGTCGCGCATCGACCCCCAATAGCCGTGCTCCTGCAGCTCGCCGCTGAGTTCACCCATTACCACGCCCACGCCTTCGAAGCGGTCGGGTGTGTTGAACATGGTCTCGAAGCGCTCGACCTGCGGTGAGGCCACTTCGCGGAAGTAGCCCAGGCCCTCGGACAGCCGCTCGTCGGAGCGCCACCATGCATCGATGGCGGGCGTGGCGCACCAGCGTGCATACGCTGCCGCATCGCTCCAGTAGGCGATCGCCACCATGTTGTCGAAGCCGTCGGCGTCGACGAAGTGCGCCAGGTCGTGGTGGCCCGGCCCCTCGGGCAGGGCGAAGTCGCGGGCGATCTTCATCAGTGCGGCGCAGGCGCGGCCCTGCATTGCCGTACCGCGCGACTGCACGCCGAAGTAGCCCATCACCACCTGCGTCACGGCGGTTGGTGCGCGGGCCGACCACACGGGGTAGGGCGGGGTGTAGTCGTCTTCCACGCGCCGGTGGCGCTTGCGGGGGCACCTCAAGTGCTCGGCGATGGCGGATTCCATGGCGCGCTCTTGCTGCTCAGGCCGCGGCCGTTTCGGCAACGCTGGTTTCTGGCTCGCTGCTCTCCGGCTCCGGCGTGCGCTGCACCACCACGGCTTCACGGCGCGTCTTGTTCAGCAGCAGTTGGGTTACGTCGGGGCGCGAGTAATGGCCGCTCGGGTCGGCCGCGGCCTTGGCGAGCGAGATCATGCCCAGGTCGATGTCGGCGATCACCAGCCCTTCTTCGTCTTCGGCCAGCGGCGTGCCCAGTGGCGAACCGTCGGGCCCGTAGATGCGCGCATAGCCACCGCCGATGCCCAGCATCTGCTGCTTGCCGGCGTCTGTGCACATCAGCTCGCTCATGGCCTTCGACACGGTGGCGCAGGGCGCCAGCACAAAGCAGCCGCCCTCGACCGCATACACCTGGCTGGCCGCGTTGTTGACCTCGTGGCCCAGCGCATGGGCTGCGCCGCGGTACAGAGAAAAGCTCGGCCAGGCGCCGCAGTGAATCTGCTCGTTCTGCGCATACATCGCGTACTTGCTCAGCGGCTGCAGGTGCTCCCAGCAGCACAGCGAGCCGATGTTGCCGATGGGCGTGGGCACCACATGCAGGTCGGAGCCATCGCCTTCGCCGAACACGGTGCGCTCCACGTGCGTGGGCTTGAGCTTGCGGCGCGTCTGCACCGTGTGGCCCTGGTCGTCGATGAGGGCCTGCGCAATGTAGAGGCTGCCCGCGGCCTTCTCGCTGTAGCCGAGCGACAGCCAGATCTTGTGCTTGCGCGCCGCGTCTTTCAGTCGGTCGAACTCGGGCGAGCCGATGACCAGCGAGTTGTCGTGGTACCGCTGCACAAACTGCATGCCCCAGGCCGGCGAGTCGAGCCAGATCCACCACGGGTAGCCGGGCACCCAGGTCTCGGGAAAGGCGATGAGCTGCACGCCTTGTTTGGCGGCCTGCGCCATCAGGTCGATGGTCTTGTCGATGGTGGCGTCGAGGTCGAGGAACACGGGCGCGGCCTGCACGGCGGCGACACGCAGCTTGGGGTGAACGGTGGTCGGCATGGTGTTTCTCCAGGGGCAGTGAAAGTGCAATGAATGAGCAAGTGACGTAACGGACCGCATGTGCAGCGCACCGGGTTTGCGCTGTGGCATGCGGGTTGCTTGAAGCGTAGATTCGCGGCGCCGGAACGCCTTGACCCGGATTGGCGGCGTTCTTGTTCCAGCGTTGCATGCCGTGTTCTTGGCCTTCCACAGCCTTTCTTCAAGCCCTTCGAGGAATCCCATGACCCAGTTGCTCAGCACCGACGCCGTCTCGCGCGACCAGCGGCTTGCCTACTGGACCGACATGATCTGCAACGTGTACGTGCAGCTCGAATGCGACGCCGTGCATGCCGACGACAGCGGCGACTTCACCGGCAGCATCCGCCAGCACACGCTGCCCAGCCTGGACATGTCGGTGGTCACCTCGGGTCCGCAGAAGGTGGTGCGCACGCCGGGGCACATCGCGCATTCGAGCGACGACTTCTTTCTGGTGAGCATCCAGGCGCGCGGGCAGGGCGTGGTGCGCCAGGACGGGCGCGACGCGGTGCTGTCGGCGGGCGACTTCGCGCTATACGACAGCACGCGGCCTTATGAATTGCTGTTCGAGGAGGCGTTCGAGCAGATCGTGCTCAAGCTGCCCGGCGATCGGCTGCGCAGCGAACTGCGCGACACCGAGTCGCTGACGGCCACCACGGTGTCGGGCCGCGAAGGGGCGGGGCACCTGCTGCTGGGCATGATCCGCACGCTGCGCGAAGACATCGACACGCTGCAGCCCGCGTCAGCGCTGGCGGTGGCGCATGGCGTGCAGAACATTCTGGTGGCGGGGTTGCAAACGCTGCCCGCGGCGCGTGCACCGTCGCTGAGCAACCTCACGGCGTACCACCTGGCGCGCGTGAAGCGGCACATCGACGCGCAACTGGCCGACCCGATGCTGTCGGTGGGCACGCTGGCGGCGCAACTGGGGGTGTCTGTGAGCCACATTCACCGCGTGTTCAAGAGCGAGCCGCTCACGCCGTCGCAGTACATCTGGGAGCGCAGGTTGGAGGCCTGCAGCCGCGACCTGCTGGAGCCGCGGCTCGCGGGCCGCCCGGTCGCGGAAATTGCCTACGGCCGGGGCTTCAACGACGCGGCGCATTTCAGCCGCGCGTTCAGGGAGCGCTTCGGCTGCTCGCCGCGCGAGTGGCGGCAACAGGGTGTGAGTTCGCGCATCCAGTAGGGTGGCCGTTCGGCCTGCCAGGCCTCAGCCGTGCAGACCCTTCCACAGCATGTACGCCGCCAGCAGGTACAGGATGGTCGCGAACACGCGCTTCAACTTTTTCACCGGCAGGCTGTGCGCGGCCCTGGCACCCAGCGGCGCGGTGCACACGCTGCACGCGGCAATCACCACCAGCGCAGGCAGCCAGATGTAGCCGAAGGCACCGGCCGGCAAGCCTTCGACCGAATGCCCCGCAATGACATAGCCCAGCACATTGGCCACCGCAATCGGAAAGCCCAGCGCCGCGCTGGTGGCCACCGCGTTGTGGATGGCCACGTTGCACCACGTCATGAACGGCACGCTGATGAAGCCACCGCCCGCGCCCACCAGGCCCGAGATGAAGCCGATGGCGCCACCGGCCGCAAGCTGCCCGCCGGTGCCCGGCATCTGCCGCGTCGGCTTGGGTTTTTTGTCCAGAAACATCTGCGTGGCCGAGAAGCCGACGAACAGCGCGAAGAAGATGGCCAGCGCCGTGCCCTTGAGCAGCGCGAACACGCCCAGGCTGCCAATGAGGCTGCCGATGACGATGCCCGGCGACAGCCGCTGCACGATGTCCCAGCGCACCGCGCCGCGCTTGTGATGCGCGCGCACGCTGGACACCGACGTGAAGATGATGGTGGCCATCGACGTTGCAATCGCCATCTTCACCGCCAGGTCGGCCGGCACGCCGCGCTGGCCCATGATGATCGTGATGAACGGCACCATCAGCATGCCGCCGCCGATGCCCAGCAGGCCCGCGAGGAAGCCAGTGCCCAGGCCGAGCAGGGCCAGTTCGGCAATCAAGAGGGGGTCGAGCAGGGCGGCGAGGTTCACGGTGGCGTCAGAAGGGAAAGTGCTGCTGCAAAAAGCAACGGCCCCGTGCAACTGGTGCAAGGGGCCGTGGCCGGAAAAGGTGTCTGCAGATGGTGTGCCGGACCCGCATCCTGAACCAGGGTTCAGGTGGGCGAGGGCAGCAAGACTTCGGGTTCATCTAACGCGAGATGATCACGCCCGTCTAGCGATGTACCAAGCCCGGCTCCGGAGAGCATTGGAACAAGGAAATATTAAGCCCGACACGTCTGCAGACAAGGCGGATTTTACGCCCCGTATGCGCCCACCGCGCTCATTCAGAGCAAATGTCCATCGCCGGCCAGGGCCTGATCGAGTCTTTGAATGAGCTGGCCGGCTTTGGTGTCGGTTTCGGTGGTATCTGTGCTGGGTGTGCCTGCGGCAACCGCCGCGGGCGCGGCGGCGGCGGCTTCAGTGGTCGCGGCCTGTTGCGCGGCCAGGTCGAACGCCAGGTTCAGCGACGCCAGCACCGCGATGCGGTCGCGGGCCTTCACTTTGCCTGCATCGCGGATCTTGCACATGGCCGCGTCCACGCGCTCGACGGCTTCGCGCAGTTGCGCCTCGCCACCGTCGGGACAGCCGAGCAAATAGCTCTGGCCCATGATCTGAACTTCAATCTGCTTCATGCGGGGGAATCTTGGGAGGGGGGTTCTACCGGCAACCGCTCCAGCAGGGCGTCCAGGCGTGTGCGGGCCGCTGCAAGCCGCGACTTCAGGGCGTCGCGTTCGCGTGCCAGCGCATCGACCTGTTCCTGCAACAGCGCATTGGTGCGCTGCACCTCTTCGTGACGCACAAGCAGGCGTTCAACGCGCTCGGCGATCTGGTCGATGGGGCTGGAGGCGGGCATGGTTGGCGATTGTAGTTTCCTGGGAAAGCGGTCTTGCCGACGCCGGGCGCAGCCGCCAGCGTGGTCGGCATTCTGCGGCCTCGCGTGCCACCGATCAAACCTTTCATGCCTCGCTCAGGCGCACATAGGTGGCCAGCAACGCGCTCTTGGCGACCACGCCCAGCAGCACCGGGTTGGCCGTGCTCTCTATCACCGGCAGCCGCTCGCCCAGGTGGTCCAGAAAGCGCTGCAGTGCTTCGCCCAGGCCGGTGTCGGCGGGGATCGGCTGCAGCGCCTGCGACAGCAGTGCGCCCGCGGTGGTTTCGGCAGGCGCGGTGCCCAGCGCGCCAAGCGGCACCACGCCCAGGTAGCGGTTGCCCTCGTCGACCACATACAGGTACTTCACCGGGTGCTGCAGAAAGAGCTTGCTCATCGCTTCGCGGTCTGCGTGCGGGCCGACCACGGTTTCGGCCGGCTGCACCAGGTCGCGCATGTGCAGGCCGCGCAGGCGCAACTGCGTGTCGCGCTGTTCGTTGCGGCGCAGCGTGATCTCGTACATGGAGCCCGCGTTGGCCGAGCGCGCCACAAAGTACGCGATGACGCTGGCCGCCATCAGCGGCAGCATGACCTGGTAGCTCAGCGTCATCTCGAAGATCATCAATATCGCCATCAGCGGCGCCTGCGTGGCGCCCGCCAGAAACGCGCCCATGCCCACGATGGCGTACGCAAACGGTGCCGAAGTGGCGGCCGGCCACAGCGCCTGCACCCCCTGACCGAACAGCGCACCCACCATGCAGCCGAAGAACAGCGCCGGCGTGAACACGCCGCCGACCGCGCCCGACCCCGCGGTGGCCAGCGTGGCCGCCGTCTTGGCGACCAGCACCATCGCAATGAGCGCCCAGGGCCACGGCGTGTGCAGCACCGCGTTGACCACGCTGTAGCCGTTGCCCCACACCTCTGGCATCGGCACCGATATGGCGCCCATCACCAGCCCGCCCAGCGCCAGCCGCAAAGGCAGCGCAAGCGGCAGCCGCGAGAACAGCGCGCGGCTGCCCTGCAGCGCGCGCAGGAAGCCGATGGCTGCAAAGCCCAGCAGCACGCCGAGCACGCAGAACAGCACGACCTCGGTGCCGTGAATTTCGGGGAAGGCCGGCATCCTGTAGGGGGGCTGGTAGCCGGGCAGTGAGCGCATCGCCACGTTGGCGACCACCGACGCAATGATGATCGGCCCCACGCTTTCCATGGCAATGGAGCCCAGCACGATCTCCGCGACGAAGAAGGCGCCCGCAATGGGCGCGTTGTAGGCGGCGGTGAGGCCTGCCGCCGCGCCGCAGGCCACCAGCAGACGCAGCCGCTCGACCGGAAAACGAAACACGCGCCCCAGCAGCGACGCCGCCAGCGCGGCCAGCTGCACCATCGAGCCTTCGCGCCCGATGGAGCCGCCGGTGCCGATGCTCACCAGCGACGACGCACTGCGCACCAGCGTTTGCGCCACCGGAATGCGCCCGTCGCCCAGCACGATCGCTTCCATGTAGTCGGAGGTGGCGCTGCGCACCGCCACGCGCTTGGCCAGCACCAGCAACCCGCCCGCCACCAGCCCGCCCAGCGTGGGGCAGGCCACGCGCGCCCACCATGGCAGGCGCTTGGCCATGGCCACCAGCCCGTCGCCGGGGCCGAGCAGCAGGTGCTCGAAGTGATAGAGCGCCGCGCGAAACAGTTCGGTGGCCAGGGTACCGAGCAGCCCCGCTACGATGGCCCACAGCAGCATCGACTGCCAGCCGGAACCACCCAGCATGCGCTGCAGCGCCGAACGAAGATTCAAAAATACCGAGGCGGGCCGCATCATGGGCGCCGATGTTAGCGGCGGTGCGCAACTTTCGACTTAAAGCTGGATCTCTGGGCCTAAAATGCCGGCCGTTGGTGCTCGCGGCGTGGTTCACACGGCGCAGTTCAACGGGAAGCAGGAGTGAACGCCCCCCGACCTCAGGTCGGTACCCGGCCGAAGCCGCCTGCGCTGCCCCCGCAACGGTCAAGCAGACGGCGCCGCAAGGCGCCAACCCCTTTCCATTCAAGCCACTGGGCGCCCTGAAACAGGTGCCTGGGAAGGCGGTAGGGGTTGTTCTGCCAGCCCGGATACCGGCCAACAAGGCGGCTGCCGCATGCATCGAAGCATGGGGTGGCCATGGTGCCCATGGCGCTGGCGGGGAGGCCGGCGAGGGGTATAGACGTTCGTTCGGTCCATTCAATGATTTCCCACGTTTGCTTTTCCAGCGGCCGCGCACCTGCGCGCCGTGTTCGCCTCGCTTGCTTGCCACTGGCACTGGCTTGCGCATTTGGCGGCCTCGTCCATGCCCAGGAGGCACCCGCCCTGAGCGAAACGGTGGTCACCGCCAACCGCACGCCGCAGGCGCTGTCGGAACTGGTGGGCGACGTGTCGGTGGTCGATCGCCAGGCCATCGAGCGCAGCGGCGCAACCGGCGTGGCAGACGTGCTGGCGCGCCTGCCCGGCATCGAGATCAGCCGCAACGGCGGCGTGGGCAACACCACCAGCCTGTTCATCCGCGGCGCGGAAACGCGCTTCACGGCGGTGTACCTGGACGGCGTGCGCATCGACTCGCAATCCACCGGCGGCGCCGGCTGGGAAGGCATTCCGCTGTCGCAGATCGACCGCATCGAAGTGCTGCGCGGCCCGGCCGCCGCGGTGTACGGCTCTGACGCCATTGGCGGCGTCATTCAGCTCTTCACGCGGCGCGGCGAAGAGGGCGTGCGCCCCTACGCGGGCATCGGCATCGGCAGCAAGGGACTGCGCCGCATCGAAGGCGGCGTGAGCGGCAAGTCGGGTCTGTTCGACTATTCGTTCGGCGTGGCGCATGAAGAAAGCAAGGGCTTCAACGTGCAGCCCGTGGACAAGCGCACCCCCAGCAAGGACGGCTTCACCAGCCCCGACCGCGACGGCTACCACAGCACCTCGGGCAATGTGAAGCTGGGCTTTCAGCTCACGCCCGACCAGCGCCTGGACGCCACGCTGCTCACCAGCGACACCACGGCCGGCTACGACGCCACCGTGTCCTACCGCACCAAGCTGCCCATTCAGTTCCGCGACGACGAGGCGAACAACACGCTGCGCACCGCGGGCCTGACCTGGTCTTCGAAGTGGAACGACATCTACAGCACCCGCCTGCAGGTGACTGACTCGCAGACCGTGTACAAGACGCAGCCTTCGTTCTACCGCACCGAAACCAACCTGCGCGGCTACCTGTTCCAGAACGAATTTCGCTTTGGCCCGCACCTGGTGACGGCCACCTTCGAGCGCCGCGAAGACGCTCTCGTCAACGCGGCCACCACCTCGGCCAAGCTGCTGTCGCGCGACCGTTCGCAGGACGCGCTTTCGCTGGGTTACGGCTTCGTGCAAGGCCCGCATTCGCTGCAACTGCACGCGCGCCATGACAAGGACAGCGAGTTCGGCGGCAAGACCACCGGCAGCGCGGCCTACGGCTACGCCATCACGCCCGCGCTGCGCTTCACCGCCTCGGCCGGCACCGCCTTTCGCGTGCCCACGCTGTACCAGCGCTTCAGCGAATACGGCGTGTCCACGCTGCGCCCCGAGACCAGCCAGAACGTGGAGCTGGGCATGAACTACGCCCAAGCCGACACCACCGCCGGCATCGTGGTGTACCGCAACCGCGTGCGCAACCTGATCAACTTCGTCGGCACCGCCACCGGCTGCGCCTCCAGCTTCGGTTGCTACACCAACGTGAACCGTGCCACGCTGCAAGGCGCCACGCTGTCGGCCAGCCAGCGCTTCGGCGACGTCACCCTGCGTGCCTCGTTCGACGTGCAGGACCCGAGGGACACCGCCACCGGCAACCTGCTCGCACGCCGCTCCAAGCGCCACGGCACCGTGGGTGCCGACTGGCGCGTGGCGGGCTGGACGCTGGGCGCCGAAGTGCAGGCCTCGAGCCAGCGCTACGACGACGCGGCCAACACCGTGAAGCTGGGCGGCTACACGCTGCTGAACCTGTCGGCCAGCACCAAGATCACGCGCGACCTGAACCTGGTGGCGCGCCTCGACAATGTGGGCAACAAGGACTACCAGTACGCGCGGCTTTACGCCAATGCCGGCCGCACCGCGTACGTCGGCCTCAAGTGGACCCCTCAGTAAAAAAAGCCCCGACCCCCCACGGCACCGGCGACGCCGTTGCAGCCACCTGCGCCGCGGTGCTGGTGGCCGCGCCTGCCTCCGGGCAAGGCAAGACCACCGTGGCCGCCGCGCTCGCGCGGCTGCACGCGCGCCAGGGCCGGCGCGTGCGTGCCTTCAAGTGCGGGCCCGACTTTCTCGACCCGCACTGGCTGGCGCTTGCCACCGGCGCACCGGTGCACTCGCTCGACCTGTGGATGACCGGCGAGGCCGACTGCCGCGCGCGCCTGCGCGCCGCGGCGCGCGAGTGCGACCTGGTGATCGTGGAGGGCGTGATGGGCCTGTTCGACGGCACGCCCAGCGCGGCCGATCTGGCCGTGCGCTTCGGCCTGCCGGTGCTGGCGGTGATCGATGCGCACGCCATGGCCGGCACCTTCGGGGCGCTGGCCTACGGGCTGCAGAACTTTCGACCCGGCTTGCCCTGGGCCGGCGTGCTGGCCAACCGCGTGGCCAGCGAGCGGCATGCGGGCATGCTGAAAGACGCGCTGCGCGAGCCCGCGCAGTGGCTGGGCGCCTTGCCGCGCGACGCGGGCTTCACGCTGCCTGAACGGCACCTGGGGCTGGTGCTGGCCACCGAGCTGGACGACGCGATGGCGCGGCTCGATGCTGTGGCCGATGTGCTGGCCACTACGCCGCTGGGCTTGATGCCGGTGGCGCAATTGCCGCAGGTCAGTTTCGAGCCGGTTGCAGGCGATGGCATCGATCCAGCCGACCCCGCCGTGCCGCCTCTTTTGGCCGGCCGCACCATCGCCATTGCGCGCGATGCGGCGTTCTCCTTCATCTACCCCGCGAACCTGGATGTGCTCACCGCACTGGGTGCGCGGCTGTCCTTTTTCTCGCCGCTCGCCGGCGATGCCTTGCCCGCATGCGACGCCGTGTGGCTGCCCGGCGGCTACCCCGAGCTGCATGCCGAGGCGCTCTCTGCATGTACGCCGATGCGCGACGCGCTGGTGGCCCATGTCGCGGCCGGCAAGCCGGTGTGGGCCGAATGCGGCGGCATGATGGCGCTGTTCGACGAGCTCGCCACGCAAGGCAACGCGCAAGACAGCGCACAAGACCATGGGCATGTGCCTCGCACGCACCGCATGTGGGGCCTGCTGCCCGGCAAGGTCAGCATGCAGAAGCGGCTGGCCGGCCTGGGCCCGCAGCAGCTCACGCTGGGCACGCACAGGTCGCACATGCACACGCTGCGCGGCCACACCTTCCACTACTCGCTCGCCGACACGCCGCTGCCCCCCGCAGCCCACACCGCCCGGCCCGGCCTCACGCAGGCCGTGGGCGCGCGCAGCGGCGAGGCGCTGTATGTGCACGGCCCGGTGCGCGCGAGCTATTTCCATGCATGGTTCGCGTCCAGCCCGCAGGCCACCGCCTGCCTTTTCAGCGCCATGCCCATCGAGTTGGAGCGCCATGCCACTGTCGACTAAGCCCAAGCCCCTCCACAGCGCGACGACTGGCTCGCACGAATTCATCCTCGGCGGACAGAAAAGCGGCAAGTCCCGCCGCGGTGAGCAACGCGCCATCGATTGGCTCGCCGCCGCGCCCCGGCACCGCGCCGTGATGATCGCCACCGCGCAGGCCTACGACGACGAGATGCTGGAGCGCATCGTGCGCCACCAGGCCGACCGCGCCGAGCGCCTGCCGGGCATGCGCACCATCGAGGAGCCCATCGAGCTGGCGCGCGCCATCGTCACGCAAAGCACGCCAGAGACGCTGGTGGTCGTCGACTGCCTCACGCTGTGGCTCACCAACCTGATGATGCCGATGCCCTGCGAAGACGCGCGCCCCGCCACCCGCACCCCGGCCACGCACGCCGGCTTGCTGCTGGCGGCCCTGCGCGATGCGCCCGGCCCCGTGGTGCTGGTGGGCAACGAGATCGGCCTGGGCGTGATTCCGCTCGGCCGCGAGACGCGTGCCTTCGTCGATGCACTGGGCCGCCTGAACCAGGACGTGGCCGCCGCCTGCCACCGCGTCACGCTGATGGCGGCCGGCCTGCCGCTGACGCTGAAGGCGCCCGCCGCATGAAGCAATTTCGTTCGCTGCTTGCGCTGTGCCTGGCACTTTGCGCCTTCACCGTCCAGGCCGTCCACGCGCTGGAAGTGGTCGACGAGCGCGGCGTCAGCGTCAGCCTGCCGCAGCCACCGCAACGCATCGTTTCGCTGCTGCCGTCGCTCACCGAATCGGTGTGTGCGCTGGGCGCGTGCGGCCGGCTGGTGGGCGTCGACCGCTATTCCAATTCGCCCGATCAGGTGAAGGCGCTGCCGCAGTTGGGCGGCGGCATCGACCCCAACGTGGAAGCCGTCGTCGCGCTCAAGCCCGACGTGGTGCTGCTCGCCAAGTCGTCGCGCGTCACGCAGCGGCTGGAGGCGCTGGGCGTGAAGGTGCTGGTGCTCGAGCCCAAGAGCCATGCCGATGTGCGCCGCGTGCTCGACAAGCTCGACCAGGTGCTCGGCACGCACGAGGCGCCCAGGGTGTGGCGCGTGATCGACACCAGCGTGTCGGCCGCCGCGCAGTCGCTGCCCGCGAGTGCGAAGGGGCTGCGCGTGTACTTCGAGGTGAACAACGCGCCCTACGCGGCGGGCGAGTCGTCGTTCATCGGCGAGACGCTCACGCGGCTGGGCGTGAAGAACATCGTGCCGGCGGCGCTCGGCCCGTTTCCCAAGCTCAACCCCGAGTACGTCGTGCGCGCCAACCCCGACCTCATCATGGTCAGCGTGCGCAGCGCGCAGGGCCTGGAGCAGCGGCCCGGCTGGGCCGGCATTCGCGCGGTGCGCGAAGGGCGCATCTGCCGCTTCAGCCCCGAGCAGTCCGACGTGCTGGTGCGCCCCGGCCCGCGCATGGACGAGGCCGCGCGCCTGATGGCGCAATGCATCGCCGAGCAGAGCAGCAAGGGCGGCCAGCGTTGAACGCCGCGCTCAGGCACACGGCCCATCTGCGCCGGGTTCTGCTGATCGGCGTGGGCCTGCTGGTGCTGGGCGCCGTGCTGATGCTGCTGGGCCTGGGCATCGGCAGCACCGGCTTCGAGAGCCTGCTGTCGGCCCGGCACGACCCGGTGGCGCTGCAGATCGTGTGGGACATCCGCCTGCCGCGCACGCTCGGCGCGTGGCTGGCCGGCGCGTTGCTGGGGCTGGCGGGCGCGGTGGCGCAGGGGCTGTTTCGCAACCCGCTGGCCGACCCGTACCTGCTGGGCAGTGCCTCCGGCGCGTCGCTGGGCGTGGCCGTGGCGCTGCTGATGTTCGGCGGCTCGGCCGCCAGCGCGCAATGGGTGATGCGGCTGGGCCTCACGGGCGCGGCCTTCGTTGGCGCGGTGCTGGCGGTGATGCTCACGCTGATGCTTGCGCGCGGCGTGCAGCAGACGCTGCGCCTGCTGCTGGCCGGCGTGATCGTCGGCGTGGTGCTCGGCGCCGCCAAAGACCTGATCACCATCGCCTCGGCCGACATCCTGCAGGCCCTGCAGGGCTTCGTGCTCGGCAGCACCGGCCTGGTCGGCTGGAGCGCCTGCGCGGTGATGGCCATGGTGGGCGCGGTGTGCCTGTTGCTCGCCTGGGCGCTGGCGCCGGTGCTCGACGGGCTGGCGCTGGGCGAGGCCACCGCGCGCAGCCTGGGCCTGCCGCTGGGCGCGATGCGCGCGGCGCTGGTCGTGGTGCTGGCGCTGGCCACCGGCGCCGCCGTGGCGCAGACCGGCCTGATCGCCTTCGTCGGCCTGGCCGCGCCGCACCTGGTGCGCTCGGTCGTCAAGACCACGCATGCGCGGCTCATCGTGCTGTCGGCCTTGATGGGCGGCCTGCTGCTGATGGCGGCCGACCTGCTGGCGCGCTGGCTCATCGCGCCGCAGGAGCTGCCCGTGGGCGTGCTCACCGCGGTGCTGGGCGGCAGCTACCTGCTGTGGCTGATGCACCGGCGCGCCGCGCGGAGCGGGGTGGCATGAGCGACACGAACGACATCCACGCCAGGAACAACGCGGTGACACCCGCCCTCGAAGCCCGCGGCTTGAGCGCCACGCTGGGCGCCACCGAGGTGCTCCACGACATCGACCTGCAACTGTCGGCCGCCCGCTGGACCAGCATCGTCGGGCCGAACGGCGCGGGCAAGTCGACCTTGCTCAAAGCCATGGCCGGGCTGCTCGCGCACCGTGGCCAGGTGCGGCTGTTCGGCGACCTGCAGAGCAAGGTGCCCGCGCGCATCCGTGCCCAGCGCCTTTCCTGGCTGGGCCAGAGCGGCACCGGCGAGGGCAGTGCCGACGACCTGCTGGTGTACGACGTGGCCATGCTGGGCCGGCTGCCGCACCAGCGCTGGCTGGCCGCGCCCAGCGTGGCCGACCGCGACGCCGTGGAGCGCGCCTTGCGCAGCACCCAGGCCTGGGACTGGCGCGACCGGCCGCTGGGCCAGTTGTCGGGTGGCGAGCGCCAGCGCGTGCTGCTGGCGCGCGCGCTGGCGGTCGAGGCCGAACTGCTGCTGATGGACGAGCCGCTCGCCAACCTCGACCCGCCGCACCAGGCCGACTGGATGCAGACCGCCCGCGCGCTGGTGGCCGTGGGCAAGACGGTGGTCAGCGTGCTGCACGAACTGCCGATGGCGTTGGCCGCCGACGAGCTGGTGGTGATGAACCATGGCCGTGTGGTGCACCACGGCGGCTGCAGCGACCCCGCCACCCACACCGCGCTGGAGCAGGTCTTCGACCACCGCATTCGGGTGCACCGCGTGGCGGACCAATGGATTGCGCTGCCGAGGTAGCGCCAGTCCGTGCGAAACAAGGAACCCAGGAACCCCCCATGCAGATCGAAACCCCTCCCAGCGAAAAGCCGTACGAAAAGCCCGAGGGCGAGCGCCGCGGCATCGTCATCGTCAACACCGGTGACGGCAAGGGCAAGAGCACGGCGGCCTTCGGCCTGGCGTTGCGCGCCCACGGCCGCGGCAAGGCCGTGAAGATCTATCAGTTCATGAAGGTACCGTCGGCTCGTTTCGGCGAGCACCGCATGTTCGAGCAGATCGGTATTCCCATCGAGGGGCTCGGCGACGGGTTCAGCTGGAAGAGCCAGGACCTGGAGCGGTCCGGTCAACTGGCGCGCGACGGATGGGAAAAAGCCAAGGCCACGATTCTGTCGGGTGACTTTTTTCTGGTGGTGCTCGACGAGATAACGTACCCGCTTATCTATGGCTGGTTGCCGCTCGAAGGTGTGCTCGAGACTTTGCGTGCGCGGCCCAAGCATGTGCACGTGGTGCTCACGGGGCGCCGTTGTCCGCCTGAGTTGATCGAGCTGGCGGACACGGTGACGGAGATGACCTTGGTCAAGCACGCGTTCAAGGCTGGCATTCCGGCGCAGCGTGGCATTGAGGACTGACGTGAATCGCCGTTGTTCGGGTGTTCTGGCTGGGAGCCGTTCAGGGCGCGCCCACGCCGACGGGGTACCTTGCTCCGCGAATGTCCCCCGGGGCTGCGCCCCTCCTCCTTTATTTCGCTGCGCAAGGCACCCCATCGGCGTGTGCGTTGTACAGAGCCGGGGGTGATCGTGCGATCACCGACAGCGTGCCCAGGTGCACAGGGCGTCGGGTGCTCCCCGCAGCGAAATAAAGGAGGAGGGCGAAGCCCGGGGGACATTCGCGGAGGGGAGTACCCGGCGGCCTGTGCACACGCCCTGAACAACATCGCCCTGAACCGCACCAAGGCCAAAAAAGGGCGCGGCACAGCCGTTTAAAAAATTGACGCACCACGCTTTCCCGGAAGACCAGGCCCAGGCCGTCTACCGCGCCATCCACGAACGCCGCGACATGCGCCATTTCGCAGGTGGTCAAGTCGACCCTGAAGTGTTGCGACGGCTGCTCGACGCCGCACACCATGCGCCCAGCGTCGGTTTCATGCAGCCCTGGCGCTTCATTCGCATTCGGGGTGAAGGGCTGCGACAGCAACTGCACCGCGTCGTCGAACACGAACGCGTGCTCACCGCCCGTGCCCTTGGCGAACGCGAAGACGAGTTCATGTGCCTCAAGGTGCAAGGCCTGCTCGACGCCGCCGAACTGCTGGCAGTGACGCTGGCCGACGGCAGAGAAAAACACGTGTTCGGCCGCCGCACACTGCCGCACATGGATTTGGCATCGGCATCGTGCGCCATCCAGAACCTCTGGCTCGCGGCACGCGCCGAAGGGCTGGGCATGGGGTGGGTGTCGCTGTTCGACCCGGTCGAAGTGTCGGTGCTGCTCGGCCTGCCCGAAGGCGCCGAACCCATCGCCTTGCTGTGCCTGGGACCCGTGCACGATTTTTATGAACAACCGATGCTGCAACGCGAACGCTGGGCCCAGCGCGCGCCGCTCGCCTCGCTGGTGTTCGACGAAGGCTGGGGCCGGCCTTCGGACCTGTTCGACAGCCCCTCCACGGAAACCCCCTGATGCTTGCCTTCGACACCGTTATCTTCGAGCTGGCGCGCCTGTTCCTCTGGCCCGTGACGCTGGGCGTGCTGCTGTCCTTCGTGTATGCCGTGTACTGCCTCGGTGCCTTCGGCATCGAGTACGTGCAGCGCCGCCGCGACCCCCTGCGCGTGCTGGTGCTGCAACGCCACGCCGGCGCAAGCCAGGAGCAGATGGAGCTGGTGGTGCTCAAGCAGCTCGAAGGCGTGCGCCTGTGCAGCCGCGTGGCACCGATGCTGGGGTTGATCGCGACCATGATCCCGATGGGGCCGGCGCTGGTGGCCGTGGCGTCGGGTGAGTCGCAAGGCGTGGCGCAGAGCCTGGCACCGGCGTTTGCCAGCGTGATCGTGGCGCTGGCCTCGGCGTCGATCACCTTCGTGGTCTACACCGTGCGCCGCCGCTGGCTCATGCGCGAACTGGTGACGGTGCTGGATGCGCGGGACCGGCTGTCATGACCCGGCGCCAGTTTTCGATACTGAGCAGCCTGGACACCGACGACGACGACCCGGTGCTGTCGACCATCAACCTGATCGACGTGTTCATGGTGGTGATCGGCATGCTGATGATCGCGGTCATCAACAACCCGATGAACCCGTTCGCGCACGACAAGGTGACGGTCATTCGCAACGAAGGCCAGCCGAACATGGAGATCATCACGCGCGAAGGCCAGAAGATCACGCGCTTCAAGGCCAGCGGCGCGACGGGGCAGGGCGATGGCGAGAAGGCCGGCACGGCGTGGCGGTTGAAGGACGGGTCGATGGTTTATGTGCCGGCGGATGCTGTGCCGGCGGGTGCACCGGCGGCTGCGGCACCGGCTACGGCTGCGGCACCGGCCCAGGGCGGGAAGTGACGCGGGTTTTCTTCTGCTTCCTGCTGGCCCTTCTCGGGCTGCTGGGGGTGCAGGCACCGGCCCATGCGCAGCATGTCGCCTCGCATGCCGCCTCGCATGTCGTGGTGCTGAGCACGTCGCTGGTGTCGCCAGCGCGCGTGGTGCGGCTGCAGGCTGCGGCGCGCGAGGCGGGTGTGCCGCTGCAGGTGGTGTCCGCGTCGGCGGATTCGCCCGAGACGCTGGCCGCGGCGCTCGAAGGCGCTGCACTGCTGGTCATCGATGCGCCGTACCTCAG
Organism: Variovorax sp. H27-G14; assembly: GCF_046156345.1. Classification (NCBI taxonomy): domain Bacteria; kingdom Pseudomonadati; phylum Pseudomonadota; class Betaproteobacteria; order Burkholderiales; family Comamonadaceae; genus Variovorax; species Variovorax sp. H27-G14. The sequence continues at coordinate 409,209 of NZ_JAYLVN010000002.1, forward strand.
CGTGGCGCAGGCCGCTGCGGCGCGCTTCGGCGACACCATCGCCCAACGCGCCACGCCTTACGTGCTGATCGGCGAATTCGCCCTGGTGGCCAAGGCGCAGCCTTCCGTGGCCGCGCCATTGGCGGCCGAGCGCGGTGTCGATGCCGCCTGGGCGCAGCGGTTGCGCGAGTACTGGCGCTTTGCCGGCGCGGCCAACCTTGGCGCGGCCATGAAGGCGCTCACGCAGCCCGGCAAGCTCGCAGGTTTGCCGGCTCCGGTGCCCGTGCCGCTGGCCGGCCTCTATCACCCCGGCTGGCCGCGCATCGAGACCGACATCGCCGCCATCGACGCACTGCCAGGCAACAGCAACGGCACCGTTGCCATCGCCGTCAACGGCGCCACGGTTACCGGCGACGACACCGGCTGGCTCGACGCCCTCATTACCGCGCTCGAACAGCGTGGCCTGCGCGCCTACGCCTTCTACGGCCCGCGCCAGCAGAAGGACCTGTTCTTTCGCATGACGCATGCGGGCGATCAGCGCGTGGCCGATGCCATCGTCAATGCCTCGCTGGTGTTCAGCCCCAACGAACGCAAGGCCGAGCTGGAGCGCATCGGCGTGCCGGTGCTGCAGACCTTGCCGTCGCTGGCGATGGACGCCGCGCAGTGGGCGCAGAGCAAGGACGGCCTCTCGCAGACCGACATTGCCGCGTACTACAGCCCGAGCGAGCTGGCCGGCATGACCGACCCGATGCTCGTGAGCGCACGCGACGCCGCGGCCGGCACGCTGCAGCCGCTGCCCGCGCAGATCGACGCCGTGGCCGCCAAGGCCGCCGCCTTGTTGCGCCTGCAGCGCACGCCGGCCGGGGAGCGCAGGGTGGCGATGCTGGTCTACAACTACCCGCCGGGCGAAGCGAACTTTGGCGCGTCCTTTCTCAATGTGCCGCGCAGCGTGAACAACATGCTCGCGGCCATGAAGTCGGCCGGCTACCGCACCGAACTGCCCGGCACCGACGCGCTCATCGCGCAGGTGCAGGCGACCATGAAGGCCTACTACCCGAGCGGGCAGGGCGATGAACTGCAGCCGCTGCTCGCGCGCAATCTGGCCGACGCGATGCCGCTGTCGCGCTACGTCGCATGGTTTCGTGCGCTGCCCGCTGAAACGCAGCGCCGCATCGAAAGCTACTGGGGCCCGCCCGAAAAGTCGACGCTGCTGCGCCCGGTGGGCGTGGCGGGCGAGCCGGCTTTCGTGATTCCGCGCGTGCAGTTCGGCAACGTGGTGGTGCTGCGCCAGCCGCCGCGCTTCGAGCCCGGCACGCAGGTGGCGGACAAGGCCGCGCAGGTGTACCACCGCTCGGCCATTCCGCTGAGCCACAGCTACCTGGCCACCTACCTCTGGCTGCGCACGCAGTTCGGCGCCAGCGCGGTGGTGCATGTGGGCACGCACGGCACGGTGGAATGGTCGGCGGGCAAGGAGCGTGGGCTGTCGGTGCAGGACGATCCGCTGCTCGCGCTCGGCGACCTGCCCAATGTGTACCCGTACATCATGGACAACCTGGGCGAGGCCACCACCGCCAAGCGCCGAGGCCGCGCGACGATGGTGAGCCATTCGACACCGATGTTCGCGCCCGCGGGCTTTCGCCCCGGCGTGCAGGAGATGCACGAGCGCATGCACGACTGGGAAACGCTGTCGCCCGGGCCGGTGAAAGCCGCGCTGGAAAAGCAGCTGACGGGCGAGTTCGTCGCGCAGCACTACGACCGCGACCTGCAGTGGCCTCCCGCGCGCATTCGCGCCGACTTTGCGGGCTTCATCGCCGTGCTGCACCCGTACCTGGACGAGCTGGCGCAGACCGCGCAGCCGCTGGGCCTGGCGACCTTCGGTCAGGCCCCCGACGCCGAACGCCGGCGCATGACCGTGCTGCAGATACTCGGCAAGCCGCTGGTCGCGGCGCTGGGCGAAGACATCGACGAGGCCTTCCTGGTCGATGCGAAGAACGTGGCCGCTTCGCGGCCTGCGCGCTGGGTGGCACTGGCGCTCACCGACGCGCCGGCTGCCATCGCCATGGGCAAGACCGACGCCGACAGGCAAGCCCTTCAGGCCCTGGCCGAGCGTGCGCAAAAGCTCGACGACGTGCTCGCGCACAACGAGGAAATCGACGGCCTGCTGACCGCGCTGGACGGCCGCTACCTGAAGTCCAGCTACGGCGGCGACCCGGTGCGCAACCCCGACAGCCTGCCCACCGGGCGCAACCTCTACGGTTTCGACCCGAGCCGCGTGCCGACGCGCGCCGCCTGGGACGCGGGCGTCGCGGCCATGGACGCGTGGATGGCCGACCATGCGAAAACCCATGCCGGCAAGGCCCCCGAGAAGATCGCCTTCACGCTCTGGGCCGGCGAGGCCTCGCGCCACCAGGGCGTGCTGGAGAGCCAGGCCTTCTATGCCATGGGCGTGAAGCCGCGCTGGGACGAGGGCGGTCGCATGACGGGCATCGAGCTGATTCCCGCGGCGGTGTTGAAGCGCGCGCGCATCGACGTGCTGCTGAGCGTTACCGGCTCCTACCGCGACCAGTTTCCCAACGTGATGCGCTGGCTCGACGAGGCGGTGCAGCAGGTGGCCGCGTTGCGCGAGCCCGGCAACGCCGTGGCCCTGCACAGCGAGGCGCTGGCGAACAAGCTGCGCGCGCAAGGCGCATCGGCACAGGAGGCGCAGCGCTGGTCGACCGCGCGGGTGTTCTCCAACGAACAGGGCAGCTACGGCGCGGGGCTGGAAGAGGCCGCGCTGGCCAGCGATGTGTGGAAGAACCAGCAGCGCGGCGGCGGCGATGCGCAGATGGCGCAGCTCTACATCGACCGCATGGGCCACGCCTACGGCAAGGGCCTCGACGGTGCCGTGCGGCCCGGCGCGTACGCGGGCAACTTGGTGCAGGTCGATGCGGCGCTGATGGCGCGCAGCTCCAACCTGTACGGCGTGCTGACCAACGACGATCCGTTCCAGTACCTCGGCGGCATCGCACAGGCCGTGCGCCAGCTCACGGGCAAGGAGCCGGCGCTGTACGTGCAGAACCTGCGCGACGGCGGCGCGGTGCGCACCGACACCGCGGCCGGCGCCATCGCCCGAGAAATGCAGACCCGCTACCTGCACCCGCAATGGATTGCGGCGCAGAAGGCCGAGGGCTACAGCGGCACGCTGCAGGTGCTGAAGACCGCGCAGTTTCTCTGGGGTTGGCAGGTGACCGCGCCGGCCGCCGTGCGGCAGGACCAGTGGCAGTCGCTGCACGACGTGTATGTGCGCGACAGGTACAAGCTGGGCACGCGCGAGTGGCTGGAAGGCGACAACCGCGCCGCCTTTGCGCAGACGCTGGAACGCATGCTCGACGCGGTGCGGCTGAACTACTGGAAGCCCGACGCCGCCACGCGGCGCGAGCTCGCCCGCGCCTATGCACAGACGGTGCAGGCGAGCGGGTTGCGCGAGCGCAATGCGGGCGTGCAGCGGTTCGTGCAGGCGGAGCTGGCTTCAGCGGCGCCGTCTGCTTCATCGGTGCCGTCGCCGTTGTCTGCGCCTTCAAGGCCACGGCCCGTGGTCGAACCCGTGATCGCTGCCACGCCTTCGCCCGACGCTGTGCCGGCGCCCGTTTCTACGGAGCCGGCGCCAGGCAGCACCCAGCCGGTGAGCGGCCTCAAGCTCGAAGCCACGCCGGCCGAATCGCCGCCGCCCGCCGCCGAGTCCGTCGTGCTCCGGCTCTGGGTGGCGCTGGGCGCGGCGTTGCTCTTGGCGTTCGGTGCATGGAGGCAATGGCGCCGCGGTTTGAAGCCTGCCCGCACGCCTTCCTGATTCGCGAAAATGACCGGACTCATGCCGCACCTGAACCTTGAACACGCCCTTGCCGTGGCCGCCGCGCTGTGGATTGCGCTGGCCATCGACCGCTGGCTGGGCGAGCCGCCCGCGCGGCTGCATCCCGTCGTGTGGATGGGCGGCTACCTCGGCTGGATCGGTTCGCGCGTCGCGCCGCGCATGCACCAGGCCAAGCCCGTGGACCTGGCGATGTTTTTCATCGGCGCCTTGACGTGGTGCGTGGGCGCGGCATGCGTCGCGGGCATTGCGATGTCGCTGCAGACCGTCGTCACGCTGTCGGTGCCCGCGTGGGCCATGGCTCTGCTGCTGGGCCTGCTGCTCAAGCCGCTCTTCGCCTGGCGCATGCTGCGCGACGAGGTGCTCGCGGTGGAGGCCGCATTGGCCGTGTCGCTCGACGACGGGCGCAAGCAACTCGCCCGGCTGGTGAGCCGCGATGTCTCCCTTCTCAGCGAGCGCGAAGTGCGCGAAAGCGCCATCGAATCGCTGGCAGAGAACCTCAACGACTCGCTCGTGGCGCCGGTGTTCTGGTTCGTGCTGTTCGGCCTGCCGGGCGCGGCGCTGTACCGCTTTGCGAACACTGCCGACGCCATGTGGGGCTACCGCGGCGAGCGCAACGGGCGCGACTGGACCTGGTTCGGCAAATGGGCCGCGCGCGCGGACGACGTGCTGTCCTGGGTGCCCGCGCGCATCACCGTGCTGCTGCTGGCGCTGGCGGCGTGGCGTTGGCCGGTGGGGCTGCGCGGCGAGGCGCGCCGCACGCCGTCGCCCAACAGCGGCTGGCCGATGGCGGCCATGGCGCTGCTGCTGGGCGTGCGGCTGGCCAAGCCGGGCGTGTATGCGCTGAATGCCGAGGGCAGGGCGCCTTCGGCGGCGGACATGCAACGCACCGCACAGTGGGGCGAGCGGGCCGCGCTGGCGCTGGCCGTGCTCGCCTCGCTGGCGATCGTGGCGACGACGGGATGGCGCTGGTCATGACGGCCACGCTGCACGGCGGCCCGGATGCATCCGGCGCCGCGCTGCATGACTTCTCGACCAACGGCAATGCGGTGGGGCCTTGCCCGGCCGCACTCGACGCACTGCACTCGGCAGACGCCGCGCACTATCCCGACCCGCACTACACCGCACTGCGCGTCAAGCTCGCGGCCTTCCATGGCGTGGCCGTGGAGCGCATCGTGATCGCCGCGAGCGCGAGCGAGTTCATCCACCGCATCAGCGCGGCCGTGATGCAGCAAGGCGGCCGCAAGGCCTGGCTGCCGCCGCACAGCTACGGCGACTACGAACGCGCGGCGCAGGCCTGGGGCTTGCAGGTGCTGCGCGCACCGCAGGCGCCGGCAGACGCGGCGTTGCGCTGGTGCTGCGAGCCTTCGAGCCCGCTGGGGCAACTGCAAGCGGACCTGCCGCAGCACGCCGCAATGACCGATGGCGTTTGCGTGCTCGATTTGGCCTACGCGCCGTTGCGGCTCGAAGGGACACCCTCGCTGAGCGCCGCGCAGCGCAACCGCAGCCGCGCGTGGCAGATGTGGACACCCAACAAGGCCATGGGGCTGACGGGCATTCGCGCTGCCTATGCCATTGCACCCGAGCAAGCGGATGCGGGCCTGTTGCAGCGCATCGAATCGCAGGCGCCTTCGTGGCCGCTGGGCACGCACGGTGTGGCGCTGCTGGACGCCTGGGTGAGCGACGCAGCCCAGCAATGGCTTGCGCAAAGCCTGCAGACCTTGAGGGAGTGGAAATCTCAGCAACGCGAGGTCTGCGAATCGTTGGGCTGGGAATGCTTTGCGAGCGACGCGAACTTTTTCTGCGCGCGCACGGAGCGCCCGTATGCCACGGGTCACGCATTCGCCGAAGCGTTGCGCGCCGACGGCATCAAGCTGCGCGACTGCGCCTCCTTCGGCCTGCCGGGTCTTGTGCGCCTGGGCGTGCTGCCGCCCGCGAGCCAGCGCGCCCTGAAAGAGGGGTGGACACGCGCCGCCGCTTGCACCGACCATTGAACCGTCCTTCGAACGGGAGAAGCCATGCTCTACGCCATCACCACGCTCTTTCTGTGCCAACTGGCCGGCGAACTGCTTGTGCAGTGGCTCGGCCTGCCCATTCCCGGTCCGCTGATCGGCATGGTGCTGTTGTTCATCGGCCTGCTCGTGCGACGCGGCGTGCCGCAGGCGCTGAGCGACACCTCGGGCCATCTGCTGCGCAACCTGATGCTGCTGTTCATTCCGGCCGTGGCCGGCGTGATGCTCCACTTCCAACGCGTGGGCCAGGAATGGCTGCCGTTTCTCGCGGCGGGCATCGTGGGCGCGGCCTTCACCATGACGGTGACGGCACTCACCTTCCGCTGGATGATCCGCATCACCGGCAAGAGCGCCGAATGACCGCGCCGGCCAAGCTGTCCGAAATCTGGGTGTTCCTGGCCCAGTCGCCGCTGCTGTGGCTCTCGCTCACGCTGCTGGCCTACCTGGGCGCGCTGTGGCTGCACACGCGCAGCGGGCGCAACCCGGTGGTCAATCCGGTGCTGGTGGCGGTGGTGCTGATCGTGGGCGTGCTGCTGCTCACGCGCACACCGTACGAAACCTATTTCGAAGGCGCGAAGTTCGTGCACTTTCTCATCGGCCCGGCCACGGTGGCGCTGGCCGTGCCGCTGTACAGCCAGATCGCGCGGTTGCGGCGGCTGTGGCTGCCCATTGGCGTGGCGCTGCTGGTGGGCTCGGTCGCGGCCATCGTGTCGGCCATCGGCATTGCATGGGTGCTGGGTGGCTCGCACGCGCTGCTGATGTCGCTCGCGCCCAAGTCGGCCACCATGCCCATTGCCATGGGCGTGGCCGAGAAGATCGGCGGGCTGCCTTCGCTGGCGGCGGTGGCCGCGGCCGTGGCGGGCATTTCGGGCGCCATCATGGCCACGGGGCTGCTGAACCTGCTGCGCATCAAGGAGCCCGCGGTGCGCGGTTTCGCGGTGGGCATGGCGGCGCACGGCATCGGCACGGCGCGCGCCATTCAGGTGAACGAAACGGCGGGTGCCTTCTCCGCGCTGGCCATGGGGCTGAACGGCATTGCCACGGCCCTGCTGGTGCCGCTGATCGTCAAGCTCATGGGGGTCTGAGAAGGACCAAGGACCCAAGGACCCAAGGACCCAAGGACCGATCGACGTGCCGCTGTACCGCTCCCGCCCCCTCACCGATCCGCGCCCGATGGAGCTCGTGTGGCCCGACAGGCGCTATCTGCCGGGCTACGTGTCGGCGCTCAATCGCGGCTGGTCGCGCGACGAGTCGCGGCCCGAGTCGGGCTCTGAAGAGCGGGCCGCCATCGAGGCGGACGCCACGCTGTTCCTCGCGAGCCTGGTCGACCGCGAGGCCCTGGGCGCGCCCATCACCATGCCCGACGGCACGCAGGTGCCGCGCCTGCCGGGCTACAAGTGCTGGATGTGGGACGGCGAGTTCTGCGGCAGCATCGACCTGCGCTGGAAGCCCGGCACCATCCATTTGCCGGCCTACTGCCTGGGCCACATCGGCTACAACGTGGTGCCGTGGAAGCAGCGCAAGGGCTACGCCACACGCGCGCTTGGCGCCATGCTGATGCTGGCCGCCAGCGAGGGGCTGAGCCGCATCGAAATCACGACCAGCCCGGACAACTTCGCTTCGCAAAAAGTGATTCTGGCCAACGGCGGCGTGCTGGCCGACACCTTTCTCACGCTGCCGAGCCAGGGCAGCCTGACCAAGTACCGCTACTTCATCTACCTCTGAATTTTCAGCTTCAGGAACAAACCGACATGGCCCAGTACACCGCGCAGATCCTCTGGGAGCGAGGCGAGCAGGACTTTCTCTCCAACACCTACAGCCGTCGGCACTCGCTGCGTTTCGACGGCGGGGCGGAGGTGCCGGGCTCGTCGTCGCCGCACGTGGTGCCGCTGCCCATGTCCGACGCGTCGGCGGTCGACCCGGAAGAGATGTTCGTGGCCGCGCTGTCGAACTGCCACATGCTGTGGTTTCTCACGATGGCGGTGAAGCGCAAGTTTATCGTCGACCGCTACTTCGACTCGGCGACCGGCGTGATGGAAAAGAACGCCGAGGGGAAGATGGCGATGACCGTGGTCACGCTGCGGCCCGAAGTCAGCTTTTCAGGCGCGAACCTGCCCACGCAGGAGCAGATCGTGCAAATGCACCACCGGGCGCATGACGAATGCTTCATCGCGAACTCGGTGAAGACCGAGGTGCGGTGCGAGCCGGTGTTCTGACCCCCACGCATCCACACGGTTCGCACCACCTCAACGAACCACCTCAGCGCACGACCTCAACGAACCATCGCGTTGCGCTTCATCTCCAGCTGCGTGATCAGCCGCTGCAGCCGGCCTTCCACGCTGCCCGGCAGCGCCAGAAACCTGAAGCCGAGCTGGTAGCGCAGCTTGCCGTTGGGCAGCGTGGAAGGGCGCTGCGACACCAGCTCCAGGTCGAGCGACAGCCGCCCCAGCGTGCCCAGCGAGAGCTCGCAGTTGCGCAGGAAGGTGCCGATCGGCAGGATGGCCACGCGCTCGTCCATGGTGCGCATGCCCACGCCGCCCAGCGACAGGTCGTGCACGTCGAAGCGAAACGCATCGCCCTTGGGCCAGCGGCCGGTGCAGGTGAACGAATCGAGCGGCGTATCGACGCGGAAGTACTCGCGGCGCTGCAGGTAGAACAGCACCTCGGGAAAGTCGACCTCGAAGGCGGGCAGGCCCTCGAAGCGGTTCTCGCGCGGCGTGGCGGTGGCGAACTCGACGCGCACGCCGTCCGGCTGGGCGCTGAAGTGGCAGCGCGGCGCGGCCAGCAGGCCCTGGTTCTGCTCCGTGGAGGCGCCCCAGTCGAAGGTGAAGGTGCGGGCGCGCACGTCCACGTCGAGCAGCTGCGTTACCAGCTGGCCGCCGGCGTACTGCACGGTGAGAAAGTCGCTGCTGTTGACGAGGTTGCGCAGCCGCGCGCCAATTTCCAGCGGGTTGCGGCGGCCGTATTCGCTGCTGCCGATGTCCGGCGGGGTCTGCGTCTGGCTGGGTGCGTCGGCCTGGCCGTTCGACTGGTTGTCCATGGGTTTGCGGGAAGGTATGTTTGTGCGGGCGCGGCTTGGGTGAAGCCGCGCCACGCGCGTTCGTGCCGGAGATTGCAGCGCGCTCCGGTCTCGGTTGGCCTGGCTCTCCATCAATAGCGGCAGCTGGCGGCCAAACTTTAGGGTGCGGCGGGGAAATATTTGCTGCGCCGCCCAATACACCGCCCAATGCACCGTCCGCTGCACCGCTTCATTCGGGGCCGATCAGCGCCGCTGCAGCCTCGGATTCTTCGCGAACAGCTCCGCCGTCCAGTCCACGAACGCCCGCACCTTGGCGCTCAGGTGCCGGTTGGGCGGGTACACCACGTGAATGGGCAGCGGGTCGCGCTCCCAGTCGGGCAGCACCTCGACCAGCTCGCCGCTTTCCACCAGCGGCTCGGCCATGAAGGTGATGCACTGCGAAATGCCGAAGCCGCCCAGCACGGCCGTGATGTGCGCGTTGCTCTCGTTGACGGACACACGGTAGTGCCCGTTCAGCTCGATGTGCTCGTCGCCCTTCTTGAACTCGTGCGGGTACACGCGCCGCGTGGTGCCCGAGAAGTAGCTCACCACCACGTGGCGCTTTTCGATTTCGTTCGGGTGCTGCGGCATGCCGTAGCGCTTGATGTACGCGGGCGACGCCACGGTCATGAAGTGCAGCGTGCCGATGCGCCGCGCCACCAGCGACTGGTCGTTCAGCTCGCCCGCGCGAATCACGCAGTCGACGTTGTCGCTGATCAGGTCGACGGCGCGGTCGCTCACGCCCAGGTCGACTTGAATGTCGGGGTAGCGGTCGCAGAAGCTGGCCAGGTGGGGCAGGATGATCAGCCTGGCCACCGAGGTGCCGATGTCGATGCGCAGCCGCCCCGTGGGGTTGGCCTGCGCATTGGTCATGCTGGCTTCCATGTCGTCGAAGTCGTTCAGCAGGCGCGCCGCGCGCTCGTAGTAGGCCGCGCCGTCGGGCGTGACCGTCACGCGCCGCGTGGTGCGGTTGAGCAGCTTCACGCGCAGGCGCGCCTCCAGCGCCTGAATCTGCTTGGTGACCGTGCCTTTGGGCAGGGCGAGCGAGTCGGCTGCCCGGGTAAAGGTGCCGGCCTCCACGACGCGGACAAAGATCCGCATGGCCTGGATTTGATCCATCGAATGCCTGTTCTGGGGTACCCGGCCCACACCGGGGGAGGCGGATTCTCACACAAGCGGGCAAATCCCCGTTGACCACGCGATTGTTAGCGGTTTGGAAACAGAGTAGGGGCATCAACCCTGTTTAAGGGCCCATGCCGCGCCTTATATTTCATCCATCGCCCATTCCCCGAGGTCGCCAATGTCACCCGCTCCATCGTCCCTTTCTGCCGAAGCTGCCGTTCGCGCCGCCACGCAAGGCGTGGAAGCCGATCTGTCGATCGAGCTGCCCGGCCGCGAGCCGGTGGGCGCCCGTGTGTACGGCCAGCGCTCCAAGGGCGACGTGGTTCCGCTGGTGCTGCACTTTCATGGCGGCACCTTCGTGTGCGGCAACCTGGACAACGGCCGCAACGTGGCCCGGCTGCTGGCCGGTGCCGGGGCGGTGGTGGTGTCGGTGGCCTACCCGCTGGCGCCTGAGTCGCCTTTCCCTGAGCCCATCGAGGTGGGCTACGCCGCCCTCGAATGGCTCTACAAGCAGCGCACCAAGCTCGGTGGCAAGGGTGCGCAGGTGTACCTGGCCGGCGAGGAAGCCGGTGGCAACCTGGCCGCCGCGGTGGCGCTGATTGCCCGCGACCGCGCGCATCCGCCGATTGCCGGGCAGATTTTGCTGTCGCCCATGCTCGACCCGTGCGCCGGCACCGCTTCGCTGCGCAAGGTGACCAACGACGCCACCGAGTGCCGTTGGGCCAGCGGCTGGGAAAAGTACCTCAGCTGCCCCTCCAACGCCACGCACCCCTATGCGGTGCCCAGCGGCTCGCTGCGGCTGGCCGCGTTGGCACCCGCGCTGGTGCTGGTGGGCGCGGACGACGCCATGCACGACGAGGCCATGGCCTTTGCCAACCGCCTGCGCGGTGCCGGCATCGAGGTGACGAGCAGCGTGCTGCCCAGCGCCGCGAACTGGCCCAAGGCGCTGTACGACACCGAGAACACTGCCTGCGTGGCCTGCGAGGCCACCGTGCAACGGCACTTCCGTGAGTTCTTCAGCGCGACCACGCCGCCCCCCGCGGCGTCCAACCACCCCAGCTAGCCCTCAGCCCACCCCGGCTGCCTGAACAACACGCTGCCCACGCGGCAGCGTGCAGGGGCCCTCTTTTTTCTGAATTTCGCCTCCTGGTGCCAAAAAGCGCCGGGCTGGCCTGTTGCATCCCAAAAGTCATCGAGAAGGACGAACCATCATGTCGAACAACGAAAAAAAGCAGTCTTCCACCGCCCCCCGGGCGCTGTGGCCCGCCGTGACCGGCCTGACCGCGGTGCTGGCAGTGGCCGCCGCCGTGCTGGGCATGCACAGCTTCAAGGCCGAGGCCAACAACGCCCCGGCCGCGCCCCCGGCCACGCCGGTGTCGGTGGCCATCGTGGCGTCGAGCGAAATCAACGCCTGGGACGAGTTCTCTGGGCGGCTCGAAGCCGTGGAACGCGTCGATGTGCGCTCCCGCGTGGCGGGCGCCGTGCAGTCGGTGCATTTCCGTGAAGGCACGCTGGTGAAGCAGGGCGAGCTGCTGGTCACCATCGACCCCGCGCCGTACGCGGCCGAGGTCGAGCGCGCCGAAGCACAGGTGGCCTCCGCCCAGGCCCGCCAGTCGTTCAGCCGCAGCGAGCAGGAGCGCGCCAAGCGCCTGTGGGACGACAAGGCCATTGCCCAGCGCGAGTACGACGAGCGCGTGAACGCCGGCAGCGAGGCCAACGCCAACCTGCGCGCGGCGCAAGCCCAACTGCTGACCGCGCGCCTGAGCCTGGGCTACACGCAGGTGCGTGCCCCGGTGTCGGGCCGCATCGGCCGGGTCGAGGTGACGGTGGGCAACCTGGTGGCCGCCGGCCCCGGCGCGCCGGTGCTGACCACGCTGGTGTCGGTGAGCCCGATCTACGCGAGCTTCGATGCCGACGAGCAAGTCATCACCCGCGCCCTGAAAGACCTGCCCAGCGGCTCCAGCGCCCGCGGCAAGATCGACACCATTCCCGTGCAGATGGGCACCGCCGGGCTGGACGGCACGCCCTTCACCGGCAAGCTGCAGCTGATCGACAACCAGGTCGACGCCAAGAGCGGCACCGTGCGTGTGCGGGCCTCGTTCGACAACAAGGACGGCGCGCTCATTCCGGGCCAGTTCGCCCGCATCCGCATGGGCCAGGCCCGCAACGACACCGCGCTGCTGGTGAGCGAACGCGCCATCGGCACCGACCAGAACAAGAAGTTCGTGATGGTCGTGGGTGAAGACAACAAGGCCGCCTACCGCGAAGTGACGCTGGGCGCCTCCATCAACGGCCTGCGTGTCGTGAGCAAGGGCCTGAAGGCGGGCGAGCGTGTGGTGGTCAACGGCCTGCAGCACATCCGCCCGGGTGCGCTGGTGGCGCCGCAGCAAGTGACCATGGACGCCAAGGCCGACCCGAAGCAACAACAACCGGAACGCGTGGCCGAGGCCGCCAAGTCCTGATTTCGCAGGAGGGCGCATCCGCGCCCGCCGGAGAACAAACATGAATCTTTCAAAATTCTTCATCGACCGGCCGATCTTTGCCGGCGTGCTGTCGCTATTGATGCTGATAGCCGGCCTGATCGCGCTGCGCGGGCTGCCGATTTCGGAGTACCCGGAAGTCGCGCCGCCTTCGGTGGTGGTGCGCGCCCAGTACCCGGGTGCCAACCCGAAGGTGATTGCTGAAACGGTGGCCACGCCGCTCGAAGAGCAGATCAACGGCGTCGAAGGCATGCTCTACATGGGCAGCCAGGCCACCACCGACGGCGTGCTCACGCTCACCGTCACGTTCCGCCTGGGCACCGACCCCGACAAGGCACAGCAGCTGGTGCAGAACCGCGTCTCGCAAGCCGAGCCGCGCCTGCCCGAGGAAGTGCGCCGCCTGGGCATCACCACCGTCAAGAGCGCCCCTGACCTGACGATGGTGGTTCACCTGGTTTCGCCCAACAACCGCTACGACATCAACTACCTGCGCAACTACGCGGTGCTGAACGTGAAGGACCCGCTCGCGCGCATCGAAGGCGTGGGCCAGGTGCAGATCTTCGGCGGTGGCGACTACTCCATGCGCGTGTGGCTCGACCCGCAGAAGGTCGCGCAGCGCGGCCTCTCGGCCAGCGACGTGGTGGCCGCCATCCGTGGCCAGAACGTGCAGGCCGCGGCCGGCGTGGTCGGCGCATCGCCGGGCCTGTCGGGCGTGGACATGCAGCTCTCCATCAATGCGCAAGGGCGCCTGCAGAGCGAAGAAGAGTTCGGCGACATCATTGTGAAGAGCGGCACCGACGGCGCCGTGACCCGCCTGCGCGACATCGGCCGCCTGGAGATGGGCGCGGCCGACTACTCGCTGCGTTCGCTGCTGAACAACGACCCGGCCGTGGGCATGGGCGTGTTCCAGGCACCAGGCTCCAACGCGCTGGACATCTCGTCCAACGTGCGCAAGACGATGGAAGCGCTCAACAAGAACATGCCCGAAGGCCTGGAGTACCGCATTGCGTACGACCCGACGCAGTTTGTGCGTGCGTCCATCGAATCGGTGATCCACACGCTGCTGGAGGCCATTCTGCTGGTGGTGCTGGTGGTGATTCTGTTCCTGCAGACCTGGCGCGCTTCCATCATTCCGCTGCTGGCCGTGCCGGTGTCGGTGATCGGCACTTTCGCGGTGCTGCATGTGCTGGGCTTTTCGATCAACGCGCTGAGCCTGTTCGGGCTGGTGCTGGCCATCGGCATCGTGGTGGACGACGCCATCGTGGTGGTGGAGAACGTGGAGCGCAACATCGAGGCCGGCCTCACGCCGCGTGAAGCGACCTACCGGGCGATGCGCGAAGTGTCGGGCCCCATCATCGCCATCGCGCTGGTGCTGGTGGCCGTGTTTGTGCCGCTGGCTTTCATCAGCGGCCTCACGGGTCAGTTCTACAAGCAGTTCGCGGTGACCATCGCCATCTCGACGGTGATCTCGGCTATCAACTCGCTCACGCTGTCGCCCGCGCTCGCTGCCTTGCTGCTGCGCGGCCACGACCAGCCGAAAGACGCGCTCACGCGCGGCATGGACAAGGCATTCGGCTGGCTGTTCCGCGGCTTCAACCGTTTGTTCCATCGTGGTTCTGAGGCCTACAGCGGCGGCGTGAAGAGCGTCATCTCGCGCAAGTCGCTGATGCTGGTGATCTACGTGGCACTGGTCGCGGTGACCTTCGGCCTCTTCAAGGCCGTGCCCGGCGGCTTCGTGCCGGCGCAGGACAAGCAATACCTGATCGGTTTTGCCCAACTGCCCGACGGCGCCACACTCGACCGCACGGAAGACGTCATCAAGCGCATGGGTGAGCTCATCAAGAAGAACCCGAACGTGGAAGACGCCATCTCGTTCCCGGGCCTGTCGATCAACGGCTTCACCAACAGCTCCAACTCGGGCATCGTGTTCGTCACGCTCAAGCCCTTCGACGAGCGCAAGCGCACCGATCAAAGTGGTGGTGCGGTGGCAGGCCAGTTGAACGGTGCCTTCTCCAGCATTCAGGACGCCTTCATCGTGATGTTCCCGCCGCCACCGGTGGCGGGCCTGGGCACCACGGGCGGCTTCAAGCTGCAGCTGGAAGACCGCGCGTCGGTCGGCTACGACCAGATGGACCAGGCGGTGAAGGCCTTCATGGCCAAGGCGCAGGCCGCCCCCGAGCTGGCCGGCATGTTCACGAGCTGGCAGGTCAACGTGCCGCAGCTGTATGCGGACATCGACCGCACCAAGGCGCGCCAGCTGGGCGTGCCGGTGACGGACATCTTCGACACCATGCAGATCTACCTGGGCAGCCTGTACGCGAACGACTTCAACAAGTTCGGCCGCACATACAGCGTGCGGGTGCAGGCCGACGCGCCTTACCGCGCCCGTGCCGAAGACGTGGGCCTGCTGAAGGTGCGCTCGACCTCCGGCGAAATGGTGCCGCTGGCCGCGCTGATGAAGGTGAATTCGACCTTCGGCCCGGAACGCGCCATGCGCTACAACGGCTACCTTGCCGCCGACATCAACGGCGGCCCGGCCCCCGGCTATTCGTCGGGCCAGGCGCAGGACGCGATCACCAAGATTGCGGCCGAGACGCTGCCCAAGGGCGTGAGCTTTGAATGGACCGAGCTGACGTACCAGGAAATTCTGGCCGGCAACTCCGCCTTTCTGGTGTTCCCGCTGGCCATCTTGCTGGTGTTCCTGGTGCTGGCCGCGCAGTACGAGAGCCTGACGCTGCCGATCGCGATCATCCTGATCGTGCCGATGGGCATCCTGGCCGCCATGACGGGTGTGTGGATCTCGGGGGGTGACAACAACGTCTTCACGCAGATCGGGTTGATCGTGCTGGTGGGGCTGAGTGCGAAGAACGCGATTCTGATTGTGGAGTTCGCACGGGAGCTCGAATTTGCCGGGCGAACCCCCGTGCAAGCCGCCATCGAAGCCAGCCGCCTGCGCCTGCGCCCGATTCTCATGACCTCGCTGGCCTTTGTGATGGGTGTGCTGCCCCTGGTGCTGTCGACCGGCGCCGGCTCGGAAATGCGCAAGGCGATGGGTGTGGCGGTGTTCTCCGGAATGATCGGCGTGACGGCCTTCGGCCTGTTCCTGACGCCGGTGTTCTATGTGCTGCTGCGCCGCCTGGCGGGCAACAAGCCGCTCAAGCTGCATGGCCAGGTGCCGCACGGCGAAGAGTTTGTGTCGGGCGAGCATCCGGCCACGCCGAGCGCACCTGCCTCGCAAGGTCCGCACGGTGGTTCGGGTGGCGGTGGGCTGCACCCGGTGCCCGCATCGCCGCGTCCCTCGCACGGTTCGCATGACTGATCGAGAAGAAAGTTGATCATGAAATTCTCAGTACAACCTCTGGTGAAACCCCTGAATGCGTTTCGCTCGGCCTTGCTGCCGCTGATGGCGGCCCTGGTGCTCGCAGGCTGCGCCACCGTGCCCGCGGGCGTGCCGCAAATCACGACCACGGCGCAGTTCAAGGAGCAGGGCGCGGCGCCGCCCGCGGGCTTCACGCGGGCGCTGCCCGCCGAAGCCCAGGCGCGCGGCGCCTGGTGGCTGGCGTTCAACGACCCGGCGCTCAACGCGCTGGTCGAGAAGGCCGACGTCGACAACAACAACATCCAGGCCGCCGCCGCGCGGCTGGCCGAAGCCCGTGCCTTGGCACGCAGCGCCCAGGCCGACCGCCTGCCGCAGATCGGCCTGGGCGCCGGTGCCAATCGGGGCGCGGGTCTGGACAAGGCCACGGCCAGCGTGCGCCCGGCCACCATCACCAATGTGGGCGCCACGTTCTCCTACGAGCTGGATCTGTTCGGGCGGCTTTCGGGGGCCAGCAACGCGGCCAAGCTGGACGCGGCCGGCCGCGAGGCGCTGCTGCAGAGCACCCGCCTGGCGGTGCAGGCCGAGGTGGCGCAGACCTACCTGCAGCTGCGCGCGCTCGACGCCGAACGCGCCCTGGTGCGCGAACAGGTCGAGGCCTACCGCGACACGCTGCGCCTGACGCAGCGCCGCGAGCAGGCCGGCGACATTGCCGAGCTGGACGTGGCCCGCGTGCAGACCGAGGTGTCGTCGACCGAGTCCGACGCGCTGGCGCTCGACCGCCAGCGCGCCCAGGTCGAACATGCGCTGGCCGTGCTGGTGGGCGATTCGGCCTCCAGCTTTGCGCTGCGCTCCGACGAATGGTCGACCGCGCTGCCGTCCATTCCGCCCGGCGTGCCCGGCACGGTGCTCACGCGCCGGCCCGACGTGTCGGCCGCGCAAAGCGCCGTGCTGGCCGCGCAGGCCCGCGTGGGCGTGGCGCAGACCGCATGGTTTCCGGACATTTCCCTGACCGGCGCCGCCGGCTATGCCTCGCCGGAAATTGGCGACCTCTTCAAGTGGTCGGCCCGCTCGTGGGGCGTGGGTGCGCTGCTGTCGCTGCCGCTGTTCGACGGCGGCCGGCGCGAGGCGGGCGTGCAGAGCGCCAATGCGCAGCTCGACGGTGCGCTGGCCGGCTACCGCACGCAGGTGCTCGTGGCGTTCCAGGAGGTGGAAGACCAGCTGTCGTCCATCCGCATCCTGCAGGAGCAGTCGGTGGTGCAGGCGCAGGCCGTGACCTCGGCCACGCGCGCCACCAGCCTGTCTGACACGCGCTACCGCAACGGCTACATCAGCCAGCTCGATTTGCTGGACGCGCGCCGCAGCGAGCTGCGCAACCGCCGCCAGGCGCTGCAGGTGAAGTCGGCCCAGTACCAGGCGGCCGTGGGCCTGGTGCGCGCCATTGGCGGGGGCTGGGACGTTCCCGCGGTACAGCACGTGGCGGCACGTTGATCTGAGGTTGATAGCCGCAGCGAAAAATTTGAAAGCCTGAACGTCGAAAGGCGGTCTTTGCGCCGCCGTGGGTTCAGCCTTTGCCGGCTGTGCCTGCGGCGGCGCTTATTTTTTGCAGCTCCGACACGCCCATGGCCAGCGCGTTGGAGTAGCTGACCTGCGGCTTGGTGGCCGCTTTGTAGACGCGGTAATCGAGCGTTTCGGACGAGTCGCCGCCATGGTGGGCTTCGAGCAGCGTCCAGAAGAACTGGCCGGGTTCACGTTCTTCGACGGCAAGGGCCAGATCGTTCAGGGCGGGCATGGGTGGCGGGTGCATTGCGTTGTGTGACCCTGTGTCTACGCAAAAAGCATACTTTTGGATGCATAGGCCACGCTTGCGACGCCCAAGGCGTGAAGAATGTCTCATTTTTCGCGCGCAAGGCCGGCTCAAACCCCGCTCAACGACAATCCGCCGATGAGTTCAAAGGCGAAAAGCGGACCGGCGCAGTGCGTCATGGTCCTGGGCACCACCAGCGGTGCCGGCAAGAGCTGGCTGGCCACCGCGCTGTGCCGCTGGTACGTGCGGCGCGGCCTGAAAGTAGCGCCTTTCAAGGCGCAGAACATGAGCAACAACGCCCGCGTGGTGGGCGGCGGCGAAATCGGCAGCGCCCAGTACTTTCAGGCGCTGGCCGCCAATGCGGTGCCCGATGTGCGAATGAACCCGCTGCTGCTCAAGCCCGAGCGCGACACCCACAGCCAGGTGGTGCTGATGGGGCAGGTCAGCGAAGAACTCTCCGCCTTGCCCTGGCGCGGCCGCAGCGAGCGCGTGTGGCCGCAAATTGCGCAGTCGCTGGACGAACTGCGCGCCGACAACGACGTGGTGGTGATCGAAGGCGCCGGTTCGCCCGCCGAAATCAACCTGATGGCCAGCGACATCGTCAACATGCGCGTGGCCCGGCACGCCCAGGCGCGCTGCCTGCTCGCAACCGACATCGACCGCGGCGGCGCCTTTGCCCATCTGTACGGCACCTGGGCGCTGCTGCCGGAGGCCGACCGCGCGCTGCTGCGCGGCTTTGTGCTCAACAAGTTCCGTGGCGACGCCTCTTTGCTGGCGCCCGCGCCGCAGCAACTGCAGGCGCTGACCGGCGTGCCCACGGTGGCGGTGCTGCCGATGTGGTGGCAGCACGGCCTGCCGGAAGAAGACGGCGTGTTCGACGACCGCAGCCGGGCGAGTGGCACCGTCACGCGCACCGTGGCGGTCATCGCTTATCCGCGCATCAGCAACCTCGACGAGTTTCAGTCGCTGAAGAACGTGCCGGGCGTGCGCCTGGTGTGGGCCCGCACGCCGGCCGACGTGCACGGCGCGGACTGGATCGTGCTGCCCGGCTCCAAGCACACCAGCGGCGACCTGGCCTGGCTGCGCGCGCAGGGGCTGGACGCCGCCGTGGCCGCGCACGCCGAGCGTGGCGGCGCGGTGCTGGGCATCTGCGGCGGGCTGCAGATGCTGGGCGAGGCGCTGGTCGATCCGCACGGCATCGACGGCAATGCGCCGGGCCTGGGCCTGCTGCCGCTGGTGACAGTGTTCGCACGCGAGAAAACCGTGCGCCACCGTGCCGCGACCTTCGGCGAACTCACGGGCGCCTGGGGCGCGCTGTCGCGCGTGCCGGTGGCGGGCTACGAAATTCACCACGGGCAAACGGCCGCGCATCCGCAGATGGCGCAGCACGGCGAGGCCGTGATGCCCGACGGACTGGCCTGGCAGAACGCGCGCGGCAATGTGCTGGGCATTTATCTGCACGGCCTGTTCGAGGACCCGGGCGCGCTGCATGCGTTATTCGGCACGTCCACGCCCACGCTGGACGCCACCTTCGACGGCCTGGCCGATTTCATCGACACCCATTTCGACGCCGGCGTGCTTGCCGGATTGATTGCATGACCGAATTAATTTCCGCAATTCCCGCAATTCCCGCAATTCCCGCAATTCCCGCAATTCCCGCAATTCCCGCAATTGAATCAATTGCGCCAGTTTCCGCTAATTCTCACGCGCCCGTAATTCAGGAAATTGAATTGATTCCCGTAATTCCCGATCTCGCAGATGCCGATTTAATTGCCCGCCTGCAAAGCGCAATCGACAACAAGACCAAGCCGCTCGGCGCGCTCGGCCGGCTGGAGGCGCTGGCCCTGCGCATCGGCTCCATCCTGGGCAGCGCGCAGCCGGTGCTCGAGGCGCCCCAGATGCTGGTCTGCGCCGGCGACCACGGGCTGGCGGCGCGCGGTGTCTCGGCCTACCCGAGCGACGTGACCTGGCAAATGGTCGAGAACTTTCTGGCCGGCGGCGCGGCGGTGAGCGTGCTGGCGCGCCAGCACGGCCTGGCGCTCACGGTGGTCGATTGCGGCGTGCGCCGCGACTTTCAGGCCCGCCCCGGGCTGGTGTCGCGCCGCATCGCCGAAGGCACCGCCGACGCGTCGGCGGGCCCCGCCATGACCGCCGCGCAGTGCGCGCAGGCCATCTCCAACGGCCGCGAGGTGGTGCGCGCGCTGCCGGGCAATGCGCTGCTGCTGGGAGAAATGGGCATCGGCAACAGCTCCGCTGCCGCGCTGCTGCTGTCGCGCCTGGCCGGGCTGCGCATCGACGACTGCACCGGCGCCGGCACCGGGCTGGACGCTGCGGGCCTGGCGCGCAAACGCGAGGTGCTGCGCGAGGTGCTGGCGCTGCATGCGTCCGCCACCGCGCCGCTGGACGCGCTGGCCGCCTTCGGCGGGTTCGAGATCGCCACGCTGGTCGGCGCGGTGCTGCAGGCGGCCGAGGAGCGCCGCGTGATCGTGCTCGACGGCTTCATCGCCAGCTCGGCCGTGCTGGTGGCGCAGGCGCTGCAGCCCGCCGTGCTGCAGCGCTGCGTGGCAGCGCATTGCTCGGCCGAGCCGGGGCACCTGCTGCTGCTGGCGCACCTGGGGCTCGACCCGCTGCTGAACCTCGACCTGCGGCTGGGCGAAGGCTCGGGCGCCGCGCTGGCGTGGCCGCTGCTTGAATCGGCCTGCCGCATCCTGCGCGAGATGGCCAGCTTCGAGGCGGCTGGCGTGTCGCGCAAGGACGCCTGAGGCGGCACGAACAGGCACCAGGCACCAGGCAACCAAGCAACCAAGGCACCCGGATGAACGGCATTCGCCACTTTTTGCTCGCGCTGCAGTTTTTCACGCGGGTACCCGTGACGGGCCCGCTCGCGGCCTGGGTCGGGTTCAGCCCGCAGATGCTGCGCGCCAGCGCGGCACACCTGCCGGGCATCGGCTGGCTGGTGGGCGCGGTGGCGGCGGGGGTGTTCGTGGGCGTGGGCATGGGCCTGCCCGGCGTGGCGGGCGCGCTGGCCGCCGCGGTGTTGAGCACCTTTGCCACGGTCATGATGACCGGCGCCTTCCATGAAGACGGGCTGGCCGACGTGGCCGACGGCCTGGGCGGCTCGGCCCGGCGCGACCGGGCGCTGGAAATCATGAAGGACTCGCGCATCGGCGCCTTCGGCGCGGTGGCGCTGGTGCTGGCGCTGGGGCTCAAGTTCGCGCTGCTCGCCACGCTGGCCGGGCAGGGGTGGCAGGCGGCGGGCATTGCCGTGGTCGGCGCGCATGTGCTGTCGCGCCTGATGCCGCTCTTTCTGATTCGCTGGCTGCCCTATGTGGGCGACAGCGGTGCCAGCAAGGCCAAGCCGCTGGCCGACGCCATCACCGGTGGCGCGCTGGCCATCGCCTTCGTGTGGGCGCTGCCGGCGGTGGCGTTGCTGCTGTGCGCGCACGACGCGGTGCACGTGGGCGCGGCCGTGCTGGTGGCGGTGCTGGCGGCGGGCTGGATGGCGCGGCTCCTTGTGCGGCGCCTGCAGGGCTTTACCGGCGACGGCCTGGGCGCGACCCAGCAGGTCTGCGAGCTGGCGATCTACCTCGCGCTGGCGTGGCGCGCATGAGCGCGGGCCGGCGCACCCTCTGGCTGCAGCGCCACGCGCCGGTGGTGGCCGAGCCGGGCCTGTGCTACGGCGCGACCGACCTGCGGGCGCACGCGCACGCCACGCTGGCCGCCGCGCAGCGCATCGCGCCCCTGCTGCCAGTCGGTGTGGTGTTGCGCAGTTCCCCGCTGCGGCGCTGCGCCGAACTGGCCGACGCCATCGTGGCGCTGCGCCCCGACCTGTCAGTGCAGCACGACGCCCGCCTGGCCGAGATGAATTTCGGCGCCTGGGAAGGGCGCCCCTGGTCCGCCATTGCGCGCGAAGAAATCGACGCCTGGACCGCCAACTTTGCCGACGCGCCTGCCGGTGTTCACGGCGAGAGCGTGCGCGGCTTCATGCAGCGCGTGGCCGCCGCGCACGACGAATGGCGGGCCGGCGAGTGCAGCGCGCTGTGGGTCACGCATGCCGGCGTGCTGCGCGCCGTGACGCTGTTGCAGCGCGGTGTTCGCTGCGCCGAAACCGCCGCCGACTGGCCCGCGGGCGAGCTGGCGTTCGGCGGCTGGCTGACGTTCGAGCACCCGCCCGGCAACTGACGCAGCCGCGTTTTTCTGCCTGCCGCCGCCGTCAGGGCTGCCCGCCGGCGTCGCGTTCCTGTTCCATGCGCATGCGCGCGCCCACGGCCTCGCGCCCGTGGGCGTCCAGCTTCAGGTAGATGTTCTTCAGGTGCCACTTGACCGTGTCCAGCGACAGCCCGAGCGTGAGCGCGATCTTTTTGTTGGGCATCGACTGCACCAGCAGCTCGACCACCTCGGCCTCGCGCAGCGTGAGCAGGCGCACCAGGCTGCGGTCGTCCCGAAAGCGCGGGGCCGGCGGCGGCGCGGTGGCGCGCTCCGGGCGCTGGGCGCGGGCCAGAGCTTCGATGCGCTCGGCGAAGAACACCAGCACCGGGTCGAGGTTGGGCACCGCGCGCGCCGCCTGAATGAGCTGCAGCGCGTTGTCGTGCGCGCCCAGCAAGGTCTGCATCAAGCCCAGCCGGTGGGCCATGCGCAGGGTGGCGCGCACCCGTGCGCCGCTGGCCTCGGTGCGCCCGAGCCGGCGCTCGGCCTCGGCCGCCTGCAGTTGCAGGGCCGCCACCGCGCCGACCTGGCCGCGCTGCTTGTAACGCTGCACCAGCGCTTCTGTCTTCGACAGTGCCAGCGGCCACTGGCCCTCGTGCATCGCCATGCGCACGCGCGCCTGCTCCAGCGCGTCGGCCACTTGCCTCAGGGCGCCGGCTTCGTCCTGCGGGTGCGCCGCGTGCAGCGCCTCCAGCGCCTGCAAGGGCACGCGCGCCGCGTCGACGTCGTTGCGCGCCAGCTGCACCTGGAGCTGCTCCAGCAGCACCCAGGCCAGCGCGCGGTGCGTGCCCAGGCCCTGCAGAAAGCTTGCGGCCTGCGCAAGGTGCGCCAGCGCATCGCGCCACTTGCCGGCGGCCTGCTGCGCGCGGTTGGTCATGAGGATCATGCGCAGCGTGGTGTCGGGAATCAGGCCGTCCTGCGTGCCCGGCTGCGCCTCGATGTAGCGCGCCGCCACTTGTGGACCCTGCTGCTCGCACAGCACCTGCGCGAGCAGTTGCGCGGTGAGCCGGGTCACTTCGACGCACTGCGTGCCGCGTGCTTGCACTTCGCTCAGCACATGGCGGTAGATGCGCTCGGCGCGGTGCATCTGGCCCTCGATGGCGTACGACAGACCCACCAGGCACTGGCCCACCAGCGAGCCGAACAGGCTCTCGACCACCGGCTCGCCGTTGACCAGGGCCAGCGGCTCGTCGCGCTGAATCTGCCGCGCCCGCTCGAACTCGCCGTTGCGCAGGTGCAGCCAGGTCAGCACGTTGCGCCGCCCGGCGCGCGCAAACTCGTCGGCCGCCGCCGGTGGCGCCAGAAGCTGCGAAACCAGTTGGGACAGCGCGTGGCTGTCGTCGCGGCGGATGGCGAGCAGGCACTCCAGCAGTGTCAGCCGGTAGCGCATGGCCGGGTCGATGCCGGCCGGCTCCGCGCGCAGGGCGGCAATGCCCTGGGCGCAGTCGTCCAGCCGGTAGTCGGCCAGCGCAACCCAGCCCAGCCACTGCCGCAGGTTGGCGCTGTCGCCCAGCGTCGCGGGGTCGAGCTGGCGCATCAGCGCGATGGCCTCGATCAGCTGGCCGCCCATGAACAGCGCCAACGCGCCGCGCTCGGCCAGCCGGTGGGCCGCCTGGGTGTCGTGGGCGGCCAGCGCGTGGCGTACGGCCTGGTGGTGCATGCCGCGCAGCGCGAGCGAGGGCCAGGCCTTGGCATGGAGCTTGAGCCGCTCGGCCTCGGGCCAGGCGGCCAGGCGCGCCAGCAGCACGCGGCGCAGCAGCGGGTGCAGTTGCCACCAGCGCTCGCCGGCCGGGCCTTGTGGCACCACCGACAGCAGGCCCTCGCGCGCCGGCGGGCCGAGCAGCTCCGTGCACAGGGTCGGGGTGTAGCCGGCGCCCGCCAGCTCGGCGCACAGCGACGCGCTGAAGCGGGTGGGGGCCGCGCACAGCGTGAGCAGGCGCAACTGCGTGGCGGACAGCCGCGGAAAAACATGGGCGGCGAAGTACGCCGAAAAGGGTGCGAGGTCGGGCAGCCCTTCAGGCGGCAGCGGCTGCGTGCCGCGCCGCCGGCGCACCACGGCGCTGGCCAGCCGCAGCAGGGCCGGCCAGCCGTCGGTCATGCGATGGAAGGCCGCGGCGGTGCGCGCGTCCAGGTCGGGCAGGCGCATGCGCAGGTAGTCGAGCGACTCCGCCAGGCTGAAGCGCAGGTCGTCGTTGTCCAGCTCCAGCGCCTGGGTGGGGGCATGGGCCGGCGCCAGGGGCAGCGGCAAGGTGATCGGAAGGGTGAAGGGGAGGCTGTCGCGGCTGGCAAACACGCACAGCAGGTTGGCCGGCGCATACGCCACCAGCAGTTGCAGGGCGTTCAGCACGTTGTCGCTTTGCGCGCTTTGCACGTCGTCCACGATCAGCACCAGCCTTCGGCCGCGGGCGGCAATGCCGCGCACCAGCGCGATGACCAGCCGCTCGATGGCGTCGGCGTCAGGGCGGGCGTGGGCCACGGCATGCCGCGCAATGCCCGCGTCCACGGCGGCCAGCGCGGCCATGAGGGCGGCCATGAAATGCAGGTCGCCTTCGGCCATGTTGCCCAGGCTGTTCAGGCTGGCCAGCCGCAGCCAGGCGATGTCGGTGCCCGCGGACACCAGCTCGCGCTGCCAGCTCAGCAGCAGCGAACTCTTGCCGAACCCGGAGGGCGCGCGCAGCACGATGCAGCGGCGCTCGTGCGCCGCGGAGAGCCGATCTAGCAGGGCTTGGCGCACCAGCAGGCGGCGGCTTCGGGTGCGCAGCGCGGGCGCGTTGGGCAGGCCGGGAGCGCCTTGAATACCGTGAGGGCCGAAAGTGCCGGAATGAGGGGCAGGTTGCATCGGCCCGGATTTTCATCGATCCCGACCCCCAGATGTATCCCATGTTCAAGGGTTTGCCCACCCCACCTTTCAGGGGTGGGGTGACGCACGGCGAGCCGGTCGATAACCGATCACACCACCATGGAGCTCGTCCTATGTTCGCTATGTTCGTTCTGTCGAATCTCAAAATCGGCGCCCGCCTGGGCTTGGGTTTTGCGCTGTTGCTGTTGTTGCAGCTGGTGATTGCGGGCATTGGCCTGCACGAGATGGCCAACCTGTCGGACCGCATCGCTTTTGCAACCGAGGTGGGGGCCGGCAAGCTGGACCAGCTGAACAACGTGCAGTCGGCCATCGGCAAGCGGGCGATTGCGGCGCGCAACCTGGCGCTGGTGACGGACCCGGCCGCGCAGAAGGGCGACGTGGAGTTGGTGGCGCGCTCGCAGCGCGAGATCGACAGCGGGCTGCAGAACCTGGCCACGCTCATGGCCAACCCGGCGTCGACCAACGCCGAGGAGCGCCAGATGCTCGACAGGCTGCGCGCGCTCGAGGTGCTGTACCTGCCCATTGCCGGCAAGGTGCTGACCCTGGCCACCTCCAACCAGACCGAGGCCGCCGTGAAAGTGCTCACGCAGGAGTGCATGCCGCTGCTCAACCAGGTGCTGTCGCATGTGTCGACGTTTCAGCAACTGCTGAAAAAGAGCGCCGACGAGAGCGCGACCTCCGCGCAGGCGGCCTACCAGCGGGCCAAGTGGATCATTCTGTCGATCAGCGGCGCGTCGCTGATCGGCGGGCTGCTGCTGGCGTTTCGCATGACGCGCTCCATCACCCTGCCGCTCGGGCAGGCGGTGACGGTGGCGCAGCAGGTGGCCTCGGGCGACCTCACGGCGCGCATCGAGGTGGCGGACAAATCGGAGTCGGGCCTGCTCATGAACGCGCTGCGCGCCATGAACGACGAGCTGGCCAAGGTGGTGGGGCAGGTGCGCGCGGGCACCGATTCGATTGCCACGGCGTCGGAGCAGATTGCCATCGGCAATCGCGACCTTTCTTCGCGCACCGAGGAGCAGGCCAGCTCGCTGGAGCAAACGGCCGCGTCCATGCAGGAGCTCACCTCCACCGTGAAGCAGAACGCGGACAACGCGCGCCTGGCCAACCAGCTGGCCGACTCGGCCTCGCAGGTGGCCTCGCGCGGCGGCGCGGTGGTGGAGCAGGTGGTGGAGAAGATGGCCTCCATCCATGCGTCGTCGCGCAAGGTGGTGGAGATCATTGGCGTGATCGACGGCATTTCGTTCCAGACCAACATCCTTGCGCTGAACGCGGCGGTGGAGGCGGCCCGCGCGGGCGAGCAGGGGCGCGGCTTTGCGGTGGTGGCCTCGGAGGTGCGCAACCTGGCGCAGCGCTCGGCCGCGGCGGCCAAGGAAATCAAGACGCTGATCGGCGACTCGGTGAACGAGGTGCACGCGGGCAGCGCGCTGGTCAACGAGGCCGGCAAGACCATGGAAGAAATCATGGGCAGCGTGCGCCGGGTGACGGACATCATGGCCGAGATCACCGCGGCCAGCCAGGAGCAATCGAGCGGCATCGAGCAGGTGAACGACGCCATCAAGCAGATGGACCGCACCACGCAGCAGAACGCGGCGCTGGTGGAGCAGGCCTCTGCCGCGGCGCAGTCGATGAACGATCAGGCCGCGGGGCTGGTGGGGGCGGTGCGCATGTTCAAGCTGCGCTGAGCGGGGGCGTCAGTTCAGCGCGGTTCGACTCAACTCTTCTGACGCCATTGGGTGCGCCAGAGCTTGTCGAGCTGCGGCGCCAGCGCGGCCGGTGGCGCGCCCACCAGACGGTTCTTGCCGTCGCGCTGCACCAGCCCGTAGATGCGGCCCGACCCCTGGTCGTAGAGGGCGATGGCGTTGTTGTCGTGGCAGTCGTGCGGCTTGCAGAAGGCGTGCAGCAGGTAGCGCGTGCCGTCCACCGTGACCCACTGGGGCTCGGGCGCGGGGCCTTCGCGGCGCACCAGCCAGGGGTCGTTTTCGCGCGGGCCCAGCGCGGCGCGCCAGGCCTTCTGCATTGCAGGGCCCTGCGCCAGCGCGGCGGGGCTGCCGGTGGGCGGCGGTGGCACTTTGGCGGCCGGCGCGTCAGCGGGCGGCGGCGCGGCGCGGGCGGCACCGTCGCAGCGCCAGTAGCGCAGCTTCATCATCTCGGGGCCGAGCTGGCCGGCCACCGGCTTGTCGGCGTCCAGCGTGATCGACTGGCCGCGCGCGTCGCGGTAGACCAGAAACGTGAGGGCGCCGGCCTTGTCGGCCTCGGCGATCAGCGCCACGTCGAAGCCGGCCGGCGGCGGGCTGTTGCCGAAGAAGCTGTAGGCCGTTTGCGGCGCCTTGCCGACCACGCGGCGCTTGCCGCTTTCGGCAATCAGCATGTCCTGGCGCACCTGCAGCGTGGGCGCGGCGGCGTCGGCGCAGGTGGTGGACCAGCGCCCGCCGTACAGGGCCATGGCGTCGGGCGGCAGGCCGCCGGTCGGCTGAGACCAGGCCGCGGCCGGGAGCAGGGCGCCCAGCAGCAGGGCAGCCACCAGCGGGGCGGGAGGGGAACGGTGCTTCTTCTGTGTTGTCATTCTTTGGGGTGCTGTCATGTCGTCTTGGGCGCGGGGGTCTTGGGCTTGAAGGCGCAGAAGGTGTGCACGGCGCATTCCCAGCAGCGCGGCTTGCGCGCCACGCACACATAGCGCCCGTGCAGGATCAGCCAGTGGTGCGCGTTCAGCCGGTACTGCAGCGGCACGCGCTTCTCCAGCTTGAGCTCCACCTCCAGCGGCGTCTTGCCCGGTGCCAGCCCGGTGCGGTTGCCCATGCGAAAGATGTGCGTGTCGACCGCGATGGTCGCTTCGCCGAAGGCCGTGTTCAGCACCACGTTGGCGGTCTTGCGGCCCACGCCGGGCAGCGCTTCCAGTTCGGCGCGCGTGCGCGGCACTTCGCCGCCGTGCAGCTCCACCAGCATGCGGCAGGTTTCGATCAGGTGCCTGGCCTTGCTGCGGTACAGGCCGATGGTCTTGATGTATTCCTCCAGCCCCTCCACGCCCAGGTCGTAGATGGCCTGCGGCGTGTTCGCCACCGGAAACAGCTTGCGCGTGGCCTTGTTCACGCCCACGTCGGTGGCCTGCGCCGACAGCAGCACGGCGGCCAGCAGCTCGAAGGGGGTGGTGTAGTCGAGCTCGGTCTTGGGCTCGGGGTTGGCCGCCTGCAGGGTGGCGAAGAAGAGGGGGATGTTTTCTTTTTTCATGGGGCGGGAAGCGGCTTTAGCGCAATATATCGTTGAAAGGCCCGGGCCTTACGCAGCTTTATTGCCCGCCGCTTTCGCGACAATGGCACCCCAGAAAGAGAGCCACACCATGCAATTCGCCTCCCGCCTCGACAACGTCGAAACCTCCGCCATCCGCGAACTCTTCAAGCTGCTGGGCACGCCCGGCATCATCAGTTTTGCGGGCGGGTTCCCGGACAGCGCCATGTTCGACGTCGAGGGCCTCAAGGAGGCGAGCCAGAAGGCACTGAGCGAAGAGCCCGGCGCTGCATTGCAGTACGGCGCCACCGAAGGCTACGAGCCGCTGCGCACGCAGCTCAGCGCCTTCATGAAGACCAAAGGCGTCAGCGTGGACCCCAGCGGCCTGATCGTCACCACCGGCAGCCAGCAGGCGCTTGATTTGCTGGGCAAGACCATGATCTCGCCCGGCGACAAGGTGATCGTCGAAGGCCCGACCTTCCTGGCCACCATTCAGTGCTTTCGCCTGTACGGCGCGCAGCTCATCAGCGCGCCCATCGACGAAAACGGCGTGAAGACCGACGAGCTCGAAAAGCTCATTGCCGAGCACAAGCCCAAGTTCGTGTACCTGATTCCCACCTTCGGCAACCCCAGCGGCGCCATGCTGAGCCTGGAGCGGCGCAAGAAGGTGCTCGAACTCGCGGTGAAATACCAGACGCTGGTGGTCGAGGACGACCCCTACGGCGACCTGTACTTCGGCGAGGCACCGCCGCCGTCGATCCTGGCCTTGAGCCAGAGCGTGCCCGGCAGCCGCGAGCTGATTGCGCACTGCGGCAGCCTGAGCAAGGTGCTGAGCCCGGGCTTGCGCATCGGCTGGATGATTGCGCCGGCCGAGCTGCTGGGCAAGGCCACCATGTGCAAGCAGTTCAGCGACGCGCACACCAGCACGTTTGCGCAGGCCACGGCCGCGCAGTACCTCAAGAGCGGTCGCATGCCCGGCACGCTGGCGCATGTGCGCGAGGTGTACGGCCAGCGGGCGCTGGCCATGGGCAGTGCGCTGAAGCGCGAGCTGGGCGATGCGATCAGTTTCACGCAGCCGCACGGCGGCCTGTTCTTCTGGGCGCGCCTGACGGGCGCCAACGGCAAGCTGGCCGATGCCAATGTGCTGGCCAAGCGCGCCATCGAAAAGCTCGTGGCCTTCGTGCCCGGCGCGCCGTTCTTTGCCGAGAACCCGGATCTTGCAACGCTGCGCCTGAGCTTTGCGACGGCCGATGTGGCCAAGATCGAAGAGGGAGTGAAGCGCCTGGGTCAGGCGCTGTAGAACCTCGTCAGGGCGAGCGATGCAGGCGGGGCGCCGCCAGCAGGTTCAGGTTGTCTGAAATGGCCGCATCCACATTGGGATAGCGGCCTTTCATTTTCGAGAGCGTCATGATGGTCTGCAGCGCCTTCAGGTCCTTGACCGACGGCGCCACCTTGATCTGCGCGATGGCCGCTGGGGCGTTGCCTCCGTTCACCAATGCCATCACCTTGCCTGCCCAGTCGTTTGCGCGCGCCATGTCTTTCACCTGCTTTCCATTGAGCCGCCGACTGTACACAGGACGGAGGGGGGCTCGACAGAGTTACGATCACCCATGAGAAAAACCTTTCAGCTTCAAGTCGAGGGCAAGCACCCCGACCGCCATCTCGAAGCCATCAAGCACGAGATTCGCAAGTACATCAAGCGCGAACGCCGCCGCGACCTGCCCGAAGGCAGCGACTTCTGGGACTTCGATTGCAAGTTCGGCGCCGCCGAAGAATCCGCCGAAGTGGTGCACCTGTCGGCCCTCACCGGGCTGATCGACGGTGTGGTCAAGGAGGGTGGGCCGCAGTTCTACGTGGAAGTGGTGGCCAAGGCCGCCAAGCGCGCACCACGGGCACCCGGCGAAGCGGCCGCTGGCGCTTCCGAATTCGAAGAAGACTGAGCTTTCGTCAGACCAGCGCCTGCGCCAGCCGCAGGCCATGCCGCTGCTCCGCATCCTGCAGCGAGCGCGCAATTGACGGGTGCAGCCGCACCCCGTTCACCGTTTGTGCTTCCCGACGCTTCAACCCGCCTTCACCCGGCAGCCGGACAGGCTTGGCCGGGTCGATGGGCGTGTTGTCGCGGCAGCGCTCGGCCACATGGTCCATCTGGCGCAGGAAGGCTTCCTTGCCGCCGAAGGCGTGCAGGTCGTGCAGCGTGATGTGCACCGTGGCGCCCCAGCCCTCGGGCGGGTCGGCCCGGCCGTGGCCTGCAAGCCCGGCGGTGAGCGTCTCTACCAGCAGCGCCATGCCGTAGCCCTTGTGGCCATGGCTGAGCCCGCCGACCGGCAGCAGCGTGCCGGGCGGCTGGTCGAACAGCACCTGGGGGTTGTTCGACGGCTTGCCGGTGGCGTCTATGAGCCACTCTTCGGCAAAGTGCTCGCCGGCCGCGCGTTTGCGGTTGCTCATGCCGTTGGTGGTGATGGAGGCCGAAATGTCGACCATCACGCCGCCGTGTGACAGCGGAAAGCCCATGGCCAGCGGGTTGGGCGTGAACACGGCTTGCGTGCCGCCGAAGGGCGCGACGCTGGCCGCGTTGGGGTCGGAGCAGGCCAGCAGCATGAGCATGTCTTCCCGCAGGGCGCGCAGCATGTAGACGGCGAGGCAGGCGATGTGGTGGCTGCGGCGAATGACGAGCGAGGCGGTTCCCAGTTCTCGCGCGCGTGGCACGAGCAGGTCCATGCCCTGGTCCATGAGCCACGGGCCGGGGAGGCGATTGCCGTCCCACAGCACGGCGGCGGGGCGGTCAGACAGCACTTGCGGTGCGCCCTCGCGCGTCATGCCGCCGGATTCCAGTTCTTTCACGTAGCCGGCCAGCAGGGCGAGGCCGTGGGTGTCGTGACCCAGCAGATCGCCTTCGACAAGGGTACGAGCGACGCTGTCGGCCATGGATGCGGCGAGGCCGGCTTTCTGCAGCAGGGCACTGGCGTAGTCCTGCAGGGCGTCTGCGCGGTAGAGGGGGGCGGTGTCGGTCATTTTCTTGGTCCTTGTCGCGTTTCGGGTTTGCTTGTTTTGGGCTTTTGTTCGTTGGCTTTGTTTTTGGCGCTGTTGTTCTTGGTGCTGCTGTTCTCGGTGCTGCTGTTCAGGGCGTGTGCACAGGCCGCCGGGTACTCCCCTCCGCGAATGTCCCCCGGGGCTGCGCCCCTCCTCCTTTATTTCGCTGCGGGGAGCACCCGACGCCCTGTGCACCAGGGCACGCTCTGGGTGATCGCACGATCAACCCCGGCTCTGAAAACGCTCACGTCGATGGGGTGCCTTGCGCAGCGAAATAAAGGAGGAGGCCGCAGGCCGGGGGACATTCGCGGAGCAAGGCACCCCGTCGGCGTGAGCGTCGCCCCGGACAGCGCCCTTAACAACGCCCGTTCACACCAGTACTTCCAACAAGCGATCCAGCCCACCGTCGTTGATGGCAACCATCGCCTGTTCGCGCACCTTGGGCTTTGCGTGATAGGCCACGGAGAGTCCCGCTTTACCCATCATCGGCAGGTCGTTCGCACCGTCACCGACGGCGATCGTCTGCTGTGCGGAGATGCCCATCAGCGACGCAATCTCCAACAGCGTACGGCGCTTCTCCGCACCGTCGCAGATGTCACCCCAGCTCTGCGTGACGACCTTGCCGGTGAGCTGGCCATCGGCTTCTTCCAACAGGTTGGAGCGCGCAAAGTCGATGCCCAGCCGGTCCTTCACACGGTTCGCAAAGAAAGTGAAACCACCCGACACCAACAGCACCTTCAGGCCGGCCGCCTTGCAGGCCGCCACCAACTCCGTCGCGCCCGGGTTGAGCTGCAACCGCTCGTCGTACACCTGCTGCAAGGCTTGCACCGGCACGCCCTCGAGCAACGCCACGCGGCGGCGCAGACTGTCCTTGAAGTCCTTGATCTCGCCGCGCATCGTCGCCTCGGTGATCGCGGCCACCTCAGCCTTTTTGCCGACAGCGTCGGCAATTTCGTCGATGCACTCGATGTTGATCAGCGTCGAGTCCATGTCGAACGCAATCAGCTTGAAGTCGGCGAGCTTCAACGGTGGCGTCATGCGCTGAATGACCAGGCCGGGGGAAATTTCTTGAGGGGCGCTCATGCGTTCACGGTGTCCTTGACGGTGGGTTGACCCAGGCTGCGCAGCACGTCGCGCACCATCTGGGCCCGCTCCCTCGGCTCCTTCAGCTCGCGCTCGATGCGCAGCTTCTCGTTGCCGGCGAGCTTGATGTGCTTGTTCTTCTGGATCAGCTGGATGATGGCCATGCCATCGACCGGCGGGTCTTTCTTGAACGTGATGTTGATGATGCCGGGCGCCGCGTCCACCTTCACCACGCCGTATGGCCGCGCGAGCACGCGCAGGCGGTGCGTGTCGATCAGCGTCTGCGCCTGCGGCGGCAGCTTGCCGAAACGGTCGACAATTTCTTCCAGCAGCGTGTCGATCTGGTCGGGCGTTTTTGCGGTGGCCAGCTTCTTGTAGAACGACAGGCGCAGGTGCACGTCGCCGCAATAGTCGTCAGGCAGCAGGGCGGGGGCGTGCAGGTTGATCTCGGTAGTGACCGACAGCGGGGAGAGCAGGTCGGGCTCCTGCCCGGCCTTGAGCGCGCGCACGGCCTCGCTGAGCATCTCGTTGTAGAGCTGGAAGCCGATCTCCATCATGTTGCCGCTCTGGTTCTCGCCCAGTACCTCGCCGGTGCCGCGAATCTCCAGGTCGTGCATGGCCAGGTAGAAGCCGGAGCCCAGCTCTTCCATCTGCTGAATGGCGTCCAGCCGCTGCGCCGCGTGCTTGGTCAGGCCTTCGGTGTCGGGCACCATCAGATAGGCATAGGCTTGGTGGTGCGAACGCCCCACGCGCCCGCGCAGCTGGTGCAGCTGCGCCAGGCCGAACTTGTCGGCGCGGCTCATCACGATGGTGTTGGCAGTCGGCACGTCGATGCCGGTCTCGATGATGGTGGAGCACAGCAGCAAGTTGTAGCGCTGCGCCACAAAGTCGCGCATCACGCGCTCCAGCTCGCGCTCGGGCATCTGGCCGTGGGCCACGGCAATGCGGGCCTCGGGCAATATTTCTTCTAGCTTCTGGCGGCGGTTTTCGATGGTCTCGACCTCGTTGTGCAAGAAGTACACCTGCCCACCACGCTTCAGCTCGCGCAGCACAGCCTCGCGAATCACGCCGGTGCCTTCGTTGCGCACGAAGGTCTTGATGGCCAGGCGCCGCTGCGGCGCGGTGGCAATCACGCTCAGGTCGCGCAGGCCTTCCAGCGCCATGCCCAGCGTGCGCGGAATGGGCGTGGCGGTGAGCGTGAGCACATCGACCTCGGCGCGCATCGCCTTCATCGCCTCCTTGTGGCGCACGCCGAAACGGTGCTCCTCGTCGATGATGAGCAGGCCCAGGTTCTTGAAGTTGATCGACGGCGACAGGAGCTTGTGCGTGCCGACCACGATGTCGACCGTGCCCTCGGCCAGCCCTTTGGCGGCGGCATTGATTTCCTTGGTCGAGCGAAAGCGGCTCATCTCGGCCACGCGAACCGGCCACTTGGCGAAGCGGTCGACCAGCGTCTGGTAGTGCTGCTCGGCCAGCAGCGTGGTGGGCGCGAGCAGCGCGACCTGCTTGCCGCCGGTAACGGCAATGAACGCCGCGCGCAGGGCCACCTCAGTCTTGCCGAAACCCACGTCGCCGCAGATGAGGCGGTCCATGGGCTGGGGCGAGATCATGTCCTGCACCACGGCGTGGATCGCGGCCTTCTGGTCGGCGGTTTCGTCGAAGCCGAAGTCGTTGCTGAACACCTCGTAGTCGGCCGGCGAGTAGCGAAAGGCATGGCCTTCGCGCGCGGCGCGGCGGGCGTAGATGTTGAGCAGCTCGGCGGCCGAGTCGCGCACCTGTTCGGCGGCCTTGCGCTTGGCTTTTTCCCACTGGCCGGAGCCGAGCCTGTGCAGCGGGGCTTCGTCGGCGCTCACGCCGGTGTAGCGGCTGATCTGATGCAGCTGGCTCACCGGCACGTACAGCGTGGCCTTGTCGGCGTACTCCAGGTGCAGCATTTCCTGCAGCAGCGGCTTGCCCTCTTCGTCGACGCCCTGGCCCAGGTCCATGTGGACCAGGCCGCGGTAGCGGCCGATGCCGTGCGCGCTGTGCACCACCGGGTCGCCCACGTTGAGCTCCGACAGGTCCTTGATGAGCGCCTCGACGTCGCTGACCTGCTCCTGCTTCTTGTTGCGCCGGCGCGTGGTGGGCGCGGTGGCGAACAGCTCGGTTTCGGTGACCAGGTCGATGCCCTGTTCGCGCCAGGCGAAGCCCGAGGCCAGCGCGGCGGTGGCAATGCCGATTTTTTCGTCCGCGGAGGCTTCGAACTCGGCCAGCGAGTCGAAGGCCGGCGGGCTCACGCCGCTGGCGCGCAGAAAGTCGAGCAGGCTTTCGCGGCGGCCGTCGCTCTCGGCGATCAGCAGCACGCGGTGCGGCGTGTCGCGAATGTGGGCCTTCAGGCCCACCAGCGGGTCTTCGGCGCCGCGCACCACGGCGAATTGCGGCAGCTTGTCGAATTCGGCGTAGGGCGCCTCTGTGGGCACGTCGCCTCGGATGGCCAGTTGCGCGTAGGGCTTGGCACGCTGGTAGAACTGCTCGGCATTCAGGAACAGCGCCTCGGGCGGCAGCGCCGGGCGTTCCGGGTCGCCCTGCACCAGCCGGTAGCGCTCTTGGGTGTCTTGCCAGAAGTGCTGGAACGCGGGCTCCAGGTCGCCGTGCAGCACCACGGTGGCGTCGGGCCCCAGGTAGTCGAACACGGTGGCCGTTTCTTCGAAGAACAGCGGCAGGTAGTACTCGATGCCGGCCGTGGCCACGCCGTTGCCCATGTCCTTGTAGATGCGGCTCTTGGTCGGGTCGCCTTCGAGCAGCTCCCGCCAGCGGCTGCGAAAGCGCCCGCGCGCG
Source organism: Variovorax sp. H27-G14 (assembly GCF_046156345.1). Taxonomy (NCBI): domain Bacteria; kingdom Pseudomonadati; phylum Pseudomonadota; class Betaproteobacteria; order Burkholderiales; family Comamonadaceae; genus Variovorax; species Variovorax sp. H27-G14. The sequence goes on from NZ_JAYLVN010000002.1 coordinate 444,051, forward strand.
TCGTCGTCCATGGGGAACTCGCGCCCGGGCAGCAGGCGCACTTCGGGCACCGGGTACAGGCTGCGCTGAGTGTCGGGGTCGAAGGTGCGGATGGAGTCGATCTCGTCGTCGAACAGGTCGACGCGGAACGGCACCAGCGAGCCCATGGGGAACAGGTCGATCAGCCCGCCGCGCACCGCGTATTCACCCGGGCTCACCACCTGGGTCACGTGGCTGTAGCCGGCCAGCGTGAGCTGGGCCTTGAGCCTGGACTCTTCCAGCTTCTGCTTGGCCTTGAAATGGAAGGTGTAGCCGGCCAGGAACGCGGGCGGCGCCAGCCGGTAGAGCGCGGTGGTGGCGGGCACCAGCACCACGTCGGCCTCTTTCTGGCTGATGCGCCAGAGGGTGGCCAGGCGCTCGCTGATCAGGTCCTGGTGGGGCGAGAAGGCGTCGTAGGGCAGCGTTTCCCAGTCGGGGAACAGGGCGCAGCGCAAATCGGGCGCGAAGAAGGCGATTTCGTCGATCAGCCGCTGGGCGTCGTTGGCGTCGGCCGTGAACATGGCCGTGGCGCGCCCCGAGGCTTTCTCGCGCATGGCGAGTTGCGCCAGCAGCAAGGCATCGGCCGACAGGGGGGGGCGCGGCAGCGTGAAACGCTTGCCCGCCGTGAGGAGGGGGAGGTCCATGGAACGCTTAGAAAATGCAGCACCCCTTGCCTGCCGGCAAAGGGTAAATGCACAACACCCCTTGCCGGCTGGCAAGGGGTAAATGCACAACACCCCGCGCCAGCTGGCGAGGGGTGTGTGAAGGGCGCAATTCTAGAATGGCAGCCCTTTATTCGCTTGTCGGCCATTGCCGACGCCGGGCCGCCCACATGCCTTCTTCCCGACTTTTCGTGCTGATTCCGTGCGCCGGCTCCGGCCACCGCGCGGGCCATGCACAGTCCACCGCTCCCAAGCAGTACCGGCGCCTGGCCGGCGCGCCGATGGTGGCCCACACGCTGGACGCCTTCCGCGCGCTGGCGGGCCGCTTTGCCGGGCTGGCGCTGGTGGTCTCGCCCGACGACCGCGAGGTCGATGCCGCGCTGCCGCGCTTTCCCGCCGACAACGAACACCTGCTGCGCGTGGGCGGCGTGACCCGCGCGGCCACGGTGCGCAACGGGTTGGTGGCGCTGCGCCAAAAAGGCGCCGGCGCGCACGACTGGGTGCTGGTGCACGACGCGGCACGCTGCCTTGTCACCTCCAGCCAGATCGAGGCGCTCATCGCGGCCTGCGAGCACGACGCCGTGGGCGGCCTGCTGGCGCAGCGGCTGGCCGACACGCTGAAGGTGTCGACGCCCGAAAGCCGGGTGTCGCAAACGCTGTCGCGCGCCGACAAGTGGCTGGCCCAGACGCCGCAGATGTTCCGCATCGGCATGCTGCTCGACGCGCTGGAGCGCACCGGCGACGCCGTGACCGACGAGGCCAGCGCCATCGAGGCCATCGGGCTGTCGCCGCTGCTGGTGCCGGGCAGCGCGCAGAACTTCAAGGTGACGTTTCCCGAAGACTTTGCATTGGCCGAAGCCGTGCTGCTGGGCCGCCAGAAGGGCATCGCATGACATCGCCGTTTCACATCCGCGTGGGCGAAGGCTGGGACGTTCACCAACTGGTGGCCGGGCGCAAGCTGATTCTGGGCGGCATCGAGGTGCCGCACATCACTGGCCTGCTCGGGCACTCGGACGCCGACGTGCTGCTGCACGCCATCACCGATGCTGTGCTGGGCGGCGCGGGGCTGGGCGACATCGGCCGGCATTTTCCCGACACCGACCCGCAGTTTCGCGGCGCCGATTCCGCGGTGCTGCTGGCCGAGGCGGCGCGCCGGGTGCGTGCGGCGGGCTGGGAAATCGGCAACGTCGACAGCACGGTGATCGCGCAGGCGCCCAAGCTGGCACCGCACATTCCCGCAATGTGCCAGCGCATTGCCGACACGCTGGGCATTGCGCTGGACCAGGTGAACGTGAAGGCCAAGACGGCCGAGAAGCTGGGCCCGGTGGGCGAGGGCCGCGCGATGGAAGCCCGCGCGGCCGTCTTGTTGCACCGCTGACGCCCGGGTTGAGCTGGGCCAGCGCGCTGCTCAGGTCAGCTGAGGGCCGGTTTCTTGCCCGGCTGCGGCTCGGTGCCCACCGCCATGGCGCGCGGCATGCGAATGTGCGCCGCCAGGCCGCGGCCCGGCGTGCTGGTGAGCGCAAAGGTGCCGCCCATGCGCTCGATGTTCTTCGCCACGATCGACAGCCCCAGACCGGCACCAGCCGCCGAAGTGCGCGCCGCGTCGCCGCGGAAGAAGGGCTTGGTCAGTTGCGAGAGCAGGGCGGGCTCGACACCCGCGCCGTGGTCGCGCACCTTGATGAGCACCGCGTCGTTGTTGGCCTGCGCCTGGATGGTGACGTCGGCCACGCCGGTGGAGGGCGACTTGCCGTAGCGCCGAGCGTTCTCCACCAGGTTGGAGATCACGCGGGTGAGCTCCACCTCGTCGCCCATCACGCGCAGGTCGGGCGGCACCTCGACCTTGATGTTCATCTCTTCATAGTCCTGCACGGCGTAGGTGCAGGCGTCGACCACATCGCGCAGCAGCACCGGGCGCGGATCGACATGGTCGGGCCGCGCGTAGTCCAGAAACTTGTCGATGATGGCGTCGAGCTGGGCAATGTCCGCGGCCATGTGGTCGCGGGCATCCTCGTCGGCCACGCTCATCTCGGTTTCGAGCCGCAGGCGTGCGAGAGGCGTGCGCAGGTCGTGCGAGATGCCGGCCAGCATGATGGCGCGGTCCTGCTCGATCTTTGCCAGCTGGTCGGCCATGCGGTTGAAGCCGATGTTGACCGCGCGAATCTCGTTGGTGCGGGCGCGTTCGTCGAGCCGGTGCGCCTCGTACTCGCCTTCGCGCACCTGCATGGTGGCGCGCGACAGCTGCTTGAGCGGCAGGTTGATGAGCCGCGTGATCAGCGCCGCGCCGGCCAGCGACAGCGCCATGGCCGTGCTGAGCCACACCAGCCAGGTGCGCCCGCCCACGCGGCTGAAGCGCGTGGGGTCGAGCAGCAGCCAGTAGGTGTCGCTTTCGATGGTGAAGCCGATCCACAGGCCCGCCTCGTCGTTCACGCGGCTGGCCACCGTGGTGCCTTCGCCGAGCTGATCGATCAGCTCTTCTGTGACGCGCTGGTCGAGCGCGCCGCTGGTGTAGGGCTCGAACCGGTCGTTGGGCTCGCGCGGCAGGATGCGCACGCCTTCCTGGTCGGCCAGCGTCTTGATCAGCGACACCCGCGTGATGGCGTCCGAATACACCAGCGCCGCGCGCGTGAGGTTCACGAGCGAGGCGATCTGGTGGGCGGTTTGAATGGCGCGCGGCTCGTACTCGAGCGAGCGGAAGGTCTGCAGCCAGGCAACGGTGCAGCCTATGAGCAGCAGCGCCAGCAAAAAGAAGGTTCGCCAGAACAGGCTGAAGCCGAGCTTCAGGCCAGGGCGACGGTCACGCTGCGCGCTCGCCTCGAGCGGGCTGGGCATGGTGACCTGCGCACCGTCCTCCTGCGCGGAGCCGGGCCTGGCGGATTGGCCGATGGCCACCTCTCAGCGGCGCGTCAGGCCGTGCCGTCCGGCACGAACACGTAGCCCACGCCCCAGACGGTCTGGATGTAGCGCGGCGCGGCGGCGTCGGACTCGACCAGCTTGCGCAGGCGCGAGATCTGCACGTCCAAGCTGCGGTCGAAGGGCTCGAACTCGCGCCCGCGCGCCAGCTGGGCCAGCTTTTCGCGCGACAGCGGTTGACGCGGATGGCGCACCAGCGCCTTCAGCATCGCGAACTCGCCGGTGGTCAGCGAGAGCTCTTCGCCATCCTTCTTCAGGGTGCGCGAGCCGAGATCGAAGGCGAACGGGCCGAAGTTGACGGTCTCGTTCTCCGTGGAGGGCGCGCCCGGCGCTTCGAGCGGCGGACGGCGACGCAGCACCGCGTGCACACGGGCCAGCAGTTCGCGCGGGTTGAAGGGCTTGCCCAGGTAGTCGTCGGCGCCGACTTCGAGGCCGACGATGCGGTCGACGTCTTCGCCTTTGGCGGTGAGCATGATGATCGGGGTGCGGTCGTTGGCGGCGCGCAGGCGGCGGCAGACGGACAGGCCGTCTTCGCCGGGCATCATCAGGTCGAGCACGATCAGGTCGACCGTGTCGCGCAACAGGATGCGGTTGAGCGCCTTGCCGTCTTCGGCCACGATCACTTCGAATCCTTCTTGCGTCAGGTAGCGGCGCAGGAGGTCGCGGATGCGGGCGTCGTCGTCGACGATCACGATCTTGTCGGTGCGAGCGGGAACTTGAGTCATTTCTACAACGATGAATTTGTAACAGCGCCGATTCTGAAGGCGTTAAGCCTTCGTTGAGTCAGATTTACTTATGGTTTGACACTAAGTTACAAAACTTGCGGACGCTCGCGGTCTGGTCATCCGACGTTCGCTCAGAGGTGGCAAAGTTCCCATTGGCTTATGACTTCAGCTCAATGAGACTTACTTTTTCCGCACTCCCTTTCGTCCTTGTTTTCGCCTGCGGCCCGTCGCAGGCGGTGTTTGGCGATTTCCTCAGGGTGGGCGAAGTGCGCCGCAGCGAAGTGCGGGACGCCGTGGCGGCCCACCGTTTCGCGCAGCGTGAAGAGGTGCAACGCGAAGAGGCGGCCGCCGGGCGCCGCCTGACCGCGGCGGAACTGTTCGAGTTGCGCCAACAGGTGCGCGGCCAATGGACCCTGCCTTCGGCGGGGGCTCTGGCGCATTCGGCAGAATCGCAGCCGGCCGAACGCATCGTGCCGGCACCGGCGCCCGATTCGTCGAACGAGCGCAGCCTGTTGACCGCGCCGCGCAGCCAGCGGCGCTGAGGCGCCCGCCGGGCACCGGCCGGCCGGCCTGCTTTTCTGCCGTTTGCAGCGGGCAGACTCAGGCCTGTCTTTCATACCAATCCAGGGAGTACATCGTCTTGAAAACAATCAAATTGCTCGCGGCCTGCGCCGCACTGACCATTGCCGGCACCGCGCTGGCGCAGAACGCCGCCACGCCCGCGCCACAGAACGTGCTGCAGCTGACAGCTGCCGGCACGGTCGAGGTTCAGCAAGACCTGCTGAGCATGACGCTGTCGACCACCCGCGACGCCAGCGACGCGGCCACCGTGCAGACGCAGCTGAAGGCCGCGCTCGACGCCGCGCTGGCCGAGGCCAAGAAGAGCGCGCAACCGGGCCAGCTCGACGTGCATACGGGCAACTTCAGCCTGTCGCCACGCTACAGCAAGGACGGCAAGATCAATGGCTGGCAAGGCTCCAGCGAGCTGGTGCTCGAAGGGCGCGACTTTCCGCGCATCACCCAGGTGGCCGGGCGCATCAGCACGCTCACCGTGGCCAACGTGGGCTTTGGCCTGAGCCGCGAGCAGCGCGCCAAGACCGAGACCGAGGCGCAGACCATGGCCATCGACAACTTCAAGCAGAAGGCCAATGAGCTGGCAAAGGGCTTCGGCTTTGGCGGCTACACGCTGCGCGAGGTGTCTGTGAATGCGAGCGACAACGGCCCGATTCGCCCGCGGATGATGGCCATGCAGGCCAAATCGTTCTCTTCCGACGCGGCAGTGCCGGTGGAGGCTGGCAAGACCAGCGTGATGGTGAGCGTGTCGGGCTCGGTGCAGCTCAAGTAGCGTGAATGGCGGGCAGGGCGCCTGGCTGCTCTGCCTACCGCATGGCTAACCTTTACTGGGCAGTCCAGCCGCCGTCCATGGCCCAGGCCACGCCGCGCACCTGATCGGCTGCCGGCGAGCACAGGAAGACGGCCAGGCCGCCCAGTTGCTCGACGGTGGTGAACTGCAGCGAGGGCTGTTTTTCACCCAGCAGCTCGTTTTGCGCCTGCGCGGCGGTGATGCCTTCGCGCGCGGCGCGGTCGTCGATCTGCTTTTGCACCAGCGCGGTCAGCACCCAGCCAGGGCAGATGGCGTTGGCGGTGATGCCCGTGGTCGCGGTTTCGAGCGCGACCGACTTGGTCAGGCCGACGATGCCGTGCTTGGCCGCCACATAAGCCGATTTCTGCGCCGAGGCCACCAGGCCGTGGGCCGACGCAATGTTGACGATGCGGCCCCAGTTGGCCTCGCGCATCGCTGGAATCGCCAGGCGCGTCGTATGAAAGGCGCTGGTGAGGTTGATGGCGATGATGGCGTCCCAACGTTCGGTGGGAAAGTCCTCGACCTTGGCGACATGCTGGATGCCGGCGTTGTTCACAAGAATGTCGACGCGGCCGAATTTTTCCGCGGCGAACTTCATCATGTCTTCGATCTGCTCGGGTTTGCTCATGTCCGCGCCGTGGTACTCGGCACGCACGCCGAGCGCCTCTATCTGGGCCTTGGGCGCCTGGGCATCGCCGAAGCCGTTGAGCACGATGTGGGCGCCCTGTTGAGCAAGAGCCTTGGCAATGGCAAGGCCAATGCCGCTGGTGGACCCCGTGACAAGCGCGGTTTTGCCTTTGAGCATGTAGATCAATCTCCGGATGAATTAGGATGCGACGAGACAATTATCCGCACCAGAACGACCTCGTTTTCATGACCGAACCGACGCTTCATTACGTGGCGTGCGACGACGCCCAAGGCGGCCATCGCATGGCCTATTGGCAATGGGGCGACGCCCGCAGTGCGAGGGTCGTGGTCTGCGTGCACGGCCTGACCCGGCAGGGGCGCGATTTCGACGCCCTGGCCCAGGCCATCGTGGCGCGCGCCGACGGCGACGTTCGCGTCGTCTGCCCCGACGTGGTCGGGCGCGGGCGAAGTGACTGGCTGCGCGACCCGGCCTTCTACCAGGTGCCTGTGTACGCGGCCGACATGGTGGCGCTGATCGCGCAACTGAACGGCGAACAGGCCATCGACACGCTCGACTACATCGGCACCAGCATGGGCGGGCTGATCGGATTTGTGCTGGCCGGACACAAGGCGCTGCCGCTGGCGCGCCCCATTCGCCGCTTCGTCGCCAACGACGTCGGCCCGACCATCGAGCCGGCTGCCGTTCAGCGCATCGGTGCCTATGTGGGCAAGAGCGGGCAGTTCGAGAGCGTGCAGGCCGCGGCGGACGCCATGTGGGCGCTGTCGACCACCTTCGGACCGCACACGCCGGCCCAGTGGTTGGCGTTGTCTCAGCATATGGTGGTGCCGGCGTCGCAACGCACGGCCGATGGTTCGGCCAAGGTCGAAACCGAAGGCCAAGCCGAAGAAGGCACCGAGGGCGCCTGGCTGCTTCATTACGACCCCGCCATCGGCGTGGCGCTGCGTGCCATCACGCCCGAAGCGGCGGCGCAGGGCGGGGCCATCATGTGGGGGCTGTACGACGCCATCGAGGCGCGCACGCTGGTCACGCGCGGCGCGGTGTCCGATTTGCTGTCGCGCGACACGGCCCTGGCCATGACGCAGCGCGGCCCGCATGCCGCACTGGTCGAGTTCGACGGCGTAGGCCATGCGCCGACCTTTGTCGATCCCGCGCAGATCGCCGCTGTCACCGACTTTCTGTTCGATTGACTGACCTGTGAAGCGCGATTCCTCGAGTCTTCAGACGGCCCCCATGTCCGACGCGACCATGGTCGACTATCCGTTGTCCGCCGCCACGGCCGACCGCTCACCGGTCATGGAAAACATGCTGGCGCGCGCCCGCGCGTTCGCCGAGCCGCTGATTGCCGATGAAAAGCTGGACACCGGCGAGAACACGCTCGCGCACGCCGACGCGGTGGCCGCCATCGTTGCGAAGATGGGCGGCTCCGAGGCCATGCAGGCCGCGAGCTACCTGGTGTATTCCTGCCAGCACCTGAACCGCCCGCAGGAGGTGATTGCCAAGGTGTTCGGCGACAACTTTGCCGCGCTCGCGGTCGAGACGACCAAGCTGGTGCGCGTGCAGGAGCAGGCGCGCTCGGCCACTCAGGCGCACCAGATCGAAGGCGCCGGCGCGCAGACCGAGAACGTGCGCAAGATGCTGCTCGCCTTCTCGCGCGATCTGCGCGTGGTGATGCTGCGGCTGGCGTCGCGCCTGCAGACCTTGCGCCATGCCGCCGCCAGCAAGCAGCCGGCGCCCGAGAGCGTGGCGCGCGAGTCGCTGCAGGTGTTTGCGCCGCTGGCCAACCGCCTGGGCATCTGGCAGGTGAAGTGGGAAATCGAAGACCTGTCGTTCCGCTTCCTGGAGCCTGAAACCTACAAGCTCATCGCGCGGCTGCTCGACGAGAAGCGCATCGAGCGGGAAGGGCACATCGAGCAGTTGCGCTCGCAACTGGAGAGCGAACTGCAGGCCGAGGGCGTGAAGGCCACGGTGCAGGGGCGGCCGAAGAACATCTACAGCATCGTGAAGAAGATGCGCGGCAAGTCGCTCGACTTCGCGCAGGTCTTCGACATTCTGGCGCTGCGGGTGGTGGTGCCCGACGTCAAGGATTGCTATGCCGCGCTGGCGTGGGTGCATTCGCACTTCCAGCCGATCGACGAAGAGTTCGACGACTACATCGCACGGCCGAAGCCCAACGGTTACCAGTCGCTGCACACGGTGGTGCGCGAGCTGGTCGACGGCAAGGCGGGCAAGCCGATCGAGATCCAGATTCGCACCGAGGAAATGCACGACCACGCCGAGCATGGCGTGGCGGCGCACTGGGCCTATAAAGAAGCGGGCCACAAGGGCTACGCGGGCGTGTGGGCCAGCGGCGAATACGACGCCAAGATTGCAGTGCTGCGGCAACTGCTGGCGTGGGAGCGCGACCTGTCGGGCGGGCTGCAGGGGCAGGGCCTGTTCGACGACCGCATCTATGTGCTGACGCCCGATGCCGCAATCGTCGAATTGCCGCAGGGCGCGACGCCGGTCGACTTTGCGTACACCGTGCACACCACGCTGGGCCACCGTTGCCGCGGTGCGCGCGTTGACGGCGCCATGGTGCCGCTGAACACGCCGCTGTCGAACGGGCAAACGGTGGAGGTCATCGCGGCCAAGGAAGGCGGGCCTTCGCGCGATTGGCTCAATGCGGAGCTGGGTTACCTGGCGAGCCACCGTGCGCGGGCCAAGGTGCGTGCATGGTTCAACGCACAGATCACGCACGAGACGGTGGCACGCGGCCGCGAAGCGGTCGAGAAGCTGCTGCAGCGCGAAGGCAAGACGGCGGTGCGGCTGGAAGACCTGGCGTCGCAGCTGGGCTTCAAGTCGGCGGACCATCTGTTTGAAGTGGTGGGCAAGGACGAGTTCTCACTGCGCAATATCGAGACGCTGCTGCGTCCGCCGGAACCCGCACCGGGACCCGACGACGGCGTGCTGATCAAGAAGGCGCGCGGCAGCGAGAAGTCGGGCAAGGGCGGCGTGCTGGTGGTGGGTGTGTCTTCGTTGATGACCCAACTTGCAAAGTGCTGCAAGCCCGCACCGCCTGATGCAATTCGCGGCTTCGTTACGCGCGGTCATGGCGTCAGCGTTCACCGCAGCGATTGCAGCAACTTCCGCACGATGGCGGTGAAGGACAGCGAGCGCGTGATCGATGTGGAATGGGGTGCGCCGAAGAAGGGCGCGGAGGTGCCTGTTTATGCGGTGGACGTGTTCGTGGAAGCGGCCGACCGCCAGGGCCTGCTGCGAGATATCTCGGATGTGTTCGCACGCGAGAAGATGAATGTGATCGGCGTGCAGACGCAGTCGGTCAAGGGCACGGCATGGATGACGTTCACCGTGGAAATTGCAGACGCCGCGCGGCTTACGCAGGTGCTCGGATTGGTTATTTCGGTAATTGGAGTGCGATCTGCGCGTCGTCGCTGAAAAGCGCGATTTCTACTGCTACAATAAGTGCTTCTCGGACACATCCTTAGGCGCGTAGCTCAGCTGGTTAGAGCACCACCTTGACATGGTGGGGGTCGTTGGTTCGAGTCCAATCGCGCCTACCAATTTCTGTTCAATCCCGGCCAACCACCGGATCAATTGAACAGAGCAGGCACCGGGTTCCCCGGTGCCTTTATCGTCCTCAGTGGTGATGCAAATAAAGACCATGGCCAACTTGTTGTGCTACCTTGGTCACACGCAAACCATTTCCCAATTTCTTGATAAGCGATCAGATGAATACGCGATCAACGCTGGTTGATCGGGCTCATGCCGACAAGCGTCTTGCCGCATTGTTGAAGCAGGCTCCGCTCGAGTTCGCGCGTGCCGTGTATGGCATCAACGACTACGCAGGTGGCCGCACCGAAACCATGGCAGCGCGTGAAGTGGCGCGCGCCCAGCGACAGGGTGTGCCGTTGAGCGAAGAGCGCGCCGAGCAGCGGGCACGCGCCTACCTGCCGACGGTCGGGCAAGAGCATTGCCCGCGTTGCTGGGTTGTCTACGGACAAAAAACACCGCTGCAGTTTCGAGAGTCGGCCGAAGATCGCCCCGAAACGGCGTCCTGCCATTCGTGCGGCGCTGAGTACGCGACATCGCAGGACTGAAGGTGCTGCACGCGGTCAGGGTAAACCTTGTCGCGGCGCAGCAAAACCGCTCCCTAGAATCATCCGATGACATGGGCGTCCATGTGAAGGAGTCCGCAGTGCAGAGCAAGAAGTCCGGGGTCAAGCCGGTCCAGCGTGTGATCAAGAAGTACCCCAATCGAAGGCTCTACGACACCGAGACATCCACGTACATCACCTTGGCCGAGGTGAAGCAGCTGGTGATCCAGAGCGCCCAGTTCGTGGTGCGCGACGCCAAGACGGGTGACGACCTCACGCGAAGCATTCTTTTGCAGATCATTCTGGAAGAAGAGGCGGGCGGCGCACCAATGTTCACCGAGCCGGTGCTGTCCCACATCATTCGCTTCTACGGGCAGGCGATGCAGGGCTACATGGGTCCTTACCTCGAAAAGAACATCCAGGCAATGACCGAGGTGCAGGCGCAATTGGCCGACAAGGCCGAAGGCCTGACGCCGGAGATGTGGTCGCGCTTCATGAGCATGCAGTCGCCAATGCTGCAGGGGCTGATGGGCAATTACGTCGAGCAATCGAAGAATGTTTTTGTGCAGATGCAGGAGCAGATGCAGAAAAACACCGAACAGGTTCTGGGGGCCTTTGGCATCAAACGCCCCTGAATGCAGCGCAGCTGTCCGACGGCGCTAGCACTGTAGCCGAAGGTTATCCAATGAATGCCCCGGTGTTCCCGATAGCTGGGACAATAGAGGCATATGAGCGAAGTTGCCTCCCCCGAACGCATGGCCACGCCGACCGCCCCCAAGGTCGGATTCGTGAGCCTGGGCTGCCCCAAGGCCCTTACCGATTCCGAATTGATCCTGACCCGGCTGAGCGCCGAGGGTTATCAAACCTCCAAGACCTTCGAAGGTGCCGATCTTGTGATCGTCAACACCTGCGGCTTCATCGACGATGCTGTCAGAGAAAGTCTGGACACCATCGGCGAAGCGCTGGCTGAAAACGGCCGTGTGATCGTCACTGGTTGTCTGGGCGCCAAGACTGGCGACCAAGGCGGCAATCTGGTGCGCCAGATGCACCCTAGTGTGCTGGCTGTGACCGGCCCCCATGCCACCCAAGAGGTCATGGATGCGGTGCACGCCAATTTGCCCAAACCTCATCACCCTTTCATCGACCTGGTGCCCAACACCTTCGGCGTGGCTGGCCTCAAGCTGACACCACGCCACTACGCCTATCTGAAGATCAGCGAAGGTTGCAACCATCGTTGCACCTTCTGCATCATTCCCTCGATGCGTGGCGACCTCGTGTCGCGACCGGTCGGCGATGTGCTGAGCGAAGCCAAGGCCCTGTTCGAAGGCGGCGTGAGAGAGCTTCTGGTGATCAGCCAGGACACCTCGGCCTACGGTGTCGACGTGAAGTACCGCACCGGGTTCTGGGACGGCAAGCCGGTCAAGACCCGCATGCTCGAACTGGTGCGCACGCTGGGCGAAATTGCCGAGCCTTATGGCGCATGGGTTCGGTTGCACTACGTCTACCCGTATCCGAGCGTCGACGAAGTCATTCCGTTGATGGCCAGCGGCTCCGTGCTGCCCTACCTCGACGTGCCGCTGCAGCACAGCCACCCCGATGTGCTCAAGCGCATGAAGCGCCCGGCCAGCGGCGAAAAGAACCTGGAGCGGCTGGCGCGTTGGCGCGAGATGTGCCCGCAACTCGTGGTCCGCAGCACCTTCATTGCCGGCTTTCCCGGCGAGACGGAGCAGGAGTTCGAACATCTGCTCGACTTCATTCGTGAAGCCGAAATCGACCGTGCGGGGTGCTTTGCCTACAGCCCGGTGGAAGGCGCCACGGCCAACGACATTCCGGGCATGCTGCCGGAGGTCGAGCGCGAGGCGCGCCGCGCGCGTTTCATGGAAGTCGCGGAAGCCGTGTCAATTGCCAAGCTGCGCAAGCGCGTGGGCTCGACGATGCAGGTGCTCGTCGATTCGGCTCCCGGCATGGGCCGCAAGGGCGGGGTGGGGCGCACCTATGCCGATGCACCGGAGATCGACGGCACGGTTCGCTTGCTGCCGCCCGAGAAGATCAGCAAGACGTTGAAGGTGGGTGAGTTCACCCGCGCACGCATCGTGGGCGCTGAAGGCCACGACCTGATCGCACTGCCGGTTTGATGCGGATTCGTACAGACAAGAAAAAAGCCACCGGAGACCGGTGGCTTGTTTCGAATGACCTGGCGGGGGTCAGCTTGAATTTGGTGCCCAGAAGAGGACTCGAACCTCCACGATGTTACTCGCTAGTACCTGAAACTAGTGCGTCTACCAATTCCGCCATCTGGGCTTCATGTCTGCCGAAGCAGTCATGTTTTTTTGCTTCTCAGCAAAGACTACGATCATACCAAACTTTTTGCGCCATTTCGGCTGTTGCGCCTGCTCGTTTGCACATGATTGTGCGTCGGGTGTCGCAACTTGGCCGCATTGCCCGTTTGATGATGAATCAAACGGCCATGAAAAAAGCCACCGGAGACCGGTGGCTTGAATCGAATGACCTGGTAAAGGTCTTGTTTAAACTTGGTGCCCAGAAGAGGACTCGAACCTCCACGATGTTACTCGCTAGTACCTGAAACTAGTGCGTCTACCAATTCCGCCATCTGGGCCCATAGAACTGCAGAAGCAGCTCTGTTTTGAATTTCAGGAAAGAAGGAGATCATATCAAAAATAATGTCACTTCCAGCGGCTTGCTGGATGAATTCGAAGGAACTGTTCAAGGTCATCGCGATGGCCACGGTTTCGTTCAGCGCGACGACGGTGAAGCAGACATCTATCTGCCCCCGAACGAAATGCGCGCGGTGCTGCACAAGGACCGCGTCAAGGCGCGTGTCGTGCGGCAGGACCGTCGCGGTCGCCCTGAGGGGCGCGTGGTGGAAATCGTCGAGCGTCCGGAGCAGCCGATCATTGGCCGCCTGCTGCACGAAGGCGGTATCTGGCTCGTTGCCCCCGAAGACAAGCGCTACGGGCAGGACGTTCTGATTCCCAAGGGCGCCACCGGCCCCGCGAAAGTGGGGCAGGTCGTCGTGGTGCAGCTCACCGAGCCGCCGGCGTTGTTCGGCCAACCCGTGGGCCGCGTGAGAGAAGTGCTGGGCGAGATCGACGACCCCGGCATGGAAATCGAAATTGCCGTGCGCAAGTACGGCGTGCCGCACGAGTTCTCCGCGGAGTGTCTGGCCGAGGCCAAGGCCTTGCCAGAGAAGGTGCGCCCCGCCGACAAGAAAGGCCGCATCGATCTCACCGACGTGCCCCTCGTCACCATCGACGGCGAAGACGCACGCGACTTCGACGACGCTGTGTACTGCGAGCCCGCGAAGGTGGGCCGTGGCAAGGGCTGGCGCCTGCTGGTTGCCATTGCCGACGTCAGCGCCTATGTGAAGACCGGTTCGTCGATCGACATCGACGCCTACGACCGCGCCACCAGCGTCTACTTTCCGCGCCGCGTCATTCCGATGCTGCCCGAGAAGCTGTCGAACGGCCTGTGCTCGTTGAACCCGGAAGTCGAACGCCTGTGCATGGTGTGCGACATGCTGGTCGCGGCCGACGGCGAGATCTACGCGTACCAGTTCTACCCGGCCGTGATGTTCAGCCATGCGCGCTTCACGTACACCGAAGTTGCGGCCATTCTGGGCAACACGCGCGGCCCTGAAGCGGCCAAGCGCAAGGACCGCGTGAAGGACCTGTTGAACCTCGCCGACGTCTACAAGGCGCTGCTCAAGCAGCGCGGCAAGCGCGGTGCGGTCGACTTCGAAACCACCGAGACGCAGATCATCTGCGACGACGCAGGGCGCATCGAGAAGATCGTGCCGCGCACGCGCAATGAAGCGCACAAGATCATCGAAGAAGCGATGCTCGCGGCCAACGTTTGCAGCGCCGACTTCATCGCCGAAGGCAAGCACCCGGGCCTGTTCCGCGTGCACGAAGGTCCGACGGCGGAGAAGAAGGAAATCCTGCGCGGCTACCTCAAGGCGATGGGCGTCGGCCTGACCATCACGGACGACCCCAAGCCGGGCGAGTTCCAGGCCATTGCCACGGCCACCAAGGACCGGCCCGATTCGCAGCAGATCCACACCATGCTGCTGCGCTCGATGCAGCAGGCCATCTACACGCCGTTCAACAGCGGCCACTTTGGTCTGGCGTACGAGGCGTACACGCATTTCACCAGCCCGATCCGGCGCTACCCCGACCTGCTGGTGCACCGCGTGATCAAGGCGATTCTTACCAAGACGCGCTACCAGTTGCCGATGCTGCCCACCCCCGGCGAGGCGCATGCCAAGCTGGCGAAGCGGCTCGCATCGCGCGTGAAGGCGCCGACCAACAAGCCGCAGAAGGCGACCATCGCGCCCAGCAAGGAAGTGCTGGCGTGGGAAGCGGCTGGCCTGCATTGCAGCGCCAACGAGCGGCGTGCCGACGAGGCCAGCCGCGACGTCGAAGCCTGGCTCAAGTGCAAGTACATGCGCGAGCACCTCGGCGAGGAATACGGCGGCGTGGTCACAGCGGCCACCACCTTCGGCATCTTCGTCACGCTCGACGCGATGTACGTCGAAGGGCTGGTGCACATCACCGAACTTGGTGGCGAGTACTTCAAGTTCGACGAAATGCGCCAGGAGCTGCGCGGCGAACGCACCGGCATTCGCTATGCCATCGGCACGCGCGTGCGGGTGCAGGTGAGCCGCGTCGACTTGGACGGCCGCAAGATCGACTTCCGCCTCGTGCGCGAAGGCGAAGACCTGATGTCGCGTGCGATGAAGGACAAGGGCGCGGCACCTTCGGGCGCGCCGGTCAAGGCATCCGCCAAGCGCGGGTCGCGCCACAAAGCAGACGCCGGTGGGGCCGAGCCGCGCGGCGATCGCGTGGAGCGCTCCGACCGTGGCGCGCCGGCGCCGGTCGGGCCGCAATCGGCCATGCAGGCCTTCAAGTCGGCGGTCAAGAAGGCCGCCAACAAGATGAAGGGGCGCAAGCCGCGCCGCTGATGCCTTGCCGCATGAATCATTCGACTAACCTTGAAAAAGAAAGAGACAGAGAGCATGAGCGCTGAAGACAACAAGGGCCGCATCGCCATCGTCACGGGCGCAGGCTCCGGCATCGGCCGCGCCGCTGCGCTGGCGTTGCTGGGTGACGGCTGGAACGTGGTGCTGGCCGGGCGCCGCCTGGAGCCGCTGGCGCAGGTGGCAGAAGAGTCGGGCGCCGGTGCGCGCGCCTTTGCGGTGCCCACCGACGTGGCCAAGGCCGAGTCGGTGCAGGCCCTGTTTGCCGCTGCGGTCGAGCGCTTCGGGCGCGTCGACCTGCTGTTCAACAACGCCGGCGTGGGCAACCCGCCAGGCCCGTTCGAGGACTGGACGCCCGAGCAATGGCAGGGCGTGGTCGACATCAACCTGACGGGCATGTTCTTCTGCATTCAGCAGGCGTTTCGCACGATGAAGGCGCAGACGCCGATGGGTGGCCGCATCATCAACAACGGTTCCATCTCTGCCACCGCGCCGCGGCCGAATTCGGCCGCCTACACGTCCACCAAGCACGCGGTCGAAGGGCTCACCAAGACCGCGTCGCTCGACGGGCGCAAGTACGACATCGCGGTGGGGCAGGTGGATGTGGGCAACGCCATGACCGAGCTGGCCTCGCGCATGGCCAAGGGTGTGCCGCAGGCCAATGGCGAGCTCGCCATCGAACCGCTGATCGACGTGAAGATCGTGGGCCAGTCGGTGCTCTACATGGCCAACCTGCCGCTGGAAGCCAACGTGTTGTTCCACACCATCATGGCGACGAAGATGCCCTTCGTGGGGCGCGGCTAAAAGCCTTTCGTCAAACGGGCGCGCGGCGGGCGAGCGTGCCCGCCGTGAGCGGGGCCGCATCGGCTGGCCAGGTGTCGGCGATGTGGCCGTGCTGCCAGACGGCATCGCGCGCTGCGCCGAATGCGGGTTGTCGCATGGCCAGTGCAGCGCCGACCATGCCGGCCAGCACATCGCCGGTGCCCGCGGTTGCAAGTCGGGCATTGCCGGTCAGGTTGATGACTGGCAACGTGCCTTCTGCACCTGCAATCACGGTGCCAGAACCCTTGAGTACCACAACCACGCCAAAGCGTGCGGCGAGCCGTTGCGCGGCGACCAGGCGGTCGGCTTGCACTTCGGCTGCGGTGCAGTCGAGCAGCCGTGCCGCTTCCAGCGGGTGCGGCGTGATGACGGTGGGCGCTCCGCTTTTTCCTCGTAAGGCGAGCTGCGCCTGCAGTGAGACATCGGTGGCGATCGCGTTGAGCGCATCGGCATCGATCACCAAGGCTGCCGCCGTCGAGAGCACGCGTGGCAGCATTTCGCGCACCAGTTCCCCCGCGCCGCAACCGCACACCACCGTCATGGCCGACAGGTCCAGCGCATGGGCGTCGCGCAGCATCAGCTCGGGTTGCGCGGTGTCGACGGGCGCCGCAGTGGCGTCGAGCAGCCCTACGAACACGCGTCCCGCGCCCGCGTGCAGGGCGGCCGAACCGGCCAGCAAGGCGGCGCCCGCCATGCCCGGTGCGCCGCCCACCACCGCGACGTCGCCATAGCTGCCCTTGTGCGATGCATGGGTGCGCGCTTGCGTGGCGGGTGCGCCGGTGATGCGCGCCGTTGGTGGTTGGTTGAATGTGCCGCAGCCAAGGTCGTCGAACCACACAGTGCCTGTCGCGTCGCGGCCTTGGGCGGTGAAGAGGCCGGGTTTCAGTGTGAGGAAAGTGAGGCAGGTGCGCGGCGATGTTTGTCTGGAGTCGGCACCGTGCGGCAGCGTGCCGGTGTCGGCATTCAAGCCCGAAGGCACGTCGACACTGAGCACGGGCTGCCCGCTGGCGTGCATCGTGGCCAGCCACTCGGCGATCGTGCCCTCGGGCGGGCGCGTCGCACCGATGCCCAGCAGCGCGTCGATGGCCAGCTCATAAGCCGAAGGTGGCGTTGCCGCAAAGCTGACACCCGCATCGCGGGCACGCTGCAGCGATGCCTTGGCATCCGGCGGCAAGCGGGTTTCGTCGCCGGAAAAAGTGACGACGGTAAAAAAGCCGCGCTGCCTCAACTGTGCCGCCGCCTCGAAGCCGTCGCCCCCGTTGTTGCCCGGCCCGCATGCCACCCAGACTGTGCGTGCATGCGGCGCGATCGCCATCGCGAGCCGCGCGACGGCAAGGCCTGCGCGCTGCATCAGCGTGTGCGGGGGCAGGTCGGCCGCTGCGGCTTGCTCCATGCGGCGCGTGGCGGCGATGTCGAACAGATCGGCGACGGTAGCGGACGTGATGCGTTGCATCTGGCCATTGTGCGGCCGCACCTCCTGTGCCGCCTGCCTCCTATCATCGAGCGATGACGCTCAAGACCGTTGGCTGGTTGTTGGTCCTGCTGCTGGCGTGGTTCGCCGGCTTCATCGGCATGGCGTTCGCGCTGGTCGCCGGCGCGGGATGGGCGCTGGGTTGGCTGGCCGTGGTGTGGGGCCTGTACCTGCTGGCCGTGACGCTGCGCCGCGTGCCATTGCGCGATGTGGCCTGGGCCGCGGGCGTGGGTTACGGCTTTGGCGTGATCCGCTGGCTCGACGTGCCCGCCGAAGCCGGCGCGGGTTGGCTGCGTTGGCTGGTGATGGGCGCCGACCTGCTGTGTCTTGCGTTCTTCGTGTTGATTGCGCCCGCGCTCCTGGCCTGGGTCGCGAGCAAGTGGATGCCACGGCCCGAGCCCGAACTGCCGGTAGAAAAGCCGGCCAGCCCGGAGCGTCTGCGCCGCTGGGGTCCTAGAGACTGAGCCGCTCGACTCCAAGCCCTTCGAGGTCGACACCCGGGTCCTGTCCTGCAATCAGGTCGCCCAGCACCCGTGCGCTGCCGCACGACAACGCCCAGCCGCTCGAGCCGTGCCCGAGGTTGAGCCACACCCCCGGAATGCCGCTGGCGCCCAGCACCGGCGGGCCGTCCGGCAGCATCGGCCGTGCGCCTTTCCATTGCTGAATGCCTGACTGCAATGTGGCCGCGCCCGGGAACCAGTCGTGCAGCACCTTGTAGAGCGTTTGAATGGCGGCCGGGTTCATGGTGTCCAGCGAGCCGCCGATCTCGGCGCTGCCGGCCACGCGCACGCGCTGGCCCAGGCGGGAAATGGCGACCTTGTAGCGTTCGTCCATTACCGCGCTGCGCGGGGCGTTGAGCGGCTCGCGGATGGGTGCGCTGACCGAATGGCCGTAGATCGGCGTCATCGGAATGCGCAGGCCCAGCGGGCGCAGCAGTGTGGCTGAAGCCAGGCCGGCACACACCACGACCGCGTCGTAGCGCACCGGGTCCGAGCCGGCTGCCAGCGACAGCGAGGTGGGCGCCGCGCGGCTCAGCGGCGCAATGTCGCAGTTGAAATGAAACTGCGCGCCGAACGCCTCCGCCTCCCACTTGAGCAGCAGCGCGAACTGGCGGCAGTTGGCCACTTCGTCTTCGGGCAGGTGAATGGCGCCGGCCAGCGGGGTGTCGGGGTTGAGCGCAGGCTCGATAAGTCGAGCCTCGTCGGCGTCGACCTCGCGGAACACGCTGCCGGCCGCCCGCAGCACATCGAGCCCGGGTTGCACCAGTTTCTTGTCGCGCTTGGAACGCAGCAGCACCAGGTAGCCGTCGCTGCGTTCGTAGCTGAGCTCGCGCGCCTCGGTCACTTCGTGCAGCCGGGTGCGGCTGTAGAACGCCAGGCGTTGCATGCGGGCACGGTTGGCAAGGTAGGTCTCCAGCTTGCAGGCTTTTTGCCACCGCGACATCCAGCCGATGTCGCGCGCATTCAGCGGCCAGCGCAGCTTGATGGCTCCTTGCGAGGACAGCAGCGAGCGCAGAACCTTGCCGCGCATGCCGGGGGCAGCCCAAGGTGTGACATACCCGGGTGCGACCACGCCCGCGTTGGCGAAGCTGGCTTCTTCTGCGGCGGCGCCTCGGCGCTCGAACACGGTCACTTCATGACCGTCGGAAACCAGTTCCCAAGCGGTGGTGACGCCGATGATGCCGGCGCCCACGATCGCGATTTTCATTGAATGTTCTAGATAAAGGAGACGGCCGACGCCCGTTGGACGGGCGACAGCACTATTGTTTTTGCAGCACTTGCTCGGTTTGGAGCGCCACCGCGAGCACGGCGTCGTCGTGCAGCGCGGCATGCCAGAGCATGAGGCCGACCGGGAGTTCACCGGCGGCGTGGCAGGGCAGCGAAATGGCGCAGCCGTCGAGCATGTTGATGATCGACGGATTGCGCAACAGAAGGGCGTTGATACGGAAAAATTCGTCATCGCGCTCGGCGCCCGGCGCCACGCTGGCAATGGACGGCGCGGTGATCGGCACGGTGGGCGACAGCACGGCGTCGAAGGCGTCGAGCCTGGTTTCGACGCGGGAGATCCAGTCGCGGCGGCCATTGACGAGGTCAATGTATTCATGGGCCTTCATGGTGGCGCCGCGCAGGATGCGCTGGGCCACGCGCGGGTCGTACCCGGCACCGCTGCGCTCCAGCAGCAACCGGTGCCAGGCATGGGCCTCGGCAGCCGAGAACCCGCCTGTGGCGTTGAGCGTGGCCAGCTCCGCGAGTTCGGGCAGCTCGATCTCCTGAATGCGTGCACCGGCAGCGCGCAGCGTGGTCAGCGTGCGTTCGAAGGCAGCGGCCACGGTGGGCTCGATGCCGTCGAAAAAGACGTTCTTCACCACCGCCAGCCGGTAGGCCGCCAGCGGCGCATTGCCGGCAGTGACGCGTCGCGCCGCGAGGATCTCGTGGGCGGTGATGGCGTCGCGCACCGACCGCGTCATGGCGCAGACCGTATCGAGCGTGCTCGACAGCGGCAGCGCGCCGTCGGCCGGTGTGAGGCGAGCGGTGTTCTTGAAGCCGACGATGCCGTTCAGCGCGGCCGGGATGCGGATCGAGCCGCCGGTGTCCGAGCCCAGGCCGATGAAGGCCGCGCCGCTGGCGACCGACACCGCGGCGCCGGAAGACGAGCCACCGGGGACGCGCGGTGTGACGGCATCGCTGACGTTGGCGGGCGTTCCGTGATGCGGATTGACGCCCACGCCCGAAAACGCGAATTCCGACATGTTGGTGCGCCCCGTCAGCACGCCGCCCGCGGCGCGCAGCCGGGCCACGGCCAGTGCGTCGGCCTTTGCGGCGGGCGCGTGGCCCAGAACGACGGAGCCCGCGGGGGTGGGCTGGCCCTGGATGTCGAACAAATCCTTGGCGGTGAACGCCAGCCCGCACAGCCGGCTTTGCGGGTTGGATTCGGCCACGGCCTGGCGGGCCTCATCGAACATCGTGCGGGTGAAGACGTGCGCACAAGCCGGCGACTGGGCAATGTCGATGGCTCGCTCCATTTCGGTGCGCGTATCGGAGCCACCTGCCAGAAGGGTGAGACGGGTGGCTTGGAGATCGTTCATGGGTGGCTGCAGGTGCCGCGCGTGCGGCTCAGGTTCAGGAAAGGGAGGGCGGCGGGCGTGCTATACTCTTTGGGTTTCGCTGGTCGGGCAATGGCTCTCGTTGTCTCCAGCAAAACACATCCGCAAACCGGCCCAATCAAGGTGTTGTGACTCCATTCAAAAGAGCACAAAACGGGCTGGATTTTAGACCCAACCTTTGGAGTTAATTCAATGTCTACCACCATGCGCGAAATGCTGGAAGCCGGTGTCCACTTCGGTCACCAAACCCGCTTCTGGAACCCCAAGATGGCTCCGTTCATCTTCGGTCACCGCAACAAGATTCACATCATCAACCTGGAAAAGTCGCTCCCGATGTTCCAGGACGCGATGAAGTACGCCAAGCAACTCACGGCCAACCGCGGCACGATCCTGATGGTCGGCACGAAGCGTCAAGCCCGTGAAATCGTGGCGTCGGAAGCCCGCCGCGCCGGCGTGCCTTTCGTCGACACCCGTTGGCTCGGCGGCATGCTGACCAACTTCAAGACCGTCAAGACCTCGATCAAGCGTCTGAAGGACATGAAGTCCCAGCAAGAAGCCGGTCTCGACTCGCTGAGCAAGAAGGAGCAACTGACCTTCTCGCGCGAAATCGCGAAGCTCGAAAAGGACATCGGCGGCATCCAGGACATGACCGCGCTGCCCGACGCCATCTTCGTGATCGACGTGGGCTTCCACAAGATCGCGGTGGCTGAAGCCAAGAAGCTGAACATTCCGCTGATCGGCGTTGTGGACTCCAACCACTCCCCCGAAGGCATCGACTACGTGATTCCTGGCAACGACGACTCGTCGAAGGCTGTCGCGTTGTACGCCCGCGGCATCGCCGACGCCATCATCGAAGGCCGCAACAGCGCCGGCGGTGACGTGGTCAAGGCCGTGGCCGAAGGCAGCAGCGACGAATTCGTCGAAGTCGAAGAAGGCGCTTCGGCCTGATTGGCGCGCTCGCGAGCCTGAAGAAGGGGCTTTGGTGCCCCTTTTTTTTAACCTGATTTTTGGATTTACGGAGTTACACAAATGGCTGCAATTACCGCAAGCATGGTCGGCGAACTGCGCGCCAAGACCGACGCGCCCATGATGGAATGCAAGAAGGCCCTGACCGAGGCCGAAGGCAACATGGAAAAGGCCGAAGAGCTGCTGCGCATCAAGCTCGGCAACAAGGCTGGCAAGGCATCGGGCCGCATCACCGCTGAAGGCGTGGTCACGGCTTTCGTCGACGGCAATGTCGGCGGCATGATCGAAATCAACTGCGAAACCGACTTCGTCACCAAGAACGACAGCTTCCTGGCGCTGGCCAATGCCGCTGCCATGCTGGTCGCGAAGAACAACCCCGCGGACATCGCCGCGCTGAGCGCGCTGGCCTATGAGCAGGACGGCTTCGGCCCCACGCTCGAAGACGTGCGCAAGGGCCTGATCGGCAAGATCGGCGAGAACATGAGCTTTCGCCGCTTCAAGCACTTTGCCGGCAACAGCAAGCTGGCGTCGTACCTGCACGGCACGCGCATCGGCGTGATGGTCGAGTTCGAAGGCGACGACACGTCGGCCAAGGACGTGGCCATGCACATCGCCGCCATGAAGCCGGTCTCGGTTCAGGCATCGGACGTGCCTGCCGACCTCATCGAAAAAGAGCGCGCAGTTGCTGCCGGCAAGGCGGAAGAAGACCGCAAGACGGCCGAAGCCGAAGGCAAGAAGCCGCAGCCGCCCGAAATCGTTGCCAAGCGCATCGAAGGCGGCGTGCAGAAGTTCCTGAAGGAAGTCTCGCTGCACAACCAGCCGTTCGTGAAGAACGACAAGCAGACCGTCGAGCAAATGCTCAAGGCCGCCGACACCTCGATCAAGGGTTTCACCCTGTACGTGGTCGGCGAAGGCATCGAGAAGAAGGTTGACGACTTCGCCGCCGAAGTGGCCGCACAAGTCGCTGCCGCCAAGGCAGCCGCCTGATCTCGCTGCCACTACAGCGGCGGTGCGCAAACGCGTGCCGCCGCTTTTTCACCGTCACGTTCTACACTCGCCCTCGCCAATCAAAGGAAATTGCCCATGTCTGATCCCCGCCCAGCCCACAAGCGAATCTTGTTGAAGCTGTCGGGAGAGGCACTGATGGGCGATGACGCCTTCGGCATCAACCGCGCCACCATCGTGCGGATGGTCCAGGAGGTGGCCGAGGTCGTGAACATGGGCGTCCAGGTGGCGGTCGTGATCGGCGGCGGCAACATCTTCCGTGGTGTCGCCGGCGGCTCGGTCGGCATGGACCGTGCCACCGCCGACTACATGGGCATGCTGGCCACCGTCATGAACTCGCTGGCCCTGGCCGATGCCATGGACAAGCAGGGCCTCATTGCCCGCGTGATGTCCGCCATTGCCATCGAGCAGGTGGTCGAGCCCTATGTGCGCCCCAAGGCCCTGCAGTACCTCGAAGAGGGCAAGGTCGTGGTGTTCGCTGCCGGCACAGGCAACCCGTTCTTCACGACCGACACGGCCGCGGCGCTGCGCGGTGCCGAAATCGGCGCCGAGCTGGTGCTCAAGGCGACCAAGGTCGACGGCGTCTACACCGCCGACCCCAAGACCAACCCCAATGCGACGCGCTATACCTCGCTCACTTTCGACGAGGCGATTGCGCAGAATCTCGGCATCATGGACGCCACGGCCTTCGCGCTGTGCCGCGACCAGAAGCTGCCGATCAAGGTGTTCTCGATCCTCAAGAACGGCGCGTTCAAGCGCGTCGTCATGGGCGAGGACGAGGGCACGCTGGTGCATGCCTAGGAGCCAATAAGATGACCATTGCAGAAATTCGGAGCACGACCGACGCGAAGATGAACCAATCGCTCGCGGCGTTCCAGAACAACCTCACCAAGATCCGTACCGGGCGCGCCAATTCGGCGCTGCTCGATTCGATTCATGTCGACTACTACGGCTCGCAAGTGCCGCTGAGCCAGGTGGCCAACGTGTCGGTGCTCGACTCGCGCACCATCAGCGTCCAGCCCTGGGAAAAGGGCATGGGCGCCAAGATCGAGAAGGCCATCCGCGAAAGCGACCTGGGCCTGAACCCGGCGTCCATGGGCGACCTGATCCGCGTGCCGCTCCCCGCCATGAGCGAAGAGCGCCGCAGGGAAATGACCAAGCTGGTGCGCAACGAAGGCGAAAGCGCCAAGGTCGCCACGCGCAATCTGCGCCGCGACGCGAATGAAGCGGTCAAGAAGCTGGTGAAGGACAAGCTGGCGTCGGAAGACGACCAGAAGCGCGCCGAAGCCGAGATCCAGAAGGTCACCGACCGTCATATCTCGGAAATCGACCGCCTGATCGCGGCCAAGGAAGCGGAGATCATGGCCGTTTGAGGCCTGCCATGGCCTCGACTCCGTTGCGCAATCCGCCGCGCATTCCGCACCACGTTGCCATCGTCATGGACGGCAACGGGCGTTGGGCGACGCGGCGTTTTTTGCCCCGCGTGGCAGGGCACAAGCAGGGCGTCGAGTCGCTGCGCCGTTGCGTCAAGGCCTGTGCCGACCGCGGCGTGGGCGTGCTCACGGTGTTCGCGTTTTCCTCGGAGAACTGGAACCGTCCGGTCGAGGAAGTCTCCGGACTGATGGACCTGATGGTCGGCGCGCTCGCCCGCGAGGTGCCCCGGCTGAGCCGTGACGGCGTGCGCCTGCACTTCGTCGGCGAGCGGGCAGGCCTGTCGCCGAAGATGGTGAAGGGCCTGGTGGACGCCGAGGCGGCCACCGCGCACAACACGCGCATGCAGCTCAACGTGTGCTTCAACTACGGCGGTCGCTGGGACATCGCCAAGGCCGCGGCCAAGCTGGCGGCCCAGGGCGAACCCATCACCGAACTCAGCCTGGACCGCGCCATGGCGCTGGCCCACGTGCCCGACCCCGACCTGTTCATCCGCACGGGTGGCGAGCAGCGGTTGTCCAACTTCCTGCTCTGGCAGAGCGCCTACGCCGAGCTCTTCTTCAGCGACAAGCTGTGGCCCGAATTCGACGAGGCCGCGCTGGACGAGGCCATTGCCGCGTTCCAGGGCCGTGAGCGTCGCTTCGGTCAAACCTCGGCGCAGGTCGTGGCCCCCCACGGCCAGACGGCCTGACAACCTTCCCGCATGCTCAAACAACGCATCCTCACGGCGATCGTGCTGCTCGCGATCCTGCTGCCAGCGCTGTTCTATCGAAACCACATCCCCTTTGCCTGCGTGATGCTCGTGCTGATCGGCGCGGCGGCATGGGAGTGGGGGCGCCTGAACGGCTACGGCCAGCGGATGTCGGTGTTCCTGGGCATCGAAACGGTGATGCTGTGCGCCCTGTCGTGGTGGCTGGGGCTGCTGAACCAGTCGCTGGTGCTGATGTGGACCCTGGCCAGCGCGGCCTGGGTGCTTGGCGGCGCCGTGTTGCTGCGCGTGGCGGTGCCGGGCTGGCCCCGCATTCCGCGCGGGCTGCGGCTGGTCGCTGGCCTGCTGGCGCTGTGGGTGGCGTGGCTGGCGGCCGTGCAGGCCCGCATGGTCGGCATCAACTTTCTGCTGTCGATCCTGGTGCTGGTATGGGTGGCCGACGTGTTCGCCTATTTCGCCGGACGCGCTTTCGGTCTCAAGTTCACCCGCAACAAGCTCGCTCCCGCGATCAGTCCCGGCAAGAGCTGGGAAGGCGTGTGGGGCGGCATGGTCGGCGTGGTCGTGCTGGCCTTTGCCTGGGTCTGGGCCGACAAGGCCGCCGGCGCGAGTGTGGCCAGCCTGTACACCCGCCTCAACGAGCGCGGCTGGTGGCTGGTGCTGCTGGGCGCGTTGTTCCTCGCGGCGATGAGCGTCGTGGGCGACCTCGTCGAATCTCTCATCAAGCGCAGTGCCGGCGCCAAGGACAGCAGCCGGCTGCTTCCGGGCCATGGCGGCGTGCTCGACCGCGTGGATGCCCTCTTGCCGGCGCTTCCCATTGCCATGATGCTGGCCTTCCTGTGAACACTCCCCGACAACGCGTCACGGTGCTCGGTTCGACCGGTTCGGTTGGCGTGAGCACGCTCGACGTGATGGCGCGGCACCCCGAACGCTTCGAGGTGTTTGCGCTTTCCGCGGCCACCAAGGTCGACGAACTGCTGGCGCAGTGCGCGCGGTTTTCGCCGCGTTTCGCCGTGATGGCCAGTGCGCCACACGGCGCGCTGCTGGCCGAGAAAATCAAGCAAAGCAGCCTCGCAACAGTTGTGTTGACGGGTGAGGACGCTCTTGAAACGATAGCGTCGCACGACGAAGTGGACGCCGTCATGGCCGCCATCGTCGGCGCCGCCGGCCTCGGCCCGTGCCTGGCCGCGGCGCGTGCCGGCAAGCGTTTGCTGCTGGCCAACAAGGAGGCACTCGTCGTTGGCGGCGAGCTCTTCATGCGCACGGTGCGCGAGGGCGGGGCGACGCTGCTGCCCATCGACAGCGAGCATTCCGCCATCTTCCAGTCGCTGCCCGAAGACCCTTCGACCTGGGCGCGGCGCATCGACAAGATCATCCTGACCGCCTCGGGCGGGCCGTTCCGTACGCGGGCGCCCGAAACGCTGGGCACGGTCACGCCGGAGCAGGCGTGCGCGCATCCGAACTGGGTCATGGGCCGCAAGATTTCGGTCGACTCGGCAACCATGATGAACAAGGCGCTCGAGGTAATCGAGGCGTGCCACCTGTTCGGTGTGTTGCCCGAGCAGATCGAGGTGGTCATCCACCCTCAGAGCGTGGTGCATTCGATGGTGCAGTTCACCGACGCTTCGGTCATCGCCCAACTCGGCACGCCCGACATGCGGGTGCCGATTACGGTCGGCCTTGCCTGGCCGGAGCGCATCGAGAGCGGCGCGGCGCGGCTCGACTTCCGCCAGATGTCGGCACTGACCTTCAATGAACCCGACGCGGCACTTTTCCCCGGACTGGCCCTGGCCTGGCACGCATTGCGCGCCGCGCCGGGTACCACGGCCGTTCTGAACGCGGCCAACGAGGTCGCGGTGGAGGCTTTCCTGGACCGGCGCCTGCGTTTTGACCGCATTCATGCGGTCAACATGGAAACTTTGGAGGCGGTGACGCCCTCCAAGCCCGCATCGCTCGCCGACCTGCTGGCGCTCGATGCCAGCGCGCGCGCGGCGGCCAATGCCGCGGCACTGCGTTTCTCGGCCTGACGCTCTCCAGAAACCAAGGATTCCGATGCTGCTCACTGTCATAGCCTTTGTGGTTGCGCTCGGTGTCCTGATTGCCGTGCACGAATACGGCCACTACCGGGTGGCAGTAGCTTGCGGGGTCAAGGTCGAGCGCTTCTCGGTCGGCTTCGGCAAGGCGCTGCTGCGCTGGACGCCGAAGCGCCAGCACCCGGGGCAATCGACCGAGTTCGTCATTGGCGCGTTTCCGCTGGGCGGCTACGTCAAGATGCTCGACGAGCGCGAAGGGCCCGTGGCGCCCGAAGAGCGTCACCGTGCGTTCAACACCCAGCCGCTGCGCTCGCGCGCGGCCATCGTCGCCGCTGGACCAATCGCCAACCTGCTGCTGGCAGTGGTGCTTTACACGGCGGTCAACTGGATCGGCGTGCTGGAGCCGGTGGCCAAGCTGGCGCGACCGGTGGCGGCCTCCCTGGCCGAAGCCGCAGGGCTGCGCGGCGGTGAGCACATCACGCAAGCGGGCTTCGACGGCGACCTGTCGCCCGTCCAATCCTTCGAAGACCTGCGCTGGCGCATGACGCGAGGCGCCCTCGACGGCCACGACCTCACGCTCGAAATCGCAGGCGAGGGCGGCCAGGCTGCTCGAAAGGTGGTGCTGCCGCTGAGCCGGTTGGAGACCCGCGACGCCGATCCGCAGATGTTCCGCAAGATCGGCGTGCTGGCGCCCCTGACCCGGCCCGAGATCGGCGAGGTCATGGCTGGCAGCGCGGCTGAGCGCTCGGGTCTGCGCAACGGCGACGTGGTCCGCACCATCGGCACGACCGCCATCGTCGACGGTCAGCAACTGCGCGAAGTCATTCGTGCCTCGGTCGACGGCGACCAGCCGCGCACCCAGGCCTGGCAACTGGTGCGAGGCGGCCAGCCGCTCACCCTCGACGTGAAGCCCGAAGTGCGGGAAGAGGGCGGCGCCAAGGTCGGGCGCATCGGCGCATTCGTGGGCACGGCGCCTGAAATGGTGACGGTGCGTCAGGGTGTGGTCGACGGCGTGTGGCGTGGCGTGGTTCGCACCTGGGAGGTGTCGGCGCTGACCGTGCGCATGATGGCCAAGATGGTCATCGGCGAGGTATCGCTCAAAAATCTGAGCGGTCCGCTCACCATTGCCGATTACGCGGGCAAGTCCGCGAGCCTCGGTTTTACGCAGTATCTGGTGTTCCTGGCGCTCATCAGCGTGAGCCTGGGCGTGCTCAATCTCATGCCGCTGCCAGTCCTCGATGGGGGGCACCTGATGTATTATCTTTGGGAGGGCCTGACCGGCAAGAGCGTCTCTGACGCCTGGATGGAACGGCTTCAGCGCGGGGGTGTTGCCCTGCTGCTGGTCATGATGTCGGTCGCACTCTTCAACGACGTCACGCGGCTCTTTGGTTAACTTTCTGCCGGCCCTTTCCGTGCCGGCTCAATTCACAGATGAACAAAAACTTCAGTCGCTTTCGCCTGCGTAGCGTTGCCGCGGTGGTTGTCAGTGCGCTCGCGGCCACTGCAGCCTGGGCCGTCGAGCCTTTCACGGTGCGCGACATTCGCGTCGAAGGCCTCCAACGCGTCGAAGCCGGCACGATCTTCGCGTCGCTGCCTCTGCGTGTGGGCGATACCTACAGCGACGAGCGCGGTTCGGCCGCCATCCGTGCGCTGTTCGACCTGGGGTTGTTCAAGGATGTGCGTATCGACGTGAACGGCAACGTGCTGGTGGTGATCGTCGAAGAGCGTCCCACCATCGCCGACGTCGACTTTGTCGGCACCAAGGAATTCGACAAGGCCGCACTGCAAAAAGCCTTGCGCGAAGTCGGTCTGACCGACGGCCGCCCGTACGACAAGGCCCTGGCCGACCGCGCCGAGCAAGAGCTCAAGCGCCAGTACGTGAGCCGCAGCCTCTACAACGCGCAGGTCGTGACCACCGTCACGCCCATCGAGCGCAACCGCGTCAACCTGACGTTCACCGTCACCGAAGGCGACTCGGCACGCATCCGCGAAGTGCACGTGGTCGGCAGCAAGGCCTTCAGCGAATCCACGCTGCTGAGCCTGTTCGACCAGGACAGTGGCGGCTTCATGAGCTGGTACACCAAGTCGAACCAGTACTCGCGCGCCAAGCTCAACGCCGACCTCGAAACCCTGCGCTCGTACTACATCACGCGTGGCTACCTCGAGTTCCGCATCGATTCGACCCAGGTCGCCATTTCGCCGGATCGCAAGGACCTGACGGTGACGGTCAACATCACCGAAGGCGAGAAGTTCGTGGTGTCGAGCGTCAAGCTCGACGGCAACTACCTCGGGCGTGACGACGACTTCAAGTCGCTGATCACCATCAAGCCGGGCGAGCCGTACAACGGTGAGCAGGTCACCGAGACCACCAAGGCCTTCAACGATTATTTCGGCACCTTCGGCTATGCGTTCGCACGCGTGCAGGCGCGCCCGGAAATTGACCGCGTCAACAACCGCGTGGCGCTGACGCTGCAGGCCGAACCGGCGCGCCGCGTGTACGTGCGCAAAGTGTCCGTGGGCGGCAACAACAAGACGCGCGACGAAGTCATTCGCCGCGAATTCCGCCAGTTCGAAGCCTCCTGGTACGACGGCGACAAGATCAAGCTCTCGCGCGACCGCGTGGATCGCCTGGGCTTCTTCACCGAGGTGAACGTCGATACGCAGGAGGTCCCAGGTTCGCCCGACCAGGTCGACCTGACCGTCAACGTGGCCGAAAAGCCCACCGGCAGCCTGCAACTGGGTGCTGGCTACTCGAGCGCCGAAAAGGTTGCGCTGACCTTCGGCATCTCGCAGGAAAACGTGTTCGGCTCGGGTAACTTCCTGGGCGTGCAGGTCAACACCAGCAAGTACAACCGCACGTTGTCGCTGACCACCACCGACCCGTACTTCACGCAGGACGGCATCTCGCGCACGATCAGCCTGTACCACACCACCACGCGTCCGTACTCGTCGTCGATCGACGGCGACTACAAGCTGGTGAACCAGGGTGGGTCGATTCGCTTCGGCGTGCCGTTCAGCGAAGTCGACACGGTCTTCTTCGGTATCGGCCTCGAGCGCTACGCGTTCGACGCGAACAGCTCGACGGCATTCTCCGGGCTGACCACGCCGCCGTCCTACCTGAACTACTTCCAGTGCCAGAAGGACCCGACCGGCATTCTGGTGACCGGTTGCAATCAGAAGAGCGTCTGGGGTGTCCCATTGAGCGTGGGCTGGGGCCGCGACAGCCGCGACAGCGCGCTGATTCCGACCACCGGCCGTCTGCAGCGTGCCAACCTCGAAGTGGGTGCTGCCGGCGACATGAAGTACTTCAAGACGAACTACCAGTACCAGCAGTTCTTCGCAATCAACAAGCAGTACACCTTCTCGATCAACGGCGAAGTTGGCTATGCCAAGGCGCTGGGCGACAAGGTCTACCCGATCTTCAAGAATTTCTACGCGGGCGGCCTCGGCTCGATCCGTGGTTTCGAGCAGAACTCGCTCGGTCCGCGCGACCTGCCGCTGTTCGGTCAGACCGAAGGCGCGGCCATCGGCGGCACCAAGAAGGCGATCTTCAATGCCGAGCTGAGCACGCCGTTCCCCGGCGCTGGCAACGACCGCACGCTGCGCCTGTATGGCTTCTTCGACGTCGGCAACGTGTTCGGTTCGCGCGCTGCCGGCCTGACCGACGAGCAGTGGAAGGCAGAGAAGAAGCTGCGTGCTTCGGTGGGTCTGGGCGTCAGCTGGATCTCGCCGCTGGGTCCGCTGCGCCTGGCCTATGCCTTCCCCATCAAGTCCCAGAAGGAAGTGGTCGACCCGAGCACCGGGTTCATCACCATCCCGAAGGATAGAATTCAGCGCCTCCAATTCCAGATCGGAACGTCTTTCTAAATGAAGAATTTGATTCGCGCCGCGGCCGGCGCGTTGTTGATTCCCGCCTTCGTACTCGCTTCGGCGCCCGCGCAGGCCCAGGAAACCTTTCGCATCGGTTTCGTGAATCCCGACCGTGTATTGCGTGAAGCACAGCCGGCCAAGGCGGCGCAAGCCAAGCTCGAGGCCGAGTTCCTGAAGCGCGAGAAAGAACTGACCGGCCAGGGCGATGCGCTGAAAGCGGCTTCCGAGAAGTTCGAGCGCGAAGCGCCGACCCTGTCGGAAAGCCAGCGTGTCACCCGCCAGCGCGGTCTCGTCGACCAGGACCGAGACTTCCAGCGCAAGCGTCGTGAGTTCCAGGAAGACCTCAACGCGCGCAAGAACGAAGAGCTCCAGCAGGTCTACGAGCGCGCCAACCGCGTGGTGAAGCAGGTAGCTGAGACTGAAAAGTACGACGCCATCCTGCAGGAAGCGATCTACATCAACCCGAAGCACGACATCACCGACAAGGTGATCAAGGCGCTGAACGCGTCGGTCAGCTCTTCTGCGCCTGCGGCCGGCAAGTAACGCCGGGAGCCGGCGTGTCATTGCAGCTCGGAGCCGTTGTTGACGCCCTTGGGGGTGAGCTTCATGGCGATGCGGCGCTGTCCATCGCGCGGCTGGCGCCGCTGCAGAATGCACAGCCCGATGCGCTGAGCTTCCTGAGCCATCCCAAATACCAGCAGGAACTGGCGGCCTCGAAAGCCGCTTGCGTCATCGTGTCGCCCGCCATGCGCGAGGCGGCTGCCGCGCGTGGGGCGTACATCGTGACGCCCGACCCCTACGTTTACTTTGCTCGTCTGACGCAGCTCTGGAAGGCGCAGCACGCGCGCCCGGAGGCTGACCTGGTGCATCCCAGCGCGGTGATTCATGTCGAAGCGCAGGTCGACCCGACGGCGCGCATCGGCGCGCTGTGCGTGGTGGAGCGGGGCGCGCGCATCGGTGCGGGCACGGTCCTGAAGTCGCGCGTGACGGTGAGCGAAGACTGCGTCATCGGCGAGCGTTGCCTCTTGCACCCGGGCGTGGTCATCGGTGCGGACGGCTTCGGACTTGCGCTGCATCAGGGGCAGTGGATCAAGATCGAGCAGTTGGGCGCGGTACGCATCGGCAACGACGTCGAGATTGGCGCCAACACCTGCATCGACCGCGGCGCGCTTGACGACACCGTCATCGAGGACGGCGTGAAGCTCGACAACCTGATTCAGATCGGCCACAACGTGCACGTCGGCAAGAACACCGCCATGGCGGGCTGCGTCGGTGTGGCCGGCAGCGCCATCATTGGTGCCAACTGCACCTTTGGCGGGGGCGCCATCGTGCTGGGCCACCTGACGGTGGCCGACGGCGTGCACGTGTCCGCCGCCACCACGGTTACCCGTTCGATCCACAAGGCCGGTCAATACACCGGCATGTTTCCCATCGATGACAATGCGAGCTGGGAAAAAAATGCGGCAACGCTCAAGCAGTTGCACAGCCTGCGCGAACGACTGAAGGCGCTGGAGAAGGCTCCCTCGAAAAAATGACGACGATGCAGGAACAGAACATCATGACCAAGCCAGCGATAGCGCTCGACATCCACCAAATTCTCAAGCTCCTGCCTCACCGCTACCCGTTTCTGCTGGTGGACCGCGTGCTGGACATGGAAAAGGGCAAGCGCATCACCGCGCTCAAGAACGTGACGATGAACGAACCGTTTTTCAACGGCCACTTTCCGCACCGTCCGGTGATGCCGGGCGTGCTGATGCTCGAAGCCATGGCGCAGGCCGCGGCGCTGCTGTCGTTCCATTCGCTGGACATCGTGCCGGACGACAACACGGTCTACTACTTTGCCGCCATCGATGGCGCGCGTTTCAAGCGCCCGGTGGAGCCTGGTGACCAGCTGACGCTCGAAGTCGAAATCGAACGCATGAAGGCGGGCATTTCCAAGTTCAAGGGCCGTGCGCTGGTGGGCAGCGAACTCGCCTGCGAAGCGACGCTGATGTGCGCGATGCGCCAGATCAACTGATCCGGCCGCAGTCAACACAAGGCATGACCCAGGTTCATTCGACAGCACTCGTCGACCCCCAGGCCGAGCTCGACGCCTCGGTGTCGGTCGGCCCGTATACCGTGATCGGCCCGCATGTGCGTGTGGGCGCGGGCACCACCATCGGCGCGCATTGCGTGATCGAAGGGCGCACGGCCATCGGGCGCGACAACAAGATCTTCCAGTTCTCGTCCCTGGGCGCGATTCCGCAGGACAAGAAGTACGCGGGCGAGCCGACCGAGCTGGTCATTGGCGACCGCAACGTGATTCGCGAGTTCTGCACCTTCAACCTCGGCGTGCCGGGGGCAGGGGGCGTGACGCGCGTGGGGCACGACAACTGGATCATGGCGTACACGCACATCGCGCACGACTGCCAGGTCGACAACCACACGACGCTGTCCAACAACACTACGCTGGCTGGGCACGTGCATCTGGCGGACTGGGTCACGGTCGGCGGTCTCACCGGCATCCACCAGTTCGTATCTGTCGGCGCTCATGCAATGCTTGGTTTCGCAAGTGCGGTTACACAAGACGTGCCGCCTTTCATGCTGGTGGACGGCAATCCCCTCGCGGTGCGCGGCTTCAACGTCGTCGGTCTGCGCCGGCGCGACTTTTCCGCGCAGCGGCTTGCCGCAGTGAAGCAGATGCACCGGCTGCTGTATCGCCAGAACAAGACGCTCGACGAGGCGCGTGCCGGCATTGCCGCGCTCGCCGCCGAGATGCCGGAGGCTGCCGGCGACGTTGCGCTGATGGACGCCTTCCTCGCCAGCTCGACACGCGGCATCGCGCGCTGACGTGACGGCGATGCAGAAGGACGCACAGCGACGGTTCGCGCTGGTCGCTGGCGAAGCGTCCGGCGACCTGCTCGCCGGCCTGCTGCTCGACGGGCTGCAAGCCCGTTGGCCCGGCCTTGAAACCGTCGGTATCGGCGGTCCCCGCATGCTGGCCCATGGCTTGCAGAGTTGGTGGCCGCAAGAAAAGCTCGCGGTGCGCGGCTATGTCGAGGTGCTGCGGCACTACGCCGAGATCGCCGGCATCCGGCGCCAATTGAAGGCGCGGCTGTTGCGCGAATGGCCCGAGCTGTTCATCGGCGTCGACGCGCCCGATTTCAACCTCGACCTAGAAGCCGGCCTGCGCAGCCGCGGCATGAAGACGGTGCACTTCATCTGCCCGTCGATCTGGGCCTGGCGCCCGGAGCGCATTGAGAAGGTCCGCGCCGCCGCTGACCATGTGCTGTGCATCTTTCCGTTCGAGCCGGCATTGCTGGCCGAGCACGGCGTGGCGGGCAGCTACGTGGGCCATCCGCTGGCCAACGTGATCCCGATGACGCCCGACCGCGCCGCCGCTCGCGCCGCCATTGGTCTGTCGCCCGACGCGCAGGTCGTCGCGTTGCTGCCTGGCAGCCGCCGCTCCGAAGTGCGCTACCTGGCCGCGCGCTTGTTTGCCGCCGCCGCGCTCATGCAGAAGCAGCGGCCCGGCATTCAATTCGTGGCGCCGGTTCTTCCGGGCCTGCGTGCCGAAGTCGAGGTCCTGCTGCAGGCCAGCGGCATGACCGGGCGCGTGACGCTGCTCGACGGCCAGTCGCATGCCGCCCTGGCCGCCTGCGACGCCACGCTGATCGCCAGCGGCACGGCCACGCTGGAGGCGGCGCTGTTCAAGCGGCCGATGGTCATCGCGTACAACATGAACGGGCTGTCGTGGCGCCTCATGCAGCGCAAGCAGTTGCAGCCCTGGGTGGGCCTGCCCAACATCCTGTGCCGCGACTTCGTGGTGCCTGAGTTGCTGCAGGAGGCCGCCACGCCCGAGGCGCTGGCCCAGGCCACGCTGGCCTGGCTCGATGCGCCCGAGAAGACGCAGGCGCTGCAACAAAAATTTTCAGAGCTGCATGTGCAATTGCAGCGCGATACGCCGACACTTTGCGCCGATGCGATCCAGAAAGTTCTTGAAGGCTGAGCAGGCCGCGCTGGTGTGGGATGCACCGGGCCTGATGGCGGGCGTGGACGAAGCCGGCCGCGGGCCGCTGGCCGGCCCTGTGGTGGCGGCCGCGGTGATTCTCGACGACCTGCGGCCGATCCCCGGCCTGGCCGACTCCAAAACCCTCACCGCATTGCAGCGCGAACGCCTGTACGACCAGATTCTGGCCAAGGCGCTGTGCTGCTCCATTGCGCAGGCCACCGTCGAAGAAATCGACACCCACAACATCCTGCAGGCCACCATGATCGCCATGCGGCGCGCGGTCGAAGGGCTGCGGCTGAAGCCGGTGAAGGTGCTGGTCGACGGCAACCGCCTGCCCACGCTCGACGTGCTGGCCGAGGCGATCGTCAAGGGCGATTCGCGCGTGAAGGCGATTTCGGCCGCGTCGATTTTGGCGAAGGTGCACCGCGATCGGCTCTGCGAGCAACTGCACACCGAATTTCCGCACTACGGCTTTGCCGGACACAAGGGTTACGGCACGCGGGAGCACCTGGAGGCGCTGCAGCGCCATGGCGCCTGCGTGCATCACCGCCGCTCGTTCAGTCCGGTGGCCGCGGCGCTGGCCCGCACCGGTGGCGTGCTGAGCGTGATGCTGCCCGTGGACGCCTTGCAGCCCGCCTTGCAGCCCGCCGTGCAGCCCGTGGTGGTGATCGTCACCGCCGAGACCGTGCTCGACCTGCGCGCGGCGCCCTGACCCCCATGACCTCCGACACCGGCGCAAGCCACATCAGCTCGCGCGACAACCCGCTGCTCAAGGACCTGCGCAAGTTGGCGCAAGACCCGGGCGCTTACCGCAAGCTGGGCCGTATCTGGCTCGAAGGCGACCACCTGTGCCGCGCTGCGCTGGCGCGCGGCGTGAAGCCGGCGATGGCCGTGTTTTCAGAGTCTTTTTGGCCTGATGCGCCTGCCGAATGGTCGCATGGTGCTATCAAAACGGTAGTGGTCAGCGACGACTTGCTGCGCGGCGCCAGCGGCCTGGAGTCGCCCGCGCAGGTGGGCTTCGTACTCGACCTTCCATCCCGCCCCGAGCTGCTGCCCGACGCGCCCACAGTGGTGCTCGACCGCCTGCAGGACGCGGGCAACGCGGGCTCTATCCTGCGCAGCGCAGCGGCGTTCGGTTTCACCCAGGTGATCGCGCTCAAGGGCACGGCCGCGCTGTGGGCGCCGAAGGTGCTGCGCGCCGGCATGGGCGCCCATTTTGGCCTGCGGCTGATCGAGGGTGTGGACGCCAAGGCGCTCGACGCGCTGCGGGTGCCGCTGGTCGCCACCAGCTCGCACCGCGGCGACTGGCTCCACAATGCCGAGCTGCCGCATCCCTGCGCCTGGCTGATGGGCCACGAAGGGCAGGGCGTGTCGGCCGCGCTCGAAGCGCGTGCCACGCACCACATCCGCATTGCGCAGCCGGGCGGCGAGGAGTCGCTCAACGTGGCGGCCGCCGCCGCCATCTGCCTTCACGCGAGCGGCGCGGCATTGCAGCTCAAATAACACACTCAGACCGAGCTACAATCGGGGGCTTACTCGCAATAGCGTCGCCCGGCCGCCTTCAACGCCAAAATCCCCTTAAGCAGCAGTCCGCAGGCCACGCGCCTGGGGCTCCGGGCGACCGTAACCATTCGGAGAACCCAGTGCTTTTGTCACTCAAGGGAAACTTCCCGCCCGCCATACTGGCGCTCGCAGACGGCACGGTCTTTCAAGGCAGCTCGATCGGAGCCGCCGGCTCCACGACCGGTGAGGTGGTGTTCAACACCGCCATGACCGGTTACCAGGAAATCCTCACCGACCCCAGCTACTGCCAGCAGATCGTGACCCTCACGTATCCGCACATCGGCAACTACGGCGTCAACGGGGAAGACATCGAAGCCGACAAGATCCATGCCGCCGGGCTGATCATCAAGGACCTGCCCCTCGTTGCGTCCAACTTCCGCAAGACCGCCACACTGACCGAGTACCTCGTGTCCGGCAACACGGTGGCCATTGCGAACATCGACACCCGCAAGCTCACGCGCCATTTGCGCACCCACGGCGCGCAGAACGGCTGCATCCGGGGCCTGGCGCAAGGCGAGGCCGTGACGCAGGCTTTGATCGACAAGGCCATCGCCGCCGCCAAGGCCGCGCCGAGCATGGCCGGCCTCGACCTGGCCAAGGTGGTGTCGGTCACGCAGACCTACGAGTGGACCGAAACCGAGTGGAAGCTGGGCGCGGGCTACGGCGTGCAGATCACGCCCAAGTTCCACGTGGTTGCGTTCGACTACGGCGTCAAGAAGAACATTTTGCGCATGATCGCGCAGCGCGGCGCGCGCATCACGGTGGTGCCGGCGCAAACGCCCGCGGCCGACGTGCTCAAGCTCAAGCCCGACGGCATCTTCCTGGCCAACGGCCCCGGCGACCCGCAGCCTTGCGACTACGCCATCAGCGCCGTCAAGGAGCTGATCGAAACCGGCATTCCGACCTTCGGCATCTGCCTGGGCCACCAGATCATGGCGCTCGCCTCGGGTGCCAAGACCTTCAAGATGAAGTTCGGCCACCACGGCGCGAACCATCCGGTGAAAGACCTGGACAACGGCCGCGTAAGCATCACCAGCCAGAACCATGGCTTTGCGGTCGACGAGAAGTCGCTGCCGGCCACCCTGCGTCCCACCCATATCAGCCTGTTCGACAACACGCTGCAGGGCCTGGCGCGCACCGACAAGCCCGCGTTCTGCTTCCAGGGTCACCCGGAAGCCTCGCCGGGCCCGCACGACATCGGGTACCTGTTCGATCGGTTCACGGCACTCATGGAAAAGCACAAGACGGAAAAGACGGAGAAAGAGAATGCCTAAGCGCACAGACCTCAAATCGATCCTCATTATCGGCGCCGGCCCGATCATCATCGGCCAGGCCTGCGAGTTCGACTACTCCGGCGTGCAAGCCTGCAAGGCACTGCGCGAAGAGGGCTACAAGGTCATTCTGATCAACAGCAACCCCGCGACGATCATGACCGACCCGGCCACGGCCGACGTCACCTACATCGAGCCCATCACCTGGCAGACGGTTGAAAAGATCATCGCCAAGGAACGCCCCGACGCCATCCTGCCGACCATGGGTGGCCAGACCGCGCTGAACTGCGCGCTGGACCTGTGGCGCAACGGCGTGCTCGACAAGTACACGGGCGCAGCCACCGGCAAGGCCGTGGAGCTGATCGGCGCCACGCCCGAGGCCATCGACAAGGCCGAAGACCGCCTGAAGTTCAAGGACGCGATGACCAAGATCGGCCTTGGTTCGGCCCGCTCGGGCATCGCGCACACCATGGACGAAGCCTGGGTCGTACAGAAGACGCTCGGCTTCCCGACCGTGATTCGTCCCAGCTTCACGCTCGGCGGCACCGGTGGCGGCATTGCCTACAACCCGGACGAATTCGAGACCATCTGCAAGCGCGGCATCGAAGCCTCGCCGACCAACGAGCTGCTGATCGAAGAATCGCTGCTCGGCTGGAAAGAGTACGAGATGGAGGTCGTGCGCGACAAGGCCGACAACTGCATCATCGTCTGCTCGATCGAAAACCTCGACCCGATGGGCGTGCACACCGGCGACTCGATCACCGTGGCCCCCGCGCAGACGCTGAGCGACAAGGAATACCAGATCCTGCGCAACGCCTCGCTGGCCGTGCTGCGCGAAATCGGCGTGGACACCGGCGGCTCCAACGTGCAGTTCTCCATCAACCCGAAGGACGGCCGCATGGTCGTCATCGAGATGAACCCGCGCGTGTCGCGTTCGTCCGCGCTGGCCTCCAAGGCCACGGGTTTCCCGATTGCCAAGGTCGCGGCCAAGCTGGCCGTGGGCTACACGCTCGACGAGCTGCGCAACGAAATCACCGGCGGTGCAACCCCCGCGTCGTTCGAGCCGTCGATCGACTATGTGGTCACCAAGATCCCGCGTTTCGCCTTCGAGAAATTTCCGCAGGCCGACTCGCGTCTCACGACGCAGATGAAGTCGGTGGGCGAGGTGATGGCCATGGGCCGCACCTTCCAGGAATCGTTCCAGAAGGCCCTGCGCGGCCTCGAAGTAGGCGTGGACGGCCTGAACGAGAAGACGCAAGACCGCGAAGTGCTCGAAAAGGAACTGGGCGAGCCCGGCCCCGAGCGCATCTGGTACGTCGGCGATGCCTTTGCCATGGGCCTGAGCGTGGACGAAGTGTTTGCGCTGACCAAGATCGACCCGTGGTTCCTGGTGCAGATCGAAGAGATCGTGAAGATCGAACTCGAACTGGAAACCAAGTCGCTGGACGACATCGACAAGGACACGCTGCTCGCGCTGAAGAAAAAGGGTTTCTCCGACCGCCGCCTTGCCAGGCAGCTCAAGACCACCGACACGGCCATTCGCGAGAAGCGCCGCGCCCTGGGCGTGCGCCCGGTCTACAAGCGCGTGGACACCTGCGCGGCCGAGTTTGCGACCAACACGGCCTACATGTACTCGACCTACGAGGACGAGTGCGAAGCCGACCCGACCGACAAGAAGAAGATCATGGTGCTCGGCGGCGGTCCCAACCGCATTGGCCAGGGCATCGAGTTCGACTACTGCTGCGTGCACGCCGCCCTCGCCATGCGTGAAGACGGCTACGAGACCATCATGGTCAACTGCAACCCCGAGACCGTGTCGACCGACTACGACACGTCCGACCGCCTGTACTTCGAGCCGCTCACGCTGGAAGACGTGCTCGAAATCGTCGACAAGGAAAAGCCCCTTGGCGTGATCGTGCAGTACGGTGGCCAGACGCCTTTGAAGCTCGCGCTCGACCTCGAAGCCAACGGCGTGCCGATCATCGGCACCTCGCCCGACATGATCGACGCGGCCGAAGACCGCGAGCGCTTCCAGAAGCTGCTGCACGAGCTGGGCCTGCGCCAGCCGCCGAACGCCACCGCGCGCACCGAACCCGAAGCGCTCGAAAAGGCTGCGGCCCTCGGCTACCCGCTGGTGGTGCGCCCGAGCTACGTGCTCGGCGGCCGCGCGATGGAAATCGTGCATGAGCAGCGCGACCTCGAGCGCTACATGCGCGAAGCGGTCAAGGTGAGCAACGACTCGCCGGTGCTGCTCGACCGCTTTTTGAATGACGCCGTGGAATGCGACGTCGACTGCATCCGCGACGCCGAAGGCGGCACGCTGATCGGCGGCGTCATGGAACACATCGAACAGGCCGGCGTGCACTCGGGCGACTCCGCCTGCTCGCTGCCGCCCTACAGCCTGAACGCAGACACCATCGCCGAGCTGAAACGCCAGAGCGCCGCCATGGCGGCCGCGCTGAACGTGGTCGGTCTGATGAACGTGCAATTCGCGATTCAGCAGAAGGACGGCAAGGACGTCATCTACGTGCTCGAAGTGAACCCGCGAGCCTCCCGCACTGTGCCCTTCGTGAGCAAGGCCACCGGCATCCAGCTGGCCAAGGTGGCGGCACGCTGCATGGCCGGCCAGTCGCTGGCGTCGCAGGGCGTGACCAAGGAAGTGACACCGCCGTACTTCAGCGTGAAGGAGGCCGTGTTCCCGTTCGTCAAGTTCCCGGGCGTGGACACCATCCTCGGCCCCGAGATGAAGTCGACTGGCGAAGTGATGGGCGTGGGCAAGACCTTCGGCGAAGCTTTCGTGAAATCGCAGATCGGCGCGGGCACGCTGCTGCCCAAGTCGGGCAAGGTCTTCATCTCAGTGAAGAACAACGACAAGGCGCGTGCGGTGGAAGTGGCGCGTGGCCTGGTCAAGCTCGGCTTTGTGCTGACCGCGACCAAGGGCACGGCCGCCGCCATCAGCGCGGCCGGCATCGAATGCGTGACGGTGAACAAGGTGACCGAAGGCCGCCCGCACATCGTGGACATGATCAAGAACCACGAAATTGCGCTGGTCATCAACACGGTGGAAGAACGCCGCAACGCGATCACCGATTCGCGGCAGATCCGCACGTCGGCGCTGCTGGCTCGCGTGACCACGTTCACCACCATCTTTGGCGCCGAAGCGGCGGTCGAAGGCATGGGCTTCATGGACGAGCTGGGCGTGATCTCGGTGCAGGAGATGCACGCGCAACTGGCGGCCATCGCCTGAACGTCGCCATGCAAACGCAGCTCGTCGAACTGGACCTGACGGACTGGAGCGCGGCCACGCCCAACGCGGCGTGGATCGCCGAGCTCGAAGCGGGCAAGGTGCTGTACTTTCCGCGCCTGGGCTTCGAGCTGCGGCCTGAAGAACGCAGCCTGCTGACGCCCAGCCTGTTGTCGCCCGACGTGCGCAACATCAGCCTCGACGCCAACGGCAAGCTCAAGGGCGCTATCGGCGACGAGGCGGTGCAGAGCACGGCGGCGGCGATGGTAGGGCGCTTCCGGGCGCAAGCCACGCAGCTCGTTCACGGGCTGCTGCCGCACTACACGTCGGCCTTGCGCCTCGCGCCCACCAGCTACAGGCCGGCACAGGTCGAGACGCGGGTGCAGTCTTGGCGCGCGGACGATCGCCGGCTGCATGTCGACGCGTTCCCGTCGCGGCCCAACTACGGCGAACGCATCCTGCGTGTGTTTACCAATGTGAACCCTGACGATGCGCCTCGCGTGTGGCGCGTGGGCGAGCCTTTC
The DNA here is from genome assembly GCF_046156345.1 of Variovorax sp. H27-G14. Lineage (NCBI taxonomy): Bacteria > Pseudomonadati > Pseudomonadota > Betaproteobacteria > Burkholderiales > Comamonadaceae > Variovorax > Variovorax sp. H27-G14. The sequence continues at coordinate 485,468 of NZ_JAYLVN010000002.1, forward strand.
GAGGACATCGCCAAGTGCTTCCTGCCGCGTGCCAAGCCGTATGTGCGCTGGCAGGCCAAGTTGCTGCGCGCCTTGCGTGTGACGAAGTCGTTCCGCAGCGAGTACGACCACCTGATGCTGCAGCTGCACGACGGCATGAAGTCGGACCTGGCGTATCAGGAAAGCTCACCGCAGGAAACCGCCAAGTTCCCGCCGGGTTCGGTGTGGGTGTGCTTCTCCGACCAGACCTCGCACGCCGTCATGGCGGGCCAGTACATGCTCGAGCAGACGCTTCATCTGGCTGCATCGAAGCAATACAATCCCGACTCGAGCCCGCTCGCCATCCTGAGCCGGCTGACCGGACGCACACTCGTCTGATCCTGTCCCTCACTCGACCGCCGAACGGCAGCGTTCGGCGGTTTCGCTTTATGGAGAAACAACAACATGGCAACTGTTCCTGTCACCAAGCGCGGCGCTGAAAAATTGCGCGCCGAACTGCACCAGCTCAAGACGGTGGACCGTCCCTGGGTCATCAACGCAATTTCCGAAGCGCGCGCGCAGGGCGACCTGAGCGAAAACGCCGAGTACGAAGTTGCCAAGGACCGCCAGGGCTTCATCGAAGGCCGGATCCAGGAAGTCGAAGGCAAGCTCTCGGCCGCGCAGATCATCGATCCGAGCGAGCTCGATGCGGGCGGCAAGATCGTCTTCGGCTCGACCGTCGAGCTCGAGGAAGAAGAATCGGGCGAGTCCGTGAAGTACCAGATCGTGGGCGAAGACGAAGCCGATTTGAAGCTCGGCCTCATCAACATCTCCAGCCCGATTGCACGCGCGCTCATCGGCAAGGAAGAGGGCGACACGGCCGAAGTGCAGGCCCCGGGCGGCCTGAAGCGCTACGAGATCGTGGCCGTTCGCTACCTGTGATGCTGCAGCGATGAAAGACCGCGTTGCGTTGATGCTGGCCGCCTTCTGGTGGGGCAGCCTCACCACGATCGGCTTTCTCGTGGTGCCTATGCTGTTTGCACGGCTCGGCAACCCGTCGGTGGCGGGCAACTTTGCCGCTCAGTTGTTCGAGGCGCAGAGCTGGATTGCGATCGGCTGCGGGCTGATCCTGCTGGTTCATTTCAGGGCCAAGGCGGACGAAGGCATGCACGGCTTTGTCATGACCGCCATGTTCCTCATCCTGGGCGCGCTGCTGTTGGCTTTGCTCCAGCAGTACGCCGTGGCACCGCGCATCGTGGCACGCGACAACCTCAAGCTGTGGCATGCCGTGGGAAGCGGCATGTACCTGGTGCAGTGGGTGTGTGCCGGCGTGCTGCTCTGGCGGATGGGCGCGCGCAAGCCGGACTGAACGGCAGAGGCTGCAGCCGCCAATGGCTGCGCCACCTCTCGTTCTTACTCTTTCCAGTATTTGGCGACCCAGGTCGCCGGCCGGATGTACCGGAAGGCGCGGTTGCGGCGCCCCGCCAGCGCGTCCGGCGGATTGCACTCGCCATGGAACACCATGATGCGGGCATCCTCGGGCACGAAAGGCTCTTCCCAGTAGTTGGTCGGCCAGGTCGGAATGCCGTTGTACTTAAAGCTCGGGCACCAGGCCTCGGGCCAATAAGCCAGCTTGCCCTGCTTGTGGAGCACATCCGACAGGTAGGCCTGCTCGTTGCGGTAGTCCGACTGCACCTTGTCCATGTTGGCGCGGAAGTACGCCAGCACGTCGGCATGCGCCCCCAGCTCGAAGCGATAGACCGACGAATTGCCTGTGATCCGCTCGCGCCGCCAGGGGCGTGCGTAGTCGTGAATGATCAGGAACTCACCGGGTTGCTCGAAGAAGGCGTCCAGGCTGCCCACAACGACCACGTCGAGGTCCAGGAAGAGGGCGGTGCCGCGCAGGCCGTGCAGGTCCTGCTCGAAGGTGGTGAGCTTCTTCCAGGCGCCATCGCGCTGGCCGGGGGCCAGCTGCAGGTTGAGCGATGGAATCGGCAGGCACGTCACCTCGGGGTGAATGCCGTTGCCGTCGTCGGTCAGGCACACGAACTTGAAGTCGCCGCGCAGATTGCGGCGGACCATCGCGTAGAGCCGGTTGACGTATTCGGGGCCGTATTTCGTGCCCCATTTCATGCAAAGGATATGGCGCTGGGCGCCTTGCACTGCCGCCAAGCTCAGTCTGCCTGGTTGCGCTTCTTGGCCGACAGCGGTCGTTTGGCCTTGGCGCGCTTGATGTTGCCGCCCGGGGTGAGGCGTTGGTTGCCGAGCACGCGAAGGGTTTTGATTTCGGGGCGCTGGCCACCGCGCTTGCTGTACTTGACGATTTTTACGTCACGCGGGCCGGGCATGCGGTCTTCGTCGACCACACGCTCTTTTTCAGGAATCGGGCGCCACAGCACCAGCAGCTTGCCGATGTGCTGGATCGGGGCGGCGTCGAGTTCGTCGGCCAGCTCGCGCAGCATGGCGTCGCGGGCGAGGCGATCGTCGGAGAAAACGCGGATCTTGATCAGGCCATGGGCCTTCAGCGCCGCGTCGGCTTCTTTTTTTACGGCAGGGGTGAGCCCATCTCCGCCGACCATGACGATCGGATCCAGGTGATGAGCTTCGGCGCGGTGCACCTTGCGCTCGGCAGGGGTAAGTTGAATGGCGGACATCCCCGTATTATCGACGCGTACACGAAGAACCTCATGAGCACCAAAGCCAAAAGCAAAAAAGTCAATAAAGCGTGGCTTCACGACCATATCAACGACCCCTACGTAAAGCTCGCCGCGCGAGAGGGATATCGGGCACGCGCCGCCTACAAACTCAAGGAAATGGACGAGTCGCTGGGGCTGGTCAAGCCGGGCCAGCTGGTGGTGGACCTCGGCTCCACGCCGGGTGCGTGGAGCCAGTACCTGCGCCGGCGCATGTCGCCCGACGGCGCAGCAGCCGGTTCGCTGAACGGCACCATCGTCGCGCTGGACATGTTGCCCATGGACCCCATCGAGGGCGTGACCTTCCTGCAGGGCGACTTTCGCGAAGACGCGCTTTTGCAACAGTTGCTGGTGGTGCTGGCAGGCCGAAAGGCCGATCTGGTCGTCTCGGACATGGCGCCCAACCTGTCGGGCATCAGTTCCGCCGATGCGGCCCGCGTTGCGCACCTGATCGAGCTGGCCATCGATTTCGCGCAGAACCACCTCAAACCTGAGGGCGCGCTGGTGGCCAAGCTGTTCCACGGGAGCGGCTACGACGACCTGGTGAAGCTCTTCAAGGCAAACTTCCGCACCGTGAAGCCCTTCAAACCCAAGGCGTCGCGCGACAAATCGTCTGAAACTTTCCTCGTGGGAATGGGCCTGAAGGCCCTGGATACGGCTTGATACCTTGCCGAATAACGTTTGCAAAGGGTGCTCCCAGGGCGCAAACCCCTGTCAGCCTATGGCTGCATTAGGGAAATGCCCGCTTTTCGCAGCTTGAAAAGCCTAAAATGGGGCGCAATTGCGTACCCATAGCGCGTTTTTCATATCCTCGTCACGCGCTTTCGACTGGAGCTTCGTTTGAACAATCAGTGGTTTTCTAAAGTTGCCGTATGGCTCGTCATTGCCATGGTGTTGTTTACTGTTTTCAAACAGTTCGACACCCGCGGCGGCGTCGGGTCTGGCGCAGTCAGCTACTCCGAGTTTCTGGACCAGGTCCGGAACAACCAGGTCAAGAGCGCCATCATTCCCGAAGGCGCTGGCGGCGGCGAGATCGTCGCTGTCACCAATGACGACCGCAAGATCCGCACGACCGCCACGGTGCTCGACCGCGGTCTGGTGGGCGACCTGATCGACCACAACGTCAAGTTCGACGTCAAGCCGCGTGAAGAGGGCTCGCTCCTCATGACGCTGCTGGTCAGCTGGGGCCCGATGCTGCTGCTGATCGGCGTGTGGATCTACTTCATGCGGCAGATGCAGGGCGGCGGCAAGGGCGGGGCGTTCAGCTTCGGCAAGAGCAAGGCCCGCATGATGGACGAGAACAACAACACGGTTACTTTCGCCGACGTCGCAGGTTGCGACGAGGCGAAAGAAGAGGTCCGTGAAGTCGTCGACTTCCTGAAGGACCCGCAGCGCTTCCAGAAGCTCGGCGGCCGCATTCCCCGCGGCTTGTTGCTGGTCGGCCCTCCCGGTACCGGCAAGACCCTGCTGGCCAAGTCGATTGCCGGCGAAGCAAAGGTGCCTTTCTTCTCGATCTCCGGCTCCGACTTCGTTGAAATGTTCGTCGGCGTGGGCGCGGCCCGTGTGCGCGACATGTTCGAGAACGCCAAGAAGAACGCGCCCTGCATCATCTTCATCGACGAAATCGATGCAGTGGGTCGTCAGCGCGGCGCTGGTCTGGGCGGCGGCAACGACGAACGCGAACAAACCTTGAACCAGATGCTGGTCGAGATGGACGGTTTCGAAACCAACCTTGGCGTGATCGTGGTGGCTGCCACCAACCGCCCGGACATCCTGGATGCCGCACTGCTGCGCCCGGGTCGTTTCGACCGCCAGGTGTATGTCACGCTGCCCGACATTCGCGGCCGCGAACAGATCCTCGGTGTGCACATGCGCAAGGTCCCATTGGGCCAGGACGTGAACCCGAGCGTCATCGCCCGCGGCACGCCCGGCATGTCCGGTGCCGACCTGGCCAACCTGTGCAATGAAGCTGCCCTGATGGCCGCCCGCCGCAATGCGCGCGTGGTCGAAATGCAGGACTTCGAGAAGGCCAAGGACAAGATCTTCATGGGCCCCGAGCGCAAGAGCATGGTCATGCCCGAGGAAGAGCGCCGCAACACGGCCTACCACGAGTCTGGCCACGCCCTCATCGGCAAGCTGCTGCCCAAGTGCGACCCGGTCCACAAGGTGACGATCATTCCACGTGGCCGCGCCCTTGGCGTAACGATGAGCCTGCCGGCGCAAGACCGCTACAGCTTCGACCGCGAGTTCATGCTCAACCAGATCAGCATGCTGTTCGGTGGCCGTATCGCCGAAGAAGTGTTCATGCACCAGATGACCACCGGCGCCAGCAACGACTTCGAGCGTGCGACATCCATCGCCCGCGACATGGTCACGCGTTACGGCATGACCGACGCGCTGGGTCCGATGGTCTACGCAGAGAACGAAGGCGAAGTGTTCCTGGGCCGCTCGGTCACCAAGACGACCACCATGAGCGAGCAGACCATGGAAAAGGTCGACGGCGAAGTGCGCCGCATCATCGACGAGCAGTACGCTCTGGCGCGCAGCCTGATCGAAGCGAACAGCGACAAGATGCACGCCATGGCCAAGGCGCTGCTTGAATGGGAAACCATCGACAGCGAACAGCTCGACGACATCATGGCGGGCCGCGCACCGCGCCCGCCCAAGGACTGGACGCCGCGCATCCCGCCTTCGGGCAGTGGTGGCAGCGGCGGCACGCCGGCGGTCAACCCTGACCCGGCGCCCACTGCAGCCTGAGGTGGCATCGACATCGCACAACAACGGGGCCTCTGGCCCCGTTTTTCATGGCGCAAGGGTGGCCCCGGCCGCGGTCTGGCAGACCTCGCGTTTTCGCATCGATCTCGCGCAGCCGCGCGTGATGGGCATCGTCAATGTCACGCCCGACTCTTTCTCCGACGGCGGTGCCCACGCCTCGACCCAGGCGGCGCTGAAGCATTGCGAGCAGTTGCTGGCGCAGGGCGCCGACATTCTGGACATCGGCGGTGAATCGACCCGCCCCGGCAGCCCCGCGGTGCTGCTCGACTACGAGCTGGCGCGCGTCGTGCCCGTGGTGCGTGAGGCGGTGAAGCTGAACGTGCCGATCTCCGTCGACACGTACAAGCCCGAGGTCATGCGCGCGGTGCTCGACCTGGGCGCGGACATCGTGAACGACATCTGGGCGCTGCGCCAACCGGGCGCGCGCGAAGCCGTCGCAGCGCATCCTTCGTGCGGCATCTGTCTGATGCACATGCATCGCGACCCGCAGACGATGCAGACCGTGCCGATGGCCGGCGATGTCGTTCCCGAGGTGCTCGCGTTCCTCGCCGAACAGCTGCAGTTGCTGCAGGCACAGGGCGTTGATTTTTCACGGATCGCGCTCGACCCTGGCGTCGGCTTCGGCAAGACCGTGACACAGAATTTCGCCTTGCTGGCGCGCCAGCGCGAACTGCTCGCGGGTGGCCTGCCGTTGTTGCTGGGCTGGTCGCGCAAGTCGTCGATTGGTGCGGTCACTGGCATCGAGGTGGCGGGGGAGCGCATCGTGCCTAGCGTGGCCGCGGCGGTGCTGGCCGTGGACCGTGGCGCGGCCGTGGTGCGTGTGCACGACGTGCGCGACACCGTGGCCGCCCTTGCGGTATGGCGCGCCATGAAGGGCCAGGAAACACAAATTCAACAAAAACAGACAGAACAACCATGACCCGCAAATATTTCGGCACCGACGGCATCCGTGGCACGGTCGGCCAGTCCCCGATCACCCCCGACTTTGTGCTGCGCCTGGCGCATGCGGTGGGCCGCGTGCTCAAGAAGACCCAGGCTCGCCCGACGGTGCTGATCGGCAAGGACACCCGCATTTCGGGCTACATGCTGGAGTCGGCGCTGGAGTCGGGCTTCAACTCGGCTGGGGTCGACGTGGTGCTGCTCGGCCCGCTGCCCACGCCCGGCGTGGCGTACCTCACGCGTGCCCAGCGCGCCAGCCTTGGCGTGGTAATCAGCGCAAGCCACAACCCGTACCCCGACAACGGCATCAAGTTCTTCAGCGCCCAGGGCACCAAGCTCGACGACGCCTGGGAGCTCGCGGTCGAGGCCGTGCTGGAAGAAGCACCGGTGTGGGTCGATTCGGCCAACCTCGGCAAGGCTCGCCGACTGGACGATGCGGCCGGCCGCTACATCGAGTTCTGCAAGAGCACTTTCGCCAACGACCTGACGCTGCGCGACATGAAGCTGGTGGTCGACGCCGCCCACGGCGCGGCCTACCAGGTGGCGCCCAACGTGTTCCACGAACTGGGCGCGGAAGTGATCAGCATCGGCGTGTCGCCGAACGGGTTGAACATCAACAAGGGCTTTGGCGCGACCCATCCCGAAGCGCTGGTTGCCGAGGTGACCGCGCAGAAGGCCGACTACGGCATTGCGCTCGATGGCGATGCCGACCGCCTGCAACTGGTCGACGCCGACGGGCGCCTGTTCAACGGCGACGAATTGCTCTACCTCATGGTGGCCGAGCGCATGGCGCGCGGCGAGAAGCCGGTGGGCGTGGTCGGCACGCTCATGACGAACAAGGCCGTCGAGGTCGCGCTGCGCAAGCAGGGCATCGAGTTTGTGCGCGCCAAGGTCGGCGACCGCTACGTGCTCGAAGAGCTCGACAAGCGCGGCTGGATCCTGGGCGGCGAGGGCTCCGGCCACCTGCTGGCGCTCGACCGCCACACCACGGGCGATGGCATCGTGAGCGCGCTGCAGGTGTTGCAGGCCTGCGTGCGCAGCGGCAAGACGGTGGCACAGCTGCTCGAAGGCGTCACGCTGTTCCCGCAGACGTTGATCAACGTGCGCATCTCGCCTGACCAAAACTGGAAGGACAACCAGGCGCTGGCCAGCGAAACCGAACGCATCGAGGCCGAACTGGGCGACGCAGGCCGCGTGCTGATTCGTGCAAGCGGCACAGAGCCGCTGGTGCGCGTGATGGTGGAGGCGCGTGACGCGGCGCAGGCCGAGTCCTGCGCGCAGCGCCTTGCGGCCCTGTTGAAGCCTGCGCAATGACGCAGATCGACGTTCGCATGGTCGACTACCGCAACGCGGCGCAGGCCGCTGCGCTGGTCGACCTGCTCGACGGGTACGCACGCGACCCCGCAGGCGGCGGCACACCGCTCGATGCGGCCGTGCTGCAGGGCCTGCCCGAGGCGCTGGCGGCGCGGCCACAGGCCTTCAGCGTGGTCGCGTACGAGGGCGAGCAGCCGGTCGGCCTGATCAACTGCATCGAGGGCTTCTCGACCTTCGCCTGCAAGCCGCTGGTGAACGTGCACGACGTGGTGGTGCTGGCCAGCCACCGCGGACAGCGTGTGGCGCAGAAGATGTTTGCCCTGGTCGAGCAGGAGGCGCGCAATCGGGGCGCCTGCAAGCTCACGCTCGAAGTGCTGTCGGGCAATGCGCCCGCGCTGCGCAGCTACGAGCGCGAGGGCTTCGCGGGCTACCAGCTTGACCCGGCTTTCGGCCACGCGCTCTTTCTGCACAAGAAGCTCTGAAATAGAAAAGGGCCGGGGCGAATTGATCGCCGTCGGCCCTTGTTCCAGCCCTATCCCCTGTACATCCCCGAGGGGAGAGGGCGCAATTCAAGAATCAGGAGCGCGTCACCGGCATCTCGGCGTCAGCCTTGCCGGGCGCGTACTTGCCCAGCTCCCACTTGGCGATCGCGTTGCGGTGCACTTCGTCCGGGCCGTCTGCGAAGCGCAGCGTGCGCGCGCCGGCGTAGGCGGCTGCCAGCGGGAAGTCGTCGCACATGCCGCCGCCACCGTGCACTTGCATAGCCCAGTCGATCACCTGGCAGGCCATCGAGGGTGCAACCACCTTGATCATGGCGATCTCGTTCTTCGCGACCTTGTTGCCGGCCACGTCCATCAGCCAGGCGGCCTTCAGCGTGAGCAGGCGGGCCATGTCGATCTTGCAGCGGGCTTCGGCAATGCGCTCCTGCGTCACGGTTTGCGAGGCCACGGTCTTGCCGAAGGCGACGCGCGACGAAGCGCGCTTGCACATCAGCTCGAGCGCGCGCTCGGCCAGGCCGATCAGGCGCATGCAGTGGTGAATGCGTCCGGGGCCAAGGCGGCCTTGCGCGATTTCAAAGCCACGGCCTTCGCCCAGAAGAATGTTGTCGACGGGAACGCGCACGTTCTCGAAGTGCATCTCCACGTGGCCGTGCGGCGCGTCGTCGTAGCCCATCACGTTGAGCGGGCGCACGATGCGAATGCCCTTGGCGTCCGCCGGCACGATGACCATGCTCTGCTGCGAATGGCGCGGTGCGTCGGGATCGGTCTTGCCCATGGTGATGAAGACCGCGCAGCGCGGGTCGGCCGCACCGGAAATCCACCATTTGTGGCCGTTGATCACGTACTCGTCGCCCTGGCGCTCGATGCGCGTGGCAATGTTGGTGGCGTCACTCGAAGCCACATCGGGCTCGGTCATTGCGAAGGCCGAGCGAATCTGGCCTTCCAGCAGTGGCTTGAGCCAGCGGGCCTTGATTTCTTCCGAGCCGTAGCGCGCAATGGTCTCCATGTTGCCGGTGTCGGGCGCCGAGCAGTTGAAGGCTTCGCTGGCCCATGGCACCGCGCCCATGATTTCGGCCAGCGGTGCGTATTCCTGGTTGGTCAGACCCGCGCCGGCGTAGCCGGAGGCCGAGGCGCTGTCGACCGGAAGAAACAGGTTCCACAGGCCCTGGGCCTTGGCCTTTTCCTTGACCTTCTCCACCGTCTTCAGCGCGGTCCAGCGCTTGCCGGCGACGGTGTTGGCCGCCAGCTCAGCGCTGTACTCGGCCTCGGCCGGGTAGATGTTGTCGTCCATGAACGCCTTGACGCGTTTCTGCAGATCTTTGGTCTTGGCCGAGTATTCGAAGTCCATCTTGTGTCTCCTTGTAGGTCCTGTGTGGGTCCGGTGTGGGTGGGAGGCCGTTACGCCTTCTGGGCAAACTGCCAGGCCATGTCGGCCATGGGCCGTGCGCCGCGTGCCGAAGCCACGGCTTGCTCGCTCGATGCGGTGCCGGCCTCGACCCGTTTGGCAATGCCTTGCAGGATCGCGGCCATGCGGAACAGGTTGTAGGCCTGGTAGAAGTTCCAGTCGGGCGCCAGCGCCTCGGGCGTGCTGATGCGGGTGCGCTCGCAATAGCGGCGGATGTATTCGCTCTCGGTCGGAATGCCGAGCGACACAAGGTCCACGCCGCCGATGCCGCGCCCCGTGGTGGGCGGCATGTGCCACGACATGCAGTGGTAGCTGAAGTCCGCGAGCGGGTGGCCCAGCGTGGAAAGCTCCCAGTCGAGCACCGCGATGATGCGCGGCTCGGTGGCATGGAACATCACGTTGTCCAGGCGGTAGTCGCCATGAACGATGGACACCTTGCTCTCGTCACGTGCGCTCGCCGGCATGTGGGTGGGCAGCCAGTCGATCAGCCGCTCCATGGCATCGATGGGCTGCGACAGCTCGCCGGCGCCATCCGCCGAAGCCTTGTACTGCTTGCTCCAGCGGCCGATCTGGCGGTCGAAGTAGTTGCCCGGCTTGCCGTAGTCGGCCAGGCCGCGGGCAGCAAAGTCGACCGTGTGCAGTGCGGCAATCACGCGGTTCATCTCGTCGTAGTAGGCCGCGCGCTCGGCGTTGCTGAAGCCGGGCAACGACTGGTCCCACAGCACGCGGCCCTGCATGAACTCCATCACGTAGAACGCGCGGCCGATGATGCCTTCGTCCTCGCACAGGCAGTGCATGCGCGGCACCGGCACGTCGGTGCCGGCCAGCCCGCGCATCACCTTGAATTCGCGTTCCACCGCATGCGCCGAGGGCAGCAGCTTGGCGACCGGGCCCGGCTTGGCGCGCATCACGTAGCTTTGCGACGGCGTGATCAGCTTGTAGGTCGGGTTCGACTGCCCGCCCTTGAACATCTCTACTGTCAGCGGCCCCTTGAACCCGTCGAGGTTCTTCTCAAGCCAGGCTGCGAGCGTGTCGACGTCGAAGGCATGCTGTTGCGAGACGGCACGGGTGCCGATGAAGTTGGAGAAGTCCTGGCTCATGTCAGTGTTCTAGCTTTCGGTTTCCGAGACGCGCATGAGGCCCGCCCGATCGAGCACCACCAGCCCGGCCGGTTCGATGCGGATCGTGCCCTCGCGCTCCATGGTCTTGAGTTCCTGGTTCACCCGCTGGCGCGATGCGCCCAGCAGTTGCGCCAGTTCTTCCTGCGCCAGCTGCAGCCCGATGCGCGTCTGGCTGCCATCGTCCAGGTTGGGCACGCCGTAGCTGCGCACGAGGTGAATCAGCTGCTTGGCCAGGCGCGCGCGCAAGGGCAGGGTGTTGAGGTCTTCCACCAGACCGAACAGCGTGCGGATGCGGCGTGCCTGCAGGCGCATCAGCGCTTCGTAGAGCTCCACGTGCGCGGCCAGGATCTTGTGGAAGTCGCCCCGCGCCACGCACAGGATGGTGCTGTCGCCATGCGCATAGGCGTCGTGCGTGCGCCGGTCCCCGTCGAACATTGCCACGTCGCCGAACCAGATGCCCGGCTCCACGTAGGTCAGCGTCACCTGCTTGCCCGAGACGGCCGTCGAACTCACGCGCACCGCGCCCTTGGCGCAGGCAATCCAGTGTTCGGGCGGGTCGCCGCGGGCAGCGATCAGGTCGCCGTCCTTGTAGCGTTTGACAAAGGCGCATCGGAGGATGTCGTGCCGTAGCGATGGAGATAGGGAAGAAAACCAGCGACCACTGTTGATCGCTTCACGTTCTTCGATAGTAAGAATGGGGTCGTCCATTGGTCTGTCCTCTCGGCGACTGAAAAGCTGGGGGGTGTCACGGGAGCGACGCAGCGCGGCGTCACTCGTACTGCGGTGGCTTCTTGTCGAGGAACGCGGCAATGCCGATGCCCGCGTTCGCATGGTGCAGGTTGCGCACGAAGTGGTCGCGCTCCTGCGACAACTGCGACGTGAGCGTGGCGCCACGCGCATCGCTCAGCAGCTCCTTGATGCTCGCAAGCGAGTTGGGCGCGCGCGCGTTCAGCTTGGTGGCCAGCGCCAGCGCGCCGGCCAGTGCCTGGCCGCTTTCCGTGAGCTCGTTGACCAGGCCCAGCGCGTGCAGCCGGGCCGCGTCGATGCGCTCGCCGTTCATGAGCCATTCGCTGGCCAACTGGCGTGGCAGCTGCCTGCCGAGGTGCCAGCTCAGGCCGCCGTCGGGCGACAGCGCCACGTTGCTGTACGAGGCGGCAAACACCGCGTCGCGTGCCGCCACCACGAAGTCGCAGGCCAGCGCAAGCGAGAAGCCCGCGCCCGCGGCCGCGCCTTCGACCGCCGCAATGATCGGCTTGGGAAAGGTGCGGATCGAATCGATCCAGTTGTGCAGGCCCTCGATGCTCTCGGCCTGCACCGAACGGTCGAGCTGGCGGTTGGCCAGCAACCGCTGCAGCGAGCCGCCGGCGCAGAACCATGCGCCTTCGCCCACGATGACCACGCTGCGGATCTCCGCGCTGCCCTCGGCGCCGTTGAGCGCCTCGATGCCCGCGGCGTAGATCTCGGGGCCCAGTGCATTGCGCTGGGTCGGGTTGGCGATGGTCAGCACCATGGTGCTACCTTCGCTGGTGCTCTTGAGTTCAGCGGTCATGGCGTGTTCATTCTTCTTCGTGCAGCAGGCTCAGGCCGAGTGCGCCGCGGCGGCGCAGCCACGGGCTCGGGCGATAGCGCGGGTCGCCGTACACCGTCTGCAGGTTGAACAGCACCTCCAGCATGTTGGTCGGGCCGTAGAGGTTGCCCATGGCGAGCGGGCCGCGCGGATAGCCCAGGCCCAGTTGCACGGCCGTTTCCAGGTCGCCCGGCGTGCACACGCGCTGCTGGCACATGTCGGCGGCAATGTTGACGATGGCGCCGATCACGCGCTGCGTGACGAAGCCGCCGCTGTCGCGGATCACGCTCACGGCCTTGCCGTCGCGTGCGAACAGGGCATGCGCCATGTCGCGCATGTCGCGGCGCGTGGCCGGGTTGGTGGCGAGCACGCGGCGCTTGGTGGCGGCGTCGTCGATCAGCATGTCGATGCCCACGGTGCGCGTGGCGTCCAGGCGCTCGACCGCGGCCACCGTGGTCACGTCGAAGCCCAGCGGCGCAACCAGAATCAGCGAATGCGCGGCGGGCGTGGCGCCGCTGTCGATCTGCGCGCCCAGCGTGTTCACCAGGCGCAGCAGTTCGGCACGGCGCGCGGCGCGCGGCGACACCCACACCGAAGGGCTGCCCTCGACCACCGGAGGCGCGGCCTCGGGCGTCTGCTGCATCACGCCGTCGGTGTAGCGGTAGAAGCCTTCGCCGGTCTTGCGGCCCAGTGCGCCGGCGGCCAGGCGCTGCGCGGTGATCACACTTGGGCGAAAGCGCGGCTCTTCAAAGTACTGGTGGTAGATCGACTCCATCACCGGGTGCGACACGTCGAGCGCGGTCAGGTCCAGCAGCTCGAACGGGCCCAGGCGAAAGCCGGCCTGGTCTTTCAGGATGCGGTCGATGGTGACGAAGTCGGCCACGCCTTCGCCCACGATGCGCAGCGCCTCGGTGCCGTAGCCGCGGCCCGCGTGGTTGACGATGAAGCCTGGCGTGTCCTGCGCCTGCACTGCGCTGTGGCCCATCTGTTTGGCGTAGCCGGCCAGTTGGGTGCAGACCTCGGGCGCGGTCTTGAAGCCCGCCACCACCTCGACCACCTTCATCAGCGGCACCGGGTTGAAGAAGTGAAAGCCCGCGAAGCGCTCGGGGCGCTTCAGGCCGGCCGCAATGGCCGTGACCGACAGCGACGAGGTGTTGGTGACCAGCGTGGCGGTCTCGGCCACGATGCCTTCGAGTTCGCGGAACAGCGCGCGCTTGACTTCCAGGTCTTCGACGACCGCCTCGACCACCAGGTCGCAGCCGGCCAGCGCCTGGGCCGAATCGACGGCCTTCACGCGGGCGATGTACAGGTCGCGCGTGGCGGCGTCGATCTTGTTCTTTTCGTGCAGCTTGTTCCACTGGGCGACGAGGGCCTCGCGGCCGCGCTCGGCGGCGCCCGCAAAGCTGTCGAGCAGCAGCACGTCGCTGCCGGCCTGTACGGCAATCTGCGCGATGCCGCGACCCATGGCGCCGGCGCCGACGACGCCTGTTCGGGTGTAGTTCACTGTCATGTGCTGGAGGGTTTCAATGGTTGAGTGGTGTCCGGGCCTGCCGCGCAGGCGTTGATGCGGCTGCCGCAAGGGTGCTGGCGAAGGCTTCGATTTTGCAGTCCCGCGCGCAGGGGGCGTGACGGGTTTTACGCGGGGGCATGTTTTCAGCCCTCGGAGGTCGATGGCCGATCAGCCGGGCCGCCCGCTGCGGTCGATGGCCACGCTGAGCACCATGGCCACCATCAGCACGCCAAAGCCGACCCAGCTCATCCAGGCGGCCGCGTCGTTGGCCAGCAGCCAACCGCCGAGCGCCGCACCCACGGCCTGGCCCGTGTAGATGCCGGAGCTGTTCAATGCCACCGAGCCTGGCGCCAGGGTGGGTGCCAGGCCCACCAGGCGGGCCTGCTGCGCCGAATTGGTGGCGAAGCAGCCCAACCCCCAGGGCACCAGCACCACGGCCAGCCAGGCGAGCGTGGAGGCCAGCGGCCACAGCAGCAGGCTCAGCGTGATCAACGCGGTGGTCACCAGCACCATCCGCCCGGCGCCGATGCGGTCGATGAAGCGGCTCACGAGCATGTTGCCGAGCAGGCCGAAGACGCCGAACAGCGCCCAGATCAGGCTCAGCGTGGTGGCGTCCGCGCCGTAGCTCTGCTTGAGGATCGGGCCGAAATAGCTCGACAGCACGAACTGCCCGGTGCCCTGTAGCGCGGTGACCGTGACGATGCCCATCAGCACCGGGCTGCGCAGCACGCGCGACCAGGCCGCGGCTGTGAGCGCGACGGGGCGGACGGCGTTGGGCATGGTCAGCCAGATCGATGTCGCGCTGGCGACACTCAAGAACGCGATGGCCATGAAGGCCATGCGCCAGCCCAGGTATCCGCCAATCAATGCGCCGATGGGCAGGCCCAGCACCGAGGCCATCGACCAGCCCAGAAAGACGAAGGTCACCGCACGCCCGCGCTGCTCGGGCGGCACCAGCAGGCCGGCGCAGGCCGCCGCCTGTGGCGTGAAGATGGCCGGTGCAATGACCGTGAGCATGCGCACCGGAAGCAGTGCGCCAAAGCTCGGCATCAGCGCCGAAAGCGCATGCCCGGCGGCGTACCACAGCATGGTGAGGGCCAGCAGCCGGCGGCGGTCCCAGCCCGCGACCGCAGCGGCCAGCAGCGGTGCACCGATGCACATCACCACCGCGGCGGCCGTGATCAACTGGCCCGAGGTGGCCACGCTGATCGACAGCGAACTGCTGATTTCGTTGAGCGTGCCGGGCACCACCATCACGCCGGTGCCAATCACGAAATTGCCGGCGAGGAGCGCCCAAAGTGCGCTATTGGATGCGCTTTTTGGTGCGCCTTGCGCCGCGCGCCGCGGCGCAGGCAGGCTCACCGACGGACCTGCAGCGCGCCGGGGTTCACGATGTTGGTGGGGTTGCCGTTGATGTAGCTCACGACGTTGTCGAAAGCCTGGCCGAAGTAGCTCTCGTAGCTCTCCTGCTCCACATAGCCGATGTGCGGCGTGCAGATGCAGTTTTCCAGCCGCAGCAGCGCATGGCCTTGCAGCGGCGGTTCGCTCTCGAACACGTCAATGGCGGCCAGGCCGGGGCGGCCACGGTTGAGGGCGGCAAGCAGCGCGTCGGCCTCGACCAGTTCGGCGCGCGACGTGTTCACGAACAGCGCCGTGGGCTTCATGCGGGACAGGTCTTCGAGCGTGATGAGGCCGTTGGTCTCGTCATTGAGCCGCAGGTGCACAGACAGCACGTCGGCCGCGGCAAAGAATTCATGGCGGTTCTGGGCCACTTGGAACCCGTCGGAGCGCGCCTTGGCGCAACTGGCCTCACGCCCCCAAATAACGACCTGCATGCCAAACGCCTGCCCGTAGCGCGCCACGAGCTGGCCGATGCGGCCATAGCCCCAAATGCACAGCGTCTTGCCCTTGAGCACCGAGCCCAGCCCGAAGTTCGGCGGCATCGACGCCGACTTGAGCCCCGACTGTTGCCAGGCACCGTGCTTGAGGTTGCTGATGTACTGCGGCAGCCGTCGCATCGCGGACATGATGAGTGCCCACGTGAGTTCAGCCGGCGCCTGCGGAGAGCCCGAGCCCTCTGCCACCGCTACGCCGCGTTCCGTGCATGCGGCCACGTCGATGTGGCCGGCAATGCGCCCGGTCTGCGAAATGAGTTTGAGCTTGGGCAGCTTTTCAATGAGCTGACGCGAGATCTGCGAGCGCTCGCGAATCAGCACGATCACGTCTGCGTCCTTGAGACGAACCGACAACTGCCCGATGCCCTTCACCGTGTTGGTATAGACCTTGGCCGCGTACGCGTCCAGCTTGGCGGCGCAGCGCAGCTTGCGCACGGCGTCCTGGTAATCGTCGAGGATCACAATGTTCATGGCGTGCCATTGTGCCTCGCACCATCGCCATGTCGCAGCGGTGAACGTTTGGATACCCAGGCCCGGGCGGCTTTCGGGCCCGCTTCCGCAGGGCTTCCTGGGCGTTTGCGTCAGTGCAGCCGCGTCGAGCGGTGGGCCGTGGCCATGATCTCGGCGGTTTCGAGTGCGGCCAGGCGGTCGAGTTCGGCACACACGTCCGCCATGCGACCGGAGATCACGACGCGGTCGTTGCGCTGCTGGCCCTTGCCGTCGACCACGCGAACCACGCGCAGCGGGCGTGCGGGTGCCGTGGCCACCGCGGGCGTTGCGGTGATGCCGCCAGCGCGGGTGGTGCAGGCGGGGCGCACGGCAACGTAGCGAAGACCTGCGGAGCTGTCGTTGGCGTCGAGATGGTCCCTGGCGTGGGGCCTGCGCGTCGGGATCAGGCGGTTGGCCAGCGACTGCAGCGGCATCCAGAAATCAGCAATGGCGAGAAGGGCGATTCCCATGTGAACTCCAAAAAAGTATGAGGTTGAACACAGGCAGGATTTCTTGAATCGGCCGCGACAGGGTGATGACGACTTTGCGCCATACGCCCGCCACCTGTCGCGGCCGGATGAGTGCTGCTGCCAGCAGGCCGCGAGGCCTACATCAGCATGGTGTTGCGGATGAGGCCGACCGCAAGGCCTTCGATTTCGAAAGGCTCGCCGGGCTGGACGATGATGGTCGGGTAGTCAGGGTTCTCGGCGTGCAGCTCGATGACCAGCTTGTTGCGCTTCAGGCGCTTCACCGTCACCTCTTCGCCCAGGCGCGCGACCACGATCTGGCCGTTGCGCGCTTCCTTGGTGGCCTGCACGGCGAGCAGGTCGCCGTCCATGATGCCGGCGTCGCGCATCGACATGCCGCGCACCTTCAGCAGGTAGTCGGGCTGGCGCTGGAACAGCGTGTTCTCGACGTAGTAGGTCTTGTCGACATGCTCTTGCGCCAGGATAGGCGAGCCGGCGGCAACGCGGCCGATGAGCGGCAGTGCCAGCTGGGCCATGCCGGGCAGCGACAGCGAGAACTGGCCGCCTTCGCGGTGGCGCGTTTCAGTGAGCGAGCGCAGGGCGTCGCCCTTGAGGCGAATGCCGCGCGAGGTGCCGCTCACCAGCTCGATGACACCCTTGCGCGCCAGCGCCTGCAGGTGTTCTTCGGCGGCATTGGCCGACTTGAACCCCAGCTCGTTGGCGATTTCGGCGCGCGTGGGTGGGGCGCCGGTGCGGGCGATGGCACTCTGGATCAAGTCCAGGATCTGCTGCTGGCGGGCTGTAAGCTTCACTGCGAACTGCATATGTGGTTCCTTGCGGCACTGGCTAGATATCCAGTACCTGTATTTTTAACCAGTTTTTAAAAGTTGACAAGTCATGGTCAATTCCTTTTCAGCTGAAGTGCAACGCGTGGTGGTTCTGGGCACTGGCGGCACCATCGCCGGCAAGGCCGCCAGCAGCGGCGACAACATCGGCTACACGGCCGGGCAGGTGGGCGTGGCCGACCTGTTGGGCGGCATCGATGCTCCGACTGGCGTGACGCTGGTGGCGGAGCAGGTGGCGCAGGTGGACAGCAAAGACATGTCCTTCGAGATATGGCGGCAACTCGCGCAGCGCTGC
Source organism: Variovorax sp. H27-G14 (assembly GCF_046156345.1). Classification (NCBI taxonomy): domain Bacteria; kingdom Pseudomonadati; phylum Pseudomonadota; class Betaproteobacteria; order Burkholderiales; family Comamonadaceae; genus Variovorax; species Variovorax sp. H27-G14. The sequence continues at coordinate 503,241 of NZ_JAYLVN010000002.1, forward strand.
GCGCATTGGCTGGCGCAGCCCGACGTGGCGGGCGTGGTCATCACGCATGGCACCGACACGCTGGAGGAGACGGCGTTCTTCCTGCACTCGGTGCTCGCAGCGGCCAAACCGGTGGTGCTGACCTGCGCGATGCGCCCTGCAACGGCGCTGGCACCGGACGGACCGCAGAACGTGCGCGACGCCATCAGCGTGGCCGCAACCAAGGGTGCGCAGGGCGTGACGGTGGTATGTGCCGGCACGGTCCACAGCGCGGTGGACATCCAGAAAACGCACACCTATCGGCTCGACGCTTTCGGCTCGGGCGACGCGGGGCCGCTCGGCTATGTGGAAGAAGGGGACGTGCGCCTTGTGCGCTCATGGCCCGAAGGCGGCGGATCGCAGGCGTCGAAACCCGTCGGCGCGGGCGCGGTGACGTGGCCGCGCGTGGAGATCGTCATGAGCCATGCGGGCGCGAGCGGCGCGGTGATCGATGCGCTCATGAGCGCGGCCGTCCTTGATCCCTTGCGGGGCCTGGTGCTCGCAACCACCGGCAATGGCACGGTGCATCACGCGTTGGAAGAGGCGGCGCTGAAGGCGCAAGCCGCGGGAATTTCGGTGGTCCGCGCGACGCGTTGCATGAGCGGAAGGATCCTGCCCAAGGCAGGCGAGCAGTTGCGCGATGCGGGCGCTCTGACGCCGGTGAAGGCGCGCATCGCGCTGATGCTGGAACTGCTCGGGGAATAAAAAAGCCGCCCTGTGAAAGGGCGGCTGCGAAATCAGTTGCTCAGTGCGGCCAGCGCACGCTGCGTGATTTCATCGACCGTGCCCACGCCCTTGATGGCGCGGTACTTGGGCGCGGCGGCTGGGTCGGTATTGGCCCAGGCCGAGTAGTAGTCCACCAGCGGACGCGTCTGCTGGCTGTACACGTCCAGCCGCTTGCGCACGGTTTCTTCCTTGTCGTCTTCGCGCTGGATCAGTTCCTCACCGGTCACGTCGTCCTTGCCTTCCACCTTGGGCGGATTGAACTTGACGTGGTAGGTGCGTCCCGAAGCCGGGTGCGAGCGCCGACCGCTCATGCGCTCGATGATGTCGCTGAAGGGCACATCGATCTCGAGCACGTAGTCGAGCTTCACGCCGGCCGCCTTCATGGCGTCGGCCTGAGGAATGGTGCGCGGGAAGCCGTCGAACAGGAAGCCGCTGCCGCAATCGGCCTGCGCAATGCGTTCCTTCACCAGATTGATGATCAGGTCATCGCTGACCAGTGCACCCGCATCCATGACGGCCTTGGCCTGCAGCCCCAGCGGCGTCCCCGCCTTGACGGCGGCGCGCAGCATGTCGCCGGTCGAGATCTGGGGGATGCTGTATTTCTGGCAGATGAAGGCCGCTTGCGTGCCTTTGCCCGCCCCGGGCGCGCCCAGCAAAATTAGTCTCATGGTGTCCTCGGACGGTTCTTAGATTTTGTGTCGCACCCAGCGTCGGCCCCAGGGCTGGGCAAGGCGGAATTGCTTCGAGGATAGCATGCGTGTCCTCGACGAAATCTCCGCGCTTCCCGCAGGTGACACGGCCTTTTCAGCCCCTGGAGTTGGCGGCGAAGACGGCGCGCACCCGCGCAAGGTCTTCGGGCGTGTCGATGCCCGGACCGGGCGCAACGTGGCTCACATGCACCGCAATGCGATGGCCGTGCCACAGCGCACGCAGCTGTTCCAGCGCTTCCGTGGCCTCGACAGGCGCCGGCGGCAGCGACGGAAAGCTGCGCACGAAGCCAGCGCGATAACCGTAGATGCCGATGTGGCGCAGCGGCGCCGGCGTGGGCAGCACGGTGGGTGCCGCCCCATGGGCGGAGCCGTCGCGCCACCACGGCACCGGGGCGCGGCTGAAGTACATCGCGTTGCCTTGCGCGTCGAGCACGGCCTTCACCACGTTCGGGTTCATGAAGTCGGTGATGGAATCGATTTCGTGCGCGGCGGTGCTCATGGCGGCTTCGGCATGGGAGGCCAGCGTGGCCGCGACCGCGTCGATCAGGGCGGGGTCGATCAAAGGCTCGTCGCCCTGCACGTTCACCACGATGTCGTCGCCGTCCAGACCGAGTTGCTCGCAGGCTTCGGCCAGCCGGTCGGTACCGCTCGGATGGTCTTGCCGGGTCAGGATGGCCTCGACGCCATGTGCCCTGCAAGCCGAAATGATGGAAGGGTCGTCGCCCGCAACGACCACGCGCGCCGCGCCCGATTCGCTGGCACGCTGCGCCACGCGCACCACCATCGGCACGCCGGCGATGTCGGCCAGGGGTTTGTTGGGGAGCCGTGTCGACGCCAGCCGCGCTGGCACCAGAACGGTGAAGCTCACAGCCCGAGCTCTTCGTCGGACAGCGTGCGTGCTTCGTTTTCCAGCAGCACGGGGATGCCATCGCGCACTGGGTAGGCGAGGCGCGCGCTGCGCGAGCAGAGCTCCTGCTTCTCGGGGTTCCAGGTCAACGGACCCTTGGTGACGGGGCAGACGAGCAGTTCAAGCAGCTTGGTATCCATCGAGCGATGATAACTTTGCGTCGAGCGCGTTGAAGAATTCCGCAGAGGGCGTGAATGCCAGCGGCACGGCCAGCGCAGCGGGCGCTTTGCGCCACAACTTGACGGCGTCCTTCTCCGTGCAGACCAGCGTTCGCCCGGCGGTGGAAGGCTGCTGCCAATCGCTGAAATCATGGTGATCGGGCAGGGCGATGGTCTCGGCCAACGTGAGGCCGCGCGCGCGCAGCATCTCGAAGAAGGCTTCGGGCCGCGCGATGGCCGCCAGCGCGATCAGGGGTTGACCGCCCAGGGTGCTCAGCGGGATGTGGCGACCGTCCTGGGTCAGCGCCTCCGGGGCGAGCTGGCGCGTGGCGGTGTAGCCGCCGGCGAAGGCAGGGTGCGCTCCGCTGTGCAGCACCAGGTCGACCGGGCGCGGCCAGGCTTCGCGCAACGGGCCGGCAGGCAAGCGCCAGCCATTGCCGATGCCTCGATCGTCGAACACGCAGATTTCGATATCGCGCGCCAGCGACAGGTGTTGCAGCCCGTCGTCGCTGACGATGACTTGCGTGGCCGGATGCCTGGCGAGCAATGCGCGCGCCGACTCGATGCGCCTGCGCGCCACGAACACGGGCGCCTGGGTAACGCGATGAATCAGCGCGGGTTCATCGCCCACGTCGAGCGGATCGCTGTCGGCGAGCACTTCACGGCAGTCGTCGGTGCGCCGCCCGTAGCCGCGCGACACCACGCCCACCTGCAGCCCGCGCGCACGCAGGTGCTGCACGACGGCCATGACCACCGGCGTCTTGCCCGCGCCACCCGCGATCACGTTGCCGACCACGATCACCGGCACCGGCACGTGTTCGGCCCGAAGCCATTCGAGCCGGTACAGCAGGCCCCGCAGGGCGAAGATCGCGCCATACAGCAGCGACAGCGGCCACAGCACGCAGGCCAGCGGGCCGCGCCGCAACCATGCGCTCTGCAGCCGCGAGGCCGAAGAAGGCGCGCCGGTGTTGCTGTGGCCTTCGGAAGCAGGCACTCAGCGTCCGGCTTGCGCCGTCGACTGTGCCGCGAAGGTGATCTGCATCAAGCCGGCGCGGCGTGCGGCCTCCATGACCGTCACCACCGCCTGGTGCGGGCTGGTGGCGTCGGCGCTGATGATCACCACGCTGTCCTTGCCGCCAGTAGCTGCGGCGGCAAGTGCGGCCGCCACGGTCTCCACGCTGCGGTCGGGCAAAGCGGTCTTGTTGATCGCGTAACGGCCGTCGGCCGACACCGACACGATCACTTCCTTGGGGTAGTCGCGCTGTGCATCGACGTCCGCCGTCGGCAGCCGCAGCTGCATTTCCGTGAACTTGCTGTAGGTGGTCGACAGCATCAAGAAGATCAGGATCACCAGCAGCACGTCGATGAACGGGATCAGGTTGATCTCGGGCTCGTCGCGCGCGCCGTGGCGGAACTGCATGCGGCCGCGGGTCATGACAATCCTCCGCCGGTCCGCGCAGCACACGCAGTGGCAAGCGTGCGGGCCATCATTTGCGCAGGGCGTTCAGGTGGCGGGCAAAACGTTCACCCGAGAGCTCGAGGTTCAGCAGGTACTCGTCGACGCGGGTGCGAAAGTAGCGCCAGAAGATCAGTGTGGGAATTGCCACGATCAGGCCGAAGGCAGTGTTGTACAGCGCAATCGAGATGCCGTGCGCCAGCTGCGCCGGGTTGCCCGCGCCCACCGCGCCGTTGACCGGCGACTGCGAGCCGAAGATCTCGATCATGCCGATCACCGTGCCCAGCAGACCCAGCAGCGGCGCGGCCGAGGCGATGGTGGCCAGCGCGGGGAGGTAGCGCTCCAGCTTGTGCGCCACGGTGCGGCCCGAGGCTTCCATGGCGGCGCGCAGGTCGTCTTCGGTGCAGCGCGGATTGGCGTTCAACGCGCGCAGGCCGGCGGCCAGCACCTGGCCGAGCATCGAGTTGCGTTCCAGCTTGGTCACCACGTCGGGCCCCGGAATGGCGCCGTGCGACACGGTGATGGTTTCGTCGAGCAGCTTCGGCGGCAGCACCTTCACGGTCTTCAGACTCGTGAAACGTTCTATAACCAGCGCGAGCGCAACAACTGAACAGGCGAGCAAAGGCCAAATGGGCCAACCCGCGGCAACTATGATGGAAAACAAGAAATTCCTCCGGTCCGTAGACTGCAAATGCGCGGCGATTATCCACTGAGCCCACCATCGTCACGCGCCTTGTTTCGATGTCGGCAAAGACGCACAGATTCTGTGGATAACTTTGTGACTAACCTGCTGCGCAACACCTCCAAACCCGCATGGGGCGGCCTTTTCGCTAGAACGACTGAATTTTGAGCAGCACTTTTTTCAATGAAATCAATGGCTTGCACGAGGAACCGTGCACCTGTTTCGCTATTGCAGGCCCATGGGGCGGGTCCGCTGCGTGTTGTGGAAGAGTGGCATCGGGCCACGCGAGTGGGGCATGAGCTTGCGTGACGCGAATTCCGCGCCCGGACCGCGCGTGTGGGCGGTCGGCGCGTTGTGCCGCGCAGTGGCCGACGCGCTCGATGCGCGCTTCAATCCAGTCACGGTGCGAGGCGAGATTTCGGGCTTTTCGCGTGCGTCCAGCGGACACTGTTATTTCTCGCTGAAGGACGAATTCGGCCAATTGCGTTGTGCGATGTTCCGCCGCGCGGCCGGCCTGCTCGACTTTTCACCGCGCGACGGCGACCAGGTCGAGGTGCGCGGACGCCTTGCGGTCTACGAGCCGCGCGGCGACCTGCAACTGGTGGTCGAGAGTCTTCGGCGTGCCGGGCAGGGCGCCTTGTTCGAGCAGTTCATGCAGCGCAAGGCGAAGCTGGAAGCCGAGGGGCTGTTCGACGCGGCCCGCAAGCGGGCATTGCCGACCATGCCGCGCGCGGTCGGCGTGGTCACTTCGCTGGGGGCGGCGGCGTTGCACGACGTGGTCACGGCGCTGCGGCGGCGCGTTCCTCACATTCCGGTGGTGATCTCGCCCGCCGCGGTGCAGGGGGCCAACGCCCCCGCCGAACTGGTGCGGGCCTTGCAAACGCTCTACGATTTTGAGCCCGCCGTCGACGTCATCCTGCTGGTGCGCGGCGGTGGTTCGATCGAGGACCTCTGGGCCTTCAATGACGAAGCCCTGGCGCGCACCATCGTGCAAAGCCCGGTGCCGCTGATCAGCGGCGTGGGGCATGAAACCGACTTCACCATTGCCGATTTCTGCTCTGACCTGCGCGCGCCCACGCCCACGGCCGCGGCGGAGCTGGTCAGCGCGCCGCGTGACCTGTGGCTAGGTGCGCTCGAACTGCTCGATGAGCGGCTGAGCGATGCGCTGGGCGGGCGTCTCGATGCGCTGGGGCAGCGTCTTGACCAGGCGGCGGGGCGGCTGGGGCGGCCTTCCAACCTCGTGGCGCGACAGCAGCTTCGCTTGGCGCACCATGCGCAGCGCCTGCAGTACGCGGTGGCGTCCAGCCGTGAGCGACTGGCGCAGGTGCCGCGTGCAATCGCGGCCGATTTCCCCGTGAAATTCGAGCGCGCGCTGACGCAGCGTCGCGAGCGGCTCGAGCGAGTGGCCTTGCGTCTGCGGTTGCTCGACCCTGCGCTGGTCCTGCAGCGCGGCTATGCATGGCTCACGGACACGGACGGTCGAGCAATCGTCAGCGCCGCGCAACTTGCGCCGGGCGATGCCGTGAAGGCGCGGCTTGCCGATGGCGAGGTCGACATGAGCGTCACGCCGCCGGGCGGCGCGCGTTAGCCAGCGCGTCACACCGCCGGGCGGTGCAGCCAAAAGAAGGGCGTCACACCGCCGCGCGGTGCGACGGGCCCGCGTCCGACGCAGCATCAATAATTAATTCCTAGAATCCTTGATTCCCACAACCAACCCACGAGAAAAAACCATGGAACATGTGCTCCCACCCCTGCCGTACGCACTCGACGCACTCGCACCTGAATATTCGAAGGAAACCCTCGAATACCACTACGGCAAGCACCACAACGCCTATGTGGTGAACCTCAACAACCTGCAAAAGGGCACCGAGTTCGAAGCCCTGACGCTGGAAGAAATCATCAAGAAGGCCAGCGGCGGCATCTACAACAACGCCGCGCAAATCTGGAACCACACCTTCTTCTGGAACTGCATGAAGCCCCAAGGCGGCGGCGCTCCCACCGGTGCGCTGGCCCAGGCCATCGATGCCAAGTGGGGCAGCTACGACGCCTTCAAGGAAGCCTTCGTGAAGTCGGCCGTGGGCAACTTCGGCTCAGGCTGGACGTGGCTGGTGAAGAAGGCCGACGGTTCGGTGGACATCGTGAACACCGGCGCCGCCGGCACGCCGCTTACCACGGCCGACACCGCGCTGCTGACGGTGGACGTGTGGGAACACGCGTACTACATCGACTACCGCAACCTGCGCCCGAAGTTCGTCGAAACCTTCCTGGCCAAGCTGGCCAACTGGGACTTCGCCGCAAAGAACTTCGGCTGAGCCCGAGTTTCGCGCATGAAAAAGCCGACCCGCGGGTCGGCTTTTTTGCATGCTTCAGGCAGCGAATGCTCAGCGTTTGGTGGCTGAGAACAACTCGCCACCGAGCTTCGCGCCCTTCTTGATGTTTTTCTTGGCGAACCAGCCTTGGTTCATTTCGAGCACATAGCGCACCGGCTCGAGCGAGCAGTGCGAGTTCTCCGTCATGGGCTGCATGTCGACCAGGTTGACGATTCGGCCGTCGTCGGCCACGAAGGCAGCGGTCAGCGGCAGGATCGTGTTGCGCATCCAGAAGCACTGCGTGGCAGGCTGCTCGAACACGAAGATCATGCCCTCGGCCTGTGGCATTTCCTTGCGGAACATCAGGCCGATCTCTCGCTGCAGCGGCGTTTGCGCAACCTGCGTGTCGATCTTGTACAGGCCCACAGACAGCTGCGTGCGTGGCAGGTCGGTCTGGGGTTGCTGCTGGGCATGCGCTGGCATCACGAAAGATGCGGACGCGAGGAGCAGGGCGGCGAGATGCTTGAACATCGGACGACTCTTTCACGGCGGGGTCAGGGCCCGGCCTTAACCAAAACTGCCAATAAAAATGCCCGCTGATGCGGGCATTGCCGGTGAGCTGGAAAGCTTACACCTTCTTGGCAGCGGCCGTGTGGGCCTTGGCCACGTGGCGAACCTTTTGCTTCTTGGCAGCGACGTGCTTCTTGGCAGACACGTGCTTCACAGCCTTGGGGGCAGCGGGAGCAGCGGCGGTGGGTGCAGCTTGTTGAGCGAATGCACCGACAGCGAAGAGACCAGCAACCAGGGCGGCGAGCAGCTTGTTCATGAAGAGATCCTTTGAAATTCGTTGATTTGGATTGCCCTTCCTGCGGAAGGTAGACATTCAACGGGCCCTGCGTTGTGCGGTTGACAGTCATCTGGCTGGTGAAGGCGAAAAAAAAGCGCTCTGTTCGAGCGCTTTTTTCTGGAGGCCAGCCGAATTACTTCGGGGTGCCGCCTTGGGTCGACTTGCGCTTGACGCTGCCGTCCTTGTTGCGACGACGCTGGTCGCGCGACTCGGCACGCTTTTCGCCGGAAGCAGCAGCCTTGTCGCCACCGATGGCGCCGCCTTCGGGCGTCTTGGCTTCGTCACCAGCCGGAGCCTTGACCATGCCTGCGGGCTTGGCAGCCTTCTTGGCTTCAGCGCGTTGTTGCGACTTGCTGTTGGTCGCGTTGCCTTGTTCGGGCGTCATACCAGCCGGGTTTTGGGCATAGGCGCCAGCGGCAAACAGGCCAGCGATCATGACTGCGAGAATTTTGCTCATTGAAGATTCCTCTATCGAGAATTGGTTGGAAACGCCTCCCGGCGAGCAGAAGGTCAGCCACTAACGAGGCCGATGGCCCTACGGTTGACAAACGCTTGCTGATGGGTTGCGTCTAAAATGTACAGCGATTTGTTCATGGGCTGTACAGCGAATCCGCCCCGTGTCTGAATTCGCTGACAGTTGTCAAAATTAAGTCAATCCCGGAGCCATTTCCCCTCATGTCCAGTTATCAGCACATCAAAGTCCCGACCGAGGGTCAGAAGATCACGGTCAATGCAGACAACTCGCTCAATGTGCCTGACGAACCGGTCATCCCCTACATCGAAGGCGATGGCACCGGCCTGGACATCACCCCCGTCATGCTGAAGGTGGTCGATGCGGCGGTGGCCAAGGCCTACGGCGGCAAGAGGAAAATCCATTGGATGGAGGTCTATGCGGGTGAAAAGTCGACCAAGGTCTACGGACCCGACGTCTGGCTGCCCGAGGAAACGCTGCATGCGGTGCGCGACTACGTCATTTCCATCAAGGGCCCGCTGACCACTCCCGTGGGCGGCGGCATCCGCTCCCTGAACGTCGCGTTGCGCCAGGAACTCGACCTCTACGTCTGCCTGCGCCCCATCCGGTACTTCAAGGGCGTGCCCAGCCCGGTGCGCGAGCCGCACAAGACCAACATGGTGATCTTTCGCGAGAACTCGGAAGACATCTATGCCGGCATCGAGTTCGAAGCCGAAAGCGACAAGGCCAAGAAGCTCATCAAGTTCCTGCAGGAAGAAATGGGTGTCAAGAAGATCCGCTTCCCGAACACCTCGGGCATTGGCGTGAAGCCTGTGTCGATCGAAGGCACCGAGCGTCTGGTGCGCAAGGCGCTGCAATACGCGATCGACAACGACAAGCCCAGCGTCACCTTGGTCCACAAGGGCAACATCATGAAGTTCACCGAAGGTGGCTTTCGTGACTGGGGCTACAACTTGGCCGCCAAGGAGTTCGGTGCCGAACTGATCGATGGCGGCCCCTGGATGAAGTTCAAGAACCCGCGCACGGGCAAGGACATCATGCTGAAGGACAGCATTGCCGACGCGTTCCTGCAGCAGATTCTGTTGCGGCCTGCCGAATACAGCGTCATCGCCACGCTCAACCTCAATGGCGACTACGTGTCCGACGCGCTGGCCGCGCAGGTCGGCGGCATCGGCATTGCGCCGGGCGGGAACCTGAGCGATACCGTCGCCATGTTCGAGGCCACGCACGGCACCGCGCCCAAGTACGCCGGCAAGGACTACGTGAACCCCGGTTCCGAGATCCTCTCGGCCGAAATGATGTTGCGCCACATGGGCTGGAAGGAAGCGGCCGACCTCATCATCAGCGCAATGGAGAAGTCGATTGCCAGCAAGAGGGTCACCTATGACTTCGCACGCCTGATGGACGGTGCCACGCAAGTGAGCTGCTCGGGCTTTGGCCAGGTAATGATCGACCACATGTAAACGCCATTCTGCGTCGCCGGCATCTTGCGATGTCGGGCATCAGGCCCTTGCAGTTCCGAAGCGGAATTCAAGGGCCTTTTTGTTTGCCTGTTGACTCGCTTGCGAGGTATTGAAATTGATTCTTTAGCAGTACAAACGAAAAGACGCTCCGGACAAATTTCACAAATCGATCGCCCTCTTTTTTGACGTAACGATTGGTAGAAACTGTGCCTCGTTCGCACCCCAGGAAGGCCTCCAGAATCGCGCCAATTCCAGAAAGCATAGAGGGTCGAAATGGGCAAGACAAATGAGAAAACGGGCGTGTGTGTCGCGCATTTCGCCGCAGGGTCGTCATGCGTGGTGGTGGCATCCGCCAAGCCTGGAATCGCCCCATGACGGTCGCTCGCCGTGCCTTGTTTGGCGAGCTCAACCTCACGCTGTTCAAAAGCATCGAATCCGCCACCGCCTTCGCGCGGCTCAGCGGCAATCCCTGTGTCGAATTGGTGTACTGGCTTCACCAGCTCTGGCAGCGCAATGACAGCGATCTGCAGCGTATCTGCCGCCACTACAACCTCGATTCACATGCCATTGCGCAAGACATGGCGTCTGCGCTCGCGTCACTGCCTTCGGGCGCAACCTCGCTCTCCGATTTCTCACGCCACATCGAAGTGGCCATCGAACGTGCCTGCGCGCTGTCGCGCCTCGAGTTCGAAGACCATTGTGTGCGCAGCGCCTGGTTGCTGGTCGCGTTGCTGCAGACAGCCGAACTGCGCTGCATGCTGCTCGCCATTTCGCCTGCATTTCAGCGCATTCCTGCGGATCACCTGGGCGACGTTGTCAGAGCCATCATTGCCGACTCCCCCGAGCAGCACGAGGAAGCTCACGACGGCTCCGGCTTGCGGTCCGCGCTGGCGGGAGAAGCCAGTGGCGCTATCTCCGGCACTGTCGCAGGCCCTTCTTCATTGGCCAGGTACTGCACCGACCTGACCGAGCGGGCGCTGAGTGGGCACATCGGTCCAGTGATCGGCCGCGCGCATGAGATTCGCACGATGGCCGACATCCTGCTGCGTCGCAGGCAGAACAACCCGTTGTTGACCGGCGCGGTCAGCGTGGGCAAGACTGCCGTCGTCGAAGGTCTTGCGTTGGCCATCGTGAATGGGGAGGTGCCTCCGTCACTGCGCGGCGTGCGACTGCTCAGCCTGAATGTCGGTGCGCTGCTGGCCGGTACCAGCATGCGGGGCGAGTTCGAATCGCGGTTGAAGTCATTTCTCGACGAGGCAAGCAAGCCGGCTCAGCCGGTCATTCTCTTCATCGACGAAGTGCACAGTCTGCTCGCCGCTGGCGGTCAATCGGGCACTGGCGATGCGGTCGGCCTGCTCAAGTCGGCGCTCGCGAGCGGCACCTTGCGTACCGTGGGCGCGACCACACGGAGCGAGTACAAGCGCCATATCGAGAACGACCCCGCGCTGGCCCGGCTGTTCCAGCCCTTGCATGTAGCGGATCCGGAAGAGGCCGCCGCCATAGAGATCGTGGGCGGGCTCGTCACCAAGCTGGCGGCCCACCATGGCGTCACAGTGCTCGACGAGGCCGTGAAGGCCGCGGTCAGGCTGTCGCATCGCTACATTCCCGCGCAGCAGTTTCCCGACAAGGCAATCAGCCTGATCGACGCCGCATGCGCGCGCGTGGCCATGTCCTTGCACACGCCACCGTCCGCGGTCGCTCGATTTCGCGCGCAAACGGCGGCTTTGCAGAGCGAGCTCGACCTGCTGGTCAAGGAGCATCCTGTCATGCGGAGCACCAACAGTCGTGAGAAGGCTGTGCTTGCTGCCAAGGTGAAGTTGGTCGCAGTCACCGGCGAACCGGCATCGCACGAAGCGCGTTGGCGCGAAGAGTTGGCGGCGGCCGCGCAGATTCATGCATTGAGACGGAGTGAGGGAGAGCGCCAGAAGAGCGCAGCAGAAGAGGCGGGCTGCGCCGGGGGCATGCCGCTCCTGGTGCAGCCTATCGCCCTGAAGCCGGGTCTTCTCGCGCGCCAGAAAGACGCACCGTCGACCTTTGCCCAGGTCGACGAATACGTGGTGGCAGCCATCGTGGCCGAATGGACCGGTATTCCGGTCGACCAGATCGTGAGGAACGAAGTCGCCACGTTCTTCAACCTGCAGTCCAGGCTGGAAGAGCGCGTCATAGGCCAGAGCATTGCCCTCTCGGCCATCGCCGAGCGCATGCATCTTGCGCGGACTCGGCTTGCCGATCTGCACAAGCCAGTGGGTGTGTTCCTGCTTGTGGGTCCGTCAGGTGTTGGAAAGACTGAAACGGCCCTGGCATTGGCGCAGGTCATGTATGACGGGGAGCAAAACCTCGTCACCATCGACATGGGTAAATTCCAGGAGCCGCACACCGTGTCGACCCTGAAGGGTTCGCGCGCAGGTGGTGTGGGCTACGGGGAAGGCGCTGTCTTGACAGAAGCCGTGCGGCGCAACCCTTACAGCGTGATCCTGCTTGATGAGATCGAAAAGGCGCATCCCGATGTGCATCAGATCTTCTTTCAGGTGTTCGACAAGGGCTGGATGGAAGACGGCGATGGGCGGCACATCGACTTCAGGAACACCACGATCCTGTTGACAAGCAACACCGGCGCGGAACTCATCGAGAGGCTGCGCAAAGACGTTGCGCTCATCCCCAACCTCGAAGTCCTGTGTGAAGCGTTGCAACCGATTCTGCGCACGGTGTTTTCAGCTGCGTTCCTGGGGTGCCTGTCCGTCGTGCCGTACCTGCCCCTTGGCGCGCGCGCGTTGGCCGACATCGTTGTAATGCATCTCGACCGCGTCGTCGACCGCATGAAAGAGCAGCACGGCATCGAACTGGTCTACGCGCCCGCCGTGGTCACCGAGGTCATTGCGCGTTGCACGACCCACGAAACCGGCGCTCGCCGCGTGCTCGGCTTCATCGAGCAGAAGTTGCTGCCCATTCTTTCCAGGCAATGGCTCGATGCCCTGCATGAGAGACGAACGATCACCCGGATGTCCATCGATGTTCAGGTCTGCAGCCTTCCGGGCCAGGACTTGCAAGGAGGGCTGCCCATCGTCTGCCACACCGAGTACGCGTGATCTTTTTCTTTTTCTTCAGCAGGGAGTTTCATGGCCAGCAACAACAGCAGTCAGAAGTTCATTGCCCGTAACAGGGCACCACGCGTGCAGATCGGGTACGAGGTGGAAACCTGCGGTTCGGAAAAGAATATCGAGTTGTCCTTCTCCAGGGGCGTGCTGGCTGATCTTTCCGGTCGAGTCGACCAAGTGCTGCCGCCGGTAGCCGAGCACACGTTCTCGACCTCGACAACTTCGATGAGCGCATGAAGGCGATTCAGCCGCGCGTTGCGTTCCCAATGTCATTTCCAGCTCGAAGGCCTGACCGTTTCGCCGCGGCTCGCTGCCAAGCCGTCATCAATCAAGGACGCAGCCTGATTGCAGTGCTGCCCGTCATTCGATGGAAGTGGCGCGCAGGCGCCACCCATGCATCCGTTCAACGCGTCACTAGGGACGCTTGAGCATTTGTCATATCCAAAAATCTGGTTCGGGAGTTTTCATGGCGCAAGACATTTTTCTGAAGATCAACGGCATCGAGGGTGAGTCGCAGGATGCCGAGCACAAGAACGAGATCGAGGTGCTGGCCTTCAACTGGAAGGTTTTCCAGGAGTCCACCATGCATTCGGGGTCTGGCGGCGGCGCCGGCAAGGCCACGGTGGAGGACCTGAAGTTCGACCACTTCGTCGACCGATCGAGCCTCAACCTCATGAAGTACTGCCTGACCGGCAAGCACATTCAGGAAGCCATGCTCACCGTGCGCAAGGCGGGTGGCAACCCGCTGAACTACCTCAAATTCACGTTCAGCGACGTGATCATCACGGCCATTCAGCCCTTCGGTTCGAACGCCGACGAGATGCGCGTCAAGGAGCGCGTGCGCCTGTCGTTCTCGAAGATCAAGCAAGAGTACGCGGTGCAGAACGCGCAAGGCGGCAGTGGCGGCGCGGTGACGGCCGGCTACGACATCAAGGGCAACAAGGAGTCCTGAGTCCTTTTTCGCTCGGCCCCTGGCTTCTTGCCAGGGTTTTCGACCTCGGGGCGCGCGGCGCGCCTGTGCGCGTCGCCCGACCTCGGGGTCGGCTTTTTATTTGCAGACCTGCTCACTTGTTCCAACCGCTCGCCTATGGACAACGAAAAACTCTACGACGCACTCGAAGGCAGGGCGGCCTGACCATGTGGAACGCACTGTTCGGTGACTGGGGTATCACTCCGCCCGCTCTGTGGGGCAAGTTGCCGGGGCACTCGGATTTTGTGCGCAGCGGCGTGCGCCGTGGCGAACAAGAAGCGTGGGTGTCGTGGCTGGACGAGCAGGATATCCATGCCGGTGGACCCGCTGCGATAACAGCCCGGGCCGGTCCCATCGCGTTTGTGTTGCCTCCCGACACCCTCGCATTTGCCCGGCGACGGTTTGTGGTCGGCGTGATTGCGCCGTCAACCGACAGGGTAGGGCGCCACCATCCCGTGGTCGTTTACCAGCAGGCCCGCCCGCGTTGGGTGCAGAAGCACTTCGAAGCGCAGCTGCGCCAGCCGCGTGACTGGCAGTTCTGGTTGACTCGCGCGCTGGCTCGCCATGCACGCGCGGGCGGGCCGGCCGACCTCAAGGCCACTGTGTGGACGGTGAGGGCGTTGTGGCGCAACCAGAGGCAGGCATGCATTGCGACAGGGGACGAGGCCCAAGCCGATGTGCATGCCCGCCGCGCATGCGCACTGCTAGACCGGGGCGCGGGCGCTGCACCTTCGTACGACATTAGCGCGCAATTGCACGGCGTTCGTTATCTGCCGTGGGCCGACTGGCCGCAGCGTTTGTCGGGCGCAGGCGTTGAGAGCGCGTTCTGGCAGCAGGATGCACAGGGGCGCTTTGTCGGTGCCGCCAACCGGCTGCACAGGCTCTGGGGTGTCGCTCCATGACCAAGGCAGGCCCCGAGGACGTGCCCTTGGAAGGCCGCAACGTCGCGCCGCTGCGCCTTCTGCTGACCCACAGCCATGGTGAGCCACGCAGCAAAACGCTGCACATTTCCCCCGAAGGCGCAGGTATGGCAGAGGCGCTTGCACAATGCGGTGAGCGCGAGGACGACGCCCAGTGGCGACTGGCCAATCTGTGCCGCATCCAGTGGAGCGACGGCGCTCGATGCTGGCAACTGCTCAACAACAGCTACACGCTGATGTGCGTGCACAACGGCGAGCGTGTGCGGTCGGGCTGTCCGGTGCGTTTGGCATATGGCGATCTGCTCGAATTGGGGTTGCTGCGCTTCATGGTGCAGCCTTGGGAGGCATCCACGCGCGAGGGAAGGTCACGGGCCCCGGTCGTGGGCTCTGTCGCCGAAGGGCGGGAGTCTGCGGAGCAGCCCGCGCCGGGTTTCGGGTTGAGCGATCTGGCTGCTTACGGCGGCAGCAGTGGGACGATGTGGCTCCTTCACGGCGGGTCTGTCGATCGCTTCTTCCGGAGTTGTTTGCTTGGCGCACCATGACCCTCGTTCCCCCATTTGTCAGCCTTTCGACACTCTCCCCGGTGCTTCACGGTGCCTCTCGCCCGTACGGGTGCAGTCTTGAACACGAAGCGGAGTACGCCGTGCTGATGCCGCGCGTGTCCTCCTGCAGCGAGGTCAGCAATTGCATCAGCGCGTCCCGCGAATGGTTCGAAACCCATGAGCCCCGCAGCCCGGTCGCCATTTTGCTCAGGCAGGCCGGGCGCATGGTCGGTCGGCGCTTTTCCAAGATCGCCTGCTCGATTTCGTTCGATTCGCTGCGCAGCGGTGACGCACCCCGGGAGGCACCATGACCGTCAATTTCCCGCTTGGCATTGCCGCCATCTGCTTTGCTGTCGGGCTGCTTGGCGCGGCTCTGGCCGCCTGGGTTTGCGCGCGCAGTGCCCGCTTGCGGCTGGAGGCTCAAAGTCATGCGTTTGCGCTGGCCCGGGAAAAGGCCGGGCGCGACCTGCAGCAGGCTTTGCTGTGCATTCCGCAGTGGATGCAGCAAACCGTTCGCCTGGAACTCGAGCTGCTGGGAAGGCAGCAGGCCGAACGCTGGAAGGACTTGGTGCGTGAACAGCAGCGCTGGCACGCGGAGCAGGACCGTTTGCATCAGGCGCAATGGCATGCGGTGCTCGCGGCTTCCTCCGGCCTGCGCCGTCAGGAGCCGGTGCCTGCCGCACCAGCGATGACCCCTCCCAAGACGACGCCAGCGCCGACGCCCGTGCCGCTGCGTGCCCGGCCGCCCGAGCCGCAAAAACTCCCTCTGGCTGCACCGTCCGCGATGGCCGTTCAGACACCGCCTGAGCAGGAGCTGACCGACGAAGAAATCGATGCCTTGCCGCCCGAGTTACCGGCGCCGGCGCCCCCAGCCGGAAAAAAATGGCCTGCGCCCAGAAGGCCCGTGCTGCGCAATATATAAAGGACCGGCTGCCAGCCGGTTTTTTTATTCCTGATTTCAGTTGTCGCACACGGCCCAAGGCTCTTGATTTGTCGAATACGCGCCACCAAGTCTTTCTGCGCCGGCACGGTGCTTGCACGCTCTATAGAATCTTTTTCATGGCAACGAGAATTCCTAAAACTCCGAACACCCCGCCGGCGCAGAAACCGGCCGGGGATGACGGAGATTCGGTCGTACTGGAGCGCCGGCCGCAGAAAACTGCGCCGCCCCAGATGTACCAAGTGGTGATGCTGAACGACGACTACACCCCCATGGAGTTTGTCATCGTCGTTCTGCAGGAATATTTCAGCAAGGATCGCGAAAGCGCGACCCAGATCATGCTCAAGATCCACCTCGATGGCCGCGGCGTGTGTGGGGTCTATTCCCGCGACATGGCGGCCACCAAGGTCAATCAGGTGATGGAAGCCGCTCATCAAGCAGGGCATCCGCTTCAGTGCGTCAGCGAACCAGTTGCATGAACCAGTTGAATTGCGCAAGCTCCAACCCATCTGAGAACTTATTTACAGCAAGGCAAAAGGAAATCACATGATTGCCCAAGAACTGGAAGTCAGCTTGCACATGGCCTTCGTCGAGGCCCGGCAGCAGCGCCATGAGTTCATCACCGTAGAGCATCTGCTGCTCGCTTTGCTGGACAACCCGAGTGCCGCGGAGGTTCTGCGTGCCTGCTCGGCCAACGTCGACGACCTGCGGGCGTCGCTCACCAACTTCATCAAGGACAACACGCCCCAGGTGGCGGGTTCCGACGATGTCGACACCCAGCCCACGCTGGGTTTCCAGCGCGTCATTCAACGCGCCATCATGCATGTGCAGTCCACCGGCAACGGCAAGAAGGAAGTCACCGGCGCCAACGTGCTGGTCGCGATCTTCGGTGAGAAGGACTCGCACGCCGTGTACTACCTCCACCAGCAGGGCGTGACCCGGCTGGACGTGGTCAATTTCATTGCCCACGGCATCAAGAAGAGCGACCCGCCCGAAGCCGTCAAGGGCAGCGGCGAAGCGCCTTCCAGCGAAGGCGAAGAGGGCGGCGGCGAACGCAACGAGAAGGCTTCGCCGCTCGAGCAGTTCACGCAAAACCTCAACCAGCTTGCCAAGGAAGGCAAGATCGATCCGCTGATCGGGCGCGAGTACGAGGTCGAGCGCGTCATTCAGATCCTGTGCCGCCGGCGCAAGAACAATCCGCTGTTGGTGGGTGAGGCTGGCGTGGGCAAGACCGCCATTGCCGAAGGTCTGGCATGGCGCATCACGCAGGGCGAAGTGCCGGAAATTCTGGCCGAGTCGCAAGTGTTCTCGCTCGACATGGGCGCGCTGCTGGCGGGCACCAAGTACCGCGGTGACTTCGAACAACGCCTGAAGGGCGTTCTCAAGTCGCTCAAGGACCGGCCGAACGCCATTCTGTTCATCGACGAAATCCACACGCTGATCGGTGCAGGCGCAGCCTCTGGCGGCACGCTCGACGCGTCGAACCTGCTGAAGCCGGCGCTGTCCAGCGGCCAGCTGAAGTGCATCGGCGCCACCACCTTCACGGAATACCGCGGCATCTTCGAGAAGGACGCGGCCCTGTCGCGTCGTTTCCAGAAGGTCGACGTGGTCGAGCCGTCGGTGCAGGAAACCGTCGACATCCTGAAGGGCCTGAAGTCGCGCTTCGAAGAGCACCATGGCGTGAAGTACGCGGTGGCCGCCCTGCAGGCCGCCGCCGAGCTCAGCGCCAAGTACATCAATGACCGTCATTTGCCCGACAAGGCCATCGACGTCATCGACGAAGCCGGTGCCGCCCAGCGCATCCTGCCGCCGAGCAAGCGCAAGAAGACCATCAGCAAGACCGAGGTCGAGGAAATCGTGGCGAAGATCGCGCGCATTCCCCCGGCCAACGTCAGCAACGACGACCGCGGCAAGCTGCAGACCATCGAGCGCGACCTGAAGAGCGTGGTGTTCGGCCAGGACAAGGCGCTTGAAGTGCTCGCCTCGGCGGTCAAGATGGCGCGTTCGGGTCTGGGCAAGGGCGACAAGCCGATCGGCTCGTTCCTGTTCTCCGGCCCCACGGGCGTCGGCAAGACCGAAGCGGCGAAGCAGCTGGCCTACATCATGGGCATCGAGCTGATCCGCTTCGACATGTCGGAGTACATGGAGCGTCATGCGGTGAGCCGCCTGATTGGCGCGCCTCCGGGCTACGTCGGGTTCGACCAGGGTGGTCTGTTGACCGAAGCCGTCACGAAGAAGCCGCACTCTGTGCTGCTGCTCGACGAAATCGAGAAGGCGCACCCCGACATCTTCAATGTGCTGCTGCAGGTCATGGACCACGGCACGCTGACGGACAACAACGGACGCAAGGCCGACTTCCGCAACGTCATCATGATCATGACGACGAATGCGGGCGCCGAGACCATGAACAAGGCGACCATCGGCTTCACCAACCCGCGCCAGGCGGGCGACGAAATGGGCGACATCAAGCGCTTGTTCTCGCCTGAATTCCGCAACCGGTTGGACGCCATCGTCAACTTCAAGGCGCTCGACGAAAACGTCATCCTGCGCGTGGTCGACAAGTTCCTGCTGCAGCTGGAAACCCAGCTCACCGAGAAGAAGGTCGACGTCACGTTCAGCGACAAGCTGCGCAAGCACCTGGCCAAGAAGGGCTTCGATCCGTTGATGGGCGCGCGGCCGATGCAGCGCCTCATTCAGGACACGATCCGTCGTGCACTGGCCGACGAGCTGCTGTTCGGTCGCCTGACCGACGGTGGCCGCCTCGAGGTCGACCTCGACGACAAGGACGAAGTGCTGCTCGACATCCAGCCGCACCCGAAGAAGGAAGGCAAGTCTAAGCCTGAAGCGGAAGAAGCCGCAACCGGTTGAAAGAACCGGGCGGTTCGCGGCCGATGAGGCCGCGGGCCTGCCTCCAAAGCGCCTGAAAAGGCCGGTAGCATTCGCGCTGCCGGCCTTTTTCTTTGGCTGCGCCCCTCCCCAGACTCTGTCTCCAACCTCTGTCTTCAACCTCTTTCCCCCGCCTTGATCCTCCCCGTTATCAGCCCCGAATGGAAAACCGGCCTCTCCCTGGCGTGGAGTGGCTACATCGCCGTGCTGTCCATCTGGATCGTGATGCAAAAGCGCGCGCCGGTGTCCACCATGAGCTGGATCCTGTCGCTCGCGCTGCTGCCGTTCGCGGGCTTCGTCGTCTATTACTTTCTGGGGCCGCAGCGCCTGCGCAAGCAACGGCTCAAGCGGCTGCGCAGCCGGGCCGGCGCCTCCGCCCAGGCCGACGTGGCGCGGCTGCGCGACGCCGGGCAGCACGCGCCGCCCGCACTGCAGCAGATGGCCAGGCTGGGCACGGCGACCTGCGGGCTGCCGGTGTCGAGCGCGGTCGATGTCGAGCTGCTCTCGGGCGGCGCGCGCACCTTCGACGCCATCTTCGACGCGGTGCGCGCCGCGAAGGACCACGTTCACCTCGAGTACTACATCTTCGAGCCCGACAAGATCGGCACCGCGCTGCGCGACCTGCTGGTCGAGCGCGCGAAGCAGGGCGTGACAGTGCGCCTGCTGATCGACGCGCTGGGCTCCAAGCGAATCGGGCGCAAGTTCATGGCGCCGATGCACGCGGCGGGCGTGAAGGTGGCGCTGTTCCATGACACCAAGATCGGCCGGCGCCTGCGCCCCGTGACCAACTACCGCACCCACCGCAAGATCGTGGTGTGCGACGGCCGCGTGGGCTTCACGGGCGGCGTGAACATCACCGACGAGGAAGACAAGCGCACCAACCCCGACGCGTACCACGACGTGCACCTGCGCATCGAGGGCAGCGCGGTGCGCTGGCTGCAGACCACCTTTCTGGAAGACTGGACCTACGCCACCGGCGAAGACCCGCGCGGCATCGACGACACGCTGAACGCGTTGCTGCCGCAGCTGGAGGCGGGCAACATTCCGGTGCAGATCGTTACCAGCGGCCCCGACAACGCGATGGAAGCCATCCACCGCATGCATGTGGAGGCCATTCATTCGGCCACCACCCGCGCCTGGCTCACCACGCCGTACTTCGTGCCCGGCGAGCCCGCGCTCATGGCGCTCACCAGTGCCGCGCTGCGCGGTGTCGATGTGCGCCTGCTGGTGCCGCGGCGCAGCGATTCGGCCATCGTGAGCGCGGCGGCGCGCTCGTACTTCGACGAGCTCATTGCCGCGGGCGTGAAGGTCTGGGAGTACAAGGCGCGCATGCTGCACTCCAAGACCCTGGTGGTGGACGACCATTGCGCGATGATCGGCACCGCCAATTTCGACAACCGCAGCTTTCGCCTCAATTTCGAGGTGTGCGCGGTGGTTTATGGTCCGGAACTGGCGCGGCCGCTGGCGTCGCAGTTCGAAACCGACCTGCACAGCGCCGGCGCGGTGCGCGCCCAACGGCCCCAACCTTTCTGGCGCCGCCTGGGCGACGCCATTGCGCGTTTGTTTTCACCCCTGCTCTGAATGAACCACACCTTTCTCTGGCACGACTACGAAACCTTCGGCGCCGTGCCGCGCCGCGACCGCCCCTCGCAGTTTGCCGCCATCCGCACCGACGCCGAGCTGAACGAAGTCGGCGAGCCGCTGATGATCTATTGCAAGCCCGCGCCGGACTACCTGCCCAGCCCCGAGGCGTGCCTGATCACCGGCATCACGCCGCAGGTGTGCCTGGAGCGCGGCATGCCCGAGCATGAATTTGCCGCGCACATCGAAAAAGCCTTCTCCGAGCCCGGCACCATCGGCGTGGGCTACAACACCATTCGCTTCGACGACGAGGTCACGCGCTTCCTGTTCTGGCGCAACCTCATCGACCCGTATGCGCGCGAATGGCAGAACGACTGCGGCCGCTGGGACCTGCTGGACGTGGTGCGCCTCACCTACGCGCTGCGCCCCGACGGCATTCAGTGGCCCAAGAAGGAAGACGGCAAGCCCAGCTTCAAGCTCGAAGACCTTGCGCGCGCCAACGGCCTGCTGCACGAGTCGGCGCACGATGCGCTCTCTGACGTGCGCGCAACCATCGCGCTGGCGCGGCTCATTCGCGACAAGCAACCCAAGCTGTTCGACTTTGCCTTCAGCCTGCACAAGAAAGACCGCGTGGCCACCGAGCTGGGCCTGCCCGCGATGCGCGAGACCGCCAAGCCCTTTCTGCATGTGTCGGGCATGTTCCCGGTCGAGCGTGGCTGCATCGCCATCATGTGGCCGCTGGCCAGCCACCCGACCAACAAGAACGAACTGCTGGCCTGGGATTTGGCGCACGACCCGAGCGAGCTGCGCGACCTGGACGCCGACACCTTGCGCCTGCGCCTGTTCACCCGCAGCGCCGACCTGCCCGAAGGCATGGTGCGCCTGCCCATGAAGGGCGTGCACCTGAACAAGTCGCCGATGGTGGTGGGCAACCTGCGCACGCTGGCGCCCGCCATGGCCGAGCGCTGGAACATCGACCTCGACACCGCCATGCGCCACGCCGCCATCGCGCGCGACCTGCCCGACATGAGCGCCATCTGGTCCCAGGTGTACGCCCGCCCGAAAGAGGCCACACCGGACGTCGACGAAGACCTCTACGGCGGCTTCGTCGGCAACGCCGACCGCCGCCGCCTGAACCAGTTGCGCGCGCTGTCGCCCGAAGAGCTGGCCAAGGACCGCACCGGCTTCGACGACAGCCGACTCGACGAGATCCTGTTTCGCTACCGCGCGCGCAACTGGCCCGCGCTGCTCAGCGAAGACGAGGCCGAGCGCTGGGAGGCGCTGCGCGTGGCCAAGCTGTTCAAGGGCGAGGGCGGGGCGCGCACCATCGAGATGCTGTTCAGCGAAGTCGATGCGCTTTCGGAGAACGCCGACGAGCGCGGCGAGGAGATTCTTGGCGCGCTCTACGAGTACGCCGAGGCCATCGCGCCAGAGGCCTGATCGCGCTGCCCTTGAGCGTGATGACAAAGATGCTTTTGCAGTGCGTCGCTAAGCAGTTGCCAAAGCGGAATTGCCGATCTTTTCCTCATTTCCCAAAATGTCGACGAAGTCGAATTCGATGCCTTTGATATCCCGATGCGTCACCACAAATACGGTGGCGCATCGCAATTCTCTGCGTATCAGCTCCCAGGTTTTTGACTCCGAGCTTCTGTCCATGGAGTTTGTCGCTTCGTCGAAAAAAACCAACTCCGGGGCTCGCACCAAAATTCTGCAGATCGCCAGAAATTGCGCTTCCCCTGCGGACAGCGAACCGACATCTGAGTCGATATCGACCGGGCTGTTTCCAAGCTTGCGGCTCCAGAAATACCAATAGCCGTTCACCCTTTCTTTTCCAATGGTTTCATCGCCAAGGGAAATGTTCTCGAAGACAGAACCTCTAATTGTTGCGGGGGCGGGATTGAGGTAGTGAGTTTTTGTGGGTTGGAACAAACCCAGGCCGAGAATTTCATGATTTATTTTCTTGAGATGCGTGGATTTACCGACGCCGGAAGGCCCCTTGACGCAAATCCAGGAGCCTTTGCCTATCGTGAGCGTTTTGGCACGCAAAAAATAATCTGGCGATTGATCGAAAAGAATATGCTCCCACTCGTTCGCGCGTGAAATCGAGAAGGGCGCTTGTGCACCGCTTTTTTCCATATCTGCCAACAAGTCATACCCTCCCTTGATGGCAATCAAACCATTCTGCATGCTGTTAATTGCCAGAGATGCACTGGACAGCGGACCGAGAATTCGATCCAGATAGATCACGAGCAAAAAGAAGCTGCCCGCTGTCGACGAAACCAATCCCATCTGAAATACGGCACCCGCCATCACCGCGCCATAAATGACGCATGTGATGCCCGTCTGATAAAGCCCCCGCTCTGTTTTGATCGAGAAGAATCGGCGGTATTTGTCCAACGCGGCTTCGACCGACCTGGAAAGTCTGGCCTCCAGAAAGGCGCCGGCATTGAACTCGCGCACCAAACCCGGGTTTGAGATGTATTCGGAGAAAAAAGACGCGGTCATGTTATCTGCTTGATTTGCGTCGTTTGCTGCCGACAATTCCTTGTCGCGCTTGAAAGACACGCCAATCATGAAAACCAACCCGCCGACCACAATGTAGGCGACCAGCATGGGGCCGATGGAGATACCAATGGCAACACAGGCGACAGTCAACTGAATAAGCGTGGGAATAATGACGGCCAACAAACCGTGCAGAAAACCAATACACCCCATTTCCATTTTGGAAATGATGGATGTCTTCTCCGCAACCCATGCGCTTGCGTCGCCCCCTCGTCCCTCACGGCGCGGGATTTTTGCAATTCTGCCTGCAATCAAAGAGCAGAATGCAAAAGAAACTCTGTACAAAACGGGATTGATGACAATCCATCGTACATCCGCGATTGCCTCGCCCATGAATCGCAATAGCAAATACACCATGGCAAACGCCATCACGCTTTGGCCTGCCTCTAGCCCTCCGTGGCTCATTGCGTCTATGGCTTTTGCCATGTACAGCGGGGAAATTCCGGAAAATAACGCGGATCCAGCGACCACAGACAATGCTGTTGCCAATAATCTGATAGACCGCAGATCATAACTGCTTCGCAGGTCCAGAAATGCAGAGCGAAGCATCCGGGAGCCAAAAAATGAAAAGAACAAAATACATACCCTATTTTTTAATTAGAAACGGCTCTATTTTGGCTGCTGACAAAATTTTCCAGTTCAGATCGAAGTCGAACTGCATCGGATTAATTGCACGAACTTAGGCTTCTTTCTATTCTCGCATCCAAGGAATTCTGCAGCCTCAATTTCTCAAAAGGAACCGGTCCAGTGCATAGGGTTTGACACATCCTTGCAGTCTTCGATTCAGACTTAATTATGTAGGATGTCGGTTGTCGAATTGTGCGGCGAACCCGAGTACTTGATTTACCCTGATGTAAGTTAGGTTGTGCGTAATGTTTGTGAATGGTTAATAAATACCGATCTCAAAATTGAGATTGACAAAATCTGTCAAGCGACGACGCGATCAGCATCAGGCAGTGCACGGCAGCGTCATGACGCGCAGCAACCCTAATTCACGTAGATGAAATCGCTCGAGAAATTGCGATCCTTACAATAGTATTCGAGAGTTATTTCTGGAAAAACGGAAATTGATTTATTGATCCAGGCCACGGTTTTCAAACTGGCGGAGTTTCAGAAATGACTTGGCCCCGCTTCCATTGGAAAGCGGGGCCAGAATTCCCAATATGCGCTGATCGATGAATTACATGCGTTCAATCATGACCCGCCCGGAGTCCGAGCCATTGACCCGCATAGCACCCGCGCTCAGGTGCGTAAAGTCACAGCGCGGCACCTACAGCTTGATCCCCGCGCCCTTCACCGTCGGCCCCAGCACCTCGACCTGTTCCTTCACGAATCCGTTGAACATGGCCACCGATTCCGGCTTGGCCACGATGCCCAGTTCGGTCAGCTTCTTCTGGATCTCGGGCATCACCAGCACCTCGTTGCACGCCGCGTTGAGCCGTGCCACCACGTCCGGCGGCAGCCTGGCCGGGCCCGAGAGACCGAAGAAGTTCTCCAGCACCAGCCTGGGCTGATGAAGCTCGACCATCGTCGGCACGTCGGGCATCAGCGGGGAGCGCTGGGTGCCCGTTACCGCCAGCGGCACCAGTTGGCCGCTCTTGAAGAACGGCACGTACGAGGTGATGACGTCGATGCCCACCGGAATGGTGTTGGCGATCAGGTCGGTGGTCATGGGCGCGCCGCCGCGGTAGGGCACGTGCACCATGTTGATTCCGGTGGTCTTCTTGAGCAGTTCGCCGTGGATGTGGCCGATGGAGCCCGGCCCGCCGGAGCCGAAATCCATGCGCCCGTCCTTGCGCGCGATGGCCTCGAAGTCGGCGTAGCTCTTGATGCCCGACGGCTTGCTGGCCATGACCACCAGCGGCGCCGCGCCCAGGTAGGCGATGTGCGTGAAGCCCGTCACCGGGTCGTAGGGCTGCTTGTCGAGCGTGAACGGCCCGAGCGCGATGGGCGTGGTGTTCGACAGCATCAGCGTGTAGCCGTCGGCCGCCGCGGACGCCACCTGCGCGCCGCCGATGGTGCCGCCCGCGCCGGGCTTGTTGTCGACCACCACGGGTTGGCCCAGCTTCTTCGTGAGCTGCTCGGCCATCACGCGCGCCAGCACGTCGCTGGAGCCGCCGGGCGGGAAGGTCACGAGGATCTTGATGGCGCGGTCGGGCCATTGAGCGAAGGCCGGCAGCGCGGCCGAAGCCATGCCCGTGGCCAGGAGTTGCAGCGCGCCGCGGCGCGTGAGGCGAAAGGGGGGCATGGCGTTCTCCGATGACGGTTAAGAAGAAGGCCTTTAGCAGGATTCGAGCCGCCGACTTATGCTGCCGCATGCCAGCAAACGCCACTGCAAGCGCCACGCCGAGCGCCACCCCGAGCACCACTCCGAGCGCCACCCCGAGCATCACTCCGATCACTACTGCCAGCGCCACTGCCAACGCCGCCGCGCTCGCCGACTTCGCCACCCGCCACCCCAAGCTCTTCGTGCTCACCGGCGCGGGCTGCAGCACCGAGTCGGGCATTCCCGACTACCGCGACGTGAAGGGCGAATGGAAGCGCCCCTCGCCCGTCACCTACCAGGCCTTCATGGGCGAGGAGCTGACGCGCCGCCGCTACTGGGCGCGCAGCCTGATCGGCTGGCCGACCATGGCCGGCGCCCGCCCCGGGGCGGCACACCGCGCGCTCGCGCAAATGGAGCAGGCCGGCCGCGTGGGCCTGCTGCTGACCCAGAACGTCGATGGCCTGCATGACGCCGCCGGCAGCCGCGCCCCCATCGACCTGCACGGGCGCATCGACACCGTGCGCTGCATGGCGTGCGAACGCCGCATGCCGCGCGCCGCGTTGCAGCTCGAACTGCGCGCGCGCAACCCGCACTGGGCCGCGCTGGAAGCCCGTGCCGCACCCGACGGCGACGCCGACCTCGAAGGCCACGACTTCGCTGCCTTCGACGTGCCCGCGTGCGCGCACTGCGGCGGCTTGCTCAAGCCCGACGTGGTGTTCTTCGGCGAGAGCGTGCCGAAGGAGCGCGTTGCGGCCGCCTTCGCTGCGCTGGAAGAAGCCGATGCGGTGCTCGTGGCCGGCTCGTCGTTGATGGTGTATTCGGGCTTTCGTTTCGTGCAGGCGGCCGCCGCGGCAGGCAAGCCCGTGGCGGCGGTGAACCTGGGGCGCACGCGGGCGGATGAGTTGCTCACGCTGAAGGTCGAACGCCCGGTGGGCGAGGCGCTGGCGGAGCTGGCCGGCCAACTGGGCTGAAGGCCAATCTAGGGACGCGCGTTCGCCTTCGCCTTGCCTTTGGCCTTGGTCTTCACCTTGGGCTCGGGCGCCGCCGGCTGCATGTGCGCAATGAAGGCCTCGGGCGACAGGCTCCCGGTGCAGGCCGCATAGCTGGCGTAGTCCAACGCGTCCACACAGCCGATCTCGCCCAGCACCCGCTTCAAGGCGGCGGCGTGACCGGGGTGCCGCAGGTTCCTGGGCCGCATCGGCACGCGGCCTGCCAACGCCTGCTGCAGCGGTGTGCGGTCCAGCATGCCGATGCCCATGCCGCTGTCGGTTTTCTCGCCAATGGCGGCATCTGCCAGCCGCTGCCAGCCGAAGCCCCAGTAGAAGAACGCATGCGCATCCTGCGTGGGGGCCGTGCCGACGCCGCAGGGAAAGTCGATGTCTCCCGGCACCAGCGTCTTGCGCCCGACGACGGGGAACTGCCCCCAGAAGAGCTCGTTGTCCATCATGGTCTGCGCCGGCAGCAGCGGCCATGCGCAGAGGGTTTCGATGCCCGGGTCGCGCTCGGCCGAGGCGCCATCGAACAGCCGCACGATCAGCGGCACCGCCATCACATAGCCCCATGGATGGTCCGGCGGCAGCAGGCCTGCCGCACGAATGTCCTTGAGGCTGCCCAGCAGCAGGCCGAAGCCGTAGCGCGTGTCGTCGATGCGAAAGCGAAAGACATCGCCCGCGCCGTACTTCAGTTGCTGGCGCGGCGCTGACTTCATCTCGGCAATCTCCGCGCGCAGCCCGTCGCAGATGCGCGTCATGCGCGCGCGCAGGTAGCCGCGCAGCTCGGCATGGTTGTGCAGCTGGTCGTCCTGCCAGAAATCGATGGCGCGCATGTTGCGCGTGTTGAGCGCACGCATGCCCGATTGCTCGAGCCGCTCGCCGATGAACGAGACATTGAACCAGCGCCCGTTGGCCAGCTCCGTCATGAGCAGCACGGCCGCGGTGATCTTGCGTTCCTTGCCGCGCGCGGTTTTGGGAAGCAGGAAGGCGCGCTCGCGTGTCTCGAGCGCCACGTCGACTTCGACATAGCCATCGGCGCTCGCGCGGAAGAACTTGCGCAGTGTGTCGCCGTCGAAGAAGGCCACGGTGTCCTTGAACATCACGCGCTCCCAGTGCGGCGGCACCGGGTCAAGGCCGACGCTCTCGCGCTCCGCGTTGTCGAGTTCGAAGACAGGGTGAGACGAAGGCGTGGAGGGCAGCTTGGGCATGCCCTCCATCCTAGTTGCCGCAGATGCCGCAGTTGCCGGAAATGCCGGCGATGCGGGTCATAACCGCGATACGGGTCAGGCCGGCCCGGTGCTCAGGCCGCGCGCTTCAACGCCGGCGCATCCACCTCGTAATACGCCTGCCGTTGCTCGATGGCGTTCCAGCCGATCACTTCCTTGAACGCCGGCATCGTCGTCTGCCCGCTCGGCAGCCCGTCGACATCGCCCGTGCGGCGCTCCGACAGCACCTGCAGGTTGGCCTGCAGCGCATGCACCGTGCTCATCAGCGTGACGATGGGGTAGGTCGCAAACGCCGCCACCGACTCGATCTGCGCATGGCTCAGCTGCGCCATCCACAGCCCCTGCATCAGCTGCAGCGAGAGGCGCCGGCCCGTGGCCTCCTTGAGCTTCACCAGGTCGTCGAAGCCCTTGAAGGTGCGCGAGATCGGCTGGATCAGGTCGGCGCCGGCCTCTGCGTACTGGCACGCGCGGTCGGTCGCTTCCGAAGGGTCGATGGCATCGGTGCGCGCCACGATCAACAAGTCGGGGTCCTGGCGCGCATCCACCGCCGCGCGGATCTTTGCGACCGCGTCGCGCACTGGCACCAGCGGCATGGTGGTGGCCGCCGCGGGGCAGCGCTTGGGGCTGAACTGGTCTTCGATGGAGATCGCGACCACGCCGGTTTTTTCGAACTCGCGCACGGTGCGCGCCACGTTGATCACGTTGCCGTAGCCGGTGTCGGCGTCGGCAAAGATCGGCTTCTTCACGATGTTGGCGATGCGGTTCACCACGCCCACGTTTTCGGTGAGCGTGTACAGCTCCACATCGGGCTGGCCCAGCAGCGAGGCCGAGATGCCGAAGCCGGTGGTGAAGATGCCGTCGAAGCCCGACTGGTCGACAAGCAGCGCCGACAGCGCGTCCTGCGCGCCGGCCATCCAGAAGGTGGGGCCGGAGGTGATGCGCGCGCGCATCGTCTTGCGAACTGAGGTCATGGGGGAATTGCTCCTTCAGGAAAGTGGGCGAATCAACGCTTGACGGGGTCGATGTACCCGCCGAGCGACACAAACTTCTGGTCTTTCAGTTCCATCAGCGCCACGCCGGTCTGACCGCGCCGCGCATAGCCGCCCGCGCTCAGCGGCTGGAACGAAATCTTCGGGCCGATCTTCTGGTCGAAGCTGGCCATGCCGTCCAGCGCGGCCACCACCTTGGCGCGGCTGGGCTCGTTGCCCGCGCGCTTGAGCGACTCCACCGCCACGGCCGCGGCCGAGTAGCCCATCAGCGCCGTGGAGGAGGGGGCCGACTTCGGGTACAGCCTGGTGTAGCGCGCAAAGAAGTCCTTGATGGCCGGGTTGTCGCCTTCCACCGCGTCGTAGTACGAGGCCACGTACAGCTTGGCCGGGCTCTTGCCCAGCAGCTCCACAAACTTGGGGTCGTTCAGCCCGCCCGCGCCAAACACGGTCGGCTTCCAGCCCAGCTTTTCCGCGCCGCGGAAAAACAGCACCGCCTCCTGGCCCAGCGCATAGACGATCACCACGTCGGGCTCGGCCTGCTTAAGCTTGAACACCTGCGAGGTGATGTCGGTGGCAAAGCGCTCGAAGCTCTGCGCCTCCACCAGCTTCAGGCCGTGCTTTTCGAGCTGCTTGCTCGCAATGTCGTAGGCCGGCTTGCCCCACCCGTCGTTCTGGTAAAGCATGGCGATCTTCTTGGCCTTGAGCTTGTCCACCGCGTAGTCGATGTAGGCCGCCGTTTCGGTCGACTGCGGCGACGGCAGCACGTACAGCAGCTCGCGCGGCGGCGTGCTGGTCAGGTCGGAAATGCTCAGCGCGCCGATGGTCGGCACCTTCTTAGTGGAGCTGTATTCGTAGGCGCTGATGTTGGTGGCGTGGCCGATGTTGCCCACCATGGCCAGCACGTTGTCGCGCTCGATGAGCAGCTTGGCGTTGGCCACCGACTTTGCGGGCTTGAGCTCGTCGTCGTAGGTGATGAGCTTGATCTTTCGGCCGTTCACGCCGCCTTGCTCGTTCACCATGTCGAAGTAGGTGCGAATGCCTTCGTCCACCGCCTTGCCCATGTAGGCCAGCGTGCCCGACATCGGCTGCGAGGAGCCGAGCACGATCTCTTTGTCGAGCACGCCTTCGGCCTTGTTCTCGAAGGCGAAGGCCAGGTTCGGCAATGCGGCGGCGCACAGCAGGGCGGCGCCGGTGGCGAGCACGGTGCGGCGGGAAGCGATCTTGTTCATGGGTGTTGTCTCCTGTCGTTGATGTGGGGGAATCTTTTTGCTCAGCCGCCCAGGTAGGCGCGGCGAATGTCCTCGTTGCCGGCCAGCTCCGCGGCCGGCCCGTGCATGACGACGCGGCCGGTCTCTATGACGTAGCCCTCGTCGGAAATGTCCAGGGCAATGTCGGCGTCCTGCTCCACGATCAGCAGCGTGAGCCGCTCGCGGTCGCGAATGTCGCGCAGCGTGGAGAAGATGGCGTCTTTCAGGATGGGCGCCACGCCCATCGAGGGCTCGTCCAGCATCAGCAGGCGGGGCTTGGCCAGCAGGCCGCGCGCAATGGCCAGCATCTGCTGCTCGCCGCCCGACAGCGTGCCGGCGCGCGAGGTGATGCGCTCCTTCAGCCGCGGAAAGTAGCCCAGCACGCGCTCGATGTCCTCGCGCACCTCGCCGGCCGGTCGGGTGTAGCCGCCGAGCACCAGGTTCTCCTTGACGGACAGCTGCGCGAACACCATTCGGCCCTGCGGCACGTGCACCACGCCGCGGCGCACCAGCTGTTCGGTCGGCACGTTGGCAATGCTGCGCCCGTCGAACACCGCGGTGCCGCCCGTTACCGGCAGCAGGCCGGAGAGCGCGCGCATCAGCGTGGTCTTGCCCGCGCCGTTGGCGCCCAGCACGCACACGATGCCGGCCTGCGGCACCTCGATCGACACGCCATGCAGCGCGCGGATCTTGCCGTAGGCCGCGCTCAGGTTGTCCACGCGCAGCAGCGGTTCCCCGCGCTTTGGTTCTTCAACGGCGTTTGCCACTCTTGCCTCCTCCGAGATAGGCCTCGACCACGGCCGGGTTCTGTTCTATTTCGCGCGGCGAGCCCTGCGCCAGGAAGGCGCCGTTGTGCATCACGGTGATGGTGTCGGAGATCGACATCACCAGCGGCATGCTGTGCTCGATGAGCAGCAGCGTGGCGCCCGTGGCCTGCTGCAGCCGGCGCAGCGTGTCGCCCAGCGCGTCGATCTCGCGGTTGTTCATGCCCGCGGCGGGCTCGTCCAGCAGCATCAGCACCGGCTCCAGCGCCATGGCGCGCGCCAGTTCCACCAGCTTCTGCGTGCCGTAGGGCAGGTCGCGCACCAGCGTGTGGGCATGCGCGCCCAGCTTCAGGCTGTCGATGATCTGCTGCGTGCGCTCGCGCTGTTCGCGCTCCTCGCGGCGCTGGCGCGGCAGCCGCAGCAGCGCTTCGGCCAGCGTGCAGCGCATGGCGCCCGAGCGCGCGATGAGCACGTTGTCGAACACCGTGAGTTCCGCGAACAGCTCCAGGTTCTGAAAGGTGCGCGCAATGCCCATGCGCGAGATCTGGTGCGCCTTGCACTTAAGCAGGTCGTGCTCGCCGCGCGCGGTGCGCAGGCGCATGGCGCCCTTTTGCGGTGTGTAGAAGCGGCTGATGCAGTTGAGCATCGTGGTCTTGCCCGCGCCGTTCGGGCCGATCAGCGCGTGCACCGTGCCGGGCATCACGTCGAAGCTCACGTCCTGCACCGCGACGATGCCGCCGAAGCTCATGCGCACGTCCTGCAGCGACAGCAAGGGGGCTGCGCCGGCCGGAGGTTGCGCCCGAGTGGCGACAGGCGCGCCGTCGATCGTCGCCCTCATCGCGGCACCTCCGTGCCGGAGTTGCCTGCGGCCGCGTCCGCGCCCGGCACCTTCTTGCGCTTGAGCAGGCTGGCCAGCCCGTCGGGCAGGAACATCAGCGCCAGGATCATCGCCACGCCGTACAGCGCGCGCTGGAACTGGTCGAAGCCGAAGTAGGTGAGCAGCTGCGGCGCGCCAATGACGAACACCGCGCCCAGCACCGAGCCCATGATCGACCCCAGCCCGCCCACGATCACCATCGACACGAAGCTGATCGACACCATGATGTTGAACAGCGACGGGTCGATGAAGCGCACCACCGGCGCATACAGCGCACCCGACAGGCCCGTGTAGAACGCGCACACGCCGAAGGCAATGAGCTTGAGCTTGGTGGCGTTCAGCCCCAGCGCGCGCGAGGCCGTCTCGCTGCCCTTGAGCGCGAGAAAGCCGCGCCCGAAATGGCTCTGAGACAGGTTGCGCGCAACCCACAGCGCAGCGCCCAGCACCACCGCCACGAACAGGTGGTAGGCCCGCTCGTCCAGCGCAAAGCCGAACAGCGTGGGGCCGGGCGCGCCCATGCCGTTTTCGCCGCCCGTGAGCTCGCCGCCGGACTTGGCTATTTCCACCGAGATCATCACGAAGCCCAGCGTGGCGATGGCCAGGAACACTTCTTCCAGCCGCAGCACCGGCAGCGCCAGCAGCACGCCCACCACCGTGGCAATGGCCGCCGCAATGAGCATCGACAACACCAGCGGCACACCGAAGTGCGTCGTGAGAATGGCGCTGCCGTAGGCGCCGATGCCGAAGAACACCGCGCCGGCCATCGAGATAAGGTTGGTGTAGCCGGTGAGGATGTTGGTGCCGAAGGACGCGAGCGTGTAGATCAGCACCAGCGTGAAGATGTAGAGCACGTAGCCGCCCGGAATGAGCGGTGCAAGCACGAACAGCAGCACGAAGGCGAGCGGCGCCAGCCAGGGCCGCGAATCGAAAAGGCGTGTCATGGGGTTTGCCTCAGACTTTCTTGACCTGGCGCCGCGCCAGCAGGCCGTGCGGCCGCAGGATCAGGATGGCCAGCATCACGATGAAGGGCACCGCGTCCTTCCATTCGGAGGACAGGTAGGCGCCGGTGAGGTTGGAGGTCACGCCGATGATCACGCCGCCCAGCAGCGCGCCCGGCATGCTGCCGATGCCGCCGAGCACCGCCGCCGCAAAGGCGAAGTGCAGGGCGCTTTGCATCATCGAGAAGTGCACGAAGGTGAGCGGCGCAATCAGCAGGCCCGCGGCCGCCGCAATCACATGCGACAGCGCCCAGGCCAGCGAGTAGATGCGCTTGATGGGTATGCCCATGAGCCGCGCGGCCGTGGGGTTCTCCATGGTGGCCTGCATCGCGATGCCCAGCCGCGTGAAGCGAAAGAACGCGAACAGCGCGCCGGCCAGCGCCGCGCACACGCCCACGATGCCCAGGTCGATGCCCGCGACAATCACGCCGCCCACGTCGATGGGCGCGGCCGGGAACACGCTGGGCAGCTCCTGCGTGTCCTTGCCCCAGATCCAGATGGCGAGGTCGCCGAAGATCAAAAAGAGCCCCAGCGTGCAGATGGCCGACGACAGCAGCGCCTTGCCGATGAAGCGGCGAATGATGAAGCGCTCTATCAGCATGCCCAGCGCCGCGCCGAACAGCAGCACCAGCGGCACCACGGCCCACATCGGCAGGCCCAGGCGCACGAGGGTGCAGGCGGTGAACGCCGAGAGCATGGCCGCCTCGCCGTGCGCAAAGTTGAGGATGCCGGTCGCCTTGAACACCATCACGATGCCCAGGGCAATCAGCCCGTAGATGGCGCCCAGGGCGACGCCGCTCACGATCATCTGGAGCATGCGGTGCGCTCCAGGCTCAGGCCACGGAAGACGTGGCGGGCGCAGCAGGCGACGGTTCGCCCTGCTTTGCCAACCGTGCCTTCAGGTACGGAATGAAGCCGCCGGCCTCCAGCGTGCCACGCTCCACAGAAGACAGCCGCTCGAAAGGCAACTGCTTGCCGCTGCCAAGGTTGGTGACGGTGCTGGCTTGCCAGTCGACCTTCAGTTCGTCCCAGCGCGTGGCAATGCTGCGAATGCCGGGGCAGGTGACCAGCGGAAAGCCCATGCTGATCTCGCCACGAAAGAAGCCCGGCGAGAACGACTCGGCAATCACGCCGGCCACGCCCAGGTGGCGCATGGCGCGCATGGCGGGGTAGTGCGGGTGGCCGTAGCCGAAGTTGTGGCCGCCCACCAGCAGGTCGCCCTTTTGCACCGACTGCGCAAAGCCGGGGTCGTAGCTGGTCATGGTGACGGCGGCCAGCTCATGGATGTCGGTGAGCTTGATGTTCTTGATGCCGACGATCAGGTCGATGTCGAAGTCGTCTTCCTCAAAGATCCAGGCCGCGCGGCCTTGCAGGTTGGGCATGCTCATGCGGCGCTCCCTTCGAGGGCACGGGCCTGGGCTGCTTCAGCGAGGTACGGCCGCGGGTCTGCAATGCAGCCTTCCAGTGCGGAGGCCGCCACCACCGCCGCGTTGCAGATGAAGATTTCCGAATCCGCGCTGCCCATGCGGCCGGGCGTGTTCAGCGTGCCCGTGGACACCGCGCGCTGGCCGTCGGTCATGGTGGCGATGCGGCCGTAGCAGTAGTCGCAGCTCGACGAGCTGATGAACGCGCCCGCGTCCACCAGCGTGGCAATGAGGCCTTCGCGCGCGGCCTGCGACATGATGGCCTGCGAGGTCGGCACCACGTGCAGCTGAAAGCCCGGCTTGATGCGGCGCCCGCGCAGCACGTCGGCCGCGGCGCGCAGGTCTTCGAGCCGACCGCTGGCGCAGGAGCCGAGGTAGCCGGTGTGCACCTCCAGGCCCACGTACTCCGACAGGTCGCGCGTGTTGGCCGGGCTGGGCGGCGCCACCACGATGGGGGTGAGCGCGCTCACGTCGATGGTCACTTCGCGGTCGTACACGGCGTCGGCGTCGGGGTGCACCGGGTCGAGCGCAATCTTGGAGCGGCCTGCCGCATAGGCCATGGTCTTGGCGTCGGGCGCAATCAGCATGGTGGTCGCGCCCAGAAACATCGCCTGGCCGCAGACGGTCTGGCGGCCTTCGATGCTCATCTCGTCGATGACCGGCCCGCACAGCTCCACCACCTTGAAGCGGCAAGACGACGGGCCCAGCACGCGCACCATGTGGTGGAACACGTCGCGCGCCATCACGCCGGGTTGCAGCGTGCCGGTGAGCCTGATCTTTACCGTGCCGGGCACGGTGATCGCCATGGTTTCGCTCACGAAGGTTTCCAGCACGCTCTTGCGCGCGCCGATGGCCAGCGTGCCGAAGGCGCCCAGCTGGCTCACATGGCCGTCGAAGTGCACCGCAAAGGCGCCCGGCGTGGC
This sequence comes from Variovorax sp. H27-G14, assembly GCF_046156345.1. NCBI lineage: Bacteria > Pseudomonadati > Pseudomonadota > Betaproteobacteria > Burkholderiales > Comamonadaceae > Variovorax > Variovorax sp. H27-G14. Next base: position 538,191 of record NZ_JAYLVN010000002.1, read on the forward strand.
GTAGCCCAGCTCGGCCGACACCTGGTGGCCGATGCCTTCGCGCTCGTGCACCGGCACGCCCTGTTCCTTGCCCCAGGCACGGGTGACCTTGTGCAGCTCTTCTTCTTTTGGCGCGGTGGCCGGCACCATGTGGTCGATGAAGAGCACGAAGCGCTCGGGGCTCGGCACCTTGTCCACGCCGAACTCTTCCTTGGCTTCCTTGAAGAACACGTCGGTGTAGCCGGGGAAGTCGTATGCAATCACAAAGTCGGGGCGGGCCAGCACTTCTTCACCGGCGCTGACGCTCTGGCGGCCGGCCACGCGGGCCAGGATTTTCTCGGTCATCGTTTGGGGCATCTGCGTTCCTTGGTATCCACAATGTGGCGACATGTGTTGTCGTCTCCCATGAATTACAGACGCGCAGGCCGTTTGCTTCGGCTGAGGTAAACCCTTAAATATCCACAATGTGGATGCAATATAAAGCGACACCTTAGAGACAAATGCAGAGGGGCAAACATGGCAGGCAAGGAATCACCACAAGGTGAGAACGCACGCACCGGCACGCAGAGCATCGAGCGCGTGGTGGGCATGCTCCGCGTTGTGGCGTCGCGCGGGCGGCGCGGCATGCGCATCGGCGAAATAGCGGCCACCAGCGGGCTGCCGCAGTCGACCTGCGCGCGCATGCTGGCGCGGCTTGAAATCGAAGGCCTGGTCGACCGCGACGTGGCCACGCGCAAATACTTTCTGGGGCCGCTGCTGCACGAGCTGGGGCTGCTCGCGCGCCCGCGCTATCGCCTGAGCGACCTGTGCGACGGCGCGCTGCACCGGCTGGCCGACCTCACGCAGGACACGCTGTACCTCAGCGAGCGCAGCGGCATGGAGGCGGTGTGCACCAACCGCGCGCTGGGCGACTTTCCGATCAAGGCGATGCCGCTGGACATCGGCATTCGCCGTCCGCTGGGCGTGGGTGCCGGCGGGCTGTCGATGCTGTGCGCCATGCCCGAGGCGGAGGCCGAGGCCATCATTCAGGCCAACGGCCACCGCTACGAAAAGTTTGCCTCGTTCACCGCCGACTTCCTGCGCGAAGCCGTGGCCCAGGGCCGCGCGCAGGGCTATGCGTTTCTGGACAGCGCGGTGACGCCCGGCACGGGCGCCATCGGCATCGCGTTTCCGCGCGAGAACCCGGTGGGCGCGATCAGCATCGCGGCCATATCGGGGCGGCTGGGCACGGACAGGCGCGACGACATGGCGCGCGAACTGCGCCGCGAGGTGCGCAAGATCGAAGCGGCGATGCTGGGCACCGCCGCCCCTGCAGTGGCAGAGGAAAGCTGACTCAGCCCGCGCGCTGCGGCGTCATCCAGCTGGTGGCGTTGCCGCGCCCTGCGATGTGCAGGCTGGCCGTGGCCGCGGGCGTTTCCGCCAGCAGTTGCCCCTTGCGAAATACCTTGAGCCGCGTGGCGCGCAGCCGGATCGCCTCGACCGGGTCGCGCGCCTGCAGCAGCACGAAGCTGGCCGCGCAGCCCGCCGCAATGCCGTAGCCCTCCAGGTGCATCACGCGCGCGGCGTTGGTCGTCACTGCCTCGAAGCACTGGCGAATGCCGGCCTGGCTGGTCATCTGCGCCACATGCAGGCCCATGTGCGCCACTTCGAGCATGTCGCCCGAACCCATGCCGTACCAGGGGTCCATCACGCAGTCGTGGCCGAACGCGACGTTCACGCCGGCAGCCATCAGTTCCGGCACACGCGTCATGCCGCGGCGTTTGGGGTAGGTGTCGTGGCGGCCTTGCAGCGTGATGTTGATGAGCGGGTTGGCAATGACCGCCACGCCGCTCTGCGCGATGAGCGGCAGCAGCTTGCTCACGTAGTAGTTGTCCATCGAGTGCATCGACGTGCAGTGCGAGCCCGTCACGCGGCCCTGCAGGCCCAGGCGCTGTGCCTCGAAGGCCAGCGTTTCGATGTGGCGTGACAGCGGGTCGTCGGACTCGTCGCAGTGCATGTCGACCAGCTTGCCGCGCTCGGCCGCCATTTCGCACAGCAGCTTCACGCTGGCCGCGCCGTCGGCCATGGTGCGTTCGAAATGCGGAATGCCGCCCACCACGTCCACGCCCTTGTCCAGGGCACGCTCGATGTTGGCCACGCCGCCTTGGGAGCGCAGCACGCCGTCTTGCGGAAACGCGACCAGTTGCAGATCGAGATAGGGCGCGACCTGGCGTTTCACCTCCAGCAGTGCATCGACCGCGAGCAGGCTCGGGTCGCTGGTGTCCACGTGCGTGCGCACCGCCAGCAGGCCTTTGGCCACGGCCCAGTCGCAGTAGGCCAGTGCGCGTTCGATGAGCGCATCGGCCGTGAGCAGCGGCTTCAGTTCGCCCCACAGCGCAATGCCTTCGAGCAGCGTGCCGCTCTGGTTGACGCGCGGCAGGCCGTAGCTCAGCGTGGCGTCCATGTGAAAGTGGGGGTCGACGAAATGCGGTGCGAGCAGCAGGCCTTGTGCGTCCAGTGTCTCGTGCGCGGGCGCGGTGAGCCCCTCGGTGACTTCGGCGATGCGCCCGTCCTGCACCGCAATCGACATGTTGGTGCGGCCGTCGGGGAGGGTGGCGTTGGTGATGAGGAGGTCGAGCATCGTGGTGGGGTCTCTGGAGGGCGGGTGATCGGTATTTTCTGCCCCGATGTCGCTGGAGTGCGCGTGGGTCTTTGAAAAGCCTGGGATGGTGGTTTGGGCGCCTTGTTCAGTTGGCAAGCTGTCAGGGTACGTTCAGGGCGGCGCTCACGCCGACGGGGTACCTTGCTCCGCGAATGTCCCCCGGGGCTGCGCCCCTCCTCCTTTATTTCGCTGCGCAAGGCACCCCATCGGCGTGAGCGTTTTCAGAGCGGCGGTTGATCGTGCGATCACCTAGAGCGTGCCCAGGTGCACAGGGCGTCGGGTGCTCCCCGCAGCGAAATAAAGGAGGAGGGCGAAGCCCGGGGGACATTCGCGGAGGGGAGTACCCGGCGGCCTGTGCACACGCCCTGAACAACGGCGCCAACAAGCGCCAACAAGCGCCAAAAAATTCAACGCGTACGCTGCGGACGAAATCGATACTGCCCGGCGGAAGGACCAACCTCGATCGTCACCCGCCGCAACTTGTCGTCATGCCCCGAATCCGCCTTCGCGGTGACCACGATCCCGCGAGGAGTTGCACGACACGTGAGGTCCGACAGCGAAATCTCCGCATGGTCGTTGTCCAGCTCGGCAATCGCGACCGTGTGCTCCGCGTTCAGGCCTCCGTTGGCATCGCGGGACATCCATTGCACGTACAGGAACGACTGCGCGTACCGCTCGGCATGCACCACACGGTACGTGCCCTGATGGTCCTTGCCCCACGTGCCGCAGAGTTGAACCCAACTGACCGCGTCGGGCGTCTTGAAAGTTTCGTAGCTGTAGTCGGCGCCCAGCGCCTGCGCGTTCGCGCCGCACAGTGCGAGCCATGCGGCACACACGGCACCGCGCGCGGTGGTCGTGAAGGTAAAGGTCATCGTCATCGTTCTCCCTTGCGGTACGGCTTCATCAGCGCCTGCGGATAGCTCGCCTTGCGCGCCACCAGCACCAGCGCCAGGATCGACAACAGGTACGGCAACATCAGGTACAGCTGATACGGCAACACAGCGTCGCCCGATTGTTGCAGCCGCAGTTGCAGCGCATCGAAAAAAGCGAACAGCAGCGCACCCAGCAACGCCTTGCCCGGCCGCCAAGACGCAAACACCACCAGCGCCACGCAGATCCAGCCGCGGCCGTTCACCATGTTGAAAAAGAAGGCGTTGAAGGCCGACAACGTGAGGAACGAGCCCGCCATGCCCATCAGCGCCGAGCCCGCGACGATGGCGCCCGTGCGCGTGGCCGCCACCGACACGCCCTGGCTTTCGGCCGCCTGCGGGTTTTCGCCGACCATGCGCAGCGCCAGGCCGAGCGGCGTGCGGTACAGCACCCAGCCGACGACGGGCACCAGCAGCAGCGCGAACAGGGTGAGCGCGGTCTGCGCGTTGAGCACGGGTATCGGCAACCAGTCCATCGGCGCGAAGGGCGTGATGGTGGGCGGCGTGTTCACCTTCGGAAAGCTCACGCGGTAACCGAAGTAGCTGAGCGCGGTGGCCAGCAGCGTGATGCCCAGGCCGGACACATGCTGCGACAGCGCCAGGCCCACGGTGAGAAAGGCGTGCAGCAGGCCGAACACCATGCCCGTGAGCGCGGCCACGCCCACGCCCACCCACAGCGGCGCGCCGGCGTACACCGCTAGCCAGCCGGTGAAGGCGCCCGCGACCATGATCCCCTCGATGCCGAGGTTGAGCACGCCCGCGCGCTCGCACAGCAGCACGCCCAGCGTGCCCAGGATGAGCGGCGTGGCAATGCGCAACACCGCGACCCAGAAGGAGGGGTTGGCGAGGATGTCGAGGAGGTCGGTCATGCGGTATTTCTCCCTCCCCTTCCGGGGGAGGGTTGGGGTGGGGGCTTGCGGCTTCCACCGCCGCGCAGCTTCGAAGGCCACGTGCCCGCATCCCAGCCTTCCCCCGGGAGGGGAAGGGGCAAGGCAGAAGAGGCAAAAGCGCTTGTCATTTCTTCACCCGCACGCGGTATTGCGTGAGCAACGTCGCCACCAGCACCGCGATCAGCGAGGCCGCGACGATCACGTCGGCGATGTACGTCGGCACGCCGACCGCGCGGCTCATGGTGTCCGCGCCGACCAGCACGCCCGCCACGAACACGCCAGCCGCAATCACGCCCAGCGGATGCAGCCCGGCCAGCATCGCGATCACGATGCCCGTGTAGCCATAGCCCGGCGACATGTCGAGCGTGACGTAGCTGGTGCGGCCCGCCACCTCGATGGCGCCCGCCAGCCCGGCCAGCGCGCCCGACAGCAGCGCCACCATGACGACCGTGCGCGTCACCGGCACGCCCGCGAAGGCGGCGGCGCGTGCGTTGGCGCCCACGGCGCGAATGTCGAAACCCAGCACGGTGTATTTGAAGACGGCCCACACCATCACCGCGAGCGACACCGCCCACAAGAGGCCGGTGTGCACGCGGGTCTGCGCGATGAGCTTGCCCAGCTCCAGGTCGGGCTGCAGCGACACGCTCTGCGGCCAGCCCATGGCGCTCGGGTCTTTCATGGGACCGTCGAGCAGCGCCGACACGCCCAGCAGCACGATGAAGTTGAACAGCAGCGTGGTCACGACCTCGTCGACGCCCAGCTTGTTCTTCATGAGCGCCGGGCCCAGCAGCATCAGCGCGCCGGCCACGGCGGCGGCCAGCATCATCAGCGGAAACAGCAGCCAGGGCGACAGTTCGAAGCCCGTGCCGCCATGCATGCCGCCCACCGCGACAGCCGCCAGGGCGCCCGCATAAAGCTGACCTTCGGCGCCGATGTTGAACAGCCGCGCCTTGAAGGCGACGGTGGCGGCCAGGCCGGTAAGGATCAGCGGAATCGCTCGGGTCAGCGTTTCGCTCCACGCGAACACCGAGCCGAAGCCGCCCTGCAGCAGCAGCGCGTAGGTGCGCGCTACCGGCGCGCCGGCCCACAGCACCAGCAGCGCGCTTACCGCCATGGTGAAGAGCACTGCGCCGATGGGCGCCAGCACCAGCGCGGCGCGCGATGTCTGGTGGCGTCGTTCGAGCCGCATCATGCCGCGCCCCCCTTGGCGTGCGGCGCGCTCGCGCCGGCCATGGCCAGGCCGATGGCTTCGCGCGTCCAGGCCGCGGCCGGGCGCGCGTCGCCCAGGTGGCCGCCGTGCATCACGGCCACGCGGTCGCCCAGCGTGAGCACTTCGTCGAGGTCGTCGGAAATCACCAGCACCGCCGCGCCGGCGTCGCGCGCGGCAATGAGCTGCTGCTGCACATAGGCCACCGCGCCAATGTCCAGGCCCCAGGTCGGCTGGTGCGCCACGATGAGGCGCGGCGTGCGGTTGGGGTACTTCTTGTGGTCGTCGCCCTTGGCCTGTTCAGGCTGCTCGGGCGCCAGCAGGGCGCGGCCCAGAATCAGTTTTTGCATGTTCCCACCGGAGAGCGAGCGGGCCGGCGCCATGAGGCCGGCGCCGCGCACGTCGAAGGCTTTTTCGATGCGCCTCGCGTGCAGGCGGGCGGCGGCGCGCTTCACGAAGAACGACCAGCGCGAGAACACCGGGCTGCGCAGCCGCTCCGACACCGCGTTCTCCCACACCGGCAAATCGCCGACCACGCCCACCGCATGCCGGTCTTCCGGAATGCGTGCCACGCCGCGCTGCACCAGCCGGGCGGGCGAGGGCGGCAGGGCGCGGCCCATCAGCTGCGCGGTGCCGGCGGTGGCGCGGCGCGTGCCGCAGAGCAGCTCGGCCAGCGCCACCTGGCCGTTGCCGGAGACGCCCGCGATGGCGGTGATTTCACCGGCGCGCAGCGTCAGCGACACCTCGCGCAGGCGGTCCTGCCCGCCGTTCTTCTCGGCCGTGGTGCTCACGTGGTCTAGCACGCAGACCGCGTCGCCGACCGATTTGGCGGGCCGGCGCCGCGGCGCTTCGAGCGCATGGCCGACCATCCACAGCGCCAGCTGCGCCTGCGTGGTGTCGGCGGTGCGTGCCTCGGCCACCAGCTTGCCGCCCCGCAGCACGGCCACGCGTTGCGACACGCGCAGCACCTCGCCGAGCTTGTGGCTGATGAAGATCACCGACAGGCCCTGCGCCACCATTTGCGCGAGCGTGGCGAACAGCGCCTCGCTTTCCTGCGGCGTGAGCACGGCCGTGGGTTCGTCCAGGATGAGGATGCGCGCGCCGCGGTACAGCGCCTTGAGAATTTCCACGCGCTGGCGTTCGCCGACCGACAGACTGCCGATCTTGGCGTCGGGCTGCACCGGCAGGCCGAAGCGCTGCGCCACCGCCAGCAGCCGCTCGCGCGCGGCGGCGCGGCGCGACACCAGGCGCCACAGCGGCTCGGTGCCCATCATCACGTTGTCGAGCACGCTGAGGTTGTCGGCCAGCGTGAAGTGCTGGTGCACCATGCCCACGCCGGCCGCCAGCGCGGCCTTGGGGTTGCCCGCGGGCAGCGGCGCGCCGAAGACTTCGATGCGGCCTTCGTCGGCGACGTAGTGGCCGAACAAAATGGACATGAGCGTAGATTTGCCCGCGCCGTTTTCACCGAGCAGCGCGAGCACCTCGCCGGACTGCAGGTCGAGGGAAATGGCATCGTTGGCCACCAGGCTGCCGAAGCGCTTGGTGATGCCTGCTAGGCGAAGCATGGTGGAGTTCATGGCATGGAGAACATGGAGGGCACGGGGTCGCCGGGCTCGTGGCAAGGAATGTCGATGAGGCTGTCGATGAAGGTCTGAATGACGTTGGCCGAGGCGACCGGTGCGGCCTGCAGCAGGCCGTGGGGGCCATCGAGCCGCACGACCTGCAGGCCAGGCAGCGCCTGCTGCAAAACGCGGAGCGCCTGCGGCGGAACCATGCGGTCCTGCAAGGCCTGCAGGTACATCGAGGGTATGCGCACCTGCGCCAGCTTGTCGACCACGTTCACCCGCTGCACCTCCTTCAAGCGGTGCGCCATGACCGCGCCCGACACCTTGCGCAGGGACCCGTGCAGCAGCGCGGCCAGTTGCGCATTGGCAAAGCGTCCCAGCAGCATGTGGCGCATGGGCGCGCGCATGGCGGTCAGGTGCAGCAACTTCATCGACAGTTCGAGCAGCCCGCCGCGCAGCAATGCCAGCGCCGGCGAAGGGCTGCGCGCAAAGCTGCAGCACAGGACAAGCCCACACAGGCCGGGCGGCGGCGCGGCCGCAATGGAGATGGCCAGCGGGCCGGAGAACGATTCGCCCAGCAGCACGAAGGGCTCGGTTGCAGGCAACTGCGCGCGAACCAGCGGCTCCAGTTCGGCATAGCCTTGCGGTTGGGTGCTGGAGTAGCGCACGACATCGATCGGTGCATCCGCGCCCATGGCTGCCGTCAGTGGCTCGAACATATCGCCCGTGCCGTCCATGCCCGGCAGCAAAACAAGGCGCACGGGCCTCGCGTGGCCAGCGTGCGCCGGCTTCACTTCCAGGCGGCGAGGAAGGCCAGCATGACCTTCGCGGAGTTGTCCGCCGCAATGCTCATGAAGGTGCCCATTTCGTTCTCGCCGTCGCCGCCGCCCGCCAGGTCGCTGAGCGAGCGAAAGGCGATGTAGGGCACGCCGTTGCTGTACGCGACCATGCCAACGGCCGCGGTTTCCATGTCGAGCACATTGGCCTGAAAGCTCTTGTAGGTGTATTCGCGGTAGGCCTTGTTGTCCATGAAGGCCTGGCCCGACACGCCGTTGCCGCCCACCACCAGCTGCGGCTTGCGCGGCAGGCACTTGCCGGCGCCGCAGTTGGCCAGCTCGACGTTGCGGATGCTGCGTGCCACCTCGAGCATCTTCGGGTCGGCCTCGAACCAGAACTTGCGCGCAATCTCCGGCCTGGCCGCCGAGCGCACCTCGACCGGTCGCGGAAACATCATGCCGAAATTGGGCAGCGTGGCGTCGGTGATGAAAGGCGGCACGCTGTATTTGCCCGGCGCGGTTTCGCGTGCCATCAGCACTTCGAGGTACTGGCCCCACTGCGCCGGCACCGTCACGTCGCCCACGTGCAGCTGCGGGTTCACGCCGCCCGCGATGCCGCTGAACACGATGTGGGTGATGCGAAAGCGGTTGAGCACCAGCTGGGTGTTCATGGTCGCGTTGGTCATGCTGATGCCCGACAGGAACACCACCACCGCCTTGCCTTCGAGCGTGCCGGTGGTGAACACCACGCCGTTCACGCTGTGCTTCACCGGGCCTTGCAGGCGCGCGAGCAGCAGCGTCAGCTCGGGCTCGAAGGCCGACATCACCGCGATGCGCGGCGTGTCGTCCAGCCGCGTGCTGCTGTTGATGCTGACCACGTCCGACCGGTACACGCCGGCGCAGCCCGCCAGCAAAGTGCCCAGCACCGCGGCAATGAAAGGACCGCGCAGGCGCTGGAGCAGTGAGGTGTTCATCATGAGTTGGTGGCCGGTAGTGGAGGGCGGTGCGCGGCGTCGGGCGTGGCAATCCACGCCTGCAGCGTTGCGGTGCGAGGGTGCTTCGGCGCCAGACCGACGAAGGTGGTGTAAGCCGCGAGCGCCTTGGCGTCGTTGCCGGCCTGCAGGTGCGCGTCGCCCAGGTTCAGGTAGGCCAGCGCACGGCTGCCGTCCATGTCGATCGCCTGTTCGAACCAGCGCGCCGCCTCCACCGGCTTGCCGCGCTTGAAGTACACGAAGCCGAGGTTGTTGGCGGCCAGCGCAAAGCGCGGCTGCAGCTTCAAGGCCTCGGTGAACGCGGCTTCGGCCTCGTCGTAGCGGCGCTCGCGGTACAGCTGCAGGCCGCGGTCGTTGGCGCGCTGCGCGGCCACGCGGGGCGTGAGCGGTGCGGCGGCCGGCAGGGTTAGCTTGGCGTCGGCGCCGTCGAGGTTCTTGACCATCACTTCGACGGCCGGGGCAGCGGCGGTAGAACCGGTCGACCCCGCTGCGCCTGCCTTGGGCGCGGCCGCGGCATGCACTGCCTGCTGGTTGGCCTCGTCGATGCGCTTGTTGACCTGGCTGGCGGCGGCGTCGAGCTGCAGGCTGTCGCCGCTCAGGCCTTCGCGCTCGGCGGGCAGCTCGAACACAAACTCGCCCCCCTCGGAGCCCGGCAGGCTGCCGAAGGCCGGCGTTTGCCGCGCAATGGCCGACACGGCGGGCGCCACGTAGGCCGCGAGCTCGGTGCCGGTGATGACGCCGTCACCGTTCAGATCGGCCTTGCCCGACAGCGCCTGCAGCATCGTCCAGGTGAACACCGAATGGCCGCCGGGGCCGTCGTCGGCCACCTGCTGGTCGGCGCCGCCGGCGGTGATCATCTGGCGGCCGATGCGACGTGCGTTGTCGCTCAGGAAGTTCTTGCTGCCGCGCGGCCCGCCGCCGCGCGTAAGGCCCAGGCCCGAGTAGCAGGCGTCCACCATGAACAGCACATGCTTGGCCGAAAGGGCCTCGGCCACTTCCTGAAGCTGCGGCATGGAAATGGCGTCGGCCGCCAGGTCGTCGAGCGCGGCGTCGACCGGAATGATGTAGCCCACGTCGCGCCCGCTTGCCAGCTTGCGGGTGCTGCCGTGGCCGGCGAAGAACACCAGCACGCGGTCGTCGCGCTTCACGCGCTTGGGGTCGGTGAGCTTGTCGTTCAGCACGCGCAGGATGTTGGTGCGCGTGGCCTGGCCGTCGTACAGCGCGGTCACGTTCTCGGGCTTGAAGCCCAGCCGCGTGACGAGCAACTGCTCCATCGCCTTGCCGTCGGTCACCGCATGGTGCAGGCCGGGCCACTGGGCGTATTTGTCGATGCCGATCACCAGCGCATGGCTTTCGCGGTAGAGCGTGTCGCCGGCGGTGGCGGCCACGCCGTCGTCGGCGGCAGGGCGCTTGGCCGCGTTCACGATGAACTTGCCCTCGCGCCAGGTGGCGAAGCGGTAGCCGTCGGCCACCAGCTGGTCGAGCACCGTGGGCAGGGCCTGCACGGTGCGGCCCTGGATGTCGTGGAACAGGATCACGCCGCGCTTGGCCTTGTCGACCTCGGCCAGCACGCGGTCGGCAATGGACTTGGGCACGGGGTCGGCCCAGTCCATGGAGTCGACGGTCCAGAGCATGGAGCGCAGCTTGAGCGCCTCCACCGTGCTGAGCTTGGCCTCGTTGCGCGCGCCATAGGGAAAGCGGAACAGCGTCGACTGCGGCCGGCCGGTGGCGTCGAGCAGGGCCTCGGTCTCTGTGGCCTCGGTGCGCACCGCGTCGTCGCTCATCTTGGCCATCATGCCGTGGCTGAAGCTGTGGTTGGCCAGCGTGTGGCCGGCGGCCAGCACGCGCTTGGCGACCGCGCCATTGGCGCCGAGCTGGGCCTTGCCTTGGGCATCGAGCTTGCCAAGGTTCTGGCCCAGCTCGAAGAAGATGGCGGGCGCGTCGTAGCGCTTCAATATTTCGAGAATTTCGTCGGTGTGCCTGGCGTGCGGGCCGTCGTCGAAGGTCAGCACCACGGTCTTGGGCGGCAGCGAGGTGCCGAAGATTTCGCGCGTGTCGGCGCCTTCCTTCTCCTTGGGCTCCTTGCCGCTGGCGGAGGCGGGTGCCTGGGTGTACGGCACGATGGCGCCGAAGTCTTTCAGGATCTGCTCGCGCGAGTACAGGCCCTGCAGCTTGGCCACGTAGTCGGCCCACTTCTCGCGCTTGGGCTCGATGCCGCGCTGCGCGAAGCGGCCGAAGACGTCTTTCAGCTCACGGTCGTAGGCCTGCTCTATGTCGGCCAGCACGGCCAGGTCTTCGCTGGCGCGGCGGCCCAGCTTCAGGCCGGACAGCGACTGCGCCTGGCTGTAGCGCGTGCTCAGCTCGCCCAGAAACTCCTTGAAGGCCAGCCGGTCGGCGTCGAACCAGCTCGGCTCGCTCTCGATGCGGTCCAGCAGCGCGTTCAGCGCCGGCACCGTGGCCGGGTCGGAGAGCTCGCCAGCCTGCGCGACCAGCGCGCGCTGGCGCTCCTGCATGTCGTGAAAGAGCTGCTGGCCGACCGCGCTCACGGCGCGCTTCTCGGCCGCGTCTAGCGCGCGCTCGCCGGTCATCAGCACGATCATCTGGCGGTGCGCGGCGAGCAGGGCGTCGGCGCGTTCCTGCAGCGCGGCCGGAATGCCGACCGGGGCCGCGGCCACGGTCGGTACGGGCGCTGAAGCTGCTGAAGCCGATGAAGCGGCTGAAACGGGTGCGGCAGGAGGCGCCGCCGCACCGGTAGGCGCCGTACCCTCCGCCGCGCGCTGGCAAGCCGCCAGCCCCATTGCCAACACCGCTGCGGCCACGGCATGGCCTGCGAATTGCCATCGCACACGCTTCATGAACATTCGGGCGCTTTTCTTTTATTTGGCAGTGGACTTGGGCTGCCCATCGTCCACCTTCACGGTGAACTTGCCCGCCAGGATGTCGGCCTGCCTGGCCTTCACCTTGGCGACGATGTCGGCGGGCACCTTCTTCTCGAAGGTGCCCAGCGGCGCCAGCTCGGAGCCCTTGTTCTTCATCTGCGCGTACACGCCGTAGTCTTCGGCCGCGAACTTGCCTTCCTTCACGAGCTTGATGGCGCGGTCGGCGGCGGGCTCGAAGTTCCATAGGGCCGAGGCCACCACCGTGTCGGGGTACTGGCTTTGCGTGTCGATCACGTTGCCGATGGCGAGCTTGCCCTTTTCCTTGGCCGCGTCGGACACGCCGAAGCGCTCTGCGTACATCACGTCGGCGCCCTTGTCGATCATGGCGAAGGCCGCTTCCTTGGCCTTGGGTGGGTCGAACCAGCTGTTGATGAAGCTCACGCTGAACTCCACCTTCGGGTTGGTTTCCTTGGCGCCGGCCATGAAAGCGTTCATCAGCCGGTTGACCTCCGGAATCGGAAAGCCGCCGACCATGCCGATGCGGTTGCTCTTGGTCATCCCGCCCGCCACCATGCCGCTCAGGTACGCCGGCTCCTGGATGTAGTTGTCGAACACGCTGAAGTTGGGCGCCTGCGGCTTGAGCGACGAGCCCATGAGGAAAGCGACCTTGGGAAAGTCCTTGGCCACCTTGCGCGCCGCCGCTTCCACGCCGAACACCTCGCCAAGAATGAGCTGGTTGCCGCCCGTGGCGTACTCGCGCATCACGCGCTCGTAGTCGGCGTTGCTCACGTTCTCGGTGGCCTTGTATTCGATCTCCCCGCGCGCCTCGGCCGCCTTCAGCGCCTTGTGGATGCGGCCCACCCATTGCTGCTCGAACGGCACGGTGTAAACCGCCGCCACCTTCAACTTGGCCTGCGCAAACGCCAGGCCCGGCGCGCCCGCCGCAAGTGCTGCGGCAATGGCTGCGGAACGAATGATCAACTGACGGCGTGCTGTCACGGTGCTTCTCCTCGGTTTATGGAAATCATCGGCTCGCAAAAAACGCGCCGCCCCTTCCAGAAACACCGAGGAACCGGCTTTGCCGGGCCTCAGGTGTTGCCCCCGGTAGGGGGAAGGAGAAGCGGACACGAAGTGCCGCGAAGCCTGGGGGCGAGCCTTACTTCGTGCCGAAGATGCGGTCGCCCGCGTCGCCCAGCCCGGGCAGGATGTAGCCGTGGCTGTCCAGCTCGCGGTCGATAGCGGCGGTGTAGATCGGCACATCGGGATGCGCCTTCTGCATGGTCGCCACACCTTCGGGGCAGGTCAGCAGGCAGACGAACTTGATCGACTTGGGGTTGAGCTCCTTCAGGCGCTCGACCGCGGCCACGGCCGAGTTGCCCGTGGCCAGCATCGGGTCGACCACGATCACGTCGCGGCTGTCCATTTCGCCGGGCATCTTGAAGTAGTACTCCACGGCCGTCAGCGTCTTGGGGTCGCGGTACAGGCCGATGTGGCCCACGCGCGCACCGGGCACCACGGTGAGCATGCCGTCCAGAATGCCCGTGCCGGCGCGAAGAATGGACACCAGCACCAGCTTCTTGCCGTCGATGACCTTGGCCTGCATGGTCTCCAGCGGGGTCTCGACCTCGATGTCCTGCATGGGCATGTCGCGCGTGACCTCGTAGGCCATCAGCATGCTGATTTCATTGAGGAGCCGGCGAAAGCTGTTGGTCGATGCGTCCTTGCGGCGCATCAGCGTGAGCTTGTGCTGGACGAGGGGGTGGCTGACGAGGTGGACGTTGCTCATTGGAATTGTGTGTAGCGTTGCTGGGAGAACCGGAGAGTCTAAAAGACGGTGCCGTCGCTCTCGATCATCAGAGGCGGCGCACCGTTGCGCAGGCGCTGTGCCAGTGCCCGGCCCGCGGCCCAGGTGCCGCCTTCGAGCACGCAGGCCAGCGGCAGCTCTTCGGCGCTGCGGTCGAGCACCTTGCGCACGCGCGGCGCCACTTCGTCGAGCAGCGCCACCGTGAGCGCGCGCCATTCGACGATGAATTCGTCGCTGGCCTTCCAGCGCCGGGTCAGAAAGGCCGGGTCGCGCGGCACGATCACTCCGCTGTCGATCAGCAGGCCGCCGTTGCGGTACTCGGGCAGGGCCGTGAGCGCGTCAAGATGGCGCACCTTCACGCCGGCCCACTCGAAGGGTTCGAGCAGCGAATAGGTGAGCCACTGCGACAGTTTGTGGAAGGGCATCCAGCCGTTGGTGAGGCCGGGGCCGCTCACCGCGCTGTGGCGCCAGCAGTCGCCCAGCGCGAGTGCCGGGTCGCCCGAGCCGATGCCGCCCGCGCTGTCGCTGCCGTCCGCCGCGATGCTGTCCACGGCATTGGCCGACGGCCAGATGCGCGAAAGCGACTCCAGCAGCAAAGACAGAATCTGGTGCGCCGTGACCTCCGCCGTGGGCGGCGCGGCCGGGCCGTAGGGGCCGACCAGCGCGTCGAACAGGCGCCCGGGGCGGCCGTCGTCGCCAAAGGTTTCGGGCTGCTCGTTCATGGCTTCGCCCAGGCGGCGCAGCAGCATGGCGCGCCCGGCCAGGCCGACCAGCGGGTTCACCTCGCTCACCTGAAAAGCGTCGCCCAGCCGGTCGGCCACCAGCCCGCGCAGGCCGGCCGCATCGACCTGGTAGGGGTGGTCGGGGTCGGACGAAAACAGCCCGCCCATGAACGCGTGGTAGCTCGCCACGCCCAGGCCTTCGGAGCGCGTGAAGCGCTCGCCGGTGGCCGACTCGGTGTAGTGCCAATCGGGCCCGGCGCCGGCGTCGAGCAGCACGCTGACCAGCACCAGGTCGATGTGCGCGCGGGCGCGCTGGCGGGCATCGCAGTCGCCGAGCAGGGTGTTCAGTTCTTCCAGCCGGTTGACGCCACCAGCCTCGAAATGGCGCCAGCGGCTGTGGTACGGAATGGTGTCCCACGGGTAGCGCTCGCGCGTGACCTCGGCCACGGTGCGCGCCGCGTCTTCCAGCGTGCTGTCGGCGCCGATGCGAAACCACTGCGATTCACCGCTGCGCGCGCGCGCCAGCAGGGCACTCGCGCGCTGGCGAATGGCCGCGGTGGTGCGCAGCAGCGTGGCGGCGCCGGCCGGGCGGCTGGTGTCGGCGGTGAATTCGATCGATGGGTCGACCTTGCCCGCGCCGCCGGGCGGCAGGCTGCCGGAGCCGTCGACGGGCATGTTGGGGTCGGTGTTGTGGCTGGTGGTCATTCAGTGAGTCCGCGGCCCTTGGCCTTCTTGAGTTCTTCGGCGTCCGGCACCGGGCCGGGTGTGAAGTAGCCGGCGGCCATCTTCGCGTCCATTTCGACGCGGGCGTCCGCCGGAATCAGTTCATCGGGAATGTTCACGCGCTCGCCAATCTCTATGCCCGAGCCGGTGATCGCGTCGAACTTCAGGTTGCTCATCGACACGAGGCGATGGATCTTTTTGATGCCGAGCCAGTGAAAGACGTCGGGCATCAGCTCCTGGAAGCGCATGTCCTGCACGCCGGCCACGCACTCGGTGCGCGCGAAATACTGGTCGGCCGTGTCGCCGCCCACCTGGCGCTTGCGCGCGTTGTAGACCAGAAACTTTGTCACCTCGCCGAGCGCGCGGCCCTCCTTGCGCGAATAGGCGATGAGGCCCACGCCGCCGCGCTGCGCCCCTTGAATGCACTCTTCGATGGCGTGCGTGAGGTAGGGGCGGCAGGTGCAGATGTCGGAGCCGAACACGTCGGAGCCGTTGCATTCGTCGTGGATGCGCGCGGTGAGTTCCACCTCTGGGTTGGCCAGGTCGCGCGGGTTGCCGAAGATGTAGAGCGTCTGGCCGCCGATGGGGGGCAGAAACACTTCCAGGTCGGAGCGCGTCACCAGCTCGGGGTACATGCCGCCGGTTTCCTCGAACAGGGTGCGGCGCAGGTCGGTTTCGGAGCAGCCGAAGCGGCGCGCCACTTCGGGCAGGTACCACACCGGCTCGATGGCTGCCTTGGTGACCATGGCCGCGCCGCCGGTCGTGAGGAAATGGCCGTCGGCCTTCAGGCGGCCGCTTTGCAGCGCCTCGATCACCTCGGGCAGGATCACGTGGGCCTTGGTGATGGCGATGGTGGGGCGAATGTCGTAGCCGGCCGCCAGCTCGGTGGAGAACACGTCGGCCACCAGCGCGCCCCACGGGTCGAGCGACACGATGCGCCCGGGCTCGCTCCACTGCGGGTAGGGGCCGATCACGTCGGTGGGCGCGGTGTTGGTGAGGTCTGCCTTGTGCTCGCGCTTGAGCGCCCCGGCCGCCACGGCCAGCGCGCGGTACACGCTGTAGGAGCCGCTGTGCGTGCCGATCACGTTGCGGTGCGCCCGCTTGGTGGTGGTGCCGACCACCGGGCCGCGCTCGGTGGCCGTGGCCGCGCCCCAGTGGATGGGCAGTGCGCCAAAGCCGCCGGCGTGCGAGGTCAGGCGGATGTGCCCGGTCGACGAGGAAGGGTGCAGTGGTGGAGCCAGGGGGAGGGGGGCGGAAGGGAGCGTTGTGCTGTCTGCAGACATTGGTGGCCCTCAAAAAACACAATGTACCGATGGCCTGTGCGGCTTGCAAGCGGACGGCTTCGGCACAATCGAGCGGAATCTTTTTTCGACGAGGCTGTAACCAGCCGACCGGATGGCACGAAACACCATAGGCAGCAGGACGAACTTGAGCGACGCGGAAGCGGCGCTGCGCAGCCTGTTCCTTCGCGGCCTGAACGGCGACGCGAAGGCCTACCGCGACTTCCTGCAGCAACTCAGCGCGCACCTGCGCGCCTTTCTGGGCAAGCGCCTCTTTGGCTGGCCCGATGAAGTGGAAGACCTCGTCCAGGAATGCCTGCTCGCCATGCACAACCAGCGCCACACCTACCAGAGCGACCAGCCGTTGACGGCCTGGGTGCACGCGATTGCGCGCTACAAGATGATCGATCTGCTGCGCGCCAAGTCGGTCCGCGAGGCCCTGCATGACCCGCTGGACGACGACCTGGCGGTGTTCGCGGCGTCGGCCGAAGAGGCCAGCGACGCCAGGCGCGACCTGGGCGGCCTGCTCGACACGCTGCCGGAGCGCCAGCGCTTGCCGATCGTGCACGTGAAGATCGAGGGCCTCTCGGTGGCCGAGACGGCCAGCCTCACGGGCATGTCGGAGTCGGCGGTGAAGGTGGGCATTCACCGGGGCCTGAAGGCGCTGGCCGCCCGCTTCGGTCATGCGTGGGGAGGTGCGGCATGAGAACGGACGATCTGGTGGCGATGCTGGCCACGGGCGACGTGTCGGTGCCGCGCCGCAGCGCGAGCCGGCGCATCGGGCTGGCGGTGCTGGCGGGGTTGCCGGTGTCGTTCCTTGTTCTGTTTTTCGAGTACGACGGCTTCAGGCGCGACATCGTGCAAGCGATGTTCTGGCCGATGTTCTGGGTCAAGGTGCTGTTCCCGTTGTGCATTGCGGGGGCCGGGTTCGTGGCGGTGCAGCGGCTTGCGCGGCCGGGTGTAGCGCCGCGCCAAGCGTGGGTGGGGGCGGCGGTGCCGGTGCTGGGCATCTGGGTGCTGGCGGTGGTGGCCTGGTTTGCCTCGCCAATGGAAGAGCGCATGCCTTCGTTGATGGGGCAGTCGTGGCAGATCTGCGCGTTCAGCATCTCGCTGATGGCGTTGCCGGTGTTCGTCACCACTTTGTTGGCGCTGAAGGGGCTGGCACCGACGCGGCCCGCGCTGGCGGGTGCGGCGGCGGGGGCGTTGGCGGGGGGCGTGGGGGCAGCTGTGTACGCGCTGCACTGCGCTGAACTTACCGCGCCGTTTTTGGCTGTCTGGTATGTGAGCGGGATCGCTGTTCCGGTGCTGGTGGGGGCTTTGTTGGGGCCTCGGCTGTTGCGCTGGTAACTCGTTTGTTCGTTTGTTCGTTTGTTCGGGGCGGGTGCACAGGCCGCCGGGTGCTCCCCTCCGCGAATGTCCCCCGCTTCGCTCCTCCTTTATTTCGCTGCGGGGAGCACCCGACGCCCTGTGCACCTGGGCACGCTCTGGGTGATCGCGCGATCAACCCCGGCTCTGAAAACGCTCACGTCGATGGGGTGCCTTGCGCAGCGAAATAAAGGAGGAGGGCGAAGCCCGGGGGACATTCGCGGAGCAAGGTACCCCGTCGGCGTGAGCGCCGCCCTGAATGAATCTGCCTCAGCGCTTTTTAGACCCGAAGATCCCACCCAGCACGCCGCGCAAGATCTCCTTGCCCACCGACGTGCCCATGGTGCGCACCGCCGACTTGGCCATGGTCTGGACCAGACCGTCGTGCTTCGCGCCTCTCGGTCCCGTGGTGCCGAACAGCATGTCGTTGAGCATGCCGCCCATGCCCGAGCCCGACGATTCCGCTGCCGGCTTGGTACCGGGGAGCGTGGTAGCTGGCGTACCCGGCGCGCTGTCGGCGCGGCCCTTGAGCTTTTCGTAGGCCGACTCGCGGTCGACGGTCTTCTCGTACACGCCCGCCACCAGCGAACCCTCGAGCAACGCCTTGCGCTGGTCGGGCGTGATGGGGCCCAGCTGGCTGCCCGGTGGCAGCACGAACACGCGCTCGGTCACGCTCGGGCGGCCCTTGTCGTCGAGCATGCTCACCAGCGCCTCGCCGACCGCAAGCTCGGTGATGGCCGTCTCTATGTCCAGGCCCGGCTTCTGGCGCATGGTGCTGGCCGCGGCCTTCACGGCCTTCTGGTCGCGCGGGGTGAACGCGCGCAGCGCGTGCTGCACGCGGTTGCCGAGCTGGGCCAGCACGGAATCGGGAATGTCCAGCGGGTTCTGCGTGACGAAATAAACGCCCACGCCCTTTGAACGCACCAGGCGCACCACCAACTCGATGCGCTCCACCAGCGCCTTGGGAGCTTCGTTGAACAGCAGGTGGGCCTCGTCGAAGAAGAAGACCAGCTTGGGCTGCTCGGGGTCGCCAATTTCAGGCAGTTGCTCGAACAGCTCCGACAGCATCCACAACAGAAAGGTGGCGTACAGCCGCGGCGAATTCATGAGCTTGTCGGCCGCCAGGATGTTGATGACACCCTTGCCGCCCACGGTCTGCATGAAGTCGGCGATGTTGAGCATCGGCTCGCCGAAAAATTTGTCGCCGCCCTGGGTCTCGATCTGCAGCAGACCGCGCTGGATGGCGCCCACGCTGGCGGCGCTGATGTTGCCGTACTGCGTGGTGAACTGGCTGCTGTTCTCGCCCACGTACTGCAGCATGGCGCGCAGGTCTTTCAGGTCGAGCAGCAGCAGGCCGTTGTCGTCGGCGATCTTGAACACCAGGTTCAGCACGCCGGCCTGCGTTTCGTTCAGGTCGAGCATGCGGCCCAGCAGCAGCGGGCCCATGTCCGAAATGGTGGCGCGCACCGGGTGGCCCTGCTCGCCGAACACGTCCCACAGGGTGACGGGGCAGGCCGAGGGCTCGGGCACGTCGATGCCGCGTTCCTTCAGGGTGGCGGCCAGCTTGACGCTGGTGGCGCCTTTCTGGCTGATGCCGGTCAGGTCGCCCTTCACGTCGGCCATGAACACCGGCACGCCGATGCTCGACAGCTTCTCGGCCATGGTCTGCAGCGTGACGGTCTTGCCCGTGCCCGTGGCGCCCGTGATGAGGCCGTGGCGGTTGGCCAGGGCGGGAAGAAGGGCACACTCGATGCTGTCGTGCCGTGCGATCAGGAGAGGGTCGGCCATAAGGGTGCTCCGGGTCGTATCGAAACGGGCAGTCTAATCAAGCGGCACTCCTATAATCCACGGCCGCACGATAGTTCCGGAAAAGTTTTCAGGAGGTTTTTTTGTCATCGACTGCTCAGCCCCCCATTCCCGCCACTGGCGATACCTCCGAACAGTCGCCCATTGAAAAAGAGCTGGCCGTGCTGCTCGTAAATGCGCTGAACCTCGAGGTCGCACCCGAGGCCATCGTGCCCACCGACCCGCTGTACGGCGACGGCCTGGGACTCGACTCCATCGACATCCTCGAAGTGGCGCTTGAAGTCTCTCGCCGCTACGGCTTTCAGCTGCGTTCGGACGACGAACGCAACCAGCAGATTTTTCAGTCGCTGCGCACGCTCGCGACCCACGTCGCCGAGCACCGCGTCGCCTCCTGAGCCCCATGTCGCGATGGCGAATAGCACTCCTGCTGGTGTCGGGGGTGGCTTATGCCGGTCTCTCTCACTGGATGACGCTGTTCCACCCCACGGCCCCCTGGGCGGTGGTGGTGTTGCTCGGTCCGCTGTGGCTGGCCGCCATGGGTTTTGCCGCCAGCTGGTTCGGCCGCTGGGGCTTTGCCGCCGCGGCCGCGCTGGGCGTGGGCGGCTTTGCGCTCGTCTTCCTCGGTGAAGCCGGCGACCCCAACCGCCTTTACGTGCTGCAGCATGTGGCCATCAACAGCGTGCTCTGCGGCTGGTTCGGCTCCACGTTGCGCGGCAAGGGCCTGCCGCTGATCACGCAGTTCGCGCAGCGCGTGCACCCGCTCAAGGGCGACATGCTGTCGTACACCACGCAACTGACGCGCATCTGGACCGCCTTCTTCGCACTG
Organism: Variovorax sp. H27-G14; assembly: GCF_046156345.1. Lineage (NCBI taxonomy): Bacteria > Pseudomonadati > Pseudomonadota > Betaproteobacteria > Burkholderiales > Comamonadaceae > Variovorax > Variovorax sp. H27-G14. The sequence goes on from NZ_JAYLVN010000002.1 coordinate 558,575, forward strand.
GTGGTGGCGGTGTCGGCGGCGCTTTATCTCACCCGGCCGTTTGCCGACTGGTCGCTGTTCGCGAACCTGCTGTGCCCCGTGCTGGTGGGCGTGCTGTTCGTGGGCGAGCACCTGTTGCGCTACCGGCTGCATCCCGAATTCGAACGCACCCGGCTGGTCGATGCCGTGCGTGCGTTCTACGGCACATCGTCGGTGGACTCCAACGCCGGCGGCCAATGACACAGGCGTGGCCCGCGTGACGACAGACACCCCAGACACCGACGGCTTGCTGCCGCTGCTCGCGCACCGCGACCTCGATGCCCCCCTGGCCTGGCGCGCCGGCGTGCCCGTCAGTGGGCGGCAGTTTCTGGCCGACGTGGCCCGCTTCGCGCCCACGCTGCCCGACGAAGGCCCCGCCGTGAACGTGTGCGGCGACCGCTACGCCTTTGCCGTGAGCCTGTGCGCGGCGCTGGTGCGCGGCCATGCCAGCCTGCTGCCGCCCGATGCGCGCGCCGACACGCTCGCGCGCCTGCTCGTGGCCGGCGGCCCACGGCTCTTTGCGCTGGCCGACGACGCGAGCCTGCAAACCCCCGGCATGCACCGCGTGCTGATCGAAGACCGCTCCAGCCCCGAAGGCGACGCCACCGCCGTGGTGCCGCGTGTCGACGGTGCGATGCACGCGGTCAGCCTGCTCACCTCCGGATCCACGGGCGTGCCGCAGCCGCATGCCAAGAGCTGGCGCACGCTGGTGGGCGACGTCGCGGTGGCCGTGCAGCGGCTGTGCCGCGTGCTCGGGCGCCCCACGCTGGAAGGCGTGACGCTGGTGGCCACGGTGCCGGTGCAGCACAGCTACGGGCTGGAATCGTCCGCGCTGCTGGCCATGCTGGGCGGCGCGGCGTTCGAGAGCGGCCGGCCGTTTTTTCCGGCCGACGTGGCGCAAACGCTGGCCTCCGTGCCGCGCCCGCGCGCGCTGGTGACCACGCCGTTCCATCTGAAAACCTTGCTGCTGTCGGGCATCGAACTGCCGCCAGTCGACCTCATTCTGTCGGCCACCGCGCCGCTGTCGCCCCAGCTCGCGCTGCAGGCGGAGCAGGCCATGGGCGGCGTGCTGCTCGAAATTTACGGCAGCACCGAGTCGGGCCAGGTGGCCACGCGCCGCACCACGGACAGCGAAATCTGGGAGACCTTCGGCGAGATCGAAGTGCATGCCGAGCCCGCCGCCAACGGCGGCCCCGAGCGCTTCATCTTCTCCGGCGACTTCATGCCCGAGCCCACGCCCATGGCCGACGTGCTCGAGCTGCTCGACACGCGCCGTTTCCGGCTGTTCGGCCGGGCCAACGACCTGATTCATGTGGCCGGCCGGCGCAGTTCGCTGGCGCACCTGAACTTTCACCTCAACAGCATTCCCGGCGTGGTCGACGGTGCGTTCTGGCTGCCCGACGAAGTGGCCGACGGCGTGGTGCGCCCGGTGGCCTTCGTGGTCGCCCCCACGCTGGCGGCCGGCGAGATCATTGCCGCGCTGCGACAGCGCCTCGAGCCCGTGTTCGTACCGCGCCGCGTGGTGCAGGTCGCGTCGTTCCCGCGCGAAGGCACGGGCAAGCTCACCGTGCGGGCGCTGCGCGAATTTGCGCTGGCCCAGCTCGCGGAAGACGACACGCCGGTGCAGATGGACCACGTGGTGCCGCCCGATCACCCCGCCTTTGCCGGCCATTTTCCGGGGCAGCCGCTGCTGCCGGGCGCGCTGGTGCTGGCCGAGGTGATGGAAGCCATTCGCCGCGTGCCGGCGCTGACGGCACGCCTGGGCGCCAGCCCCACGCTGGCCGCGGCCAAGTTCTTGTCGCCGGTGCGCCCGGGCAGCACGCTGTCGATCGGGCTGCACCCAGAAGCCGGCCCCGGTCGCGGCGTGCGCTTCGACGTGCGTTGCAACGGCGTGGTGGCTGTCACGGGCCGGTGGACGGCCGTGCAAGAGTCTGTGTGATGAAGCACACCGACGTCGAGGCGCGCGCCGTGAATGAGGCGGCCCGCACGGGGCAGGGCGGAGATGCGGGCCCCAAAAACGAAAAGTGCGAAAAGGGCGAGTGGGCTCACGCCCCCGAGCGCAGCAACATGCTCGCGCTGCGCTTCATCGTGTTCATGGCGCTGGTTTGCGGGCGCCACGTCACGCGGCTGCTGCTTCCGCCCATCGCGCTGTACTTCTTGCTGTTCGCGCCCACGCAACGCAGACACATCAAGCGCTACCTGTTCAGGGCCGTCGGGCCCAAGGCCGGCTGGATCGATGGCTTCAGGCTGCTCCACGCCTTTGCCTCGACCGTGCTCGACCGCGTGTACTTCCTGCGCGGTCGCATGAACCTGTTCGATATCACGGTGCAGGGCAACGAGCCGCTCGAAGGCGAAGCCATCGCGGGGCGCGGCGCTTTCATGCTGGGCGCCCATGTCGGCAGCTTCGAGGTGATGGGTGCCTGCAAGCAACACACATCGCAGCACCAGTTGCGCCTGGCGATGCTGATGTTCCCGGACAACGCGCAGCGCATCACCGCCATCCTCAATGCGATTGCGCTGCCCGAACTGCGCCCGCACGTCATTGCGCTGGGCCGGCCGCATTCCATGCTCGCGCTGCGCGACTGGCTCGACGGCGGCGGCCTGGGCGGCATGCTGGCCGACCGCACGCTGCCGGGCAGCGAAGACCAGCCCGCCTCGCAACGCGGCAACAGCATCGTGCTGCCTTTCCTGGGCCAGCCCGCCAGCTTCAACGACGGGCCGTTCCGGCTCGCGGCCCTGCTGCGTCGCAAGGTGTTCTTCATGGCCGGCCTCTACGGCGGAGGCGCGCGCTACGATATTCGGTTCGACCTGCTGGCCGACTTCGGCGAACGGCTCACCGACCCCGTGGAGCGGGAACGCCGCATTCGCGCCGCTGTCGAAGCCTATGTCGCGCGCCTTGAAGCCATCTGCCGCGCCTACCCCTACAACTGGTTCAACTTTCATGATTTCTGGCTCGAAGATGCGACTTGAATCGCTGCTCAAGGCATGCGTGCTGGCGCTGACGATGGCCTTGTGCGCCACACCGGCCTGGGCGGCCTTCGACCTGCCCGAACTGATGAGCCTGCTGGCCAAGCAGAAGAGCGGCGAGGCCCGCTTCACCGAACAACGCTTCGTGCACGGCCTTGAAGGCCCGCTCGACGCCAGCGGCACGCTGAGCTTTGATGCACCCGACAAGCTGGTGCGCCGCACGCTGTCGCCGCGCATCGAGACCATGGCGGTCGAAGGCAACACGTTGACGCTGTCGCGCGGCGGACGCAACCGCACGCTGGCGCTCGACAGCATGCCTGAGCTGCTGGGCCTGGTCGAGGCGATGCGCGGCACGCTGACCGGCGACGGCGCCACCCTGCAGCGCTACTTCAAGAACACGGTGACGGGCTCGGCGGCCAAGTGGACGCTCGACCTGGTTCCCATGGACAGCCGGCTGGCCGCACAGGTGCGCAGCATCCGCATCAGCGGCCGCGCGAGCGAGGTGCTGGGCGTGGACATGGAGTTTGTCGGCGGTGACCGCTCGTCGATGAATATCACCCCGGCCGCCCCAGGCGCCGCGGCCCCCGCGGCACCGGTCCCTCCGGCAGCCGCGGCCCCGTCCGGCGCCACCGGACGCACCGCGCCGTGACGACGCTGCGCACCGACGGCCCGCCGAGCTGGTCGCGCCGGGCGGTCGTGCTGCTGGCATGGCTGCTGATTCTTTTGTGCGGCGCGGTGGTCATTTCCCGCACGCAGATCGGCGCCGACCTGTCGGCGTTTTTGCCCAAGAGCCCGGATGCGCGCCAGCGCGTGCTCATCGAGCAGCTGCAAAGCGGCGTGGCGTCGCGCACGCTGATGCTGGGCATCGAGGGCGGCAGCGTGGAACAGCGCGCCGCCGTGTCGCGCGCCGTGGCCAAGGACATGCGCGAGAGCAAGCTGTTCGACCTGGTGCAGAACGGCGACGTGGGCGACTGGAGCGAAGCCGGTACCTGGGTGTTTCAGCACCGCTATCAGCTGTCGCCCGGCGTCACGCCCGGCCAGTTCACCGCCGCCGGGCTGCGCGACGCCATCATCGAAACCTTGTCGATGCTGGGCACGCCGGCCGGCAACGTCATCAAACCCTTGCTCGACCGCGACCCGACCGGCGAGACCCAGCGCATCGCCATGGAGCTGGTGCCCGCGAGCGCGCCGCGCAGCGAAGACGGCGTGTGGATGTCGCGCACCGCACCGCGCGCTCTCATGATTTCCACCACCCGTGCCGCCGGCAGCGACCTCGACGCGCAGGCCGTGGCCATCGCGCGCGTGCATGCCGCGTACGAAACCGCGGTACGAGAGATGGGTGCCACGGCGCCCAAGCTGCTGCTCAGCGGCCCGCCGGTGTTCTCGGTGATGAGCCGCGACAAGATCAAGTCGGAGGCCCTCCACCTCGCCGTGGTCGGCGGCATCGTGATGGGCGGGCTGCTGCTGCTGGCCTTCGCGTCGCCGCGCGCGCTGGTCATCGCCTTTTTGCCGGTGGCCACGGGCGTGGTGATCGGCACCGCGAGCGTGAGCCTGGTGTTCGGCTCGGTGCACGGGCTCACGCTGGGCTTCGGCAGCACGCTGATCGGCGAGACGGTGGACTACGCCATCTATTACCTCATTCAGGCGCGCGGCGCCACCGTGACAGGCACCGGCTGGCAGCGCTGGCGCGACCTGAACTGGCCGACCGTGCGGCTCGGTCTGCTGACTTCGGTGTGCGGCTTTGCGGCGCTGGTGTTCTCGGGCTTTCCGGGGCTGGCGCAGCTGGGCGTGTTCTCCATTGCCGGCCTGGTGTCCGCCGCGCTGGCCACGCGCTATGTGCTGCCGATGCTGGCCCCCGACGGTGCCACCGGCATGGGCATGCGCAAATACATGGCGCGGCTGGCCGGTGCGCTGGTGCGCGGCCTGCCGCGCCTGCGCTGGCCGCTGGCGGCGCTGGGCGTGGCCGCGCTGGTGCTGGTGCTGTGGCAGGGCGGCCATCTGTGGCGCGCCGACCTGGGCGCGATGAGCCCGGTGCCCAAGGCCGCGCAGCAGCTCGACGAAATGCTGCGCAACGACATCGGCACGGGTGACGGCGGCGTGCTGGTGGTCGCCTACGGCAACGACGAGCAGGCCGCTCTGCGCAACACCGAAGCCGCCGCGGCGCGGCTCGACGCGCTGGTCGACAAGGGCGAGCTGGTCGGCTACGAAGCCGTTACCCGCGTGCTGCCGAGCGTGGCGACGCAGGCCGCCCGCATCGCTAGCCTGCCGAGCGACGATGTGCTGCGCGCCAACCTGGCCGACGCCACCAAGGGCCTGGCACTTCCGGCCTCGCGCCTCGGCCCGTTCGTGGAAGACGTGGATGCGGCGCGCAAGCTGGTGCCCGTGCAACGCGCCGACTTGGCCGAGGGGCCGCTCGCGTCCGTCGTCAACACCCTGATGTACCAGCGCCCGGGCGGCGGCTGGGGCACGCTGGTGGTGCTGCACCCCGGCACCACCTTCGACCAGGGCCGCCTTGAAACCGCGCTCGCGGGCCTGCCTGAAGTGCAGGTGGTGGACGTGGGCCGCGAACTCGCGGGGCTGTACCAGCGCTACCTGCATGAAGCTTTCGTGCAGGTGCTGCTGGGCGCGCTGGCGGTGGTGGTGCTGCTGGGCGTCTACCTGCGCTCGTGGCGCCGCCTGCTGGCCGTGTGCCAGCCGCTGCTGTTCGCGGTGGTGCTCACGCTCGGCGGCATGGCCGTGCTGCAGTCGGCGCTGGGCATCCTGCACCTGGTGGGGCTGCTGCTGATCGTGGCGGTGGGCTCCAACTACGCGCTGTTCTTCGACCAGTTGCGCACCACGGGGCGGGCCGACGAGGACACGCTGGCGTCGCTGATGCTGGCCAACCTGACGACCGTGGTGTCGTTCGGGCTGATCGCGATCTCCGACATTCCCGCGCTGTCGTCCATCGGCCGCGTGGTGGCGCCGGGGGCGCTGCTGGCGCTGCTGCTGTCGGCGGCGTTTGCGCGCAGCGTGGCGCCGTCTTCCAAACCGTCCCCCGAGCCATCTGTCGAGCCGCCGGCCCCGCGCGGCTGATGGGAAAATTCGCCGCCATGTCTTCCGCACCCGTACCGACCACCGAATCCTGGCCCTGGCCGCCGGCCATCCGCGCCAGCGCGGCATGGCACGTGGCGGCCATCGGTGCAGGCGTGCTGGTGCCGGGCGCCTTGCCGTGGGCCATTGGCGCCATCGTGCTGAACCATGCGCTGATCACTGGTGCCGGCCTGACGCCGCGCAGCAACCTGCTCGGACCCAACGTCACGCGGCTGCCTGAGGCGTCCACGGCACGGCGGGAAGTGGCCATCACCATCGACGACGGGCCCGAGCCCGAGGTGACACCGCGCGTGCTCGACCTGCTGGACGCGCACGGCCAGCGCGCCACCTTCTTCTGCATTGCCGAGCGCGTGCTGACGCACCCCGAACTGGCGCGCGACATCGTGGCGCGCGGCCACAGCATCCAGAACCACACGTCGCGGCACCGGCACAATTTTTCGTTTCTGGGTCCGCGCGGTTTTGCGGCCGAGATCGCACGCGCGCAGGACATCGTGAGCGACGTCACCGGCCAGCGCCCCACCTGCTTTCGTGCGCCGGCCGGCCTGCGCAACCCGTTTCTGGAGCCGGTGCTGCACCGCCTGGGCCTGTCGCTCGTGAGCTGGACGCGCCGTGGCTTCGACACCCGCGAGGGCGACGCCACCAAGGTGATGGCGCGCCTGAGCCGCAACCTGCAGGCCCGCGACATCCTGTTGCTGCACGACGGCAACGCCGCGCGCACGGCCGAAGGACAACCCGTTTTGCTGGAGGTATTGCCCTTGTTGCTCGAACGCCTGCGCGCCGATGGACTGCGCGCCGTGACCCTGCCCGAAGGCCTCAAGCCATGAGCGCGACGATGCCGTCGACCGTAGCCGACAGGGCATGGCGCGAACTGCACGAGGCCGCTACCGCGCCCTACAAAAAGGGCGGCAGCTTCGCCTGGCACTTTGCGCGCGGCAAGCTCGGGCGCGACCCGGTGTTTCGCGGGCTGCTGGAACGCGGGCTGATCGAGGTCGAGCATGAGCGCGTGGTCGACATCGGTTGCGGGCAGGGCCTGTTCGCCAGCCTGCTGGCGTCGATGAGCGCCATGCAGAAGCAGGGCCGCTGGCCGTCGACGTGGTTTCCCACGGCGCCGCGCCCCGCGTACACCGGCATCGAGCTGATGCCCAAGGACGTGGCGCGTGCCCAGGCCTCCATCGGGCATCTGGAGCCCAAGCCCACGCTGCTCTGCGCAGACATGTGCTCCGCCGAGCTGCCCGACTGCGACCTGGTCGTGATCCTGGACGTGCTGCACTACGTCGACCTGCAGGCGCAGGAAGCCGTGCTGGTGCGCGTGCGCGATGCGCTGCGGCGCGGCGGCAACTTCAGGGCGCGGCTGCTGCTGCGCGTGGGCGATGCGTCGAGCCGACGCGGCTTTGCCATCAGCCAGTGGGTCGACCGCACGGTCACGCGCATTCGCGGCCACAAGGTCTCGCCGACCTGGGGCCGGCCGCTGTCGGAGTGGACCGCGCTGCTCGAGAGCCTGGGCTTTCGCGTGCGCAGCATGCCGATGAGCGAGGGCACGCCCTTTGCCAACGTGCTGCTGGTGGCCGACCTGGAACAGAACGAGGCCGCATGACCGCGCCGCAAACACTCGACCGCGCCGGCATTGCCCAGCGCATTCCGCACAGCGGCAGCATGTGCCTGCTGGAGCGGCTGGAAAGCTGGGACACCGAGGCCATCCACTGCAGCACCACCACGCATGCGCTGGCCGACAACCCGCTGCGCACTTACGGCGGCTTGCTCGCGCCCAATGCCATCGAATACGCCGCCCAAGCCATGGCGCTGCATGGCGGCCTGCTGGCCGCCGAGGGCAGCACGCCGTCGGCCGGTTTTTTGGCAAGCGCGCGCAACGTGAAGCTGGCCGTGGCCCGGCTCGACGATGTGCCCGGTGCGCTGCAGGTGCGCGCGCAGCGCCTGTCGGGCGACGAGCGCCAGGTTCTCTATGCGTTCACGGTGGCGGCCGACGACGGCCGCCTGCTGGCCGAAGGCCGCGCCGTGGTCGTTCTCAACACGCCGCTGGCCACAGAAAGCACCCCATCGCCATGAGTCTCGAAGGAAAACGCGCACTGATCACTGGCGCCAGCGGCGCGCTGGGCGCGGCCATGGCCGAACGCCTGGCGCGCGACGGCGCCACCGTGCTGCTGCATGCAAATTCGCGGCCCGAGGCGGTCGAGCAACTCGCCGCGTCGATCACGGCCGCGGGCGGCAAGGCCGAATGCCATGTGTTCGACCTGTGCAGCGACGAGGCCTGCGCGGCCGCGACCGCGCGCATCCTGGAAGCGGGGCCGGTGCAGATTCTGGTCAACAACGCGGGCGTGCACGACGACGCCGTGCTGCCGGGCATGCGCCCGGCGCAGTGGCACAAGGTGATCGACGTGTCGCTGAACGGCTTCTTCCGCGTCACCCAGCCCTTGCTGCTGCCGATGATGCGCACGCGCTGGGGGCGCATTCTGAACATTTCTTCGGTGGCCGCCATTGCGGGCAACAAGGGTCAGGTCAATTACGCCGCGGCCAAGGGTGCGCTGAACAGCGCCACCAAGGCGCTGTCGCTGGAAGTGGCCTCGCGCGGCGTCACGGTGAATGCGATTGCGCCCGGCATCATTGCGTCGCCGATGGCGGACGCGGTGTTCGAGCAGGCGGTCATCAACCAGATGGTGCCGGTGAAGCGCGCCGGCACGCCGCAGGAAGTGGCCGCGCTGGCCGCGTTTCTGGCGAGCAATGAAGCCGCCTACATCACGGGCCAGATCATTTCCATCAACGGCGGAATGATCTGAACTTCTCCCTCTCTCTCTCCGGGAGAGGGTTGGGGCGGGGGCCGACGGCATTAACTCGGCATTCACGCGGGCTTAGCGCCACATTGGCGCTAAGCCGCCCGTCGAAGACTCAAAGCGGCAAGGTGTCGAACGCCGCGTAAGCCGTGGCCAGCCACGACTTCACCCGCTGGCGCTCCAGCAGCCCCAGGGCATGCACGCCTTCCCTGTCGTTCACGGCCTTCCAGAAGCTCGTGTTCTGCGCGTCGATCTTGCGCATGCTTGCGTCATGCAGGCGGGGCAGGGCGATCACGCGGGCACCGTTGGCCGTTGCCTTGGAGAGCGACTGCGAAGCCAGCAACATGCCGAAGTCGCTGCCACGCCCGTAGTTCTGCACCACGATGTAGTTGGGTCGGTTGCCGAAGGTGTCGATCAGCGAGCCGAGCAGGTCGGTGGAGTCCTTGCCATCGTCCAGCACATGCCAGAAGTTGACGGTGACGCCGATCTCGGCGAACACGTCGAACAGGTCCGACTCCTTGATCCAGCGCGACAGCGGCGCCAGCGTTTGCGCCGCCAGGTCGACGATCACGCTTTGCTGCGGGTTGCTCTCGAAGCCGTTGACCACCGTGTCCAGGCCTTCGAAGCTGTCGACCACCACGGGCGAGGCAAAGCCTTCGTAGAAGCGGGTGAACGAGCTGTGCGAGCGGTCGGTGTCGAAGCCCACGAACGGGCGGCTGTGGTCGATGAAGTACTGCGCCAGCACGCGTGCCGTGACCGACTTGCCGACACCGCCTTTTTCGCCGCCGATGAAATTGATGGAGCTCATGAGTTGCTGCTGCCTCGGATGGGTTGAGGAGTGTGGGATGTGAAGGGCGGGTTCATTCTAGGGGCGCGATTTTGCGGTTACTTGGGCACCAGAGTGAAGAAAGGCATGACCACGCCCATGACCCAGTTCTGCCCGAAGTCGAGCGCCGCGCGGCGGTATTTCTCGTCGGCCTGGGCGGCCAGCAGGTCGAGCCGCGCCACCACCTTCGACAGTTCACGGTCGGCCACCAGGTTGCGGCCGCGCTCGCTGATTTCGGTGGCCAGCAGCAGCGGCTGGCCGTCGGGGCCGGTCTTGGAGGAAATGAGCCAGAGCGAAATTTCGAAGTTGCGCGCGGCGCGGAAGCTGTTCTCGGCGTTCACGCCGTCGATCATGGTCTGGCCCCAGGTGTCGCCGTTGGCCTGCTTGAGCAGGCTGGCCCAGCCCACCACCAGTGCCGCCACACGGTCGCCCTGGTAGCCCTGCGGGCCGGTGTCGAAGGCCAGGCGAATTGCATCGATGCCGGTGGCGCCCTTCAGCTCGGGCAGGGGCTGGCCCTTTAGCACGGCGTCCCAGGTGCGCTGGGTGGCGTCTTCCAGGCTGGCGGCCGACTTGTGCCATTCACGCGGGTTGCGCTTGTACAGCGTGCTCTGCACGCGGCGCACCGACTGCAGGTTGTCGCGCAGCGACAGGTTGGCAATGCGGTTGGCGCCGGACTGCAGCCATTCCTGGTTGCCGTAGGGTTCGGCGCGCTGGGTGTCGCGAACGGAGGAACAGCCTGAAAGACCGAGCACGCCAACGACCATGGCGGCAAGCACCGCGGGGTGCCAGCGTCGTCTGGCGGTCAGGGGGGAAACCGGGGAATCGCTCATGCCCTGACGTTATCATCCACGGCTGGGGCGGCGGCCTGCTGCAAGCTGCGGGCCCGTGCAATTTTCCTTACAAATCAATACCTTGGCGCTACAGCCAAGCCAGGCCGACAAGTCGTGCGTCTTAATTCCATCAAGCTCTCGGGCTTCAAGTCGTTCGCCGAACCCACCAACTTTCTGCTGCCGGGCCAACTGGTCGGCGTGGTCGGGCCCAACGGTTGCGGCAAGTCGAACATCATGGATGCGGTGCGCTGGGTGCTTGGCGAATCGCGTGCGTCGGAGCTGCGCGGCGAGTCGATGCAGGACGTGATCTTCAACGGCACGACCACCCGCAAGCAGGCGAGCCGTTCGAGCGTGGAGCTGGTGTTCGACAACGCCGACCACCGCGCCGGCGGCCAGTGGAACCAGTTCAGCGAAATCGCGGTGCGCCGCGTGCTCACGCGCGACGGCACCAGCAGCTACTACATCAACAACCAGCCGGTGCGCCGCCGCGACGTGCAGGACGTGTTCCTGGGCACCGGCCTGGGGCCGCGCGCCTACGCCATCATCGGCCAGGGCACGATCAGCCGGATCATCGAGTCCAAGCCCGAAGAGCTGCGCTTGTTTCTCGAAGAAGCCGCGGGCGTCTCCAAGTACAAGGAGCGCCGCCGCGAAACCGAAAACCGCTTGGGCGACACGCGCGAGAACCTCACGCGCGTGGAAGACATTCTTCGCGAGCTCAACGCCAACCTCGAAAAGCTGGAGAAGCAGGCCGAGGTGGCCGCGCGCTACAACACGCTGCAGGGCGACGCCACCAAGAAGCAGCACCAGCTGTGGTTTTTGAAGCGCAGCGAAAGCAACGCCGACCAGGCCAAGATCAAGACCGATTCCGAAAAGGCCATCAACGACCTGGAGTCGCGCACGGCCGACCTGCGCCACATCGAGGCAGAGCTGGAAACCGTGCGCCAGGCCCACTACGGCGCCGGCGACACCGTCAACCAGGCGCAGGGCAAGCTCTACGAGGCCAGCGCCGAAGTCGGCCGGCTCGAAGGCGAAATCCGCTTCGTGGTCGAAGGCCGACAGCGCGTCGAACAGCGCCTGGTGCAACTGCGCGAGCAAATGGGCCAGTGGGGACGGCGCCGCGAAGACGCCGAAGCCGAGATCGAGACGCTGGCCGGTGCAGGTGTCGATGCTGAAGAGCAGGCCATTCTGTTGGCCGCGCAGCTCGAGGAACACGACACGCGCCTGCCCGAGCTAGAAGATGCCGTGCAGCGCGCCCAGGAGCAGGCCAACACCCAGCGCACGACCGTGTCGCAGGTGCAGCAGCAGATTCAGGTGCTGGCCGCCGACCAGCGCAACATCGAAGAACAGAGCCGCCAGCTCACGCAGCGCAGCGAACGCCTGCGCGCCGACCAGAACGCGCTGGCCGCGCCCGACGAGGCCCGCCTGCTCGACATGCAGGAGCAGCACGCCGCCGCGCAAGAGGCCGCCAGCGAAGCCGATGCGCGCCTGCAGGAGCTGCAGGAAACCGTGCCACAGCTGGACGACGACCGCCGCACGAAGCAGCAGGCCGTCAACACCGAAGGCGCCCGCCACGCCGAGTTCTCGGCGCGCCTCGAGGCGCTGCGCGCGCTGCAGGAAAAGGTCAAGACCGACGGCAAGCTCGCGCCCTGGCTGGCCAAGCATGGCCTCGACGGTTTGCAGGGCCTGTGGAGCCGCATCCACATCGAGCAAGGCTGGGAGAACGCGCTCGAATCCGCCTTGCGCGAACGGCTGGGCGCGCTCGAAGTCAGCCGCCTGGAGATGGTGCGCGCCTTCGGCAACGACGCGCCGCCGGCCAAGCTCTCGTTCTACAGCCCACCGGCCGCCGGCGTGCCAGAACCCGCCGCGGCGCTGCCCCGGCTGTCGAGCCTGCTGCGCCTGAACGACGCCGGCCAGCAAGCGCTGCTGAACGGCTGGCTGCACGGCTGCTACACCGCCGCGAGCTTTGAAGAAGCGCTGGCCGCGCGTGCCACGCTGCAGCCCGGCGAGGTGGTGTACGTGCAGAGCGGCCATGCCGTGTCCGCGCACAGCGTCAATTTCTACGCACCCGATTCCGAGCAGGCCGGCCTGCTGGCGCGCCAGCAGGAAATGGAAAACCTGGAGCGCCAGCTGCGCGCCCAGACGCTCATCAACGAAGAAGCGCGCACCGCGCTGATTCGCGCCGAAGCCGCCTACGCCGACGCCGCCCAGCGCCTGGTGACCGCGCGCCGCGAAGCGGCCGAAACCCAGTCGCGCGCACACACGCTGCAGGTCGAGACGCTGCGCATGACGCAGCTCGCCGAGCAAACGCGTGCCCGCAGCGAACAGCTGGCCAACGACCTCGGCGAGGTCGATGCGCAGCTCGAAGAATTGCAGGAGCGGCGCATCGCCGCCGAGGGCCGTTTCGAAGAGCTCGACATGCAGCTGGCCGACAGCCAGGAGCGCCATGCGCAGCTGGACGAGCGCGTCATCGAAGCCGGCCGCGCGCTGAACGCCAGCCGCGAACAGCACCGCAGCCTCGAGCGCCAGGCGCAGGAAGCGACCTTCTCGCAGCGCACGCTGGAGGCCCGCCGCGGCGAGCTGAACCGCTCCATCGAAACCGCCGCGCAGCAGGTGGTGTCGCTCACCGACGAAGACGAGCGCGCCCGCGCCGAGCTGAGCCGCCTGTCCGACGCGGCGGCCCAAGCCGGCCTGCAGGACGCGCTGGCGCTCAAGCTCGAACGCGAAGTGGCGCTGGGCTCCTCGCGCAGCCAGTACGACGACCTCACGCTCAAGCTGCGCGCCAGCGACGAGCGCCGCCTGCAGCTCGAACGCGAGCTCGACCCGCTGCGCCAGCGCATCACCGAATTCCAGCTGAAGGAACAGGCCGCGCGCCTGGGCGTGGAGCAATACCAGCAACTGCTGGACGACGCCGGCGCCGACCTGGAGGCCATCGAGCAGTCGATCGAAACCGACAAGGTCAAGCTCACCGGCCTGCAAAGCGAAATCGACCGGCTCAATCGCGAAGTGGTGGCCCTGGGCGCGGTGAACCTGGCCGCGCTCGACGAACTGGCCATCGCCAGCGAGCGCAAGACCTTCCTGGACGCGCAATCTGCCGACCTGAACGAAGCCATCGGCACGCTGGAAGACGCCATTCGCAAGATCGACGCTGAAACGCGCGAGCTGCTCGGGGGCACCTTCAAGATCGTCAACGAGCACTTCAGCCGCATGTTCCCCGAGCTGTTCGGTGGCGGCAACGCCAAGCTGATGATGACCGGCGACGAAATTCTCGACTCCGGCGTGCAGGTGATGGCGCAGCCACCCGGCAAGAAGAACCAGACCATCCACCTGCTGTCGGGCGGGGAGAAGGCGCTCACGGCCATTGCGCTCGTGTTTGCGATCTTCCAGCTCAACCCGGCGCCTTTCTGTCTGCTGGACGAAGTGGACGCGCCGCTGGACGACGCCAACACCGAGCGCTATGCCAAACTCGTGACAGCCATGAGCCGCGAAACCCAGTTCCTCTTCATCAGCCACAACAAGATCGCCATGGAAATGGCCGAGCAACTGATCGGCGTGACGATGCAGGAGCAGGGCGTGTCGCGCATCGTGGCAGTCGACATGGAGTCCGCGGTCTCCATGGTCGAAGCCGCCTGAGGCGAGCGGCAAGCATGAGTAATCTCACTCTCGCCCTGGCCATCCTCGGTGGCCTCGTTCTAGCGGCCGTCGTTGCCTACAACACCCTGATGTCGCGCCGCAATGCGCCGCGCCAGCCCGACGCGGTCGACATTGCGCTGGACGAAGCCGAGCGCGCCTTGTCGGGCGCGCACGATGGCGATGCGCCGCACCTGCATGTGGACCCGAACCAGGTGTCGAGCGCGGACCGCCACGAACCCCTGTTCGACCCCGACCTGCCCGCGCCCAGCGGTGTGCCCGTGCCCACGGGCGACCGCCGCGGCGGGCTCGACCCGCTGATCGACGTGATCGCCCCGGTGTCGCTCGACGGCCTGGCCTCCGGCGACGCCGCCATCGCCGCCATGCCGCCGACGCGTCGCGCGGGCAGCAAGCCCGTGGCCATCGAGGGCCTGAACGAGCACAACGGCCAGTGGGAGCCGCCCGTCGCCGGCCAGCGCTACAGCGCGTTCCAGGTCGGCGTGCAGCTGGCCAACCGCACCGGCGCGCTCAACGAAATCGAATACTCCGAATTTGTGGTCAAGGCCCAGGCCTTTGCCGACGCCGTGAACGGGTCGCCCGAATTTCCCGAGATGCTGGACGAGGTGGCACGGGCCCGCGAGCTCGACCAGTTCGCCGGCGCGCACGACGCGCAACTGGGCTTCGTGCTGCGCGCGCTGCATGCGGCCTGGAGCCCGGGCTACGTGCAGCAGAACGCGGCGCGGCTGGGCTTCGTGGCTGGCATCATTCCTGGCCGCATGGTGCTGCCGACCGGCGAGGCCGGCCTGCCGCCGGTGCTGGGGCTGTCCTTCGACACGCAGGCCGCGCTGGCCGACGACCCGGCCCAGTCGGCCATTCGCGAGCTGAACCTGAGCCTGGACGTGCCGCAGGTCGACCGGGGCGAGGAGCCGTTTCGCCGCATGCGCGAAGCCGCAGCCACGCTGGCGCGCGAGATGGACGGCGTGGTCACCGACAGCGACGGCCAGTTGCTGCGCGACGAGACCATGGACGTGATCGGCAACGACCTCGAGCAGCTCTACGACACGCTCGATGCGCGCGACCTCGCGGCGGGCTCGCCGCTGGCGCGGCGCCTCTTCAGCTAACTCCGACCTTCGGGAGACTCCCCATGACGACGCGCGACGAAGCGGCACGCGAAGCCGCCGCACTGAGCGAACAGCTCCACCGGCACGCCCACCTCTACTACGTGCTGGACGCGCCCGCGCTTCCGGACGCCGAGTACGACAAGCTCTTTCAGCGCCTGCAGGCGCTGGAGGCCGAATACCCCGAGCTGCGCACGCCCGACTCGCCGACGCAGCGCGTGGGCGGCAAGGTGCTCGACGGCTTCACCAAGGTGCGCCACAAGGTGCCGATGCTGTCGATTCGCACCGAGACCGACATCACGCCCGGCGGCGCCAGCGCCTTCGACGCGCGCGTGCGCAAGGAGCTGGGGCTGGCCGAAGACGGCCCGCAGGTCGCGTATGTCTGCGAGCTCAAGTTCGACGGCCTGGCCATGAACCTGCGCTATGAGCACGGCGTGCTGGTGCAGGCCGCCACGCGCGGCGACGGCGAGGTGGGCGAAGAGGTGACGCAGAACATCCGCACCGTGCGCGAGATTCCGTTGCGCCTGAACGGCAAGGCGCCGCCTGTGGTCGAGGTGCGCGGCGAGGTCTACATGAAGCGCGCCGACTTCGACGCGCTGAACGAACGCCAGCGCCAGAAGATTGCCGACGGGCAGAAGAACGAGAAGGTGTTCGTCAATCCGCGCAATGCGGCGGCCGGCGCGGTGCGCCAGCTCGACCCGGCCATTGCCGCGGCGCGCCCGCTGAGCTTTTTTGCCTACGGTCTTGGCGAGGTCACGCCCGCGGCCGAAGGCGGGCTCGAATGCCCGACGCAGTTCGACTGGCTGCAGCAGTTCAGTGCCTGGGGGTTTCCGGTCGCCACGCAGACCGCGCGTGCGACAGGCGCCATTGAATTGATCGCTTTCCACGAGAACATCGGCCGGCAACGCGACACCTTGCCCTACGACATCGACGGCGTGGTCTACAAGGTGGACAGCATCGAACTGCAGCGGCAACTGGGCTTTGTCTCGCGCGAACCGCGCTGGGCCGTGGCCCATAAATATCCGGCGCAAGAGCAACTTACCGAGGTGCTGGGCATCGAGATTCAGGTCGGCCGCACCGGCAAGCTAACGCCGGTGGCCAAGCTGGCGCCGGTGTTCGTGGGCGGTGTCACCGTGACCAACGCCACGCTGCACAACGAGGACGAGGCGCGCCGCAAGGACGTGCGCGTGGGCGACACGGTGATCGTGCGCCGCGCCGGCGACGTGATTCCCGAAGTGGTGGGCGTGGTGCCCGAGAGCCTGGCCAAGCCCGAGGGCGAGCGCGGCGCGCAATTCACCATGCCGCACAAGTGCCCCGTGTGTGGCTCGGAAGCCGTTCGCGAGGAGGGCGAGGTCGACTACCGCTGCACCGGCGGCCTGTTCTGCGCGGCGCAGCGCAAGGAAGCCATCCTGCATTTCGCGGCCCGGCGCGCGGTCGAGGTCGAAGGGCTGGGCGACAAGCTGGTCGAGCAACTGGTCGATGCCAATCTGATCCGCACCTTGCCCGACCTGTACAAGCTCGGGTTTGTCACGCTGGCCAGGCTGGAGCGCATGGCCGAGAAGTCGGCGAAGAACCTGGTCGATGCGCTCGAAGCCTCGAAGAAGACCACGCTGCCACGCTTTTTGTTCGGCCTGGGCATTCGGCATATCGGCGAATCCACGGCGAAGGAACTGGCCAGGCATTTCGGCAAGCTCGACGCGATCATGGACGCGACCGAAGACCAACTGCTCGAGGTGAACGACGTCGGCCCCGTGGTGGCGCAAAGCCTGCGCACCTTCTTCGACCAGCCGCACAACCGCGAGGTGGTCGAGCAACTGCGTGCCTGCGGGTTGACGTGGGAAGAGGGCGAGCCCGCCGTTCGTGCGCCCAAGCCCTTGGCGGGCCTGACCTTCGTGATCACCGGAACCCTTCCTACGCTGGGGCGCGACGAGGCGAAGGATAAATTGGAAGCAGCCGGGGCCAAGGTGTCCGGCTCCGTCAGCAAGAAAACCCACTACCTGGTGGCCGGCGAAGATGCCGGCAGCAAGCTGGACAAGGCCCGTGTCAACGGGGTGGAGATCATCGACGAGGCGCGCATGCTGGAGATACTGACCAACGGTGTACCGCCGGCCGGCGAACCCTGAAGATTGGCGGAAGCCTCCTCTTTACCCGCCGTTACGCGACTTCATCGGCGCGCAGTCAACAGGGTCTACAACCTGACGTTGAAAGTTAACTGAAGGCCACAAGGAGAGTTCCCTCATGAAAACAATTCGAGTTCTTGGTGCCTGCGTTGCAGTCGGTGGCGTTGCGCTGCTGACGGGCTGCGTGGGTGTTCCTGGCGATCCGTACTACGCGGGTGGCTACAACCAGGGCTATGGCGGGGGCTATTCGTCCGGGCCTTATTACAGCGACCCGCCACCCGTGGTGGTGGCGCCTGCGCCGGTCTACATCAACGGTGGCGGCTACTACGAGCGCGATCGCCGTCCGTATTACGACGGTGGGCGTCCCTATTACGGCCGGCCGGGTTATCCGGCAGTGCGACCGGGTTATCCAGCTGTGCGGCCTGGTTATCCGGCGGTGCGACCGGGTTATCCGGCAGGTCGCCCGCCAGGCGCGAGCAGTGGACGTCCCAATCTCTCGCCGCAGGGCCCGGGGGCAGGTGCAGTTCCTCAGCAGCCGCGTGGCAACGCGCGTCTCTGGACCTCGCCCGACTCCAAGGGCCAAACGCCTCCCTGATCCCGAGGCCGGCAAAGGCCTAAGAGCAAACGCGTGAGGCTGTCGCGATAATTCCGCCATGGCCATCCACGAAATCCTCAAGATGGGCGACCCCCGGCTGTTGCGCATTGCGCAGCCGGTCACCGCCTTCGACACCGACGAGCTGCACCTGCTGGTGCGCGACATGTTCGAGACCATGCATGCGGTCAATGGCGCGGGCCTCGCAGCCCCGCAGATCGGCGTGGACCAGCAACTGGTCATTTTCGGCACCGATGTCGTCAACCCCCGCTACCCCGATGCGCCAGCGGTGCCCCGCACCGTGCTGCTCAACCCCGTCATCACGCCGCTGAACGACGACGAGGAAGAGGGCTGGGAAGGCTGCCTGTCGGTGCCGGGCCTGCGTGGCGTGGTGCCGCGCTTCGCCAACATCCGCTATACCGGGTTCGACCTGTACGGCGACCCGATCGACCGGGTGGCCACCGGTTTTCATGCGCGCGTGGTGCAGCATGAAGTCGATCACCTGCTGGGCAAGCTCTACCCGATGCGGGTGCGCGACTTTTCTCGTTTCGGCTACACCGAGGTCCTGTTTCCAGGCCTCGATGCAGCGGACGACGATTGAGCCGAATCAGTTGTACTTGCTGCTCAGCGCGAAGCGCCCGCCACCCATGAAGGCGAGGGCGATGGCCGCGAACAGGAACATGCCTTGCAGCTCCAGCGCCCAGCCGCCTTGCTTGCCGAGCGAGGTCAGGTCCTTGGCGTGAACCAGTGCAAATGCCACGAGCATGTTGATGGCCACGATCCACGCGGCGGGCCGCGTATACAGGCCGATGATCAGCAGCACGGGCGCCACCACCTCACCGATATAGACCAGGTAGGCCAGCGCGCCCGGCAGCCCGTGCTGGGCGAGCATGCCGGAGATGAAGCCGACGCCGCCCTGCAGCTTGGCAATGCCATGCAGCAGGATGAGGACGCCAAGCGAAACGCGCAGGATGAACTTGCCGGTGTCGTCGGATTTGACCATTTGTGTAGGTTCCAGTGGAAGTGATGAAAGGGCCGTATGGTAGTGAACCTGCGGCGCTTTTCGGCAGTTCTTGTGAGGCATATGCATCCAACCCGGAGTTCTTTGGCGCGGGCTGGTGTCGGCCCGTACACTGCCTTTTGCTTACTTGTGAGGAGAACACCCATGAACAAACCATTCCGCCCGGCCTTGCTCGCAGCCGCTTCCGTCCTCGCGCTGGCCGCAGCCGCGCCGGCCTTTGCCGGCAAGACGCTGGACGCCGTCAAGCAACGTGGCACCGTCAAATGCGGCGTGACCAACGGCGTGGCGGGCTTCTCCGCACCGGACACGCAGGGCAACTGGTCGGGCCTGGACGTCGACACCTGCCGCGCCATTGCCGCGGCCGTGCTGGGCGACGGCAAGAAGGTCGACTTTGTGCCGCTGAATTCGCAGCAGCGCTTCTCGGCCCTGCAGGCCGGTGAAATCGACATCCTGGCGCGCAACACCACCTGGACGCTCACGCGCGACGCCTCGCTGGGCTTCAACTTCACCACCATCACCTACTACGACGGCCAGGGCTTCCTGGTGCCGAAGAAGCTCAAGGTGACGAGCGCCAAGCAGCTGAAGAACGCGACCATCTGCACGCAGTCGGGCACCACCAACGAGAAGAACGTGTCGGACTACTTCCGCGCGCAAGGCATTCCGGTGAAGACCGTGGTGTTCGAGAGCTTCGAGGCCTCGTTCAAGGCCTTCTTCTCGGGCCGCTGCCAGGCCTTCACGACCGACGCCTCGGCGCTGGCCGGCCTGCGCAACAAGGAAGCGCCGAACCCCGACGACTACCTGATCCTGCCCGAGCTCATTTCTAAAGAGCCGCTGGCACCGCTGGTGCGCCGCGGCGACGACGAATGGTTTGCCATTGCCAAGTGGGTGCCCAACGCGCTCATCGAGGCCGAGGAAGCCGGCGTCACGCAGGCCAATGCCGACGAGCTCAAGGCCAACAGCAAGGACCCGGCGCAGCAGCGCCTGGTGGGCACGGGTGAAGACCTGGGCAAGCTGCTGGGCCTGGACAAGGACTGGTCGTTCCGCGCCATCAAGGCCGTGGGCAATTACGGCGAGATGTTCGAGCGCAACGTCGGGCCCAAGTCGGTGCTCAAGCTGCCGCGCGGCTCCAACAATCTCTGGAGCAAGGGCGGCCTGATCTACGCACCCCCGGTTCGATGAACGGCGGGGCCTCGCGCCGCGGGGTCTGGCTGGCGTGGGCCGTCCAGGCGGCGCTGGTGCTGGCCGTGGCGGCCGGCGCGGTGTGGGTGGTTCACCATGCGCTGGAAGTGCTGCGCGCGCGCGGCGTTCGCTCCGGCTTCGACTTTCTCACCGAGCCCGCGGGCTTTTCGATCAGCGAGGGCTGGCTCGACTTCGACGCGAGCCAGCCTTCGTGGCGCGCGTTTTTGGCGGGGCTGATCAACACGGTGCGCGCGGCGGTGCCGGCGGCCATTTTCTCGGTGGTGCTGGGCACGCTGATCGGCATCGGCCGGCTCGCGCCGCACGTGTTGCTGCGCGGCATCTGCACTGCGTATGTCGAGCTGCTGCGCAACGTGCCGCTGCTGGTGCAGTTGCTGATGCTGGCCTTCGCCATGGCCAACCTGTTGCCCGACCCCACCGAGCCCGTGCGGCTGCTGCCGGGCGTGTGGCTGAGCAAGGCCGGGCTGAGCGTGCCGTGGCCGGTGGCGGGCGAGGGCGGCTGGTGGCCCACGCATTTCGAATGGCCTGAGCGCGGCGACTTCGGCGTGACCGGCGGCGCGGCGCTGAGCCCGGAGTACGTGACCATCGTCGCGGGACTGAGCCTTTATTCGGCCGCCTTCGTGGCCGAGATCGTGCGCGCCGGCATTTTGTCGGTGTCGCAGGGGCAGGTGCTGGCGGGGCAGGCGCTGGGGCTGTCGTCGGCGCAGCAGCTGCGCATCGTGGTGCTGCCGCAGGCGCTGCGGGTGATCGTGCCTTCGCTGACCAACCAGCTGCTGAGCCTCACCAAGAATTCTTCGCTGGCGGTGGCCGTGGGCTATCCGGAGCTGGTATCGATTGCGAACACCACCATCGGCTCGAACGGGCGTGCCTTCGAGTGCATCGCCATCATCATGGCGATCTACCTGCTGCTGTCGCTGCTGATCTCCTTCGGCATGAACCGCTACAACGCGCGCGTCGCGCTGCGAGGCTGGCAATGAGAAACGTTGCGCAAGGCCCGATCGCGTGGCGCAGCGAGTTGTGGGGTTCGCCGCTGCGCGCGTTGGCCACGCTGCTGCTTCTGGCGCTGCTGGCGTGGGGCGGGTTCCATGCCATCGAGTGGGGCGTGGTGCATGCGGTGTTCCGGCCCGACGCCGAAGCCTGCCGCGCGGTGCAGCACGGCGCGTGCTGGGGCGTGGTTGCCGAGAAGTGGCGCCCGATGCTGTTCGGGCGCTTTCCGTACGAAGAGCAATGGCGCCCGGCCATCGCGGTGGTGGTGCTGTCCGCCGTGACGGTGCTCAGTGCGTGGCCGCGCAGCTGGCGCTGGTGGCTGGTGCCGCTGTGGGCGGTGGCGCTGCTGCTGTTCGTGCTGCTGATGCGCGGCGGCGTGCTCGGGCTCCCGCACGTGCCCACCAGCCGCTGGGGCGGCTTGCCGCTGACCATCGGGCTGGCGGTGGTGGGGCTGGCGCTGGCCTTTCCGCTCGCGCTGCTGCTGGCGCTGGGCCGGCGATCGGGCTGGCCGGTGGTGCGCACGCTGAGCGCGAGCTACATCGAGCTGGTGCGCGGCGTGCCGCTGATTTCTGTCCTGTTCATGGCGTCGTTTTTGTTGCCGCTGTTGTGGCCGGCCGGCTGGCAGCCCGATGTGCTGGTGCGCGTGCTGGCCGGGCTCACGCTGTTCGTGGCCGCGTACCTCGCGGAAATCATCCGTGGCGGCCTGCAGGCCGTGCCGCGCGGGCAGACCGAAGTGGCGATGGCGCTGGGCTTCGGCCGTTGGCCGGTGCAGCGCGACATCGTGCTGCCGCAGGCGCTGCGCCTGGTGGTGCCCGCGCTGACCAACAGCGTGGTCGGCACGCTGAAGGACACCTCGCTGGTCACGGTGGTCGGCCTGTTCGAGCTGACCGGTGCCCTGGGCCTGGCGCTGGGCGGCGACCCGACATGGCGGCCGTTCTACCTCGAGGGCTACCTCTTCATTGCGGCGGTGTACTGGGTGCTGTGCTTCGGGTTGTCGCGCTACAGCGTGTGGCTCGAAAAGCGGCTGTCGGCCGCGCCCTGAGCCGAACGCGGCCTTGCTCCTGTACACTCCGCGCCTCATGCCGAGCCCACACTTCCACCCCACATCCAGCGCAGCCCTGATGGCTTGCATGATGCCGCCTGCCTCCGTGCAGGCGATGGTTGTTGCTCGAATGATTACCACCATTACCACCGCGGCCACCTAGCTCGCGCAGGTGGCCGTTTCGGCAGCCACCTGGTGTATCGCTCTCTCCCCGAACGAATGAACCCAGCTCTGGCAGCTGGGTTTTCTTTTTTTCGTCAGGAGATGTCCCATGTACCGCGACCCCGTTGAATCCCTCGAGCCCCTGCACCGCCGCCCCGCGGTGAACCGCACCCTGCGCGTGGGGATGATCGGCATCGGCACCGTGGGCTCGGGCACCTTCAGGGTGCTGGCGCGCAACCAGGCGGACATTGCGGCGCGTGCCGGCCGTGCCATCGAACTGGTGATCGTGGCGGCGCGCAACCTTGAGCGCGCGGCGGGCATCGTGGGCGACAGCGTGGCGCTCACCGCCGACCCGATGCAGGTCGCCACGCACCCCGACGTCGACGTGGTGGTGGAAGTGGCCGGCGGCACCGGCGCTGCGCGCGACTGGGTTCTGGCCGCCATTGCGCACGGCAAGCATGTGGTAACGGCCAACAAGGCGCTGCTGGCCGTGCACGGCACCGAGATCTTTGCCGCCGCGCGCAAAAAAGGCTTGGCCGTGGCCTACGAAGGCGCCGTGGCCGTGAGCATTCCCATCATCAAGGCGCTGCGCGAAGGCCTGGCGGCCAACCGCATCGAATGGGTGGCCGGCATCATCAACGGCACCACCAATTTCATTCTCAGCAAGATGCGCGACGAGGGCCTGGACTTTGCCGCCGCCCTGGCCCAGGCCCAGGCGCTGGGCTATGCCGAGGCCGACCCCACCTTCGACATCGAAGGCATCGACGCCGCCCACAAGCTGGCCCTGCTGGCCGCCAACGCCTTCGGCATGCCGCTGCGCTTTGCCGATGCGCAGGTCGAGGGCATCACTGCATTGCAAGGGGCGGACGTGGCCTGCGCCGAGCAACTGGGCTTTCGCATCAAGCTGCTGGGCGTGGCGCGCCGACAGACAACGGGTGTCGAGCTGCGCGTGCAGCCCGTGCTGGTGCCGGCCGAGCACCTGATGGCCCATGTCAACGGCTCGATGAACGCGGTCATGGTCAAGAGCGATGCGGCCGGCCTCACGATGTACTACGGCGCGGGCGCCGGATCGGAGCAGACAGCCTCCGCGGTGATCGCCGACCTGGTCGACCTGGCCCGACTCGACAGCGTGGACGCCGCGCGCCATGTGCCGCACCTTGGCGTTCATGCCCATGCGACGAACGAGCTCGCCGTGCTGCCGCGCGCGGCCGTGCACACCTCGCATTACCTTCGTGTGCCGGTCTGCGCGATCAGCCACATCCAGGCGGTGACGGCCTGCCTTGCAGAGCAGAAGGTGCCGGTTCGGCAGGTTGCGCTGGCGGAAGAAAAACCGGGCATGAGCCCGCAGGTGCTGGTGCTGACCGGCCCGGTGGTGCAGGGCACGCTCGACCTGGCGGTTCATGCGCTGCAGGCGCGCGCTGAGGTGACGGGTGCGGTGACCACACTGCGCGTGGAGTCGCTCGAAGCCTGAGCCCGAGCCTTGACCTGCGGCTCAGCGCCGCTCGCGCGGCGCGAGTTCGGCGTAGCCGGTCAGCGGATCATGCGTGCGCGCAAATTGCCACTCTGGCAGCAGCGCAACCAGAATCTCGGCCGTGGTGCGCACCAAGCAGCCCGGCGCCGCATGCCCGCCGACGACCCGGCCTTGCGCATCCGACACGCTGATGTGAATGTGCGAGCCGTCCGGCGACAGACTGCCGGCCAGCGTAAGGATTTCCAGGTCGCCTTCGATGCGGGTCGGCGCCTCGGCACCTGCGAACCGCACGCTCGCCCCGTGCAGGCTGCCGATGCCCGACACCACGAAAGCGGCCTCGCCGCCGCTGTGCCGCAGCGCAAGATCGAGCGACGCACGCAGGTCGTCGCCCGGGTTCAGCCGCAGCACCAGCGTGTGCATTGCGCTCAACTGCCCGACAGCGCTCCGTCCACCACCTGCTGCGCCTCTTCGAGGATGCGCGCCAGGTGCTCCTTGCCCTTGAAGCTCTCGCCGTAGATCTTGTAGATGTTCTCGGTGCCCGAGGGCCGCGCCGCAAACCAGCCGTTGGCGGTAACCACCTTCACGCCGCCGATGGCCGCACCGTTGCCCGGCGCATGGCTCAGCACGTCGACGATCTTGTCGCCCGCCAGTTCGGTCGAGCGGATCTGCTCGGGCGACAGGCTCGACAGCCGCTTCTTCTGCTCGACCGTGGCCGCCGCGTCCACCCGGTCGGACACCGGCTGGCCCAGCGCCTGCGTCAGCTCGGCGTAGCGCTCGCCCGGGTCGCGCCCGGTGCGCGCGGCAATCTCGGCCGACAGCAGGGCGGGCACCATGCCGTCTTTATCGGTGGTCCACACGGAGCCGTCGTGGCGCAGGAATGTGGCGCCCGCGCTCTCTTCGCCGCCAAAGGCCAGCGAGGCGTCGACCAGCCCGTCGACAAACCACTTGAAGCCCACCGGCACCTCATACAGCTTGCGCCCGAGCCGCGCGGCGACGCGGTCGATCATCTGGCTGCTGACCACCGTCTTGCCCACGGCCGCCTGCGCGGGCCACTGCGGGCGGTGCGTGTACAGGTAGTCGATCATCACCGCGAGGTAGCTGTTGGGCTGCATCAGCCCGCTGCTGCCGGCCACGATGCCGTGGCGGTCGTGGTCGGTGTCGCAGGCGAAGGCGATGCCGAAGCGGTCTTTCAATTCGATCAGCTTGTGCATGGCGTCTGGCGAGGACGGGTCCATGCGGATGCGCCCGTCCCAGTCGAGCGACATGAAGCGGAAGGTCGGGTCGACCTCCTGGTTGAGCACGGTGAGCCGCGAGAGCTTGTAGCGCTCGGCAATGGCCGGCCAGTAGTGCACGCCCGCGCCGCCCAGCGGGTCGACACCCAGGTCGATGTTCACGCCGCGAATGGCGTCCATGTCGAGCACCTGGGCCAGGTCTTCGACGTAGGTGTTCAGGTAGTCGTGCCGGTGCGTGGTGGCTGCGTGCAGGGCCTGCGCGAGCGGCATGCGCTTCACGCCTTCGAGCTTGTTGGCCAGCATCTTGTTGGCCGCGGCCTCCACGGCCGATGTGATGTCGGTGCCGGCCGGTCCGCCGTTGGGCGGGTTGTACTTGAAGCCGCCGCTTTCGGGCGGGTTGTGCGAAGGCGTGATGACGATGCCGTCGGCCAGGCCACTGGTTCGGCCACGGTTGTAGACCAGGATGGCATGCGACACGGCCGGCGTGGGCGTGTATTCGTCGTCCTTGGAGAGCATCAGCTCCACGCCGTTTGCGGCCAGCACTTCCACCGTGGTGTTGAAGGCCGGCGTGGACAGCGCATGCGTGTCCATGCCCAGGAACAGCGGGCCGTCGATGCCCTTTTGCTTGCGGTAATCGCAGATGGCCTGGCTGATGGCCAGCACGTGCCATTCGTTGAACGCGTCGTCGAACGAGGAGCCCCGGTGGCCCGAGGTGCCGAACGCAACGCGCTGGCTGGGCACCGACGGGTCGGGCCGGCCTGTGTAGTAGGCAGAAATGAGGCGCGGCACGTTGACCAGCAGGTCGAGCGGGGCGGGCTGGCCCGCGAGAGGGTTGGTGGCTTGGCTCATGTCGATGGAAAGTCGAAGTTGATCAGGTCGCCGATGCGTTCGATGGTGATGTCGGCGGGTGCGTAGGCGGCAATGGCCTGCGTGTCGAGCGCATAGTGCCCCTGCCGCACGAAAACGGTCGTCAGACGCGGCCCCCAGATGGCCTTCATGGCCGACAGAATGCGCAGCTTGTCGTCCACCATCACATAGTGGTTGGCCGGATGACACTGGGCGATGGTGTCGAGCATCTGCTCCTTGTGCACGTAGATCAGCACGCGGCCCTCGGTGGCCTCCCACAGGCCCGAGCGCTGCACCTTGCGCGGCTGAAACACCACGTCGCCGTCCGACAAAATCACCGTGGGCCCGTGGCGGCGCAGGTGCTTCAAGGCCTCCAGCGCGCCGGGGTAGAGCCGCTCGGCAAAGGGGTAGTCGATGAGAAAGCTCGACATGAGCAGCAGGCGCGAGTCGCTCATGCCGCGGCTGCTTTCCTCGGCGCGGTAGCGCTGCAGGGCGCCCAGGTAGTCGACGTAGCCCAGTTCGCCGCGCAACTGCTCGAAGGCGCGCCAGTAGCGGTTGGCGCTGTCGGCGCCGAAGGCGTCCTCCAGATGGGTGCGAAGGTCGGCGATGACCCGGTCGTTGTCGAGCAGGGTGTTGTCGACGTCGATCAAGAAAACGGTGGAGGCAGGCTGCTGCTGTGTCATGAGGAATGCGGCGGGTGGGCCGGGTCTGCGAGCGTCGCTTTCAGCATACGCCTCGAACATGCAGCCAAGCCGCTGCGGCGTTAATTAGTTGATGCCGAGCGTGCCGCTGGCTTAACCTGCGCTCAGTTTCAAGGAGCAAGAACAATGCGCATGACGAACAGCCCAGCAAGCCGAAGACGGCGCCATCTTCGCGATCTGCGCTGGCCGTCGGCCGTGGCTCTGGTTCTAGCCCTGGCCCTGACCGGCCTGCTGGCCGCATGCCAGTCGCCTCCGAAAGACCGCCCGCTGACCTCCGAAGTGCCGGAGCCGCCCAGCTTCGAGTCGCCGCCCGACACCTGCAAGGCGGCCGCCGCGCGCTTTGGGCTGGGCCTGCGTGCCAGCGCGTCCCTGCTCGAAGAAATGCGCCAGCGCGCCGGTGCCAACGTTGCACGCAATGTGCTGGCCACCGACGCCGCCGATCCGTCCCAGGACAAGATGCGGCTCAATGTGCAGGTCGAGCCGTCGGGGCGGGTGGTGGGGGCCTACTGTGGCTAGCCTCGGAGGGCCTTTGCGAGGCATCATGCATGCACGAGTGTTGTGCGCATACCGCGCCTGTAACAATTCCGGGCGTCAAAGCGCAGAACGCCCCGAATTGGTAGAACAATAGTCCGCGACTTCCCGGAGCCACAGTCTTTTGTCGAACACGCAACCCCCAGTCTCATTGCCGTCCCACTACGACGGCTCGGCACGCCTTCCGCCGGACGAGGTGCTGCGCCCGTTGATGGCCGACTGGGCCCGCGCGGGCAAGCGCCTGGCGGCAGTCTGCTACATCGACATCGATCGCTTCGCCGAGCTCAACGATCGCCTGGGCATGGTCGCGGGCAACGCCGCACTCGAAGAGGTGGCACGCCGCGTCAAGGCGCAGTTGCCGCGCGAAAGCGTGATGGCCCGTGTGGGCGGCGACGAGTTTGCGGCTGTGTTTGCCGGCCTGGGCACCTCGCAATGCGCGCAGGTGCTCGAACGCATACAAACCGCGCTGGCCGAGCCCTGGGCCTGGCGCGACGAACCCGCCAGCATCGACGCCAGCATCGGCGCCATGATGCTCGACAGCAACGGCCCGCCGCCAGAAACCGCGCTGCGCCAGGCGCAGCACGCGGCCTTCTTCGCCAAGCGCGCGGCCGACGGCAAGGTGCATTACTTCGACGCACCGCAGGCGCGCGCCGACGAGCAGATCGTGCGCGAACGCCAGCGCATTCAAGAGGGGCTGCTGCAGGGCGAGTTCTTCCTTGTGTACCAGCCCAAGGTCGACATGCAGCGCGGCGTGGTGATCGGCGTGGAGGCGCTCATTCGCTGGCAGCACCCGGAGCGCGGCCTGCTGCCCCCCATTCAGTTCGTGCCGCTCATCGAAGACGATGCGCTGGTCGAGCAGGTGGGCGACTGGGCGATTGCCACGGCGCTGTGGCAGGCGCACCAGTGGCGCCAGGCGGGCCTGCACATTTCAGTGAGCGTGAACGTGGCGCCGCGCCACATGATGCGCTGGGACTTCGTCGACCGGCTGGCACGCCACCTGTCGCAGTTTCCCAAGCTGGGCGCCGGCATGCTGGAGCTGGAAATTCTGGAGACCACGGCCATCAGCCAGTTTGCCAACGTGGCGCTGTTCGTGGAGGCCTGCAAGGCGCTGGGCGTGGCCGTGACCATCGACGACTTCGGCACCGGCTATTCGTCGCTGACGTACCTGCGCCAGCTGCCGGTGTCGGCCGTGAAGATCGACCAGTCCTTCGTGCGCGGCATGCTCGACAACGAGCAGGACCGCGCCATCGTGCAGGGCATTCTGGCGCTGCTGAATGCGCTGGGCCTCACGGCGGTGGCCGAGGGTGTCGAAACGGTGAAGGTGGGCGACGCGCTGCTGGCCATGGGCTGCACGCTGGCGCAGGGCTACGGCATCGCCATGCCGATGGCGGCCAAGGACATCGTGCAGTGGGTGGCCCAGTTCGAGCAAGCGCCGCTGTGGGGCAACAACGCGCCTATCGGCACCGTGGCCCCGCCCGCAGCCGCGAGCTGAGCGGACTCCAGGGCACTCCAGGGCCACTGAGGTCCGTCCAGGCCACAGAGGCCAGCCAGGTCATCGAGGCACTGCGCCCCGATGCCCGTCTTGATCTGACGGGCCGCGCCCGTCCCCCCCATCAGAGCAGCGGCGTGTACGGCGAGGTCATCGGGTTCAGCGTGGTGCCGCTCCCGCTGCCATAGCCCGGCGCACCGATGTTGCTGGAGCCGCCGAACACATAGCGCAGGTACAGGCTGCCGGTGAACTGCCGGTAGTTCTGCGCGTTGTTGAAGCCCAGCGCGCCGCCCAGGAACATCTTGGGCGCCAGTTGGTACTCCACCACCCCGGCCAGGTTGTACGACAGGCCGGTCTTCGAGCTGCTGGCGTACGTGTTGTTGTACACGCTGCTGCTCAGGCCCAGCCCCAGCGCAATGGCGGCGGCGCGGGCGGCTTCGCCGTTGCGCGTGGCGTCGGTCGGGAAGTAGGGCGACGACTTCTGGGTGAACGACTGCACGCCCAGCGACGCGTTCAGGCGCCACGAGAGCCGATCGGCGCGGCCGGTCCAGTCGAGCGGAAACGCCACGCTCACAAAGCTCTGCGGGCTGAAGTAGCCGCCTTGCCCGAAGGTGTAGTAGCTCAGGTTCTTGTCGTAGCCCATCAGCCCGATGTTCATGCCCAGCGTGAGCTTGGAGCTGGCGCTGTTCATCAGGTGCAGGTAGGCGCCGCCGCCGGTCTCGAAGCGCGAGTTGCTCGCCACGTTCTTGCCGGTGATGCCGTGCGCCGACAGGTAGCTGTACACGCCGTAGGTGCCGTCGTCGTAGCCCAAGTCGCCGCGCGCCCCGGTGGCGACCACGCCGCCCCAGCGCGCGCCGGTGCGCTCATCCTTCGCGCCGGCAAACGACAGCACGCTGTCGGTCACCGCGCGGCGCGAAAAGTCGGCCTTGTAGTTCCAGGAGTCGCCGAAGCTGCCCTTCAGCGTGACGTTGCCCACCACGTTGGTGGTGGGAAAGCCCAGCGGCGTGGTGCCGATGCCCGCGTCCAGGTTCTTGCCTTCGTAGCCCACGTTCAGGCCGACGCCGCTGGCGTTCTGCTGGTTGATTTCCGTGCCGCTGCGCAGCGCGTTGATGGCCGCGGCAGGGCCGGCACCAAAGCGGCTGGCGGTGGCGTAGTCGCTGGTGGGCGTGCCGGCGTCGAGCACCGTGGGCGTGACGCCCACGACGATCTTGCCTTCGCCGACCGGAAAGCGTGCCTGCACCGGCAACTGAAAGTCCGACAGGCGGCTCAGGCCGGCCTCGCCCGCGCGGTTGCGGTAGACGGTGCCGGCGGTGAGGCTCACGGCGCGCTGCGATTCCAGGTCTTGCAGCTCGGAGACCAGCGGGTTGACCGGCGCGGTGCGCAACGGTGAGTTCCAGCTGGGCTCGCGGGGCGCATTGGCCTGGGCGTAAGCCGCATTGGCCTGCGGGTAAGCCGGGTAGCCGCCGCCCTGCGGTTGCCCCTGCGGGATGTAGACCGGCGCGACCTGCTGCGTACCGGGCACAGGGTATTGCTGCATCGGCTGCATCGAGGGTGCCACGTAGGCCGAGGCCTGCGGCACGTTGCCGTTCGCGTTGTTGCGCGCGGTGCGGGTGTTGGCCTTGGCGGTCGACGCGCGGCCCTTGGCGGCCGGAGCAGGTGCCGTGGAACCCCAGGGCATGGCGCCGGGCGGGTAGGCGTTGGGCGCGCCGGCCACGGGGTAGTTGGGGTAGGCCTGCTGCTGCGCGGCTGGGTAGCCAGCCACGGGGTAACCCGCCGGTGGGTACCCCTGCTGCGGGTAGCCCGGGTTCGCCACGGCCGCACCCGGGTACGACACCGGCTGCATGCGCGCCTGCGCGAATGGGTTGCCATTGGCTGGCGGGTAGCCCGCGGGCACGGCTGCGCCTGGTGCGCCCGGAGCGCCGCCCGTCATGCCGGCGAACGGGTTGCCCCCGCCCATCTGCATCGGCGCGCCGCCCGGCGCGAAGCCGCCCGACGCCACCTGGCGTTCGGCGTCCACCGCCGCGCGCAGGTACTGCTCGGCCTTGCGGCTGTCGCCGGCATTGCGGTACACGCGCCCCGCCGCGGCCAGCACGCGCGACTGGTCGGGCGCCTGCTTCAGCGCGGCCATCACGTAGTTCTCCGCCTCGCTGTGCTCGCGCTGCGCGCTGGCGCTGCCCGCGGCGGCCAGCAGGGTGTCGAGGTCGGTCGGGTTGCGCTGCAGGATGCGCTGGTACAGCGCCAGCGCCTGGGTCTCGTCGCGCGCGGCCGAGTACATGCGCGCCAATGCGCCCATGGCCTGCGGGTCGTTCGGGCGTTCGGCCAGCACCGGCGCCATGGCGTTGTAGGCGGCCTCCAGGTTGCCGGCCTCGCGCAGCGCGTCGGCCTGGCGCAGGGCAAAGGCCACGCGCAGGCTGTCGAAGTCGCTGCGCTGGCTGGCCGTCATGTTCACGCTGGCCAGTTGGCGCAGCACGGCGGACAGCTCGATGTCTTGCTTGGTCTTGAGCAGCACCGACGCATACAGCAGCCGGTCGGCGATGCTCGGCGTGGGCGAGCGCGCGAGCAGTTGGCGGCTCATGGCAAGCGCGCGGGGCGCATCGCCGATTTCCGCGTAGGCGCCGGCCAACTGGCCCCACAGCTCGGCCGGCATGTCGGCGCTCAGTGCCGACTCGGCCTGGGCCAGCACGCCGCGGGCGGCATCGACCTGGCCCTGGCGCGCCAAGGCCAGCGCACGCGCGGCCTGCGACTGGGCCCAGAGGCGGCGTTGCAGCCCGGACATTTCGCGCGTGCGCGAGCCGGCCGGAATGCGTTCGAGGTATTGAATGCCCGCTGCCGCATCACCCGTTTCGGAGGCGAGCAGCGCGCTGGCGAAGAGCGCGTCGGGCATGTCGGGCTGCGACATCAAGAGGCCTTCCATCACGCCGCGCGCTTCGGACACCATGCCTTGCTTGCGGTAGATGTTGGCCAGGTCCAGGCGCACCCAGGGGCTGTCGGGGGCGGCGAGCATCGCGTCTTCCAGCGTGCGTTGTGCGCCGGCGGCGTCACCGGCGTCCGCC
Organism: Variovorax sp. H27-G14; assembly: GCF_046156345.1. Lineage (NCBI taxonomy): Bacteria > Pseudomonadati > Pseudomonadota > Betaproteobacteria > Burkholderiales > Comamonadaceae > Variovorax > Variovorax sp. H27-G14. Next base: position 590,281 of record NZ_JAYLVN010000002.1, read on the forward strand.
TGCTGGCGGGCACGGTTGCGTGCCTGCTCGACCTGAATGTCGCGCAGCCCACCGAGCTGCGTCGCCTGCTCGGGCGTGAGGCGGCGTGCCACGGCCAGTGCTTCGTCGGGGCGGCCGCTCTGGCCGTAGACGGAGATCAGACCGCGCAGCGCCTGTGTGTTCTGCGGCTTGCTCTCGAGCACGCGCTTGTAGCCCTGCTCGGCCCCTGCGTAGTCGCCGGCGGCGGCGCGCAGGTCGGCCAGCGCGTTCTGGCCCACGGGTTCGCGGCCATCGATGCGCACGGCGCGTTCGTACAGGGCCTGCGCGCCGCGCAGGTCGTTCTTGCCCTGGGCGGCGCGGGCCTGGCCCACCAGCGTCCAGTAGGTGGCGCTTTGCAGCGCCGAATTCCATTTGCTGCCGCCGCTGCGCACCGCGCGCTCCAAGTAGTCCTGTGCTTCGGCAAAGCGTTCCTGGCGCAGCCGCACCAGGCCGAGGCCGCCGAGCGCCTCGCTGTCGTCGGACTTGGCGCGCAGCGCCTGCTGAAAGCGCTGCTCGGCGGTGCTGGCGTCGCCGCGTTCCAGCGCCTTGAAGCCTTCGCCCAGCGGCACGTCGGGCGAATTGGCGGCGGCGGTCTTGGCGGCGGTGAGCGTTTCAAGGCGCGCGGCCACGGCCGCGTCGGCCGGGTTGTTGGCCAGGTAGTCCTGGTAGAGCGGCACGTCGGGCTGCCGGCCGTCCAGCCAGATCAGCGCCTGGCGCCAGGCGGCGCGCGCGGCTCCGGCCACGGCGGGCTGCTTGGTCAGCTCGACCAGCTCGCGAATGCCCGCGCGGCGCGTGGGCTCGCTGTAGGTTTTCTGCTGGGCCAGCGCAAGGCGGTAGCTGGCGTTTTCCGGGTGGTCTTTCACCAGCTGCTCGAGGCCCTTGCGGCCTTCTTCGGCGCCTTGGGGCGTGCTGGCCAGCACCTGATAGAACTCCAGCGCCTGCGCTTCGGGCGGCGGGCGGTTGTCGAACTGGCTGCGGTACAGCTCCACGGCCTCGGCGGCACGGCCGGCGCGCGCGGCGGCGCGGGCGCGCTGCAGCGCGCTCTGCTGGCCGGCCGGCTGCTGCGACTGCTGCTGCAGGCGGGCCAAACGCGGGTCGTTCGGGTTGGCGGTGCGCAGCCGGGCGATCCAGGCGCGCGCGGGCTCGGCGTTGTTGCGCGACAGCTCGACCTGCGCCATGCCGTACATCGCGTCGGCGGAGCGCGGGTCGACCGTCAGCAGCTTCTTCCAGCTTTCTTCGGCCAGGTCGGCGCGGCCCTGGGCCTGCCAGTAGTTGCCTTGCTCGATGAGCGCGGCGGCCGCATCGGCCTGCGCGTGCGCGGGGTTGCCGGTGCACAGCGCGGCCAGCATGCCCAGGCAGGCCATCCATTGCTGGGTCTGCGAAGACAGGCGCGCCGGAACCAATGGCGAGCGGAACGCGCGCAAAGAGCGACGCTGCGGCTTCACGCCGGTCGATTGGGACGGCATAGCGTTCTCCATGAGGTTTGCAGCTGGCCGTTGCGGCCGAATTCATACCGGCCGTCGAGCCAGGCCTGGCCGAACAGCAACAGGCACTGCTCGTAATAAGGCAAGGGCGCCACCGGCGGCGCGCCGGGGTTGGGTGCCACGGGCACCACGCGGCCGCCCGGCACCCGGGCCACTTGCGCGGCCAAGGCGTCGGTGTCGTTGGTCGCCTTCAGGTAGGGCAGCATCGCGCCCGCAAAACCGAGCGGCGCCATGCCGCGCACGGCACCGCTCACGGTGTCGACGTACTCGGGCACCGGCTGGTGGTCGGCCAGCAGCACGCGCGGGCCGCGCAGGTTCAGCAGCAGCATCTTGCGGGCCGGATCCTTGTCGGACAGCATGCCCGCCCAGAGGTAGCAGCGAATGGCGTCGTAGCTGCCGGTCACACCCTTCAGCGGGTCGGCCACGAAGGCGCGATCGGCGGGCGACCAGGCGCACCAGTCGGGCGCAAAGCCCTTGGGCGTGACGCCACCGAACATGCGCAGCGTGTTCTCCGTGACCTCGTGCCACGGGCCGGCCGGGTCGGCCTGTTGAAAGTAGCGCAGCAACTGCAGCGGCATGTAGCTCGGGTTGAGCCGCCACTGCGCGCCGCTGGCCACCGACTTGGGCCAGGGCAGCAGCATGCGGCCCAGGCCCGACAGCGAAACCACCTCGTCGCGCACCACCATGGCCAGCACGCTGCGGCCCAGCGCACGGTAGTTGGCGTCGTTCCACAGCCGGCCGGCTTCCATCAGCGAATAGGCGATCCACAGGTCGGCGTCCGACGCGGCGTTGGGGTCGAGCACGCCCCAGCCGCTTTCGGGCTTGCGGCCCCATTGCCAGGCCGGCAGTTGCTTGGCCAGGCTGCCGCCGGCAAGGTTGGCCTCGGTCCAGGCCAGCACGCGCGCGAAGACGGCGCGGTCGTTGTGCACCAGCGAAAAGAACAGGCCGTAAGACTGCCCTTCGGAGGTCGACTGCTGCTGCGCGGTGTTGAAGTCGATCACCCGGCCGTCGGGCTGGATGTGGCGCGACGAAAAGGCGACCCAGTCGGTGGCTGGGTGGCAGGGCGGGGTGACTGGAGCGGGAGCGGGCGCGGCCACGGGTGTGGCGGGCGGCACCGTGGCCGCGGAGGCCGCAGTTGCCGTCGCGGACGCGGCAGGCTTGGCCGGCACCGCGGATGCAGCGGACGCAGATCCAGATGCCGGCGCGGCAGCCGGCGCCGCGCCGGCCAGCTTCGGCAGCGTCAGCGCAAGGCCGGCAGCCGTCAGCAGGGCGCGTCGGCTCGCCAGTCGTTCGGAGGGGGGCAGTATCGGCAAACGTCGCATGAACAGATTATTTGGCCTTGTTGACCGACAGGCGACGGCGCGCCCGCAGTTGGAGGCCCGCATAGGACACCGCCGCGCCCAGCAGGGCCAGCACGATGACCAGCGCACCCAGCATCAGCGGGCTGCGCGACAGGTTCCATTGCACCCAGGCAAAGGGCGGCAGGCGGCCCACGTAGTAGGTGTCGCCACCCAGCACGCTGTTGACCTGCGTGTCGCGCACGATGGTCATGCTGCCCTGCACGCTCTTGAGCAGGTCGGGCGTCATGAGCGCATTGAGCAGCGACTCCCTGGAGCCCGCGTTGGTGACGGCGGCGATCACGCTGCGCCCGCTGCGCAGCGGCGACTCGAAGCCCGCCAGCACCGCGTCGCGGCCGTCGTCGCTTACCGCGATCTGCATGGCGCCGGGCAAGTCCTGGCGGGTGCGCGCGCCAATCACGAAGTCCACCGCGTTGTCGATCCAGCTGTTCAGCTTGAGCTCTGGCGCGTTGCCGTTGCGCTTGAGCGGCATCTTGTCGGCCCACTGCGTGAACAGCGGCTGGCTCTGCAGGTTGCCGATGACCAGCAGGTCCTTGTCGGCCCACTGCGCGGCTTCGCTGGAGCGGCCCACCTTCACGCGCAGCGCGGGGTAGCCGGTGGCACGGCCGATCTGGCCGAGCAGGCCGAGGTAGGTTTCGGTGTCGCTGTTGTCGGGCTGCTCGGGCAGGATCACGGCGGTGTCCGACAGGTCGGCCATGCGCGAGAACGGGAAGCCGCCGTTGGCATAGGCCGCGAGCTCGGGCATTGCAATGAAGTGCGGGAAGCCCGACACGTCGATCTTGGAGGTTGGGTCGATCGAGCCGCGCACGTTGTCCAGCTGCGGCACGCAGCGCCCGCCCACGGGCTCGAAGTAGTAGTGCATGCGCAGCTGGCTGCGCGGGCCCATGGCCAACGGCGGCAAGATGACTTCCTTGCGCTCGGACATGGTGCCGTCGGGCATCAGCTTCACGGCCAGCGGGTTCCACCAGCGGTCGCCGGCCGGGTTGGCCGAGCGCAGCGGCAGCCCGCCGATGAAGTTGTCGTTGACGTTGACGTTCAGCGTCGACTGGTCGGGCCGCACGCGCGGCGTGTAGCGGTACTGCAGGTCCAGCGGAATGCCGCGGCTGCGCCATGTGAACAGGTCGGGCGGCAGCTGCAGGTTGATGCGCACCACGTCGGGGTTGTAGCCGGTCACCGACAGGTCGGGGGCGGCGGCCAGTTCGCCCAGCTGCAAGGCGCGGTCGCTGGGCACCCAGCGCGGGGCGTCGTAGGGCTTGCGCGCCGGCGGCTCCTGGAACGCGGTGACCGCGGCCTGGGCACCGGAAAAAGCCTTGCTGTTCAGCGCCAGCGCGGCGGCGGCGGTGCGCAGGTCGGCCGGGGTGCGGCCCATCACCAGCAGCAGCTTGCCGTTGACGTCTTGCGGGTTGTCGACCACGGCCAGCGCCGGGCCCTGGATGGCGGGCAGCGTGAGGCCGGGAATGTTCGACTCCGGCGTGACGAACACCACGGCATGGCCGGTGGGCAGTTCGCCGTTGGACACCGGAAAGGTTGCGCCACGGTAGTCGGCCAGTCCGCCGAACCACGACGACACCACGCCGGCCGCTTCGAGCACCGGGCCTGCCGCAGGCGCGCCGAACACGAAGGGAATGCGCGCACGTCGCACGTCGCGCCGGTCGAAGAACGGCTGCGGCAGTGCCGCCAGGTCGTTCGTGAGCTTGAGCGGCGCCACCGTCAGCTTCAGCGTGCTGGTGGCGTCGATGCGCGCCCACAGGCTGGTGTGCGACGGGTCTTCGCACTCGCGCGTGTAGTGGCCGATGAGCTCCACGTTGATGCGGTTGAACTCGGTGATCAGGCGCCGGTCGATCGGAATGTCGGCCGTCTGGGGCTTGCCCGCGTCGGCGCGGTTCACGGCCAGCGTGGCGACCAGCACATCGTTCACCGTGACCTTCAGGTGCGACAGCTCGGGGATGAGCGAGGGCGAGTAGGCGTAGTTCAGCTTGAACGATGCGGCCGTGACCAGCTCGTCGGCGCGCACGTTGAACGGAATGCCCACCGTGCCGCTGATACCGCGCAGTTGCACCGCGTAGTCGATGCCCAGTTGCGTGAGGTTGAGCTCGCGCACCGTGCCGGCGACCGGCGTGGCGGCGGGTGCACCGGCGCCGGCAAACGCGGACGTGTGCACGACCGGCACGGCCGGCGCAGCCTGGGCCGGGGCTGCGGCAGCGGCGCCGCCCGGCCCTTGCTGGCTGGTCGAAGGCGGCGGCCCCAACGGACGAGGCTGGGCCTGGGCGCCGAGGGGGGACACAGCGAAGGCAGTGAAGGCGGCGGCCAGCGCCACTGTCAGCAGCGTGGCGTTGATCTGCGAGAGGGAGGGCGAGGGCAGGGCCACGCGAGCAGAGGGCACGACGCGGCGGTGCGTGCGCAGGGTGGTCGTCACGTGGATTCCTTCGTTTTGGCAGGACGCAGCCGCGCGGCGGCGGTACGGTAGTAATGGCTGAACATGTCGCGAAACCCGGTGCCGCTGATGCTGATGATGTGGCCCAGCACGCGGTGGATCGGCACGCGCGGATGGTTGCCCCAGCGGGCGGCCCAGATGTCGGCGCGCGCCGTCGTGCACTGCACCAGCGCGCGCTCTTGAGCGAAGCTCATGGGCGCAAAGCGCAGCCCCAGCCGCTTGCCGCTGCTGAAGCGCACGGTGGAGGAGAAGCGCGACTCCTGGTCGTTGCGGTACAGCGCCACCTCGACCGGGGTTTCCAGGTCGAGCTTCATGTCCTGGGGCAGTTCCACGCCCAGGCCGCCGCTGGAAAAGTCGAAGGTGTGGCAGCGCAGCGAGCGGCCGTCGCCAAAGTACAGCGTGGCAGGCACGTCCAGTTCCACCCGGTGCGCGCCGCGCAGCTGGCGCGACTCGTTGGCCGCCGCCACGCAGGCGCCCAGGATCATCAGGTTGTAGATGGTCCAGGCCAGGTTCAGCCACACGGTGGCAATGTTCTGCGGGTCGACCCAGGTCAGGCGCCACACGCCCAGGCACACGCCCAGGAAGTTCAGCGCCAGCAGCACCAGGCTGGCCTTGGCGATGGTGCTGTCGAAATATTCCTTCTCGATCAGGCCGCCCTTGGCCGTCACGTTGAAGCTGCCCAGCTTGGGGTTGATCAGCGCCACCAGCGTGGGGCGGAAGATGTACCAGGCCAGCACGGCCTCGTAGACCTCGTTCCACAGCAGGTAGCGAAAGCGCCCCTGAATGCGGCTGTTGGTCAGGTTGGCGTGCAGGATGTGCGGCAGCGCAAAGGCGAAGATCATCGACGCCGACGCATGGATCACGCTCGCGCCGAAGTACAGGTACGCCAGTGGCGCCGTCAGGTAGATGAGCCGCGGCAGGCCGTACAAGAAGTGCAGCATCGCGTTCACGTAGCACAGGCGCTGGGCCCAGTGCAGGCCGCGCCCGAACAGCGGGTTGTCGATGCGAAAGATCTGCGCCATGCCGCGCGCCCAGCGAATCCGCTGGCCCACGTGGCCCGACAGGCTTTCGGTGGCCAGCCCGGCGGCCTGCGGCAGCGCCAGGTAGGCGGTGCTGTAGCCGCGGCGGTGCATCTTCAGCGCGGTGTGGGCGTCTTCGGTCACGGTTTCGACCGCGATGCCGCCCACTTCTTCCACGATGGTCCGGCGCAGCACCGCGCAGGAGCCACAGAAGAAGGTGGCGTTCCACAGGTCGTTGCCGTCCTGGATCAGGCCGTAGAACAGCTCGCCCTCATTGGGCACCGTGCCAAAGGTGTCCAGGTTGCGCTCGAATGGGTCGGCCGAGAAGAAATAGTGGGGCAGCTGAACCATGCCCAGCTTCGGGTCGCGCCCGAACCAGCCCATGGCGATCTGCATGAACGAGCGCGTGGGAATGTGGTCGCAGTCGAAGATGGCGACGAACTCGCCCGTGGTGTTCTTCAGCGCGGCATTGATGTTGCCGGCCTTGGCGTGACGGTTGTTGTCGCGAACGACGTGGGTCACGCCCACGTCCTCGCAGAACACGCGGAATTCTTCGCGCCGGCCGTCGTCCAGCACGAAGATCTTGATCTTGTCGCGCGGCCAGTCGATCGACTGCGCCGCCAGCACGGTGGAACGCACCACCGACAGCGCCTCGTTGTAGGTGGGAATGAACAGGTCGATGGTGGGCCACTCGGCCGGGTCTTCCGGCAGCGGCACCGGCTTGCGCTCCAGCGGCCAGGCGGTCTGGATGTAGCCCAGCAGCAGCACGATGAACGCGTACACCTCGGCCATCAGCAGGCCGATGCCCAGCATCAGGTCGACCGGGTTGTCCATGAACATGGTTTCGGTCACGCGCCAGTAGGTGTAGCGCGAGGACACGACAACCGACAGAAAGATCAGCACCAGGCCCGCAAAGCGGCCCTTCACGCGGTTGGTGATCAGCGCCGCCGCGAAGATGCCCACCGACAGCACGATCTGCTGCTCGAAGGTCATGGGCGCGATGATCACGGCCGGCAGGATCACCAGGGCCGCGATCCAGCCCAGGATGCGCACCGGCAGCAGGCGCATGAAGGCGGGGGCGGGGCGCGGGGCGGGCTGCTCCTGCGGGGCGGACGGGTCGCTTTTCATCGGGTCGGTTCCATCCGCGGAGAAAGGTGGTTCTGCAACTGCTGCTGGCCGAGGGCGATGCGCTCCAGCAGGCGCTGGGCGCAGGCTGCTATGTCTTGCGTGGCCTGGCTCATGGGGGCGTAGCGCTGCACCGGCACCGCCGAGGCCAGCGCCTCCGGCACGGCCTGGTCCAGGTGCAGCACGCCCAGCAGGTCGGGCCGCAGCCGCTGGCGCAGCGCATCGAACACGTCATGGTTCAGGCGCTTGCCGGGGTCGATCTGGTTCACCACGTAGCCGGTGCCGAAGTAGTCGGGCCGCGAGCGGGCGTACTTGTCGAGCATGCGCTCGATGATGGGCAGGGTGGCGAAGGAGCCGGCATCGGCCAGCACCGCCACCACGCTGAAATGCGCCGCGCGCAGCGCCTGCTGCAGGTAGACCGTGGGGCCGGGCGGGGTGTCGAGCACCACCAGCATGTCGCTGGGCAGCCCGAAGCGCGTCAGCGTCTCGGCCAGCCAGTTGGGGCTGTGGGCCAGTTGCTGCTCGAACGCGATCTGCCGCTCGTCGTCGACGTCGCCGAAGGGCAGCAGCATCACGCCGCCATGGGCGGAGCGAATGGCGCGTGCCCAGGGCATCTGGCCGGTGGCGGCCTCCACCAGGCCGGTGTCGCAAGCCTGCGGCTCGCTGGCAATGTGAAAGCGCAGCGCGTTCTGCGGATCGAGGTCAATGGCCAGCACCTGGCGGCCACGCTGGGCCAGCTCGGTACAGAGATTGGCCGTGACCGTGGTCTTGCCGACGCCGCCCTTGGAGGAGATGACAGGAATGACGACCATCGTCACGTCGGCCTTCGCCAGCGGGACATGGGGCCGGGCGGCGGGGCTGGCGGCTGCGGCGTGACGAGCCGCTCGAAGAGCTGCGCGAGCGGCGTCTGGGCGGCAGCGGCGCTGTCGACCGGCGTGCCTGGGGCCGACCGGAGGGGCGGCGGCGGTGCCAGCGCGGGAGCGGGTGCGAAGGCGCGTGCAAACAGGGGAGCAGGTGCAGGTACAGGCGCAGGTGCGGGCGTCAGCATCGCCGGGCGCAGCACCGGCTCGATGCGCGCTTGCGGCGCGGCCACAGGCGCCGCCATCGGCGCGGTGAAAGGCAGCGGAGCGGCGACCGGGGCGAAGTAGGGCGCTGGAGCCGGGGCCGGGGCAGGCGCCAGGTGCACTGGGTTTTGAACCGGCGCGGTAACCGGCACCGGCGGATGGGAGATTTTCTCGCCGGTGATCAGCGGCCAGGCGCGGGGCGCTTCGGCCTCGCTGTCGGGCGGCGCGAATTCCTTGTAGCCATGGGCATCACCGCCGAACTTTCGGAACAGCCCGGCAATGTCTTCGGGGGTGGGTTCGTCGGCGTTGCTCAATGGGTAACCTCTTCACGGCACTTGGCGGTGCGTGCTTGCTGGGGGCAGTTGGCAAAGGCGCTCATGGCAGCGCCTTTTTCAACCGCAGGTCGATGCGCGGGCCGGCCTCCGCGTCGGGCTGCAGCGCCTGCACGCGAAGCTCAGCGGGCATGTGCTGTGCGTCGAACCAGGCCTGGTAGACGCCTTCGAAAAAGCCGACGCTCCAGTTGGTGGTTGCGGGCCCAAAGGCCGCGGCAATCGGGCTGCAGGCGTGGGCAATGGCGACACCCTCGGCGTCTTCGCTCAGCACGGTAAAGCCCCAGTGGATGCCGTTCCAGCGGGCGTTGAACTGCTCTTGAAGCTCATCGAGGGTGGCGCACGGCGGGTTGGGCAGGGCCTGTGCGAAGCGCTGGCCGACACGGAAGAACAGCTGCCGCAGGTCCTCGGGCGGCAGGCCGGCGCTCAGCTCGAGGGCCATGCCACGATTGAATTCCAGCCACTGGGAACTGCAGGAGTTCCTCTCGTAATACTCAATGAAGGCGCCTGTTTCCATGTCGAAGCATTCTCTGGGATCGATTAACCGTTGACAACAAATGTGAACTTATAGATGCACTTTGCGCCGCCTACTGTCTGAATTCGGGGACGGGTTAGCGTGCATTCCCGCGCTTTGATGACGGAATGCACAAATCCTACGCTTTTGATACGGCCCGACACACTTTTCGGATTCGAAATCAGTCGTCGGTGCTGTCGGCTGTCTCGCTCGAATCGGCGGAATCAGCGGAATTGGCCGCGCGGGCGGGGGTGGGCGCGCGGGGCGCGAGGGGTGCGAGCGGGGCGCGGCCGGCGCGCACCACGCCGCGCCCGGCCGCCTTGGCCGCATAGCAGGCCGCGTCGGCCGCCGAGATCCAGTCTTCCACCGAATCGATCTCGTCCGACAGGCTCGCCACGCCAATGCTCGCGCCTACATGCAGACTGCCCGACAGCCAGGGCAGGGCAATGGCGGAAATGGAGGCCACGATGTCCTCGGCCACCCGCACCGCCGCCTCGTGCGTGCACTGCTCCAGCAGCAGCGCAAACTCGTCGCCGCCGATGCGCGCGGCCAGGTCGTTGGAGCGCACGCGCGACATGATGGCCGCGGCCGCGGCCCGCAGCATGGCGTCGCCCGAGAGGTGACCGGCGGTGTCGTTCACTTCCTTGAAGTGGTCCAGGTCGATGAACACCATGGCCGCCGGCAGCGATGCCGGGCGCGCCTCGATCAGCCGGCGCGCGTGCTGATCGAAGCGCTGGCGGTTGGCCAGCCCGGTCAGGCCGTCATGGGCGGCAGACCATTCGAGCGCCTTGCGGGCGCTGCGCTGCTCGTCGATGTTGAGCACCGTCCAGATGGAGCCGAAGTCGGTGTGCGCCAGGTCGACCGGCCGGCTGCGCAGCCGGGCCCAGAAGCGGGTGCCGTCGCCGCGCTGCATGCGGCACTCGCCCACATACGAATTGCTGGTGGCAAAGGCTTCTTTTTCGAGTGCGGCCAGCGCCGGCTGGTCGTCTTCCGGCGGCACCACGATCAGGTCGACCGGCTGGCCCAGCAGGTCGCTGTCGTCGTAGGCGAGCAGGCGGCACAGCTCGTCGCTCACCAGTTCGAAGCGCCGGTCCCGGATGAATGCGATGCCGATGGGCGCCGAGCGCATCACCGAGCGCAGCTTGCTGATCATTTCGCCGTTCAGGCGCTCCAGCTCGGCGCGCTGCACGCCCACGTCGCGCAGCACATTGGCGAGGTGGCCGATTTCGCCGTCGGCCTTGGGCCAGCCGTCTTCGGGGCGCATGACGCCGTCGAACATGTGGTGCGCGCGCCGCTCCAGCAGCATGAGCGGCTGCAGCAGCCACCACAGGGTGAGGAACATGCCGGCCGACACCACGGCCACCAGGCTGCCGGCCCACAGCATGGCCTGCCTGCGCGCCGACTTGACCGGTGCGAGCACTTCGATTTCAGGGCGCGTGCGCCACACCATCCAGTCGGGCCCCGGCACGCCGGCGGCGCTGGTGATCTCGTGCGGCTGGGGGAGCATCAGGCCCTGCGGCTCCACCGGGCTGCCGTCGGCCTTCCATGCAAGGAACGCCTGCGCCAGCCGCGGCTCCTCGGAAATCGGCTGCAGCAGGCGGCGGCGGTCGGGGTGGGTGAGCATGCGGCCTTGCGCATCGGTAACGACCATCAGCGCGCCGGTGTCGGTCTCTTTCAGGTCGGCCACGCCGGCCAGCAGGTTGCGGCTGGACAGCCGCAGCGTGCCGCCGAGCACCGCATAGATGCCCGTGGCATTGCGCACCGGCTGGGTGAACGCAACGATCGGCTCACCGGTGAGCGGGCCCATGAGCGGGTCGCTGATGATGGGGCGGCCCTCGGCCATCGCGCGGCGGAAGTTGGGGCCTTCGGCAATGTTCAGCTCGGGCCGGTAGACGCCTTTTTCGTCGTACATCACCAGCACGCGCCCGTCGGGGGCGGCCACGTAGATGCTGGCGAAAAAGGTCTGCAGCAGCGGCTTGGTGCGCATGAACTCGTGCAGCGCCACCGGGTCGGCCAGCATGGGCGCGTCCAGCACCTCGCCCACCGATGCCAGGCCGCGCTGCAGAAGAATCACCTTGTGCCCGAGCAGCGAGGCGGTGCGCACCGCCTCGCTCAGCTCGTGCTGCTGCTGCGACTCAAGCAGGTCATGCTCGGTGCGCCCCACCAGGATGGTGGTGATGACGCCGATGCCCAGCACCAGCGCCATGATTCCCCCCATCGTGATGCGCGCCTTGAGCGAACCCAGGGCGTTTTCAAGGCGCAGCAGCCGGTTGTTCATTCAGGCGGAAGACCCTTGCGCGACGCCGGCCGCGCTCTGGCGGTTGCGTTTGACGGCGTACATGGCGTCGTCGGCCAGGCGCAGGGCTTCCTCGGCGGAGGTGGTGGTGGCGTCGACGGCCACCACGCCCACGCTGGCGCCGCCGTAGTCGAGCGTGGTGTGGTTCAGCCGCAGCTCGCCGATGGTGCTTTCGCCGAGGCGGTCCGCCAGGGCGCGCGCGGCGGTGCGCGGCGATTCTTCGTGCGGCGGGCCCAGGCCGACCGCCACGAACTCGTCGCCGCCGAAGCGCGCCAGCACGTCGCTCGCGCGCAGCGAGGCCGACAGCCGCCCGGCCATGGCCGACAGAAACTCGTCGCCGATGTCGTGGCCGTGCAGGTCGTTGATCTTCTTGAAGCCGTCCATGTCGATAAAGCCGACCAGCACGCTGCGGCCCTCGCGCTCGCCCTGGGCAAGCAGGCGGCGCAGGGTGTCCAGCAGCGAGCGGCGGTTGGGCAGGCCGGTGAGGGCGTCGGTAGAAGCGCGGGCGGCCAGCTCGGCGTTGGCCTTGCGCAGCTCCACGACCAGCAGCTCGCGCTCCACCTGCTGGCCGATCAGCCGCGCGAACAGGTGCAACACCGCTTCCGCATGGGGCGCCAGCGGGCGCTTGGTGCCGCTGGCGGCGCACAGGGTGCCGAAGAGGCCGCTGCCGTCGGTTCGGACCGCCGTGCTCACATAGGTCTGTATGCCCAGCGCGCGGGCCGCCTCGGAGTCGCCCCAGCAGTTGGCGACGTCGTCGGTGAAGGTGCGGCCTTCTTCCAGGGCGCGCCGGCACAGCGTGTCGGTCCAGCGCACCGAGGCGCCTTCGGGCACCGTCATGGCGCCGGCATTGCGGGCAAACAGAACGTGCTGCAGGCCCTTGTCCAGGTCGATGGTCGTGAGGTAGGTCGACTCCAGGCCCGTTACCACCTCCAGCATTTCGAGCATTGGGCGGGCGAGGTCTTCCAGGGTCTTGGCCGAGGAAACCGAGTCGGAAAGCCGTTCAATCAAAGAATCCATGGCCCCCATTTTGACGGCGATAGCACGAAAGTTTGGTCTTTCGTTGCACGAAACACGGGATGAGCCCCGGCCAAGCACTGAAATTGGCGGCTCAGGATGCCAGCGCCTCCATCAGCTCCGTTTCGATGGCCAGCTGTGTTTTCTGGCCCTGGAGCTCCGGACCGCTGATAAGAAAGGTGTCTTCCACCCGTTCGCCCAGCGTCGTCACCTTGGCCAGTTGCAGGTTCAGGTGGTGGCGCGCCAGCACCCGGGCCACCGAATACAGCAGGCCGGCCCGGTCGCTGGCCGAAATGTTGAGCAGCCAGCGCTGGGCCTTGTCGTCGGGCAGCAGGCTGATGCGCGGCTTGATCGGAAAGCTGCGCACCCGCCGCGACACGCGGCCCATGCTGGGCGGGGGCAGGGCGCCGGCTTCGGTGAGCGTGTGGCCCAGGCCCGACTCCACCATGCTGATCAGGTCGCGGTAGTGGTCCGGCAGAAAGGTGGTGACCACCTGGAAGGTGTCCAGCGCATAGCCGTTGCTGGTGGTGTGCACCTTGGCGTCAAGAATGCTGAAGGACGACTGGTCGAAGTAGCCGCAGATGCGCGCGAACAGGTCGGGCTGGTCGGGCGTGTACACCACCACCTGCAGCCCTTCGCCCACGGGCGACAGGTGTGCGCGCACCACCGGCGCCGCCTTCGGGTCGATCGGCACGCCCTTGTGCGGCACGAAGCGCGACAGCTGCTTGGCGTGCCAGGCGATCTCGGTGGCGTCGTGGCGCATGAAGTAGCCCACGTCCAGCGTGTCCCACAGCGCCTTGTGCGCCTCGAAGCGCTGGGCGTGCAGGGCCAGCAGCACCAGCGCCTCTCGCTTGCGCGACTCGACCTCTGCGTCCGGGTCGGGCATGCGCCCGCCCAGGGCGCGCAGGGTGAAGCGGTACAGGTCCTCGAGCAGCTTGCCCTTCCACGCATTCCACACACGCGGGGAGGTGCCGCGAATGTCGGCGATGGTCAGCAGGTAGAGGGCGGTGAGGTAGCGCTCGTTGCCCACACGCTTGGCGAATGCGCCGATCACCTCGGGGTCGCTCAGGTCCTGCTTCTGGGCGACCTGGCTCATCACCAGGTGCTCGGCCACCAGAAATTCGATCAGCTTGCCGTCTTCGCGGGCAATGCCGTGCTGCTTGCAGAAGCGCTGCACGTCGCGCGCGCCCAGCGTGGAATGGTCGCCGCCGCGGCCCTTGGCAATGTCGTGGAACAGGGCGGCCACATACAGAATCCAGGGCTTGTCCCAGCCGGCCGCCAGTTGCGAGCAGAACGGGTATTCGTGCGCATGCTCGGCAATGAAGAAGCGCCGCACGTTGCGCAGCACCATCAATATGTGCTGGTCCACCGTGTACACGTGGAACAGGTCGTGCTGCATCTGCCCCACGATGCTGCGGAACACCCGCAGGTAGCGCCCCAGCACCGAGGTCTGGTTCATCAGCCTGAACGCATGCGTGATGCCATAGGGCTGCATCAGGATGCGCATGAAGGTCTGGTGGTTGACCGGGTCGTTGCGAAACTTGCTGTCCATGACGTGGCGCGCGTTGTACAGCGCGCGCAGCGTGCGCGCCGACAGGCCCTGCACGCCAATGGTCTTCTGGTAAAGCAGAAAGGTTTCGAGCACCGCATGCGGCTCGCGCTCGTAGAGGTCGTCGCTGGCAATCTCGATCAGGCCGGCGCGTTCGTAGAAGCGCTCGTTGATGGGCGTGGGCTGCTCGTCGCTGGGCTGCAGGCGCTCCGAAATATTGAGCAGCAGGATCTGGTTGAGCTGCGACACCGCCTTGGCCGCCCAGTAATAGCGGCGCATCAGCGCCTCGCTCGACTTGCGCTGCGACTCTCCCTCGTAGCCGAAGCTGGCCGCCACGGCGGTCTGCAGGTCGAACACCAGGCGGTCTTCGCGGCGGTTGGCAATCACGTGCAGCCGGGCGCGAATGAGCGAAAGCAGCGCTTCGTTGCGCTTGATCTGCTGCGCCTCGAACGAGGTGGCCAGGCCGTTCTTGGCCAGATCGTCCCAGCGGCTGCCGAAGCCGGCGGCCTTGGTCATCCACAAGATGGTCTGCAGGTCGCGCAGGCCGCCGGGCGATTCCTTGCAGTTGGGTTCCAGCGCGTAGGGCGTGTTGTCGAACTTCTGGTGGCGGTGGCGCATTTCCTGCGACTTGGCCACGAAGAAAGCCTGCGGGTCGATGGCGCGGGTGAAGCGGCGGCGAAACGCCGTGAACAGCTTCTTGTCTCCCACGATCAGGCGCGCCTCGAGCAGCGAGGTCTGCACGGTGACGTCTTTTTCGGCCTCGGCCAGGCACTCTTCGACGGTGCGCACGCTGGAGCCTATTTCGAGGCCCGCGTCCCAGCAATGGCCGATGAAGGCCTCGATGCGGGCGGGCTCGACCGCGTTCTCGTGGCCTTCGGGCGGCAGCAGCAGCAGCACGTCGACGTCGGAGTACGGAAACAGCTCCCCGCGCCCGAAGCCGCCCACCGCCGCCAGGCTCAGCGCCTCGCCAAAGCCGGCCTCCTGCCACAGGGCACTGAGCGTTTCGTCGGCCAGCGCCGAGAGCTGGCGCAGCACCGTGTGCACGCTGCGGGTGGGGGCCCGCGCAAAACGCAGGGTGTCGAACAGGGCGAGCTTCTTGGCGCGATAGGCTTCGCGCAGCGTCGCCACGTCGATCTTGGCTGCTTCGATCACGTGCGGGGAACGCGTGGACGCGTCAGGTTTTGGTGGAGGTAACGAAGGACGGCAGCGGGGGGCTGCCGGCGGACAGGGTCAGCACTTCGTAGCCGGTCTCGGTGACCAGCACCGTGTGCTCCCACTGGGCCGACAGCGAATGGTCGCGCGTGACGATGGTCCAGCCGTCGTACTGGCCGCCCTTGAAGTCTTCCTTCACCTCGCGCTTGCCGGCGTTGATCATGGGCTCGATCGTGAAGATCATGCCGGGCTTGAGCTCTTCCAGCGTGCCCGGGCGGCCGTAGTGCAGCACCTGGGGTTCTTCATGAAAGCGCTGGCCCACGCCGTGGCCGCAGAACTCGCGCACGATCGTGAAACCCAGGCCTTCGGCGAACTTCTGAATCGCATGGCCCACGTCGCCCAGGTGCGCGCCGGGGCGCACCTGCAGGATGCCGTGCCACATGGCCTCGAAGGTGATGCTGCACAGGCGCTTGGCGGCAATGGAGGCGTCGCCGATCACATACATGCGGCTGTTGTCGCCGAACCAGCCGTCCTTGATGACGGTCACGTCGACGTTCATGATGTCGCCCTTTTTCAGGGGCTTGTCATTGGGAATGCCGTGGCAGACCACGTGGTTGACCGAGGTGCACAGCGACTTGGGAAAGGGCACGCTGCTGGCGCCCATGTAGCCCACCGTCGCCGAGGTGGTGCCCTGCTTGACCATGTACTCGGCGGCGAGCCGGTCGACATCGTTGGTCGTGATGCCGGGCTTGATCAGGGGCGTGAGGTAATCCAGCACCTCTGAGGCAAGGCGGCAGGCGACCCGCATGGCTTCGATGCCCGCAGCGTCTTTGTAGTTAATGCTCATCCCGGAATTATCCCATCGGCTGGATGAACCTGCCCCCAACGCGGGCCATCGTGTCCCCGCCGCATCCCGAAGGGCGCGGCCATCCCGGCAAGGCCCGGCGATGGCCTAAAATTCCGGGTTAACGCGGATGCCCCCAGTCAGCGGCCATCCGCCTCGATTCCTTGATTCCCAACGCGGCCCCCGAGGCCCCATCGACCGTGACGCAGCCCGCACTTCAAGCCCTTCCTGTCGTAACCATGTTCGAGGGCGGCAGCGCGCTCAGCGACTTCCGCGCGCGCCAGCTGCTGCCCAGGCTGCAGGCCATCGAGCCGCGCATCGAGGGCATTTCGGCCCGTTTCGTGCACCTCGTGGTGACCGATGCCTCGCTTGACGCCACCGACCGCGCGCGTTTTGCCGCGCTGCTGACCTACGGTGAGTCCTTTGAGGCGCCGGCCAAGGCAACCACCTCGGTTATGGTCACACCCCGCCTGGGCACCGTGTCGCCCTGGGCCTCCAAGGCCACCGACATCGCCCACAACTGCGGTCTGGCGCTGCGCCGGGTCGAGCGCGTCACGCAGTACCACCTGAAGCTCAAGGCCCCGCTGATCGGCAAGGCCCCGGTGCTCGAAGGTGACGCGCTGGCCGCCGCGGCCGGCCCGCTGCACGACCGCATGACCGAATCGGTGCTGGCCACCGTGGAGCAGGCGGCCAGCCTGTTCAGCGAACTGCCGGCCCAGCCGATGGCGCAGGTTGACGTGCTCACCGGCGGGCGCACGGCGCTGGTGGCGGCCAACACCGGCTTTGGCCTGGCGCTGGCGGAAGACGAAATCGACTACCTGGTGGACGCCTTCACGCGGCTGGGCCGCAACCCCAGCGACGTCGAACTCATGATGTTCGCGCAGGCCAACAGCGAGCACTGCCGCCACAAGATCTTCAACGCCGACTTCACCATCGACGGCAAGGTGCAGCCGCAAAGCCTGTTCTCGATGATTCGCCACACCGAGAAGCAGAACCCGCAGCACACCGTCATCGCCTATGCCGACAACGCATCGGTGATGGAAGGCGCGACCATCGAGCGCTTCATTCCGGCCAATGGCTCGCAGAGCTACCAGAAAGACAGCGCGCTGACCCACGTGCTGATGAAGGTAGAAACGCACAACCACCCGACCGCCATTTCCCCGTTCCCGGGCGCCTCCACCGGCGCGGGCGGCGAAATTCGCGACGAAGGCGCTACCGGCCGCGGCTCCAAGCCCAAGGCCGGCCTGACCGGTTTCACCGTGTCCAGGCTGTGGCCCGAAGACGGCCACTACGGCAAGCCCGAGCACATTGCCAGCCCGCTGCAGATCATGACCGAGGGCCCGCTGGGCGGCGCCGCGTTCAACAACGAGTTTGGCCGTCCCAACCTGCTGGGCTACTTCCGCGAGTACGAGCAGGCCGTGGCAAGCGACATCGACACCGTGCAGCGCGGCTACCACAAGCCCATCATGATCGCCGGCGGCCTGGGCAGCATCGACGCCACGCAGACCAAGAAAATTCTGTTCCCGGCCGGATCTTTGCTGATCCAGCTCGGCGGCCCCGGCATGCGCATCGGCATGGGCGGCAGCGCCGCCAGCTCCATGGCCACCGGCGCCAACGCGGCCGAGCTCGACTTCGACTCCGTGCAGCGCGGCAACCCCGAAATCGAACGCCGTGCGCAAGAGGTCATCAACCACTGCTGGCAGCAGGGCGCGGCCAACCCCATCCTGGCGATCCACGACGTGGGCGCTGGCGGCCTGAGCAATGCCTTCCCCGAGCTGACCAACGACGCCGGCCGTGGCGCGCGCTTCGACCTGCGCGCTGTGCCGCTCGAAGAGTCGGGCATGGCGCCCAAGGAAATCTGGTGCAACGAGAGCCAGGAGCGCTACGTGCTGGCCATCGCGCCCGAGTCGCTCGAACAGTTCAAGGCCTTCTGCGAGCGCGAGCGCTGCCCGTTCTCGGTGGTCGGCGTGGCGACCGAAGAGCGCCAGCTGCTGGTGTCCGACGAAGGCGCCAACGTGCAGCCCGTCGACATGCCCATGGACGTGCTGCTCGGCAAGCCGCCCAAGATGCACCGCGACGTGAAGGCGGTTGCCCGCACCTTCAAGCCGCTCGACCTGACCGGCGTCGACCTGCGCAAGGCCGCCATCGATGTGCTTGCGCACCCGACCGTCGCGTCCAAGCGCTTCCTCATCACCATCGGCGATCGCACCGTGGGCGGCATGAGCCACCGCGACCAGATGGTCGGCCCGTGGCAGGTGCCCGTGGCCGACTGCGCCGTGACGCTGGCCGACTACACCGGCTTTGCCGGCGAAGCCATGAGCATGGGCGAGCGCACGCCGCTGGCCGCGCTGGACGCGCCGGCCTCCGGCCGCATGGCCGTGGCCGAGGCCATCACCAACCTGCTGGCCGCGCCCATCGAACTCTCGCGCGTCAAGCTGTCGGCCAACTGGATGGCCGCTTGCGGCGAGCCCGGTGAAGACGCCGCGTTGTACGAAACCGTGAAGGCCGTGGGCCTGGAGCTGTGCCCGGCGCTGGGCGTGTCGATTCCGGTCGGCAAGGATTCGCTCTCCATGCGCACCCAGTGGAAGGACGACGGCCAGGCCAAGAAGGTCACCTCGCCCGTGAGCCTGATCGTCACCGCCTTCGCCTCGCTGGCCGACGTGCGCGGCACGCTCACGCCGCAGCTGAACGCCGAAGAAGCCGACACCACGCTCGTGCTGATCGACCTGGGCCGTGGCCAGCACCGCATGGCCGGCAGCATCCTTGCGCAAACGCTCAATCAGACCGGCGACACCGTGCCCGACCTGGACGACCCGGCGCAACTGGTGGCGCTGGTCAATGCGGTGAACGCGCTGCGCGCCGAAGGCAAGATCCTGGCCATGCACGACCGCAGCGACGGCGGCCTGTTTGCCACCGCGTGCGAGATGGCCTTTGCCGGCCACGTGGGCGTGGCGCTGAATGTGGACATGCTGGTCACCGAAGGCGACGGCATTTCCGACAGCCGCATGGAAACCGGCGACGCCAAGAACTGGGCGCAGCAAGTCAGCGCGCGGCGCGAGGAGCTCACGCTCAAGGCGCTGTTCAACGAAGAGCTGGGCATGGTGCTGCAGGTGCGCACGTCGGAGCGCAACGAAGTCATGCAACTGCTGCGCACCCACGGCCTGAGCGCACACAGCCACTTTGTCGGCAAGACGCGACCGGCCAGCTCGGCCATGGACGCGGGCAAGGGCAAGCTCGAAGTGTGGCGCGACGCCAAGTCGGTGTTCAGCGCCAGCCTGCACGACCTGCACCAGGTGTGGGACTCGGTCAGCTGGAAGATCGCCCGCGAGCGCGACAACCCCGCCTGCGCCGACGCCGAGCACACCGCGGCGGGCTTGCCTTCGGACCCCGGCATGCATGTCTTTCTCCCCAATACGCAGACGCAGCCTGCAGCCCCGGCCATCCTCCAGTCGCGCCCCAAGGTCGCGATCCTGCGCGAGCAGGGCGTCAACTCGCACGTCGAGATGGCCTACGCCTTCACCGAAGCCGGCTTCGAGGCCTTCGACGTCCACATGACCGATCTGCAGACGGGCAGGGCGGACCTTGCCAACTTCAAGGGCGTGGTGGCCTGCGGCGGCTTCAGCTACGGCGACACGCTGGGCGCGGGCATCGGCTGGGCGCGCAGCATCACCTTCAACCCGAAGCTGGCCGAGCAGTTCAAGACCTTCTTCGGCCGCGCCGACACCTTCGGCCTGGGCGTGTGCAACGGCTGCCAGATGTTCGCCGAGCTGGCCGACATCATTCCGGGCGCCGACGCCTGGCCGCGCTTCACCACCAACCAGAGCGAGCGCTTCGAGGCCCGCCTGTCGATGGTCGAAGTGCTCGAGTCGCCCAGCCTCTTCTTCGCGGGCTTGGCCGGCAGCCGCCTGCCGATTGCGGTGGCGCACGGCGAGGGCTATGCCAACTTCAAGCACCGCGGCGACGCGGCCAAGGCCATCGGCGCCATGCGCTTCGTGGACAACCACGGCCAGCCGACCGAGCAGTACCCGTTCAACCCGAACGGCAGCGCGGGTGGCCTGACCTCTGTGACCACGCCGGATGGGCGGTTCACCGCGGTGATGCCGCACCCGGAGCGGGTGTTTCGCAACATTCAGATGAGCTGGACGCCAGGGGACAGGAGCGAATTGAGCCCTTGGATGCAGATCTGGCGCAATGCGCGCAAGTGGGTGGGGTGAACGGTCCATGCTCGACCTCGATCACCCGCGAAGCCGGCATGTGCTGGAAGCGGCCCGGATCGAGTACTTGATTCGCAAGCTGTTGCTGGCGTGGCGCAAGGACGAGGCCACGGCTTCATCCGCGCGCAGCGAGATCCTGCAAGTGCTGCTACCGCAGCTCGAAGCACTCAACGCCGCGCACTTCGGCGCTTCAACGGACATCTACCGCACGCTCGATGCGCTGGGCAGGTCGGTGCAAGGCGGCGACGCCGGCAAGGCCTGGCAAGCGTTCGCAGCGCTCGAAGCTCCGGGGGGCAACTTTGGCACCTGGGCCATCTGAAGCCCAAGTGCAGCGCGCTCAGCGCCTCAGCATCGCCCGCACCAGATAACCCGCGATCTGCGGGTTCTCCTTGATGCGCCGCGTGCTGTAGCCGTACCAGTCCTTGCCATAAGGCACGTAGATGCGGACCCGAAAGCCGGCTTGCAGCAGGCGGTCGCGCAACGGCTCGCACACACCCAGCAGCATCTGAAATTCAAAGCGCGATCTATCGATGTTTCGGTGGCGCGCCAGCGCCATCACGCTGTCGATCAATTCCGCGTCGTGCGTGGCGATGCCGACGAAAGTGTCCGTGTCGAAACACCGGCCCACGTGATGCAGAAAGTGCGCGTTGATGGCGCGCCTGTCTTGCCATGCACCGTCCACCAGATGCCGGCGGTCTTCGACATAGATGCCCTTGCACAGCCGCAAGTTTTGCCCCGGCCCGAGCAGTGGCTCTATATCGCGGTAGGTGCGCTGAAGGTACGCCTGCAGCACAAGACCGACGTTCGCGTGCCGCAGCCGCAGCCTCAGCCTCAGCCGACCGAACAGATCGATCTCCCTTTGCGTGCAGCTTGCGTCTTCCATGTCGATGCGAACGAAGTTGCCGTGGCGCGCTGCTGCATCGACGATGCGCAATAGGCTTTGCTCGCAACGCGCTTCGTCCAGCAGCAGGCCCAGCGCGGAAGGTTTGACCGACACGTTGGCAGCGAGCCCGTGGGCATGAAGCGCATCGAGCACTTCGACGTATTCATCGGCCGTGCGCTCGGCCTGCCGCAGGTCCGCCACGAGTTCGCCAAGTACATCGACGGTGGCAGTGCAGCCCAGTGCATTGAGCTCGCGGATGCGCGCGACAGCCTCGCCGACGCTGCTGCCGGCAATGTAGCGACGAGATGCTTTTTGAACGAGCGCGCGCGGAACCAGGGGGATGGCGAGCGCCATCAGTGCGTTGAATGTGAGCACAGGAATTTCCCAAAACGAAAGAACGACGACGGCCCCGCCAAGTTGCGGCGGGGCAGGGCAACGCCACCAGGGCTGTGCATTCGTGAAGGAGCACAGCGCCAGAGGGCGGTCAGTTCTTTGCGGAGGGAGGCCAGGCTGCGGCTTGCATTCGGATGGGCTTGGCGTGGGTGTGCGTGAAGGCCGCGAGTGTCGCAGATGGCAAAGGTGACGCGGCCAGGCAATGCCAGCCCCAAAAGAAAAGCGACCCGAAGGTCGCTTGTCCTTTGCGCTGAGACCGAGTTACTCGACCTTCGCCTTCGCGCGCAGGTCTTCCTGGTACTTCTGCAGGCGCTGCTGCTGCAGCTGCTGCGTGATCTGCGGCTTGACTTCTTCCATCTTCGGCAGCTGTGCCTGGCGGATGTCGTCCACGCGGATGATGTGATAACCGAACTGGGTCTTCACCGGGGCGGGGGTGGTTTCGCCCTTCTTGAGCTTGATCATCGCTTCCGAGAACTCGGGCACGAAGTTGGCGGGGTTGGCCCAGTCGAGGTCGCCGCCGTTGGCGCCCGAACCCGGGTCCTTGCTCTGCTTCTTGGCGATGTCTTCGAACTTGGCGCCCTTCTTCAGGTCGGCCATGATCTTCTTGGCCTGGTCTTCGGTTTCCACCAGGATGTGGCGCGCCTTGTATTCCTTGCCGCCATTGGCCGCCACGAACTTGTCGTACTCGGCCTTCACGTCGGCGTCGGTCACCGGGTTGGTCTTGCGGTAGTTCTCGAACAGCGCGCGAATCAGGATGGCCTGGCGGGCGAGTTCGAGCTGGTTCTTGTAGTCCTCGCCGGTGTCCAGGCCTTGATTCTGGGCTTCCTGCATGAACACTTCGCGTGCCACGATTTCCTCGCGCAGCTGGCTTTGCATTTCAGGCGTCACCGGGCGGCCGGCGGCTGCCAGTTGCTGGGCCAGAACGTCCATGCGGGCCTTGGGCACCGGCTTGCCGTTCACGATGGCTGCGTTCTGCGCCAGTGCCGACGTGGACATGGCACCGAGCAGCACTGCGGCCGCGACGGCCTGCAAGATTTGTTTTTTCATGGAATGAATATCAAGCTGGGAAGGAAATGCGCGTGTAGGAAAAAGCGCGTGAAGGAAAGCAGAGAGAGGCGGGAAGCACAGAAGGGGCCGGTGGCCGCAGCGCGCATTCAGCGTGCGACCGATCGACTCAGAGCACCTCGATGGCGATGGCGTGCAGACCCTGTGCGATAAAAACCTGGAGGGCATCATACACAAGCCGATGCCGCGCCACGCGGGGCTTTCCGTCGAACAGGGGGGAGGCGATGCGCACCCTGAAATGGGTGCCGTGGCCCTCTGCATTGGCGCCCGAATGGCCCGCGTGCGCGGCGCTTTCGTCGATCACCTCGAGCTGCGTGGGCGCCAGCGCTTCGCGCAGCGCCGCCTCCAGGGCGGCCACGGTGGGCAGTGGAATGGTGGTGCCGGTCATGCCGCTGGCTTGTCTTCGTTCTTCAGGTGCGGCGCAATGTACAGGCCTTGTGCCACCAGAAAGACGATGGGGAACACATAGCCCCAGAGCTTGAAGTTGACCCAGGCCTCGGTCGTGAAGTACGCCGCCACGTAGGCATTGATGAGCGCCATGAACAGGCAATAACCGATCCACGCCACATTGAGCCGGCCCCAGATGCGCTCCGGCAGCTCCAGCTGCTGGCCCAGCAGCATCTTCAGAAAGTTCTTCTTCAGGGCCCACACGGCCACGGCCAGCGCGATGGCCATGGCGCCGTACAGCACGGTGGGCTTCCACTTGATGAAGCGGTCGTCGTGCAGCACCAGCGTGAGCGTGCCGAACAGCAGGATCAGCACCAGCGTGGCCTTCTGCATGGCCTGCAGCTTGCGCTCCATGGCGTAGATGATCGCCATCTGCACCACGGTGGCGGCCATCAGCACGCCGGTGGCGGTGTAGATGTCGCCCAGCTTGTAGGCGCCGAAGAACAGCAGGATGGGAAAGAAGTCGAGGAGCAGTTTCATTTTTTCTGGAAGTCGAGCGACGCGGAATTCATGCAGTAGCGCAGGCCGGTTTCGGTCGGGCCGTCGGGGAACACGTGGCCCAGATGGGCGCCGCAACCGGCGCACACGTTCTCGGTGCGCACCATGCCGTGCGTGCGGTCCACGATGTTGCGAATGGCGCCCGGCACCGCCTCTTGCGAGAAGCTGGGCCAGCCGCAGCCGGCGTCGAACTTGGTGGCGGCGTCGAACAGCTTGGCGCCGCAGCACACGCAGTGGTAGGTGCCGTCGTCCCAATGCGCTTCGTATTTGCCGGTGAAGGGGCGTTCGGTGGCGGCGTGGCGGGTTACTTCGAACGCGGCCGGTTCGGCGCCTTTTTCAGCGAGCAGCGCTTTCCATTCGGCGTCGGTTTTCTGTACGGGCGTGGTCATGAGGAGCAGCTGATTTCGATGGTGGAGGCCCAGTCGGGCGGGAAGCCGGCGTACGCGTCGGCGCCGGGGTGTTCGTCAAAGGGGGTTTCCAGCAGGGCCAGCAAGGTTGCCACACCCGAGTGGTCTTTTTGCTGACTTGATTCGATGGCTTGCTGCCCCAGGTGGTTCCGCAGCACGAACTTGGGGTTGGATTTGAGCATCAAGTCGGCCGCTTGCGCGCGCTCGCCGGTCTTGTGCCGCTCTGAAAACAATAGCATCCAGGCGTCGAAGCCTTCGCGGTCAAGGAACAGGTCGCGCACTGGTTCGGCGTTGCCGTCGGCCATGAAGTGCGACAGGCGCCGCCAGAAGATCGTGTAGTCGACCTTGCCCGCGGCCAGCAGCTTGAGCACGCCTTCTATCAGCGCGCGGTCGCCTTCGGCCGCATCCGCAAGGCCCAGCTTGGCGCGCATGCGGCCTTCGAACGCGGCGGGGAACACGGTCTTGTAAGACTCCAGCGCGGCCACGGCCACCTCTTGCTCGCCGATCAGCGGCAGCAGCGCCTGCGCCAGGCAGAACAGGTTCCAGTACGCGACGTTGGGTTGCTGGTTGAAGGCGTAGCGACCGCTGGTGTCGCTGTGGTTGCAGATGTGGCCCGGGTCGAAGCCGTCCAGAAACTGGAACGGGCCGTAGTCGATGGTGAGCCCCAGGATGCTCATGTTGTCGGTGTTCATCACCCCGTGGCAGAAGCCCACGGCCTGCCATTGGGCAAGCAGGGCGGCGGTGCGTTCGCTCACGGCCTCCAGGAACGCCGCGTACGCGTTGCCGCCGAAGCGATCGGTGCTGCGGCAGGCCGGGTAGTAGCGGTCGATGACGTAGTCGGCCAGGGCGCGCAACTCGTCGTCGCGCTGGTTGGCGGCAAAGTGTTCGAAGTGGCCGAAGCGCACGAAGCTCGGCGCCACGCGAGTGACGACGGCCGCGCTTTCCAGCTCTTCGCGCCGCACGCGGGCGTCGGAGCCCGTGACGCACAGCGCGCGGGTGGTCGGAATGCCGAGGCCGTGCATGGCTTCGCTGCACAAAAATTCGCGGATGCTGGAGCGCAGCACCGCGCGGCCGTCGCCACCGCGCGAATAGGGCGTGCGGCCGGCGCCTTTCATCTGCACTTCGAGCTTGCCCTGGCTCCCGAGGTCGGCCTCGCCGACAAGGATGGCGCGGCCGTCGCCCAGTTGCCCCGCCCACACGCCGAACTGGTGGCCGCTGTAGACGGTGGCCAGGGGCTGTGTGCCGGCGATGGGCAGGCTGCCCGTGAGGGCGGCGAGGGTGGTGGGGGAGGCGTGCCAGTCGGGCGGCAAGCCCAGGTCGCGCGCAACGGCTTCGCTGCGGCCCACCCAGTAAGGGTCGGGCAGGGGCGTGGGTCGCAATTCAGTAAAAAACGCGGGCCCGAGGGTCGCGAATCCGGGTTTCCAGCGCAATCCAAGGTCGGCGACCTCTGTGTCTTCGGCAAGCAGGCTCATGAGGCGGATTGTCCGGCAGAGCGCGTAACCCCTGGCCTGGCGGGCCATCGGGCCCCCGGTGCTCTTCAGGTGCTCAGGCCGCCAGCGGCGCCGCGCCGTCCCAGATGCGCGCCCGGTACTGCGCCGGTGGCACGCCGAACCAGCGCTTGCACGCGCGAAAGAAGTTGCTGCTGTCCACGAAGCCCAGCATGTCGGCCACGGCCGTGAGCGTGTGGCGCTCTTCGGCCAGGTACTGCTGCGCCAGCTCGCGGCGGGTGCGGTCGAGCAGGCCCTGGAAAGACTCCGACTCTTCCTGCAGCCGGCGCTGCAAGGTGCGCTCGGCCAGCCCCAGGCCCGACGCCACGTCCTGGCGGCGAGGCTCGCCGTGTTGGAGCCGGCGCGCAATTTCCGCGCACACCAGGCTGCTGGTGGTGGTCTGACCCAGCAGGTCGAGCTGGTCGTCGAGCAGGTGCTCCTGCATCTCGCCCAGCGTGGCGTGGTGGGTGGGCAGCGGCATGGCAAGGTCGGCGGCCGAAATCAGCATGCGGTTGGCCGCCGCATTGAAGCGCACGTCGCAGCCGAAGGCTTCGCGGTGGCGGTGGTCGTCGGCCGGCGCGGCATAGACGAACTCCATGGCCAGCGGATGCAGCTCGCGCCGCGTGAGCCACTGGCATTGCACGAGCGTGGTGAGCAGCGCGTATTCCACGCGCTGGCGCGGAATGGGCAGGCTGCCGCCGGTGTGTTCCATCACCAGCCAGCGCCCGCGCGCGTCGTGCTCCAGCGAGAAGGCGGTGGCGTCGGAGATCACAGCCATGTAGCGGGCCAGCCGCGTGAGCGACGCGCCCAGGTCGGGGCTGCAGGCCATGGCATGGCCGACCGTGCCCAGCTTGCTGTGGGTAGAGGCGAAGTCGCGGTGCAGGCCCAGCGTGGCGCGGCCGGCGCGTGCCACCGCCAGCTGCCACAGCACGGTGATTTCGTCGACCGGAATGCGCGCGTTCTGCCGGTGCAGCGAGTCGGGGTCGAAGCCGGCGTCGCGCAGCAGACAGGGCACGTCCAGCCCCTCGGCTTCGAACATCGACAGCACGCCTTCGAGCCATGCGGCCGAGCTGGTGCGCAGCTCCGGCTGCGTGCAGCCAGGGCGGCGCGACGGCCTGCGCGAATGGTGCGGGAGGAAGGCTCCTGAAGTCATTGAATTGGCTCGCTTGCGATAGCGGTGAAACCGGCGCCTGTTTCTAGAATTTTTTGTGCGCGGCGGCCGGACGAACGAAACGGCCCGAAGTATGGCCGCCGCGCACCAAGCCAGGAATTCCGATTAACCCGGTGTGGAGACAAAACATGAAGACAAAGCCAACAACACAAAACCAGGGTGTGGCAACGAAGAGCGCGAAGGCCAGGGCCAAGGCCATCGCCATGGTGTCGACCGCGGCCGCCGCTGCGGCCCTGGCCTCGCTCGCGGCCTGCGGCGGCGGATCGTCCGGCGGGGCCGGCTTCGCTTTCTTGCCGAGCGCGCCCGCGCCGGCACCCGCGCCCCCACCACCGGCGCCCGACGGCCCCATGGTGCGCCAGACCACCGCCGGCAAGATCGAAGGCGTGGACGACAGCGCCGCGTCGGGCACCTATTTCTGGAAGGGTGTTCCTTTTGCCAAGGCGCCGGTCGGCGACCTGCGCTGGCGCGCGCCGGCCGAGCCCGAGGCCTGGAGCGGCATTCGCCCGGCCAAGACCTTCGGCGCCGCCTGCCTGCAGATCGGCCGCATCTTCGGGCCCGGCACCAACAACACCTACGACGCCACCATCGCCGCCACGCTGGGCCAGCCGCTGGGCAGCGAAGACTGCCTGTTCGTCAACGTGTGGCGCCCGGCCAGCACCGACAAGAACCTGCCGGTGCTGCTGTTCGTGCACGGCGGCAGCAATGTTTCTGGCTATACGGCCGACCCGCTGTACGACGGCGCCAAGCTGGCCAAGGCCACCAACGCGGTGGTCATCACCGCCAGCTACCGGCTGGGCGTGCTCGGCTTCCTGAACGTGCCGCAGCTGCGCCCCGGCGGCAACGCGGGCGACGACTCGGGCAACTTCGCGCTGCTCGACAACATGGCCGCGCTGCGCTACATCCAGAACAACGTGGCCACCTTCGGCGGCGACCCAGGCAACGTCACGCTGTCGGGCGAGTCGGCCGGCGCCACCAACCTGCTGGCCGTCATGACCTCGCCGATGGCCAAGGGCCTGTTCCACAAGGTCATCGAAATGAGCGGCGGCATCTCGCTGGCTAGCAACCTGGCGGGCAAGCCGGGCGCTTCGCCGGCGCTGTACCCGGCGGCGGTGTCGCTGGCGCAGGGCGACGGCATTCTGAAGAGCCTACTGGTTGCCGACGGCACCGCGGCCAACTCTGGCGCCGCTGCCACCTATATCGCCTCGCGCACGCCGGCGCAAATTGCCGAGTACATGCGCTCGAAGGAGGGCGGGGCCTTGCTGACGACGGTGCTCAAGGCCGGGCTGGGCAGCGTCGCGCCCATTCCCGACGGCACGGTGCTTCCCCTGAACCCGATCGACGCCATTGCCGCCGACCAGTATGTGAAGGTGCCGACCCTTGCGGGCAACACGCGTGAAGAAGGCAAGCTCTTCGCCTCGCTGCTGACCACGCCCCCGGGCTGGAAGATCGACGACGCGAAGCGCCTCACGCTGATGATGAACTTCGACCCCGACGCTTCCACGCAGACGCTCACCACGGGCGACATCGTCGATGCGTCCTACCTGCCGGTAGCAACGCCGGGCACGGGCTTCAACGACCGCACCCAGCTCTTCACCAAGCTGCTGTTCGAGGCCAACCGCGACAACCTGCTCGACACCATGAAGACGCGGCAGTCCAACCTGTGGAGCTACCGGCTCGACTGGGCGCAGGAGGCCTACCCCTGGAACGAGGTGTACGGCGCCGCGCATGCGTTCGATCTGCCGTTCGTGTTCGGCAATTTCGGGCCGTCGGTGCTGTCGAACGTCGTTGGCGGCAAGGCCAACGAGAAGGGGCGCCTGGCCCTGTCGGCCGCCGTCATGGCCAGCGTGGGCGCGTTCATGCGCAAGGGCGATCCGAACACGGCCGAACTGGGCGCCACCTGGGCGGCATGGCCGTCGCAGTTGCGCTTCGACGCGACGCTGACGGAATCGAAGATCAGCGTGGCCCCCTGAGGCCCGGGCCGGCCTGCGCGTGCACCCAGCCGCACCAACGTGGTGACAGTGCACGCGGGAACCGGCCTGAGCGCGCCGGCCTGGCGCCGACTTGAGCCCGGCTCGAGCCGCTTCGTTCCATCGTGCAGTGCGGGTTTGTGTCATTGTGGAAGTGGCCGAAGCTTGCGTGAATCCTTCGATCGCCAAGTTTTAATGAAGTCATTTCTTTTAGGAGTCTGTAGATGCTGGGTTTGATGCAAGACCAACCGCTTTTGATCTCGTCGCTGATCGAGTTCGTCGAGCGCCACAACGGTGACGGCGAGATCGTCTCGCGCCGCGTGGAGGGCGACATTCACCGCTGCACGTGGCGCGACATCGCATCGCGCGCCAAGCAGGTGGCCAATGCGCTGGACGGCGAGCAACTGCTGTTCAGCGACCGCATTGCCACCCTGGCCTGGAACGGCTACCGCCACCTGGAGCTGTACTACGGCGTGAGCGGCAGCGGCCGGGTGCTGCACACCATCAACCCGCGCCTGCACCCTGACCAGATCGCGTGGATCGCCAACCACGCCGAAGACCAGATCCTGTGCTTCGACCTGAGCTTTCTGCCGCTGGTGCAGGCGGTGCACGCCCGGTGCCCCACCATCCGCAAGTGGGTGGCGCTGTGCGACGCCGACAAGCTGCCCGTCGACAGCGGCGTGCCCAACCTGGTGAGCTACGAAAGCTGGATGGGCACGCAGCCCACCGACTACGAATGGCCCAGCTTCGACGAGAACTCGGCCTCCAGCATGTGCTACACGAGCGGCACCACGGGCAACCCGAAGGCCGCGCTGTACAGCCACCGCTCCACGCTGCTGCATGCGTACGCCGCCGCGCTGCCCGACGTCATGCGCCTGTCGGCGCAAGACTCTGTGCTGCCGGTGGTGCCCATGTTCCACGTCAATGCCTGGGGCATTCCGTATTCGGCGGCGCTGGTGGGCTGCAAACTGGTGTTCCCTGGGCCGGCGCTGGACGGCAAGTCGGTGTACGAGCTGATCGAGGCCGAAGGCGTTACCTTCGCGGCCGGTGTGCCGACCGTTTGGCAGATGCTGCTGGGCCACATGCAGGCCAACGACCTGAAGTTCAGCAAGCTCAACCGCACCGTGATCGGTGGCTCGGCCTGCCCGCCGGCCATGATCACGGCCTTTGGCACGCTGTACAACGTGGAGGTGCTGCATGCCTGGGGCATGACCGAGATGAGCCCGCTGGGCACGCTGTGCACGCTGAAGAACAAGCACCTGTCGCTGCCGGCCGATGCGCAGCTGCAGATCCGCATGAAGCAGGGTCGCGCCATCTTCGGCGTCGACATGAAGATCGTCGATGGCCAGGGCAACGAGCTGCCCTGGGACGGCAAGGCCTACGGCGACCTGCTGGTCAAGGGCCCGTGGATCGTCAAGGAATACTTCAAGGGCGAGGGCGGCAACCCGCTGATTCCCGATGCGCGCAACCGCGGCTGGTTTCCCACCGGCGACGTGGCCACCATCGACGCCGAGGGCTACCTGCAGATCACCGACCGCAGCAAGGACGTGATCAAGTCCGGCGGCGAGTGGATCAGCTCCATCGAGATCGAGAACATTGCCGTGGCGCACCCCGCCGTGGCCATGGCCGCCTGCATCGGCGTGTTCCACCCCAAGTGGGACGAGCGCCCGATCATCGCCGTGGCGAAGAAGCCCGGCGGCGAGGTCAGCCGCGAAGAGCTGCTGAAGTTCTACGAAGGCAAGACCGCCAAGTGGCAGATCCCCGATGACGTGGTGTTCGTCGAGGCCATTCCCATCGGTGCCACCGGGAAGATTCTGAAGACCAAGCTGCGCGAGCTGCTCAAGGACTACAAGCTGCCCACCCCCTGAACCCACAGGCAGAGCCCTGCCGCACTGTCGCGCACGCGATAGGAAAGCCGCCCCGGCGGCATTCCTTGCGGGCAATCCCTGTGCGGTGAAAAAAAGGGCGCTTGTACGCTGCGATTCCGCCAATCAAAAACTGGAGACTCTTCATGCAATTTGCTATCAAGTCAGTAGCTGCCTGCGCAATGTTGGTGGCCGCTGCCGCCGCATCCGCTCAAAAGGGCGAGACCGTCAAGGTCGCCTGGCTCGACCCGCTTTCGGGCCTCATGGCCGCGGTCGGCACCAACCAGCTCAAGACCACGCAATTCCTTGCTGAAGAGTTCAACAAGAAGAACCAGTCGGGCGTGAAGTTCGAGATCATCGGCATCGACAACAAGCTCAGCCCGCAGGAGACCACCGCGGCGCTGCGTTCCGCGCAGGACCAGGGCGCGCGCTACATCATGCAGGGCAACGGCTCGGGCCCGGCGCTGGCGATCATCGACGCCATCGAGAAGAACAACTCGCGCAACCCCGGCAAAGAGCTGCTGTTCATGAACTACGCGGCGGTCGACCCCGACCTGACCAACAGCAAGTGCAGCTACTGGCACTTTCGGGTGGACGCCGACACCTCCATGAAGATGGAGGCGCTCACCGCCTGGATGAAGGACCAGCCCGACATCAAGAAGGTGTACCTGCTCGGCCAGAACTATGCGCACGGCGTGCAGGTGGCCAAGTACGCCAAGGAAGACCTGAAGGTCAAGCGCCCCGACATCCAGATCGTGGGCGAAGACCTGCACCCGCTCGCGCAGGTGCGCGACTTCTCTCCCTACATCGCCAAGATCAAGGCCTCGGGCGCGGACACCGTCATTACCGGCAACTGGGGCTCCGACCTGTCGCTGCTGATCAAGGCGGCCAACGACTCGGGCCTGAACGTCAAGTTTCTGACCTACTATGCGCCGGGCGCCGGCACCCCCACGGCCATGGGCGCCACGTCGGACGGCAAGGTCTACACCGTGGCCTACGCCCACTACAACATGGGCGGGGAAATTCAGCAGCTGCTCAACGGCTACAAGAAGCGCATGAACGACGACCTGACGCAGGCCTCGATCTATCACGTGTTCGCGCTGCTCGACGCCGCCTTCGCCAAGACCAAGTCGACCGACCCGGTGAAGGTGGCCGCGGCGCTGGAAGGCATGAAGATCAAGAGCTTCAACGGCGAGGTCGAGATGCGCAAGACCGACCACCAGCTGCAGCAGGGCCTCTATATCTCGCGCTGGGAAAAGGCCAGCGCCAAGTACCCGTACGACGCGGAGAACACCGGCTACACCAACGTGCCGGTGAAGTACTACGAGTCGTACGTGGCAAGCACGCCCACCACCTGCCAGATGAAGCGCCCCTGAGGGGGAGCGGCGCGCGCTTTTTGCACTGTTTCTACCCACCGGTAGCAAAAACCTACCCACCGGTAGAAAGCAAGCGAAAAGCGTGTCGCATGCGCGATAGAAACGGGCCTTTGCGGCACCCCCCTTACGGGCATTCCCTGAGGGGAGGGGCTTCAAACGCTTGTACGCTCGTACAGCGTTTTGATTCGGTTCTGAATCGGTTTGACCAGGAGATATAGATTGAAGTTCGCTCTGAAAATCGCAGCCGCAGCCGTCCTTGCGGCCACCGCCACCGGTGCCCTTGCCCAAAAGGGCGAAACCGTCAAGATCGCCTGGCTCGACCCGCTCTCCGGCCTGATGGCCGCGGTCGGCACCAACCAGCTCAAGACCTTCCAGTTCTTCGCTGAAGAGTTCAACAAGAAGAACGCCGCGGGCGTGAAGTTCGAGATCATCGGCATCGACAACAAGCTCAGCCCGCAGGAGACCACCAGCGCGCTGCGCTCGGCCCTGGACCAGGGCGCGCGCTACATCGTGCAGGGCAACGGCTCCGGTCCTGCGCTGGCCATCATCGATGCGCTGGAGAAGAACAACGCACGCAACCCCGGCAAGGAAGCGCTGTACCTGAACTACGCCGCGGTCGACCCCGAGCTGACCAACTCCAAGTGCAGCTACTGGCAGTTCCGCTTCGACGCCGACACGTCTATGAAGATGGAAGCGCTGACCACCTACATGAAGGACCAGCCGGAGATCAAGAAGGTCTACATCATTGGCCAGAACTATGCGCACGGCCAGCAGGTGTCCAAGTACGCCAAGGAAGACCTGAAGGTCAAGCGCCCCGACATCCAGATCGTGGGCGACGACCTGCATCCGCTGGCCCAGGTGCGCGACTTTGCACCGTACATCGCCAAGATCAAGGCATCGGGTGCCGACACCGTCATTACCGGCAACTGGGGCTCCGACCTCGCGCTGCTCATCAAGGCGGCCAACGACTCTGGCCTGAACGTCAAGTTCTACACCTACTACGCCGTGACCACCGGCACGCCGACGGCCATGGGCGCGGCCTCCGACGGCAAGGTGTACCAGGTGAGCTATGCCCACTACAACATGGGCGGCGACATGCAGAAGTACGCGGACGACTTCAAGAAGAAGTTCAACGACGACCTCTACACCACCGACGTGTACACCGTGTTCCAGGCGCTCACCGAGGCCTTCGTGAAGACCAAGTCGACCGACCCCGTGAAGGTGGCCGCCGCTATGGAAGGCATGAAGTTCAAGAGCTTCAACGGTGACGTCGAGTTGCGCAAGACCGACCACCAGCTGCAGCAGGGCCTGTACATCAGCAAGTGGGAAAAGGCCAGCGCGAAGTACCCGTACAGCCCCGAGAACACGGGCTACACCCTGGCCCCGGTGAAGTTCTACGACGCCTACGTGGCGAGCACGCCCACCTCCTGCCAGATGAAGCGGCCTTCCTGATCCGGGAACGCGAGAACGCGCAAAAGCGCAAAAGCGCCAAAGCGGTCGAGGCCCGACTTCAACACTCGGGCCTTTTTCTTTTTTTACCGACACGAAAGACCGATGAACGTCGAATTCTTCGTCATCTCGCTGCTCAACGGCGTGAGCTACGGCTTGCTGTTGTTCATGCTGAGCTCTGGCCTCACGCTGATCTTCAGCATGATGGGTGTGCTCAATTTTGCGCACGCCAGTTTCTACATGCTGGGCGCCTACTTCGCCTACACGATCTCGGGCGTGCTGGGCTTCTGGCCGGCGCTGTTCCTGGCGCCGCTGCTGGTGTTTGCCTTGGGCGCTGCCTTCGAGCGCTACTGCCTGCGCCGCGTGCACAAGTTCGGCCATGTGCCCGAGCTGCTGGTGACCTTCGGTCTCTCGTACCTCATCCTGGAGCTGGTGCAACTGGTGTGGGGCCGCTCCACGGTGCCCTACGGCCTGCCGCAGGCGCTGCAGGGCCCGCTCTTCACGCTCTACGGCACGCAGTTTCCCAAGTCGCGCTCGTTCATCATGCTGGTGGCGGTGCTGATGCTGGTGTCGGTGTGGCTGCTGCTCACGCGCACGCGCATCGGCCTGGTCATTCAGGCGGCGCTGAAGCACCCCGACATGGTCGAGGCGCTGGGCCACAACGTGCCGCGCGTGTTCATGCTGGTGTTCGGCGGCGGTGCCGCGCTGGCGGGGCTGGCGGGCGTGGTGGGTGGCAACACCTACGTCACCGAGCCGGCCATGGCGGGTTCGGTCGGCTCCATCATCTTCGTGGTGGTGGTGGTCGGCGGCATGGGCTCGCTGGCGGGGGCGTTCCTGGCCTCTTTGATCATCGGCGTGGTGCAGACCTTTGCCGTGGCCATGGACCAGTCGCTGGCCACCGGGCTGCAGGCGCTGGGCATGGCGGTGACGGAGCAGACCTTCGGCTACGAGCTGCTCAAGCTCACCATCTCGCAGGTCGCGCCCATCCTGCCGTACCTGTTTCTGGTGCTGATCCTCATCTTCCGACCCAAGGGTCTTCTTGGAACCCGGGAGGACTGACGCCATGACCACTGCAACCACCACCACGCCGGCCGTGCCGGCCAAGGCGCGCACCGGCTACTACCGCTTCAAGCCGCTGAACATCGGCCGCATCCTGACCTGGTCGCTGTTCGCGCTGCTGCTG
Organism: Variovorax sp. H27-G14; assembly: GCF_046156345.1. NCBI lineage: Bacteria > Pseudomonadati > Pseudomonadota > Betaproteobacteria > Burkholderiales > Comamonadaceae > Variovorax > Variovorax sp. H27-G14. Next base: position 624,886 of record NZ_JAYLVN010000002.1, read on the forward strand.
GTCGTGGCGCCGTTGCTCTTCAAGAGCAGCCTGGCGCTGACCATGCTGTCGCAGATCGGCTACCTGATCATCATCTGCCTGAGCTACAACATCCTGCTGGGGCAGGGCGGCATGCTGAGCTTTGGGCATGCGGTGTATGTGGGGCTGGGCTCGTTCATTGCCATTCATGCAATGAACATGGCCAGCGCCGGCCAGCTGCCGATTCCGCTGGTGCTCATTCCGCTCGTGGGCGGGCTGGGCGGCCTGTTCTTTGCCGTTGTGTTCGGCTATGTGTCGACCAAGAAGTCGGGCACCACCTTTGCCATGATCACGCTCGGCCTGGGCGAGCTGGTCGCGGCCATGGCGCTGATGTTCCCGACCTTCTTCGGCGGCGAAGGCGGCATTACCACCAACCGCGTGTACGGCACCTCGTTCTTCGGCATCACCTTCGGGCCGCAGAACCAGGTGTACTACCTGATTGCGGTGTACTGCTTCATCTGCACGGCGCTGATGTTCGCCTTCACCGGCACCCCGCTGGGCCGCATGCTGAACGCGGTGCGCGACAACCCGGAGCGGGTGGAGTTCATTGGCTACAACACGCAGCGCGTGCGCTACTTCGCCTTCATCATCGCGGGCTTCTTTGCCGGCATTGGTGGCGGCCTGGCGGCCATCAACTTCGAGATCGTGAACGCGGCCGACAGCCTGAACGGGCTGCGCTCGGGCAGCTACCTGCTGTTCACCTTCCTGGGGGGCGCCACCTTCTTCTTCGGGCCGATCATCGGCGCGGCGTTGCTGGTGTTCGCGCTGGTGCTGCTGTCGGAGCTCAGCAAGGCTTGGCTGCTGTACGTGGGCCTGGTGTTTTTGCTGATGGTGATGTTCGCGCCTGGTGGCGTGGCCAGCCTGATCATGATGAACGTGCGCGTGGCGCTGTTCGGCAAGATCAAGCGCTTCTACCTGCTGTACGTGGGCCTGTTCATCGGCGCGGCCATCATGCTGGCCGGCGCGGCGGCCATCGTCGAGATGATCTATCACATGCAGCTGAACGCAGCGCTCGGCCCCATGGTGCCGTTCGCGGGCCTGCAGCTCGACACCTCGGCGCCCACGAGCTGGACGGTGGCGGTGGCCTTGCTGGCGGTGGGCCTGGCCATCTTCGAGGTGGTGCGCAGGCGCTTTGCCAAGGCATGGGGCCATGCACAGGAAGAAATTGAAGTCGAGATCAAGCGGCGGGAGACGGCATGACCTATTCACTCGAACTCAAGGGTCTGCGCAAGAGCTTCGGCAAGACCGACATCATTCGCGGGGTCGACCTGGCGGTGAACACGGGCGAGCGCATCGCCATCATCGGCCCGAACGGCGCGGGCAAGTCGACGCTGTTCAACCTGATCAGCGGGCGCCTGGCGCCCACCAGCGGCGAGGTGCTGCTGAACGGGCAGCGCATCGACGGCAAGCAGCCCTATGAAATCAACCGCATGGGGTTGTCGCGCAGCTTTCAGATCACCAACATCTTTCCGAAGCTGAGCGTGTTCGAGAACCTGCGCTGCGGGGTGCTGTGGAGCCTGGGCTACAAGTACACCTTTCTGCGTTTTCTGTCGAACCTGGACGACGCCAACGAGCGCACGGAAGAGCTGATCAAGCAGATCGGTCTGGAGAAGAAGCGCGACGTGTATGCGGTGAACCTCACATACGCCGAGCAGCGGGCACTCGAAATTGGCGTGACCATTGCGGGGGGCGCCAACGTCATCCTGCTGGACGAGCCGACGGCGGGCATGAGCAAGACGGAGACGTCGCACTTCATCTCGCTGATCAAGCATGTCACTGTCGGCAAGACGCTGTTGACTGTCGAGCACGACATGGGTGTTGTGTTTGGGCTGGCCGACAAGATTGCGGTGGTGGTTTACGGCGAGGTCATCGCCTTCGATACGCCTGCCGCGGTGCGCGCCAATGCGCGTGTGCAGGAGGCCTATCTGGGCTCTTCTGTTGCCGACGCGCAAGGGGCGGGGCATTGATGGCGGACTTTGGCGGTCGCGATTTTGGGAGCGCTGCTGGCCAGTTACGCGCTGCCGTTCAGGGCGTCGCCCACGCCGACGGGGTGCCTTGCTCCGCGAATGTCCCCCGCTTCGCTCCTCCTTTATTTCGCTGCGCAAGGCACCCCATCGGCGTGAGCGTTGTCAGAGCCTGGGTTGAACGGCGAGCACCCAGAGCGTGCCCCAGTGCACAGGGCGTCGGGTGCTCCCCGCAGCGAAATAAAGGGGGAGGCCGCAGGCCGGAGGACATTCGCGGAGGGGAGTACCCGGCGGCCTGTGCACGCGCCCTGAACAACCCCACGCTGAACAAAACAACCCCGAACAAAAGCGCCGACACAAAAGGCAACGAGCAACACAACGCGCGGCGGAGCCACTGACATGCTGAAGCTTCAAGACATCCACGCCTACTACGGCAAGAGCCATGTGCTGCATGGCGTTTCGTTCGACGTGAACCCCGGCGAAATCGTCGCGCTGCTGGGCCGCAACGGCTCCGGCCGCTCGACCACCGCCAAGGCCATCATGGGCCTGGTGCATGCCGAAGGCGGCCTGCACTGGAAGGGGCAAGACATCCTGCGCCGCAAGGCCTACGAAATTGCGCACTTCGGCATTGGGTACGTGCCCGAGAACCGCGACATCTTTCCCAAGCTCACGGTCCACCAGAACCTGCTGCTGGGACAGAAGGGCACCGGCAAAGGCAGCCGCTGGCAGTTCGACGACATGTACACCATGTTCCCGCGCCTGAAGGAACGCCAACACACCGAAGCCGGCGTGCTGTCGGGCGGCGAGCAGCAGATGCTCACGCTGTGCCGCACGCTCATGGGCGACCCCGACCTCATCATCATCGACGAGCCGACCGAAGGCCTCGCGCCCAAGATCGTCGAGCTGGTGGGGCAGTACCTGCGCACGCTGAAAGACAAGGGCATCTCGGTGCTGCTGATCGAGCAGAAGCTCACCATCGCGATGCAGATATCGGACCGCGCGCTCGTCATGGGCCACGGCAGCATCGTGTTCGACGGCACGCCCGACAGCCTGCGCGCCGACGCGACCACGCGCAAAGAGTGGCTCGAAGTCTGAGCCTGCGCAACACGGCCCCGAACGGTATCGGGGCCTTGTCCCCGCAGCGACTGCGTGCCATTGTTGCGTCGCGGCAAACGCCTAGAATCCCTCGAAAAAGAACACTCGTGCTTTTTCTTCTTTTTCTTCACACACCAAGGAACGCAGCATGACGGCTGAATACAAAGTGCTCGGCGATGTCGCCGTGATCACCATGACCAACCCGCCGGTCAACGGTCTCGGCTTCTCGACGCGCATCGGCATCACCGACGGCCTCGCCAAGGCCAATGCCGACGACGCCGTCAAGGCCATCGTCATCACCGGCGCCGGCAAGGCGTTCTCGGGTGGTGCGGACATCAAGGAGTTCGGCACGCCCAAGGCGCTGCAGGAGCCCAACCTGCTCAGCGTGATCCTCGCGCTCGAAGCCTCGCCCAAGCCCATCGTTGCCGCCATCCATTCGGTGTGCATGGGCGGTGGCCTGGAGCTGGCTCTGGGTTGCCACTACCGCATTGCCGCACCGGGCACCAGCATCGCGCTGCCCGAAGTCAAGCTGGGCCTCATCCCCGGCGCCGGCGGCACGCAGCGCCTGCCGCGCGTGCTGGGCGTGGAAACCGCACTGAACATGATCGTGAGCGGTGAGCCCGTGAAGAGCGAACTGCTCGCCAGCCTGCCCGGCCAGAAGCTGTTCGACCGCCTGGCCGCGTCGCCTGAATCGGTGTTCGAAGAAGCCGTGGCCTTCGCCAAGAGCGTGGGCGGCAAGACCGGTGAAGCGCTGCCGCTGGTGCGCAACCTGCCGTGCAAGCACCCGCAGGGCGATGCCTACTTTCAGTTCGCCAAGAACATGGTGGGCGGCATGTCGAAGAACTACCCGGCACCGCTGCAATGCGTGGACGCCGTGCAGGCCGCCACCACGATGAAGTTCGACGCCGGCATGGCCGAAGAACGCCGCATCTTCACCTCGCTGATGTTCACGCCCGAATCGCTGGCCCTGCGCCACCTGTTCATGGCAGAGCGCGCCGCCAGCAAGATCCCCGACGTGGCCGACGACACGCCCAAGCGCGACATCAAGGCCGTGGGCGTCATCGGTGCCGGCACCATGGGCGGCGGCATCTCGATGAACTTTTTGAACGCGGGCATTCCCGTGAAGATCCTCGAGATGAAGCAGGACGCGCTCGACCGCGGCGTGGCCACCATCAAGAAGAACTACGAAGCCCAGGTGAAGAAGGGCAAGCTCAAGCAGGACAAGTACGAGCAACGCATGGCGCTGTTGAGCACCACGCTGAGCTACGACGACCTGAAGGACGCCGACCTGATCATCGAAGCCGTGTTCGAAGAACTCGGCGTGAAGGAAAAGGTGTTCAAGGAGCTCGACCGCGTCGCCAAGAAGGGCGCGATTCTGGCCTCGAACACCTCCACGCTGGACGTCGACAAGATCGCCGCGTTCACCGAGCGTCCGCAGGACGTGGTCGGCATGCACTTCTTCAGCCCCGCCAACGTGATGAAGCTGCTTGAAGTGGTGCGCGGCAAGGCCACGGGCAAGGACGTGCTGGCCACGGTCATGGCCATTGGCAAGAAGATCAAGAAGACGGCAGTGGTCTCGGGCGTGTGCGATGGCTTCATCGGCAACCGCATGATCGAGCAGTACTCGCGCCAGGCAGGCTTTCTGCTGGACGAAGGCGCCACGCCGCAGCAGGTCGACAAGGCGGTCGAGAAGTTCGGCTTTGCCATGGGCCCGTTCCGCATGGGCGACCTGGCCGGCAACGACATTGGCTGGGCGATTCGCAAGCGCCGCGCCACCGAGCGCGCCGACATGAAGTACAGCCGCACGGCCGACAAGCTCTGCGAGCTGGGCCGCTTCGGTCAGAAGACCGGGGCAGGGTGGTACGACTACCAGGCCGGCAAGCGCGACGCGATTCCGTCGGAGCTGGTCAACAAGATGATCGAAGACCACCGCAAGGAACTGGGCATCACGCCGCGCAAGATTTCCGATGAAGAAATCGTGCAGCGCCTGGTGTATGCGCTGGTCAACGAAGGCGCGCACATTCTGGAGGACGGCATTGCGTCCAAGTCGGGCGACATCGACATGGTGTACCTCACCGGCTACGGCTTCCCGATCTGGCGCGGCGGCCCGATGCACTACGCATCGCAAGTCGGCCTGTACAACGTGGCCGAGACGATGAAGCGCTTTGCCAAGAACCCGCGCGACGACGCCGAGTTCTGGCAGCCCGCGCCGCTGATCCAGAAGCTGGTGGCCGAAGGCAAGTCCTTCAGCTGAGACCGGACCCGGAACAGGACTTGGACCGAGACAGAGACCGCCCATGTTGAAACGCATTTTCCTCGGGCTGCTGCTGGCCATCGTGCTGCTGGTGGCCGCGGTGGCGGTCAAGACCTGGACCACGCCTTCGCAGCAACTCGCGGTGGCGCCCGCACCCAAGCTGAACATCGACCTGGAGGCCGCCGCCAAGCGGCTCTCCACGGCGATCACGTTCCGTACGGTGTCGGGGCTGGACGATCCGGCCGCCAACGCGGCCGAGTTCGACAAGCTGCACGCCTATCTGACGCAGCAGTTCCCCAAGGTGCACGCCACCCTGAAGAAGGAAGTGGTCGGCAACAAGGCGCTGCTCTACACCTGGGCCGGCACCGATCCCGCGGCCAAGCCCATTGCGCTGATGGCGCACCAGGACATGGTGCCCATCGCCCCCGGCACCGAGAAGGCCTGGACGGTCGACCCCTTCGCGGGCGAGATCAAGGACGGCTTCGTCTGGGGCCGCGGCACGCTCGACAACAAGAGCAATCTTTTCGCGCAGATGGAAGCCATCGAGCTGCTCATCGGCGCCGGCTTCAAGCCGAAGCAAACCGTCTACCTTGTGATGGGCGACGACGAAGAGGTGAGCGGCCTGCGCGGTGCGCTGCCCATTGCCGAGCTGCTCAAGTCGCGCAACGTACGGCTGGACTGGGTGCTCGACGAAGGCCTGCTGGTGCTCGACGGCGTGCTGCCGGGCCTGAGCAAACCCGCGGCCCTCATCGGCCTGGCGGAGAAGGGCTACGGCACCTTCTTTCTGTCGCTCGACACGGCCCCCGGCCATTCGTCGATGCCTCCGCTGCACAGCGCCATCGGCAGCATGAGCACGGCGCTCGCACGGCTCGAAGCCAACCCCATGCCCGGCGCCATCAAGGGCGTGGCCGGCCAGATGTTCGGCGCGCTCGCGCCCGAGATGAGCGGCGTCAACCGCGTGATGCTGTCCAACCTGTGGCTCACCGAGCCGCTGGTGCGTGGCCAGCTCGAGAAGAGCCCGAGCAGCAACGCCATGCTGCGCACGACCACCGCGCTGACCATTGTTCGCGCCGGCAACAAGGACAACGTGCTGCCCGGCCGCGCCGAGGCCGCCGTCAACTTCCGCATCCTGCCGGGCGACTCCATCGACAGCGTCGAGGCGCACCTGCGAAAGACGCTGGCCAACGACGAGATCAAGATCAAGCGCTACCCGGGCAACTCCGAGCCCTCGCCGGTGTCGCCGACCGACAGCACCGGCTACCGCGCCATCCAGCAGGCGGTGCGCCAGTCGTTCCCCGATGTGGTCGTGGCACCCGGCCTCATGACCGCCGCCACCGATTCGCGCCACTTCAGCATCGTGAGCGACGCCGTCTTCCGCTTCTCGCCGTTCCGCATGAAGAGCGAAGACCTCGCGCGCTTTCACGGCAACAACGAACGCCTGGCCATCTCGAACTACGGCGAGATGATCGGCTTCTATCACCAGCTCCTGAGCAACACCAACGCTGCTCCGGCGCCATGACAACCCCCTCTTTTCCCTTCCATCTTCAAAGGACCTCACCATGACCAGCGCCGTCATCGTTTCCACCGCCCGCACGCCGCTCGCGAAGAGCTGGAAGGGTGCCTTCAACATGACGCACGGCGCCACGCTCGGCGGCCACGCGGTGCAGCACGCGGTGCAGCGCGCCGGCATCGACCCTGCCTCGGTGGACGACGTCATCATGGGTTGCGCCACGCCCGAAGGCGCCACCGGCTCCAACATTGCGCGCCAGATCGCGCTGCGCGCCGGGCTACCGATCACCACGTCGGGCATGACCATCAACCGTTTCTGCTCGTCGGGCCTGCAGACCATTGCCACCGCCGCCCAGCGCATCATTGCGGGCGAGGGCGACGTGTATGTGGCCGGCGGCGTCGAGAGCATCTCGTGCGTGCAGAACGAAGCCAACAAGCACATGCTGGCCGACCCGTGGCTCGTGAAGCACAAGCCCGAGATCTACTGGAACATGCTGCAAACGGCCGAGCAGGTCGCCAAGCGCTACAACATCGGCCGTGACGCCATGGACGAATACGGCGCGATGAGCCAGCAGAAAGCCACTGCCGCGCTTGAAGCCGGCCGCTTCAAGGAAGAGATTGCCCCCATCACCGTGCTGGCCGGCGTGGCCGACCCGGTGCTGGGCCTGCGCACCAAGGAAGTGACCATCGAGAACGACGAAGGCATCCGCGCCGGCACCACCAAGGAAGGCATCAGCGGCATTCGCTCGGCCATGCCCGGCGGCCTGATCTCGGCCGGCAACGCCAGCCAGTTCTCCGACGGCGGCGGCGCCTGCGTGGTGGTCGACGAAAAGTACGCGCAGCAGAAGGGCCTGAAGCCCATCGGCCGTTTCCTCGGCTTTGCAGTGGCCGGTTGCGAGCCTGACGAAATGGGCATCGGCCCGGTCTTCGCAATTCCGAAAGTGCTCAAGCGCCTGGGCCTCACGGTCAACGACATCGACCTGTGGGAGCTGAACGAAGCCTTTGCCGTGCAGGTGATCTACTGCCGCGACAAGCTGGGCATTCCGGCCGACCGCCTGAACGTGGACGGCGGCGCCATCGCCGTGGGCCACCCCTACGGCGTGAGCGGCCAGCGCCTCACGGGCCACGCGCTCATCGAAGGCAAGCGCCGTGGCGCCAAGCGTGTGGTGGTGACGATGTGCATCGGCGGCGGCATGGGTGCCGCGGGCGTGTTCGAGGTGCTCTGAGCTTCTCCCTGAGCCGCTGAAATCGGACTTCCGAACGCAGAAGTCGCAAAGGTTACGCAGAAGTCGCAGAAGAGAAACCAGAATTTCATTGGTTTCTCTCTGCGACTTTTTTGCGCAGTTTTCGTATCTCTTGCGCGTTTGGGCGTCCTGGCCCGATCCCGTTCCTCTGGAAAAAACATGAGCCTGCGTTCCACCCTCGACTTTCTGCTCTACGACTGGCTCGATGCCGAGTCGCTCAACCAGCGCGAACGCTTTGCCGACCACTCGCGCGAAACCTTCGACGCGGTGCTCGACACCTGCGAGCGCATCGCGCGTGAAAAGTACGCGCCGTTCAACCGCACGGTGGACACGCGGGAGCCGCATTTCGACGGCGAGAAGGTCATCCTGCCGCAGGCCACGCACGACGCGCACAAGGCCTTCGTCGATTCGGGAATGATGAGCGCCGCGCAGGACTACGACATTGGCGGCATGCAGCTGCCCTACACGCTCTCGGCCGCGGCCAACAGTTTCTTTGCGATGGCTTCGGTGAGCATCGGCTCTAACATGCTCACCAGCGGCAACGCCAACCTGCTGATGGTGCATGGCACCGACATGCAGAAAGAGGTGTTCGCCAAGAACGAGTTTTCGGGCCGCTGGGCCGGCACCATGTGCCTGTCGGAGCCGCAGGCGGGTTCGTCGCTGAGCGACGTGGCCACGCGCGCCGTGCCCGATGGCGACGACTTTCAGGCCGACCCGCTCGGCCCGCGCTACCGGCTCACGGGCAACAAGATGTGGATCTCGTCGGGCGACCACGAGCTGACCGAGAACATCGTGCACATCGTGCTGGCCAAGATTCCCGACGAGAACGGCAAGCTGGTGCCGGGCACGCGCGGCATCTCGCTGTTCATCGTGCCGAAATGGCTGGTGAATGTGCAGAGCCCTCACCCCGGCCCTCTCCCGCGCGCGGGAGAGGGAGCGAGCGGCAGCGTGACAGTCACGCTGGGCAGCAGGAACGATGTGGCGTTGGCGGGCCTGAACCACAAGCTCGGCTGGCGCGGCACCACCAACACGCTGCTGAACTTCGGCGAGGGCAAGTACCCCGTCGGCGGCAAGGCCGGCGCGGTGGGCTACCTGGTGGGCGAGGTCGGCAAGGGCCTGCACTGCATGTTCCACATGATGAACGAGGCGCGCATCGGCGTGGGCACGGCCGCCACCATGCTGGGCATGGCGGGCTACCACGCGTCGCTGGACTACGCCAGGAGCCGCCCGCAGGGCCGGCTGGTGAAGAAGCCGCAGGCGGCGGGCGCCGCGGTGGTGAAGGACTCGGCCGCGCCGCAGGTGCGCATCATCGAACACGCCGACGTGCGCCGCATGCTGCTCGCGCAAAAGGCGTACTGCGAAGGCGCGCTGGCGCTGGAGCTTTACTGCGCGCGGCTGGTCGACGAGCAGAAGACCGGCAATGTGCAGGACGCGGACGACGCGCGCCTGCTGCTGGAGGTGCTCACGCCCATTGCCAAGAGCTGGCCCAGCGAGTGGTGCCTGGAGGCCAATTCGCTGGCCATTCAGGTGCACGGCGGCTACGGCTACACGCGCGACTTTCCGGTGGAGCAGTACTGGCGCGACAACCGCCTGAACATGATTCACGAGGGCACGCACGGCATCCAGGCGGCCGACCTGCTGGGGCGCAAGGTGCTGATGGAAAAGGGCCGCGGCCTGCAACTGCTGGCCGCTCGCATGACCGACACCATCACACGCGCCACCCCGGTGCCGGCGCTGGCCGCGCATGCCAAGGCGCTGGGCGCCGCGCTGCAGCGCATCGGCAGCGCCACCGAGGCCGCCTGGTCCACCGGCGACCCGGCGGACGCGCTGGCCAATGCGGTGCCGTACATGCAGGCCTTCGGCCACACGGTGCTGGCCTGGATCTGGCTCGACGTGGCACAGCGCGCGCTGGTGCTGGACGGTGAAAAGGCGAGGGCGGTAACAGCTGGCAAGATTGGCGCCACGGACTATTTCTTCCACTACGAGCTGCCGAAAATCGGTGCCTGGCTCCAAGTGGTCGAAACCCGCGACCCGACCTGTACCGCTTTGCCCGAGGACGCCTTTTGATGGCCATCAACAATCCGCCTGACTCCAACCCAAACCCGAACCCAAGTTCCGGCAGCACGCCGCCTGTCGCCAAGCCGCCCAAGCCGCATGCACGGCTCGAGAAGTGGATCTGGATCCTGATCTACGGCGGCCTGTTCGTCTTCATCCTGGGCATCGCCACCGCCCGCACCGACGCCACGCTCGGCTGGACGATTGCCACGCCCGGCGGCATCGTCGCCCTCGTGGGCTTCGCGCTGATCTACGTGCGCTCGCGGCTGCCGAACAAGTAAGCCCAACGAAGCAAAGAAGGCCCGCCATGCTCAAGCACATCGTGATGTGGAAGTTCAAGGAACATGCCGAAGGCGCCGACAGGGCCACCAACCTGCGCAAGGCCAAGGCCTTGCTCGATGCGTGCGCCAAGCTGTCGCCCGGCACGCACCGCTTCGAGGTGGCCATTGCCCAGCCCGGGCTGGAGGCTACCTACGACCTGGTGCTGTACTCGGAATTCACCGACGCCGCCGCACTGGCTGCCTATGCGGACCATCCGCAGCATGTGGCGCTGAAGCCTTTCATCGGCGCCGTGCGCGAAGCCCGCCAGTGCATGGACTACGAGATCTGACAGCCCAAATAACCAGATACCCCGACAACCCGACACCCGGAGACAACGCATGACCCCCCGCACCGTTCAAAAGCTGTTCGACCTCACCGGCAAGACCGCCCTCATCACCGGTGGCTCGCGCGGCCTGGGCCTGCAGATGGCCCATGCGCTGGGCGAAGCCGGCGCCAGGATCATGCTGAGCTCACGCAAGGCCGAAGACCTGGAGCAGGCCGCCGCCGAGCTGCAGGCCGCGGGCATCGACGCGCGCTGGATCGCCGCCGACTGCGCCAAGGAAGAAGACACCCGCCGCCTGGCTGACGAAACGCTGGAGCGCATGGGCGCGGTCGACATCCTCATCAACAACGCGGGCGCGAGCTGGGGTGCACCGGCCGAGAGCCACCCGGTCGAGGCGTGGGACAAGGTAATGAACCTGAATGTGCGCGGCTATTTCATCCTGGCCCAGCACGTCGCCAACGGCTACATGATTCCGAAGAAGACGGGCCGCATCATCAACATTGCGTCGATCGCGGGCCTGAACGGCAACGGCCCGGCCATGCAGACGCTGGCCTACAACACGTCGAAGACGGCGGTGATCGGTTTCACGAAGACGCTGGCCGCCGAATGGGGCAAGTACGGCATCAACGTGAATGCGATCTGCCCGGGCTTCTTCATGACCAAGATGGCCGCGGGCCTGATCAAGTCGCTCGGCGAGGACAAGATGGCCGCTGCTGCGCCGTTGGGCCGCCTGGGCGACGAGGAAGACCTGAAGGGCATCACGCTGCTGTACGCGAGCGACGCCGGCAAGCACATCACGGGTCAGTGGATGGCTGTGGACGGTGGGGTCAGCGTGGTGCTTGGGGCCTGAGTGGGCCTGCGTTTGTTCGTGGCTTCACTTGGTGCGGAGGACTTCGTTCAGGGCGGCGCCCACGCCGACGGGGTACTCTGCTCCGCGAATGTCCCCCGGCCTGCGGCCTCCTCCTTTATTTCGCTGCGCAGAGCACCCCATCGGCGTGAGCGTTGTTCGCAGTGGTCGTTGATCGAGCGGATCAACCGCGGCGCCTCTTGTGCAAAGGGCATCGGGTGTCCCCCGCAGCGAAATAAAGGAGGAGGCCGCAGGCCGGGGGACATTCGCGGAGGGGGACACCCGATGTCCTTCGCACGCACCCCGAACAATCATGACCCCGCAACCCAACAAGCAAAGCAACACTGAGATGTCTTCCCCCGACACCACCGACATCAACATCGTCTCGTACACGAGCCAGATCCCCTTCGCACGTCACCTCGGTTTCGAGCTGACGAAGTTCGAAGGCGGCGAGTCCGAGATCGTCTACACCGCCAAACCCGAACACCTCAACACCTTCGACGTGACCCACGGCGGCGCGTGCATGACCCTGCTCGACATCACCATGGCCGCCGCCGCACGCAGCGTGTCGCCCGAGACCGGCGTGGTCACCATCGAGATGAAGACCAGCTTCATGCAGCCCTCCGTCGGGCGGCTGCACGCGCGCGGCACGCTCATTCACCGCACCGCCACGCTGGCCTTCACCGAAGCCAAGATCTACGACGAGCAGGAACGCATCTGCGCCCATGCCACCGGCACCTTCAAGTACGTGAAGCGCCGCTTGCCCACCGGGCCGACGAGCGTGAACGAAATGCGCCCGCCCTCGACGGACTGACCCGCCGACCGACACCCCGACCAACCCACCAATTTCCTCAAGGACCCACCATGCCCACCAACAAGCAGATTCACCTCGACAACCGCCCCGACGGCGAAGCCGTTGCCAGCAACTTCAAGCTCGTGACCGCCGAAACCCCCGCGCTCACCGACAACCAGGTGCTGGTGCGCCACCACTACATGAGCCTGGATCCGTACATGCGCGGGCGCATGAACGACTCCAAGAGCTACGCGCAACCGCAACCCGTGGGCCAGACCATGCAGGGCGGTACCGTCGGCGAAGTGGTCGAGAGCAAGCACCCCAAATACGCCGTGGGCGACAAGGTGGTGGGCTTCGGCGGCTGGCAGGAATACAGCGTGGTCGATGCATCGCAGCCCGGCGCACTGAAGAAGGTCGACACCACGCACGTGGCGCTGTCGCACTACCTGGGCGCCGTCGGCATGCCCGGCGTGACCGCCTGGTACGGCCTGGTGAAGATCATTGCGCCCAAGGCCGGTGAAACCGTGGTCATCACCGCCGCCAGCGGCGCAGTGGGCAGTGCCTTTGGCGCGCTGGCCAAGGCACGCGGCTGCCGCGTGGTCGGCATTGCCGGCGGTCCCGACAAGTGCAAGTACGTGACCGACGAGCTTGGCTTCGACGCCTGCATCGACTACCGCCAGCACCCCGACGTCAAGAGCATGAGCGCCGCGCTGAAGGAAGCCTGCCCCAACGGCATCGACGGCTACTTCGAGAACGTGGGCGGCTACATCTTCGACGCCGTGCTGTTGCGCACCAACGCCTTCGCGCGCGTGGCGCTGTGCGGAATGATCGCGGGCTACGACGGCGCGCCGCTGCCGCTGGCCAACCCGGCGCTGATTCTCATCAACCGCCTGAAGATCGAAGGTTTCATCGTCAGCGAGCACATGGAAGTGTGGCCCGAGGCGCTGGCCGAACTGGGCGCGCTGGTGGGCAGCGGCAAGCTCAAGCCGCGCGAGTCGGTGGCTCAAGGCGTGGAAGCCGCGCCCGAGGCCTTCCTGGGGCTGCTGAAGGGCAAGAACTTCGGCAAGCAGCTGGTCAAGCTGATCTGATCGATCCGATCCAACCGATCCGATCCAACGCTTTCAAAAAAACTCACCTCACGGGAACGACCATGGCAGACCTCATCCTTCATCACTACCTGACATCGCCGTTCTCGGAGAAGGTGCGCCTGATCCTCGGCGCCAAGAAGCTCGCGTGGAAGTCGGTCTTCATTCCGCCGATCATGCCCAAGCCCGACGTCGAAGTGCTCACCGGCGGCTACCGCAAGACGCCGTTTCTGCAGATAGGCGCGGACATGTACTGCGACAGCGCGCTCATTGCCGACGTGCTGGAGCACCTGCAGCCCGAACCCACGCTCTACCCGGAGCCGGAGAAGGGCATGTCGCGCATCCTCGCGCAGTGGGCCGACACCACGCTGTTCTGGGCCGCCATGGCGTGGAACCTGCAGCCCAAGGGCGCGGCGGAAGTGTTTGCCAAGGCCCCGCCCGAAGCACTGAAAGCCTTCGGCGAAGACCGCGGCAAGATGAGCGCTGGCAACATGACGCGGCTGCGTCCGGCCGATGCCACCAGCGCCTACAAGTCGTACCTGCGCCGCCTGTCGGACATGCTCGACGACAAGCCTTTTCTGCTGGGCGAGGTGCCCAGCATTGCCGACTTTTCTGCGTACCACCCGCTCTGGTACACGCGCCGCATCGAGGCGGTGCGCGGCATTCTGGAGCTGACGCCCGCGGTGGTCGACTGGATGGACCGCATGGCCGCCATCGGCCACGGCACGTCCGAAAAGTTCAGCAGCGACGAGGCCATTGCCGTGGCCAAGGCGGCCACGCCGCACACGCTGCTGACCGACAGCACCTTCCAGGACGACCATGGCATTGCGCTGGGCACGGCGGTAACGCTGCGCGCCGAGAGCTTCGGCCTCGAAGAGACGCCCGGCACGCTGGTGGCCGCCACGCGCACGCACTACACGCTGGCGCGCAGCGACGAGCGCGTGGGCACGGTGCATGTGCACTTTCCGCGCATTGGCTATGTGCTGAAAAAAGCAGACGCCTGAATTTCGACAGGCCCAAAAAACAAGCCCGGCCGGGGCACCTTCGTGACTGCGCTGGCGCTCGTTCCGTATTTCAATGGCAGCTCCAACGTCAGAGACATCAACACAAGGACACCGGCAAATGATTCAGGACTTCAAGGGCAAGACGGCCGTACTCACCGGCGCGGGCTCGGGCTTCGGCCTGGAGTGCGCGCGCATCGGCGCGGCACGCGGCATGAACCTGGTGCTGGTCGACGTGCAGCAGGACGCACTCGACAAGGCCCAGGCAGAAATGGAAGCCGCCGGCGCGCAGGTGCTGGCGCGCAAGGTCGATGTGTCCGACGCCGCGCAAATGGAGGCGCTGGCCGCCGCCGTGAAAGAGCGCTTTGGCGCGCCGCACTTCGTGTTCAACAACGCGGGCGTGGGGGCCGGTGGCCTCGTGTGGGAAAACACCGTGGCCGACTGGGAGTGGGTGCTGGGCGTGGACCTGTGGGGCGTGATTCATGGCGTGCGCCTGTTCACGCCCATGATGCTCGAGGCCGCCGCCAAAGACCCGAGCTACCGCGGCCACATCACCAACACCGCCAGCATGGCCGGCCTGCTCACGCCGCCGAACATGGGCATCTACAACGCCGCCAAGGCGGCCGTGGTGAGCCTTACCGAAACGATGTACCAGGACCTGAACCTTGTCACCGACCAGATCGGCGCGAGCCTGCTGTGCCCGTACTTCGTGCCCACCGGCATCACCAGCAGCGAGCGCAACCGCCCCAATGCGCCCAAGGACAGCGAACTCACCAAGAGCCAGCTCATCGGCCAGGCCATGAGCAACAAGGCGGTGAGCAGCGGCAAGATCACCGCGGCCGAAGTGGCGGCCAAGGTGTTCGAGGCCATCACCGCCAACCAGTTCTACGTGTACAGCCACCCCAAGGCGCTGGGCAATGTGCGCAGCCGCATGGAGAACATCGTGTCGGGCACGAACCCGGCCGACCCGTTTCTGGAGCGGCCTGAAATTGGCCAGAAGCTGCGCGAGCAGCTGCGCTCTGCCTGATCGCGCCAGGCGCGTTGTGTTGCTTTGCTAGGATGCGCCTCATGTTCGCCCTCGCGTCCCTGACGATCCGCTCCCTCGACGCATGCTGTTCCAGCGCGCCATGGGGTGCCTGCGGCTAGCGATCCAGTTTCAGTCCGCATCCTCGATGGCCACCCGTTGCAAGACCGGTGGCCTTTTTGTTGGCCTCGTTTTTTTCGACCTCAGAAAGATGCCCATGTCCCTTGCCCTGTACGACACCTGGTCGCGCACCGTGCGGCCTTTCGTTCCCTTGCAGCCCGGCCATGTGGGCCTGTACTGCTGCGGACCGACGGTGTACGACCACGCGCACATCGGCAACCTGCGCACCTACGTCTTCGAGGACGTGCTGCGCCGCGCACTCGAGCTGAACGGCTACACGGTGCGGCACGTGGTCAACATCACCGACGTGGGGCACCTGGTGTCCGACGCCGACGAGGGCGAGGACAAGATGGAGAAGGGCAGCCGGCGCACCGGTGAGTCCGCATGGGACATTGCGCAGCGCTACACCGCCGCGTTTCAGGCCGACTGGCGCGCGCTGAACCTGCGCGAGCCCACCGCGTGGCCGCGCGCCACCGACCACATTCCCGAGCAACTGGCGTTCATCGACGAACTGGTGCGCAAGGGCTTCACCTACCGCACCGCCGACGGCATCTACTTCGACACGACCCGCCAGCACGACTACGGCCATCTCGCGCGCCTGGACCGCGCCGGCCTGCGCGCCGGCACGCGCGTGGCGATGGGGGAGAAGCGCGACGTGTCGGACTTCGCGCTCTGGAAGTTCAGCCCGCCCGGCTCACGCCGTCAGATGGAGTGGGACAGCCCCTGGGGCCGGGGCTTTCCCGGTTGGCACATCGAGTGCTCTGCCATGTCGGCCAAGTTGCTGGGCCCGTGGTTCGACATCCATTGCGGCGGCGAAGACCACGTGGCCGTGCACCACAGCAACGAGATCGCCCAGACGCAGGCCTGCCACGGCACGCGGCTCGCCAACTTCTGGATGCACGGCCACTTCCTGACGCTGGACGACCGCAAGATGGCCAAGTCGGGCGGCGACTTCTTGCGGCTGCAGACGCTGGTCGACCAGGGCATCGAGCCGATGGCCTATCGCCTGCTGTGCCTGAGCGCGCATTACCGCAGCAGCTTGCGCTACACCGACGAGGCCATTCGCGCGGCGCAGTCCGCGCTGGACCGGCTGCGCAAGGCTTTTGCGAGCTGGCCGCGCGGTGGCGTTGCGCACGACGGCTTCGTGGCGCGCTTCAACGCGGAGGTCAACCAGGACCTGAACCTGCCGCGCGCATTGGCCGTGCTGTGGGAGCTGGTGCGCAGCGACCTGCCGCCCGCGGTGCGGCGCGCCACGGTCGTCCATTTCGATGCCGTGCTGGGCCTGCAATTGAGCGAGTGGGTGGCCCCCGCGCACGAGATGCCCGCGGAAGTTGCCGCCTTGCTCGCGCAGCGCCAGGCGGCGCGCGATGCCAAAGACTGGGCTCTGGCAGACCGTCTTCGCGACGCGCTGAAAGCGCTGGGCTGGCAGGTGGACGACGGCCCGACAGGCCAGCGGCTCAGCCCGTCAAGTGGTGCACCTGCAACACCTCGGAAGGATTCCACCGGTGCCGATGACAAAGTCACAAAATTATCTGATTCCGTCTGGGCGCCATAGGCACCTTGAAACAAATTTGCGAGCCTTTTGAGTACCTAAAGATTACTATCCAGGGAACTAAAGAAGACAAGGATTCCTATGGAGACGTACCCGACCCTGCGCCAGGCCACAGGCGTTGCCCGCACCCTCAGCAAGCACTCGTCTTGCACCATGGTGGTCTATCGGATGGGAGAAGAAAAGTACGTGGCGGCGCATTCCACCGACCGCGTCGAAGGCGGCACGATCGAGGGTGTGTACCGTGACGGTTACGTCGTGAACACCTTGCTGACCAAGAAGACCTGACCTCACGCGCTAGTCGCACCAAGCCTCCTTCAAGAGGCTTTTTCCGTACCAAGCCTCCTTCGGGAGGCTTTTTCATAGGGCCGGCAAAACCCTGCTGCCAGTGCAGCCGCTGTCACAAGGTTGATGCAAGCGGGCCTCTAGAATCGCCGCTCCCTTGGGGAGTAGCCGGCTTCCGGACTTCGGAAGCGTTCACGTCAACATACTCGGCGCGCAGTTTGCGGCCGTGGCGTGAGCAACCGACAGGTTGGCGAGACCGAGCGGTGCGCGAACGCGGCTTTGGCCGGCGGGTTTGCGTGCCGCGGCGTCTTGAACCGGCCTGCTTGCACTCTCCAAAAATGAACATTGCCTCCACGATCCTTCTTGCATTCGCCATGTCCACGGATGCTTTCGCTGCTGCTGTCGGCAAAGGCGCTGCGCTGCGCAAACCCTCCTGGCGCGAAGCCTTGCGCACCGGGCTCATCTTTGGCGTCATCGAGGCGCTGACCCCTGTCATCGGCTGGGCCGTGGGCCTGGCCGCCGCGAGCTATGTGGCGCAGTGGGACCACTGGATTGCCTTCACGCTGCTCGGCGCGCTGGGCCTGCGCATGGTCTGGGCGGGCTGTGGCGCGCCCGACGACGTTGACGACAAGCCCAGCCGCAACACCTTTCGAACCCTGGCCCTGACCGGCTTCGCCACCAGCATCGATGCCATGGCGGTGGGCGTCGGGCTGGCGTTCATCAATGTCAACATTGTGTGGACCGCGCTGGCCATCGGCCTGGCCACCATGACGATGGTGACGCTGGGCGTGATGGTTGGGCGCGTGCTGGGCGCGGTGATCGGCAAGCGCGCGGAAATTCTTGGTGGGGTGGTGCTGATCGGGATCGGCTGCTTCATCCTCTACGAACACCTGAACGGAATGGCCTGAGCCACGACCGAATGAACGCCTCTCCCTGGCCCTTTGCAGAACCACCGAATGCCGCCTGCTTCACGGTGCGCGGCATCGTCGACGAGGGCAAACCCATCCTGATGGTGTCGCGCGACGAGGAAGACGGCGCCTGGCAATGCCTGACCGGCGACGCCTTCGAGATGCGCGACACCATGCTGGTGACGTTGCTCAGCCTGGTCGAGCGCGATGCCAGCCTGCGCGAGCTTGCCGACCTGCGCCCCGGGTGGATGGCATGGCGCGAAAGCAGGGCGGCGGCGTGGAGCCGGCAGGCGCAGAGCCATCAGACAGACGACTGAGCGGGCGGCCGTGGCTGGCGTTCAGGCCTCGGCCTGCGAAGCCATCCAGTCCCACACCGCGTGAACCGCCGGTTCGTTCTCTCGCCCCTTCGCCGTTGCAAGAAAATAGCTGCCCGTACCCAGCACGGGTCCGAAGGGTTGCACCAATGCACCGCTGCGCAGTTCTTCCGCGCACAGCGTGAGGCTCAGCAGCGCCACGCCATGGCCTGCAAGCGCCGCGAGCGTGGCGTGCGTTTCATCAGAAAAGGCAAGGCCCGCGGCCTTCATCGCTCGGCCTCTTGGCGGCGCAAGGCCCGCCTCGCGAAACCAGCGCGTCCACACCGCGGGCGCAAGGGCGTGTGGTTGCCAGTCGCAATGAATCAACTGGTGCCTGGGCAGGTCCGCGGCGCACTTCAACTTCAGCATGGGGCTGCACATCGGCGCATAGCGTTCGGCCATGAGCGCGCGGGACACCAGGCCCGGCCACTGCCCGTTGCCGGAGCGCACCGCGATGTCGGCGTCGCCGCGCGCCAGGTCGACCAACGTGTCGCTCGCATGCAGGCGCAGTTCGACACCAGGGCATGCGCTGCGAAACGCCGCCATGCGCGGCAGCACCCAGCGCGCGGCAAAGGCGGTGTTGGTGGTCAGCGTCACGGCCTGCGATGCGCTCGGGCGTCGCAGCTTGTCGACACCGGCCTCCAGCACGTCGAAGCCGGTGCGCAGGTCGTCGAAGAGCCGCTGGCCCGCATGCGTGAGCGCGAGCTGCCGCGTGAGACGCCGAAACAGCGGCTGGCCCAGCGTGTCTTCGAGCGCGCGCACCTGGTGGCTGATTGCCGACGGCGTCACCGAGAGTTCGAGCGCCGCGCGCTGAAAGCTCAGGTGCGCCGCGGCGGCCTCGAAGGCGCGCAGGGACTGCAGCGGCGGCAGCCTTCGCGCAAGGCGACCTGCGAGCCGAGCGTGAACAGATGAATCTGATTCTTCCATTGGTGCAGAAACGATCGTTTGTGATCCGAGGACTTGATAAATAGATTCAAGCCCTTCGCGGCCATTTTGGCAGCGCAATACGGAAAAGATGAATTCACCCATGAAGACCATGAACCTGCTCCACATCGACACCAGCGCGCGCTCGGGTCGCTCCGACATCGACCCGCACGGCTCGCACACGCGGCGCCTCTCCGCACGCTTCGTCGCGCGTTGGCACAGCGCTCGGCCGGGCGACATCATCGACCACCTCGACGTAGGCCAGCACCCGCCCGCGCACGTCAGCGGCCGGTGGATCCATGCGGCCTTCACGCCGCATGCCGCACGCGAACCCTGGATGGCCGAGGCCCTTGCAGAAAGCGACCGCCTGGTCGATCAGCTCATCGCTGCGGACCTCGTCGTGATCGGCCTTCCCATGTACAACTTCAGCGTGCCGGCGCAGTTCAAGGCGTGGATCGACAACGTCGTGCGCGTGGGCCGCACCTTCGGCTTCGAGCGTTCGCGCGGTGCGGTGCCTTACTGGCCGCTGCTGGCGGACGCGGGCAAGCGCGTGGTGCTGCTCGGCGCACGCGGCGACCATGGCTATGACAAAGGCGGGCGCGTCGCGCACCTGAACCACACGGAGGACAGCGTGCGTTCCGCGCTGGGCTACATCGGCATCACCGAGGTGTTCGAAGCGGCGGTGGAGTCCGACGAGTTCGGCGGCGAGGCGCTGGCGCTGTCGCTGCGGCAGGCGGAGGCGCGCGTGGACAACCTGGTCGATGCGCTGCTCGCGTCGGGTCCGCAGTCGGGTCTGAAAGGCGTTGCTGTCGGCACTGCGACATCGGCGGCCACGGACTAGGGCGCAGTGCTTCGCTCAGCGCCACCGCCCACGCAGCGGCGCCACCGCCGCCTGCATCAGCACGACCACCAGGCACACGCAGGCAAAGGCCGCTACCAGCGCGAAGTAGTCCAGCGCGGCCATGAACGTGGCCTCCTGCACCACCCACTGCCCCAGCTGCGCGAGCGCCATGCGCGGCGCCACGCCGGGGTCGCCGTGGGTGGCGAAGTACTGCGTGAGCCCGTCGAGCGTCTGCTGCGCGACCGGGTTCGCGGCCGCCAGGCTTTCGCCAAGGCCGGTGGCGCGCACGCTGCCGCGCCACTGCAGGCACAGCGTGGCCAGGGCCATGCCGGCCGCCACGCCAAACTGGGCCAGCATGTTCTTCACCTGGTTGGCGTGCGAGAAGGTGGCCTCGTCCTGCGGCACCGTCTGAAAGGTCTGCATGGCCGTGGTGGCCAGCACCAGGATCACGAACGCGCCGTTGCACAGCAGCGCGGGCATGGCGCTAGACCACGGGTTGGCCGACTCGCTCAGGCGCGCGAGCTGCACACCGCACAGCAGCAGCGCGCCAAAGCCGGCCAGGTAGTAGCGCGTGGGGCCGGGGTGGCGCGGCAGCAGGCGCGACAGCACGATCCACGTCAGCACGCTGCCCAGGGCGCCCAGCGCCAGGAAGCGGCCGACAATTTCCAGCGGCACGCCCAGCGCGCGTTGCAGCAGCACCGGCAGCATCAGGTTGTTGGCGCCCAGCACCATATAGGCCACGGTGAACACGGCCAGCCCCACGAGGTAGCGCGACTGCACCAGCGCCTGAAAGCGAATCAACGGGCGCACCACGCCTCTGCCATGCATCAGCACGGAGGCCGACAGCACGCCCACGCCGAGCACGACGCCGGTCCACAGAACGGCCGGCCTGTCGAAGTAATCGAAGCCTGA
Organism: Variovorax sp. H27-G14; assembly: GCF_046156345.1. Classification (NCBI taxonomy): domain Bacteria; kingdom Pseudomonadati; phylum Pseudomonadota; class Betaproteobacteria; order Burkholderiales; family Comamonadaceae; genus Variovorax; species Variovorax sp. H27-G14. Next base: position 646,271 of record NZ_JAYLVN010000002.1, read on the forward strand.
CTGCTGCAACCCGTGCAGCAGCAAAAAGCTGCCGCCCATCAGCGCGAGCAGGCCGACGGGGTGCGACTGCGAACGCGCCGTGTGTTCGAGCGACAGCTGGTCGTCGAGCACGCAAATCGCCAACGAGGCAATGGCCACCGCCGGCACCAGCAGCGCAAGGAACGACGCGCGCCAGCCGTACAGCGCCAGGGCCTGCGCGGCCAGCAGCGGCCCGGCCACCAGCCCCCACGCCAGCCCGGCCGCGAAGAACTTGATGCCCGTGAAGCGCCGTGGCGAAGGCGGAATGTGCTGCACCAGCACGCGCCCGGCCGTCATGAACGACGCGCAGCCCAGCGCCATCGTCACCCGGCCCAGGCCGAACGCGAGCAGGCTGCCGCTGAAGGCGCAGACCAGCGCCCCCAACGCCAAGGCAATGGCCGAAGCCGCCATCAGCGTGCGCCAGCCCAGCCGCTCGAGCAGCCAGCGGTGGTTGGCGATGACGCCGATGGCCACCACCGCATAGGCCGTGGCCACGAGGCTGTAGTCCTGCGGGCTCGCGCCAAGCTCGCCCATGATGGGCGCGGCACCGAAGGCCACCAGCCCGGTCTGCAGGAAGTCGGTGAAGGGCAGGGCGGCAATGAGCGCGTACAGGCCCAGCCGTGCGCTGTTGCCTGCGGGGGCGGCCTGGGCGGTCATGCGCGGGGCCTCAGGCGCTCAGCGTCTTGCGGAACGCAATCGACAGCCGGTTCCAGCTGTTGATGGTGTTGACGGCCATCGTCAGGTTGACCTGCTCGGCCTCGCTGAACTGGGCGGCCAGCGCCTCGTAGGCGGCGTCGGGCACATGCGTTTGCGACACCTGCGTCACGGCCTCGGTCCAGGCCAGCGCGGCGCACTCGCGCTCGGTGAAGAAGGGGGTTTCGTGCCACACGCTCACGGTGGCCAGGCGGCGGTCGGTCTCGCCGGCCTTGCGCAGGTCGGCGGTGTGCAGGTCGATGCAGTAGGCGCAGCCGTTGATCTGCGAGGCGCGCAGCTTCACCAGGTCGAGCAGCTTGGGGTCGAGGCCGAGCTTGCCGATGGCCACTTCGAGCGCAATCAGCGCCTTCAGGGCGTCGGGGGAGGCTTTGTAGAAATCAAGACGGGCTTGCATGGTGCGGTTCCTTCAATGGGCAGTGGTTGAATGTGGCCTCGATGCTAGGAGCGGGGCGTGCTGCCGCAGGCGGCCAATCGCAGGCATTCGCAGGAGACCAATCCCATGGAATTGCACGTCGTCATCGAAGGCGACAAGGACCTGACGGGGCAGCTGTACCGCCAGCTGAAGGAAGCCATTCGCAGCGGCCGGCTGGCCGCGGGCGAAAAGCTGCCCCCGTCGCGGCTGTTCGCCGAGCAACTGGGCCTGTCGCGCAAGACGGTGTCCGAGGCCTATGCAAGGCTGACCTTCGACCGGTTGCTCACGGGCCGCGTAGGCAGCGGCACCTTCGTCGCTGATGGCACGTCACGCCCCCTTGCGGCCGATGCCGCGCCTGCGCGGGCGCTGGCCGGCGCCGCCATGGCCGAGCACTGGCGCGGCATGAGCACGCCGCTGCGCCACCCTGCGCCGGCCGGCAGCGCGCGCTATGAATACATTGGCGGCGCACCGGCGCGCAACCTGTTTCCGCATGCGGACTGGCGCCGTTGCGTGCTGCATGCGCTGCGCCAGGGCGCGCGGTCGCGCGGGCTCTATGGCGACGCCGAAGGCCTGCACGAACTGCGCGAGGGCATTGCGCGGCATGTGAGCTTTTCGCGCGGCGTGCGCTGCGGCGCGGCCGACATTCTGGTGACCAACGGCGCGCAGCAGGCGCTCGACCTGATCGCGCGCGTGCTGGTCGAGCCCGGCAGCACCGTGGCCATGGAAGACCCGGGCTACCCGCCCGCGCGCCTGCTGCTGAGTGCGCAAGGCGCCAACGTGGTCGGCGTGCCGGTGGACGAGGAAGGGCTGGTGGTCGAGCGCATTCCCGACGGCACGCGCCTGATCTACGTGACGCCCGCGCACCAGTTTCCACTGGGCATGCCGATGAGCGAGCGCCGCCGCAAGGCGCTGCTGGCGCGCGCGGCCGAACTGGGCGCGGTGGTGATCGAGGACGACTACGACAGCGAGTTCCGCTACGAAGGCCGCCCCGCCGATTCGCTGCAGAGCATGGACACGCACGGCCGCGTGGCCTTTGTCGGCAGCTTCTCCAAGACGCTGTCGCCCGAGCTCCGGCTGGGCTACCTGATTGCGCCGCCGGCCGTGCTGGAGGCGGTGGGCACGGCCAAGCACCTGAGCGACTGGCACACCTCCACGCCGGCGCAATGGGCGCTGGCCAAGTTCATTTCAGACGGCGACCTGAACAAGCACATTCGCCGCTGCCACGCGGCCTATGCGGCGCGGCGCGAGCGCATCGTGCGGCGCTTTGCCGACGACCTGGCGCCCTGGTTCGAGCTGGTGCCGGTGACCGCGGGCATTCACATGGCGGCGCTGTGCCAGCGCGAGATCGACGTGGCGCAGCTCATTGCGCTGTCGCGCCGCGTGGACGTGGGGCTGTACCCGCTGGCACCGTTCTTCCACTTCTCGGCCCCGCGCCAGGGGCTGATGCTGGGCTACGGCGCGATCGACGAGACCGATATCGACCCCTCGCTCGACCGCGTGAGGGACGTGTTGCAGCAGATGACGTCCTGAGCCTGCGCCGGGGCCTGAGCCGGGCCTTGATCCCGCGCAGCATGGGCGGCCGCAACGGGCATGTCGTCCCACCCGCCGCCAAGCGCCTTGTACAGGTTGACGGTGTTCACGGCCTGCTTGAGCTGCAGCTCGATAGCCTGGCGCTGCTCCAGGTACAGCTCGCGCTGTGCGTCGGCGCCGGCAAAGTAGTCTTCCAGCCCGTTGCGAAAGCGCGTGCGCGAAATGGACGCCACCTTGTCCAGCGCCTGCACGCGCGCCTGCTGCGCGGCAATCTGCGGACGCAGGTGGCTGTCGGCGATGAGCGCGTTGGCGGTTTCGCGCAGCGCCTGCTGCACCGCGTATTCGTAGCTGGCCATGGCGGCGGCCAGGCGCTCTTCATTCGCGCTCAGGTTGGCCGAGCGGCGGCCCCAGTCGAAGATGGGCAGCGACACGCCCAGCACCGTGGCCCAGCTGCGGTTGCCCGAGCTCAGCAGGCTGGAGAACTCGGTGCTCAGCCCGCCCGCCACGGCCGTGAGCGAAAAGCTCGGATAGAACGCCGCCTTGGCCGCGCCCACGCCGGAGTTGGCGGCCTCCACTCGGGCATAGGCGGCCAGCAGGTCGGGACGGCGCTGCAGCAGGCTGGCGGGCAGGCCCACCGGCACGTCGGCCACCGAGCGCTCGGGCCACGGGCGCTGCATGCCGAGCGTGGCCGGCACCGGCTGGCCGACCAGCACGGCCAGCCATTGCAGGTCTTGCCCCACGCGCATGCGGAACTCTTCGCGCTGCACGTTGGCGCGCTCCACCAGCGACTGCGAGCGCAGCACGTTCAGGTCAGACGTGCCGCCCACGGTGCGGGCGCGCTGCATCACGCGGGTGCTTTCGCTCTGGCCTGTGAGATCGTTCTCGGCCAGCGCCAGCAGGGCGCGGTCGGCGCGCAGCGTGAGGTAAGCGTTCGACACCTCGCCCACCAGGTTCATGCGCGCGGCGGCCAGGTCGCGCTCGCTGGCCAGGGCCTGCGAGCCGGCCTGCTTCACGCCGGCATCGACGCGGCCGAAGAAGTCGAGCTCGTAGGCGGTGATGCCGGCCTGCACCGCATAAGTGGTGGCCACGCTGCCCACCGCCTGGTTGTTGGTGACGATGCCGTCCGGCCCCAGCGACGTGGTCACGTTGCCGCGGCCCACGGAGCCGGCCAGGCCAATTTCAGGGAACAGCCCGGAGCGCGTGCCTCCGTACACGGCGCGCGCCTCGCGGGCCTTGGCCGCGTACACGCGCAGGTCGCGGTTCTGCAGCAGCGCAGTGGCGATGAGGCCGCGCAATTCTTCGTCGCGCACGAACATGTGCCAGGCCATGGGCGGCGTGGCCGCGCCGACCCGGCCGTCGCCCCATTGCGCGGGCACCACCACGTCGGCCTCTTTCAGGGGCGGCGTGAGGTTGCAGCCCGACAGCACCAGCACGCCGAGCACCAGCATGGTCATCAAGGGCAGTGGCACCGCCACCGCACGCACCCAGGTCGCTGGAAACCAGGTCGCAGGCATGCGCGGCCATTGCCAACCGGCGCTGCCCATGAACGCCAGCGCCGCGCGACCCGGCTTCACCTGCGTGGCCACATGGCTCGGCGGCAGGCTGAACACATGGCGGATCAGGTGGTCGTGCAGCACCTCGTCGTGCTCGAAGGCCAGCTCCACGCCGCGGGGCGAGCGCGCCTTCAGCAGGGCCGACACCCAGCCCACGTGATCGACATGCACGTCGAGCCGCTCGCCCACCGGCATGCGCCGCAGCAGGGCGCTTTCGCGCAGCAACGCACCGTCGACCGCAATCTCCACAAAGCGCGTGGCGCCCACGCCGGTGGTGCTGCGCAGGGTGGTCTCGGCGCTGTACGGAAAGCGCTCGTCGTGGTCGGGCCGCGGGCGGTCGATGCAGGCGATGAGCGCGGCCAGGCAGTACAGCGTGGTGACGATGGTCCACAGCACGTTGAGCAGGTCGCCAGTGGTCATGGCGCCACCGATGGAGCCCACGGCCGCCGCCTCCATGGCCGCGATGAGCCCGCCGAAGACGAGCACCAGGTTCCAGTGCACCACCGTCTTCGTGCGGTCCTGCCCCTTGGCCGTGACCTTGAACGGCCGCCCGAACGGCCGCACCAGCGACGTGACGATGGTGCGCGTCACGGCCATGGCGGCCACGATCTGCGTGACCTCCGTGAACACCGGCAGGCAGCGGCGCTGGCTGATCCAGTAGGTGTAGCCCCAGAACATGACCAGCGGCGGCAGGCCGTACAGGGCAAAGGCGCGCGGCGTGGCATGGAAGGCCGACACGCCCGTGTACCAGTACAGCGCGGGCGCGGCCAGCATCAGCAAGATGAAGGGCTTGGTCAGCCAGTGCAGCAGGCCGTGCACGTAATGCACGCGCGCCGCAAAGCTGTAGCCCCGCCCGCGCAGCGGGCCGTCCCGCAGCAGCGCCACCTGAATGGTGCCCAGGCACCAGCGGCTGCGCTGGTTGATGTAGTCGACGATGCTGTCCGCCGACAGCCCGTTGGAGAGCCGCTCGTTGAGCCAGCGCGTGACCCAGCCGAAGCGCATCAGCGTGTAGGTGGTGTAGATGTCTTCGCACACGCTGCCCGTGGGAAAGCCGCCCGCGTCGGTGATGGCGTCGCGCCGGATCACGAACGACGTGCCCACGCAGAAGGCCACGTCGGCCGCGTCCTTGGCAGGCTGCAGCACGTCGAAGAACACGCGCTGCTCGTCCACCCAGCTGTCGGTGGCGCGCAGGTTGTGCTGGATGGGGTCGGCGTTGTAATAGAACTGCGGCGTCTGCACCAGCCCCACCTTGGGCTCGTCGAACAGGCCCAGCGTGCGGTAGACGATGTTGCGGTGGGGCGTGAAGTCTGCGTCCAGCACCAGGATGTACGGCGCGTTGGTGGCCGCGGCCGATTGGCGCAGGCCGTTGTTCAGGTTGCCCGCCTTGGCGTGCGTGTTGTCGGCGCGCCGCGTGTAGTGCACGCCCTTGCGTTCGCAGTAGTCGCGCAGCCAGTCGCGCCGGGTGTCGTCGAGCACCCACACGTTCACATGCGGGTAGTCGATGGCCTGCGCGGCCAGAATGGTTTTTTCGAGCACGCCAAGCTCTTCGTTGTAGGTGCAGATGAACACGTCGACCGGTGGCACGTTGTGGCCGCGCGCACGAAGAGAAGCCTCGCCCCGGTCGGCCTGCGCGTGGTTGTCGCGCCGGCGCGTGAGCATCTGGATCGACAGCAGCGTGTAGACGATGGCAATCATCTCGAAGCTCAGAAACACCCACGACACCAGCGTGCCAAAGCCCAGGTCGGCCGGCGGCAGCGTTTCCGACAGCCGCCACGCCACATAGCGCACCAGCACCAGCGCGGTGAGAAAACCGAACAGCACCCGGTGCGAGGCGCGGTCCGCGCGGGCATGGAAGACCATGATCAGGGCCAGCGCCGCGACCATCAGATTGACCCTGAACTCGGGCGTATCGATCAGTTCGAACATGGCTTTTCTCCTGAGGCTGCGGCTGCGGTAACAACGGTTCCGGTGAACGGGTTCCAGCCCGTGGCGGCCAGCGCGATCCAGGCGGTCGCGCCCAGGTGGGGCCAGCGGTAATAGAAAAAGTCGGCCCCCACCGAGTCGGGCCCAATGGCCAGGCCGGTGGAGATGCGCGGGCTGGGTGTGGCGTAGTAAAGGCCGTTGTCGGCGCGTTGCGCGGCCAGCAGCTGCCACAGCGCCTCGGGTGCGGCGCCCTTCACGGCCACCAGCGTGGCGGCGGCCTGCGCGCTGCCTTCGGTCCAGATGCCGTCGGGCTGCTGCGAAAAGCCGTAGCCGTCGCCGAAGCGGTGATTGCGCTCGACCCAGGCCAGGCCCGCGCGCCAGGCGCAAGAGCCCGGCGGCGCGGCCAGCAGCGGCCACAGTTGGGCGTCCAGGCCGGAGCCGGTGGTGGCGAGCGTGCTGCCGTCTGTCTTGGTGCCGATGAAAAAGCGCTGCTCCTGCGCGCTCCACATGCGCGACAGGAAGGCCAGCGCCACGGCGGCCTGGCGCGCCTGCTCGGGCCTTGCACCTCCTTCTTGCGCGCGGGCAGCCCAGGCGGCGGCCATGGCGATGTCGATGTGGTGCTCGGTCGACTTCCAGGTCTGCGCGGTCTGGGCGTTGTCCCAGCCGTACCAGCCGCCTTGGTAGCCGTCGGGGTCGATGGTGGCGCGGGTGCGTTGCTCGGTCCACGCGAGCAGCTTGGCCGTGGCATCTGTGTAGCGCGGGGAGGGCGCCACCTGGTTCACGTTCAGCAGCAGCAGCGCGGCCCATGCCACGTTGCCCGTGGCGGTGCTCACCTGGTAGGCGTCGGCCATCCACTGGTTCTTGCCGGTGTCCCAGTAGCCGGGCAGCACCGGCTTGCCGTCGGCCAGGGGGCCGGCGCGGTAGGCGTTGCGAATGCGCCCATCGGTGTACAGCGGGTCGCTCGCCACGGCCAGCGCCACGGCGTCGGCAATGCGCTGGGCGGAGGCGGTGTCGCCGCAGGCCAGCAGCGCGATGCCGGCGAGCGCGTTGTCGTACACGAAGGCCACGTTCGCCAGGCTCGGCGCAAGCTCCGGCACGCCATCGATCTGCCGTTCGGTGCGGTAGCTGGCCAGCCACAGCGGCGATGCGGTGTCGCCGCGCGCGTCGTTGGCGACCGCGCGGCGCAGGCCGTCGCAGCTTTGCTGGGCCAGCGTGTGCTGCACTTCACCGGCCGTCATTTTTGGGGCCGCGCCCAGCGCCAGCGCGGCGGCGGCCAGCAGCGCGGCGCGTCGAACGAAGTGGGAGGCTGGATGGTCCATGGTCGGCCTTTTCGGGCTGCTCTGGCTTCCTGGGCAAGCCCGCCGCTACGAGGCCAGCCGCGCCGACACCACCTTGCCCGGCGCACACAGCCCGCGCTGCTCCAGCCATTCCGGAGAGCTCGATTCGACATGTGCCACCGCGTACACCGAGCCCTGTTCCGCGAACGGAAAGGGCACGGCGTAGCGGCTCTGAAAGTCTTCCGGCGCCACCGGCAGTATTTGCGTGACGCGCGCCGACACCTCTGGCCGGTCGTCGTCCGTCTTCACCGCAATGGTCGAGCCCATGTTCAGGCGCTTGGCCACGCGCGGCGGAAACACCGCCACCACCTCCACGCGGCTGCAGTCGATCATGCGCACCAGCGTGGCACCCTGCGGCACGTAGCTGCCTTGCGGCATGAGCACGGTGTGCACCTGGCCGGGCTGCAGCGCGCGCACCTCGAACGCCGCCATCTTCTCGATGCGGCGGCGCTCGTCGGTTTCCAGCGCGCTCACGTCGCGCAGTTGCAGTTGCAGGGCTTCGCTGTCGTGCTGCGCGCGCTGCATGTCGCTGGTCAGTGTTTCGCGCCGGTTCGCCAAGCTCTGGTACACGTTGCCGCCGCTCCCACCCACGAACACGCCGCGGCTGGCGCTGGCCACGCTCTGGCCCAGGCCCGCATAGGCCTGGTCGGCCACCGCCGCACTGGCGCGCGAGATGCTCAGCTGCGCCTGCGCGGCGTCCATGGCCTGCGGGCTCACCGCGCCTTCGTCCAGCATGGCGGCGGTGTGGCGCACCTTCAGCTCCTGTTCGGCCACGCTGCTCTGCGCCACGTCGCGCTGGCGTTGCGCCACCTGCCAGGCGTCGCGGGTCTGCGCCATGGAGGCGGTGCGGTACAGCTTGACCTGCTGGTCCACAAACTGCAGTTCTTCGCCGGAGGCCGAAAGCTGGTTGCCCAGTTGCGCCACCTGGCTCTGCAGCGCCAGGCGCTGCGTGGTGAGCGTGGTGAGAATGTCGCGGTTGATGGTCGGGTTCTGCACGGTGGCCACCACCGAGCCGGCCTCCACCTTGTCGAGTGCGCGCACCGTCAACTGCGTGACCACGCCGCTGATGGGCGAGGTCACCAGCAGCACCGGCGCCTGCAGCACCGAGCGCGTGGCCTGGCGCGACACCAGCGGCTGAATCAGCGTGGTCACCACCAGCCACAGCACGAAGGCCAGCAGCGCATAGCCGGCCAGGCGCGGCACTATGGACTCCGTGCTCTGCGGGCCGCCCCCGCCGCCCTTGCCCCTGAGGCGCTGAAACCAGCTGGCGGCTTCGGCCTGCGCGATTTCGTTCGATTCCTGGACAGTGCTTGCGTTCATGTGCGCCTTGCAATAGATGACGTGGTGACCTGGTGAGCCGTCTCGTCTCCGCTGTCGCGGCACATCTTTGGGGCGTGCCATCTGCTGTTGCTGCATTGCAGCAATACACATGCCAAAAGTTAACAATTTATGCTTACATGAGCAACAGGATGTACGGGTTTCCGTAGATCGACTTCGGCTCCTGAAAGAGCCCGCCTGCGCGCGCAAAACATCCAGACACTTACCTGGTGCGTAGAACACACCGATACTCGACCGGCAACTTTCGCCGGCAAGGTTTCGGCCCCCTCAAGATTCAATGAACGCTCCCGGTCTTTCGAAATACCGCCTCGGCCTGCACACCCGCCTCAGCCTGGGCGTGGCCGCCCTGGTGCTTGCCGCCACCTTTGCCATTGCCACCTACGCGCTGCAGCTGGTCAAGAGCAGCATGCAGGCATCGATTGCGGCCGAACAGCTGGCCCGCGTGAGCGGCATCTCCGACGCCATCGACCAGAAGCTGGGCAGCCGCCGCATCCTGCTGCAGACCTTTGCCGAGAGCGTGCAGGCGCAGGCCTTCCCAGACGCCGAGCCGCTGCAGGCCTTTCTGGAAAAGCATGCTTCGCTGCGCCAGGCCTTCGACAACGTGGCCTTCCTCGACAGCGACGGCAACCTGGTGGCCAACCTGACCCGCTCGCTGACCAACGGCAGCGTGAACGTGAAAGACCGCGACTACTTCCAGCAGACCGTGGCCACCAAGACCGGGCTGGTGTCGCAGCCCTATCGCAACCGGCTGAACGGGCTGGCGCAGGTGGCCATCACCCAGCCGGTGCTGGACGCCGCGGGGCAGGTCAAGTTCGTGATTTCGGGCGCCATCAACCTGAAGGACCGCAACATTCTGGGCGCGCTCGGCGACCTGAAGTTCGGCAAGAACGGCTACCTGTTCATCACCACCTCCGGCGGCGTGATGGTCGATCACCCTGACATGGCGCGCATTCTGAGCGTGGTGAAGCCGCAGGGCGGCAACCCGGAAATCCTGCGTGCCATGGCCGGCTTCGAGGGCACGGGCGAGGGCATCGACGAGGCCGGCGTGCCCAGCCTCTACGCCTTCGACCGCACCGAGCAGACCAACTGGATCGTCGGCGCCATGTACCCGCGTGCCGAGGCCTTTGCGCGCATCGAGGCCATCGAGCACAACGCATGGCTGGGCGCGCTGGTGCTCGCGCTGTCGGCGGGGCTGCTGGCCTTCGTGGTGGTGCGCCGCCGCCTGATGCCGCTGGCCGAGCTGCACGGCCACATGCACTCGGCGCGCGAGATGCCCGCCGGTGCCCAGGCGCCGCAACCCGCCGCCCGCTATGCGCGCGACGAAATCGGCGACCTGGCGCGCACCTTCGACGAGCTGATGGCGCAGCGCCATGTCAGCGAGCTGAGCCTGGCGCACAGCGAGGCGCAGGTGCGCACCATTGCCGACAGCATTCCGGCCATGGTCTCGCACGTGGACGCGTCGCTGCGCTACACCTTCGTGAACGAGCGCATCCGCGCGCTGCACCACCACGCACCGCTGGTGGGGCGCCTGATGCCCGAGGTGCGCGGCGCCGACTTCGCCGTGGTGGAGCCGTATTTCCAGCGCGCGCTGGCCGGCGAAACCGTCATCCTCGAGAAAACCGGCGACCCCGCGCTGGGCATCGGCGAGCGCACTTTCCAGGCGCACTACATCCCCGACGTCGACGCCGACGGCCAGGTGCGCGGCGTGTTCGCCATGACCTTCGACATCACCGACGAAGTGAACATTCGCAAGGCCGTGGCCGAGCAGGAGAAGCGCCTGCGCGACGTGACCGACAGCATTCCGGCGGTGGTGGGCTACTTCGACCGCAACCAGAACTGCCTGTTCGGCAATGTTCGAACGCGGCAGATGGCGGCGGTGGGGGCCGGCCTGGGCGACAAGCCCATCGAGGGCAGCACCCTGCGCGAGGTGCTGGGCGAGGCCATCTACGAGCAGCACCGGCCCTACCTGCCGGTGATGCTGTCGGGCAAGAAGGTGCGCTTTCCGGTGCGCGCGCCGGTGCACGGCAAGCAGGGCTACTTTCAGGTCAACCTGATCCCCGACACCAACGCGCGCGGCGAGGTGGTGGGCTTCTACCTGATGAGCTTCAACATCACCGCCCTGAAAGAAGCCGAGCTGCGCCAGGCCGAGAGCGAGCTGCGCCTGCGCACCATCACCGACAACCTGCCGGCGCTCATCACCTACATCGACCGCGACGAAAAAATCACCTTCGCCAATGCCACCAGCCGCGAATGGCTCGGGCTCGACCCCATGCAACTGCTGGGGCGCCACCTGCAGGACGTGGCAGGGCGCGACGTGTACCTGTCGCGCCGGCCCATGCTGGCGCGCGCGCTGGCCGGAGAAAGGGTGGAGTTCGAAGCGCGCACGCAGCGCAAGGGCTTCGAGCGCATCACCCAGGTCATCTACGTGCCCGACGTGCGCGCCGACGGGCTCACGCACGGCATCTTCTCGCTGGCGCTGGACATCACGGCGCTGAAGCTGGTGGAGCACAAGCTCATCGAACTGGCGCGCATGGACACGCTCACCGGCCTGCCCAACCGGTTGGCCTTCAACGAGCACCTGCCCGACGCCGTGCTGCGCGTGCGGCTCACAGGCAATGCCATGGCGCTGATGTTTCTGGACATCGACCATTTCAAGACCATCAACGACACCTTCGGCCACGCGGTGGGCGACGCGGTGCTGGTCGAGTACGCGCGCCGGCTGCTGGGCAGCGTGCGCGGCACCGACAAGGTGGCGCGGCTGGCGGGCGACGAATTTGTGCTGGTGCTGGAAAACCTGGGCACGCCCAGGGCGGCGGCCACCGTGGCGGAGAAGATCGTCGAGCGCATCGGTTGCACGCCGTTCGTGGTGGAAGGCCAGACGATCGCCGTCACGACCAGCATCGGCGTGACCTTTCATTGGGCCGCCGACGCGGCCGCCACGGCCGAAGAGCTGCTGGCACGGGCCGATGCGGCGCTCTACAACGCCAAGGCAGCGGGGCGCAACCGGTTCGAATTTTTCATGTCGGCAGGCGTGCCTAAAGACCCGCTGCTGCTGGGCGGCGCGCTGGCAGGCCCGGCAACGCCCGAAGAAGAGTGACGCTGCCCGGCCGGGTGGGTCAGGTGCTTCGGGTGCGCCAGCTTCAGGCCGGCTCCGAAAGCTCCGCGCGATTCCGCCCGTTGGCCTTGGCCTGGTAGAGCGCCTTGTCGGCCCGGCGCAGCGCCACGTCCACGTTGTCGTCTTCCATCGTCATCTGCGACACACCGCAGCTGATGGTGATCTGGCCCACGGTATCGAACGCCGTGCCAGCCACGGCCTTGACCAGCGCCGTGGCCATGCGCATGGCCTCCATCGCGCTGGCGCCCGGCATCATCAGCACAAACTCCTCGCCGCCCAGGCGCGCAGCAATGTCCGACTTGCGCAGCATCGAGCGCAGCACCGTGGCCACCGCGCGCAAGGCGATGTCGCCCGTGGCATGGCCGAAGCGGTCGTTGATGCGCTTGAAGTGATCGATGTCGACCATCACCATGCCCAGCGGCATGGCGTCGGGGTGCGTGGCGGGCAGCGTCTGCAGCAGGCGCTCTTCCATGCCGTGGCGGTTCAGCAGGCCGGTGAGCGCGTCGAAGCGGGCCTGCCGGTCGAGCTCGGCGTTGGCGGTTTCCAGGGCCGACGTGCGCTCCTTCACGCGCGCCTCCAGCTCGGCGTTGGCGCTGACCAGCCGGGCCGTCATGCCGGCCAGCGCGACCGACAACTGCTTGACCTCCGAGCTGCCCGCGTTGGTCGGAATGCCGGCATCGAGCCGCCCCGCGCCAATGGCCTTGGCCACCGAGGCAATCTGGCGCAACGGCCGCGTGAGCCGCTCCGCCAGCAGCCAGCCCAGAAAGAAGGCGAGGGCGGCGGCCAGCATGCCCAGCGTGAGCGCCTTGCGCACACCTTCACGCGAGGCGGCGCGCGCCACCTCGGCCGGTTCGCGCGCCACCACCGTCCAGCCCAGGTCGATGGCACGGCCCGTGGCTTGCGTGGCGCCGACCGCGGCGCTGGCTACGAGAAATTCGCCACCCGATGCTTCGCGCGCAAACTTCACCGCCGCGTTCGGGTTCACGCCCGACATGCTCAGCGTGGCCGCCTGGTCCAGGTTGGCGTCGGACGCGTAGATGACGCGGTCCTGCGCGTCGAGCACCAGCACCTCTAGCCGGCGCGACACGGCGTCGTCGGGGAACAGCGATTCGACGACGCTGCGCGTCCACTCCCAGCTGCCGTGCATGCCCAGCACGCCGATCAGCTCGCCATTGCGCTTGATGGGCGACGCAAAGTCCACAAAGCGCTGCGGCCCGCCGTCGCTGCCCTTGGGCAGCAGCGAGGCCAGCAGCTTCGCGGGGTGCACGTCGCCCACGTGGGTGCCGCGCAAGCCGTCCTGAAACCAGGGGCGCTCGGCCACGTTCACGCCAATCAGCAGCTTGCCGGTGGACATCTGCACGATGCCGTCGGGCGACACCACGCCGATCCAGGCGCTGTAGGGCGTGAGCGTCTGCGTGCGAGAGATGGTCTGCACCACGCGGTCGGAAGCCAGGCCGTCCTGCCAGAGCGAGGGCGAGGCGGCGAGCAGCTCGATCTCGCGGGTGCGCGAGGTGAGCCCGTCGGACAGCGCCTTGGCGGCATTCTTCGCGATGGTGCGCAGCGCGGCGGATTCGTCGGCCTCGCTCTTGCGCGCGAACATGGAACCCAGCGCCAGCGACAGCGTGACGACCAGCACCGCAGCCAGAAAGCCGAAGCCCAGCGCAACCTGCGTGCGGAAACTGCGCAGCACGTGGCGCAGCCAGCCGCGCAGGTGAGAAGTCGAGGGGGCGTCAGGCGGTGCGGGGAGGGCGGGGGGTGGGGGAGACATCAGGGGAGCGCCGTGTTCGGTCAGGGTCCGGGGGAGCGCCGATTGTCGGGGGTGCGGCCCCGGGGCCGACCGACGATGTTGTTTCGAATCAGGCCCGCGCCGACGCACACTCCGCAAGGCGCGGCTCACGCCGTTCGAGCGAGCGGCTCCACAGCGCGATCGCCAGGCCCACCAGCGTGAGCAGCGCCGCCACCCAGCCCAGCGCGCGCAGCCCCGGGCCGTGGTCGATCACCACGCCGCCCACCCATGCGCCCAGCGCGTTGCCGAGGTTGAAGGCCGCGATGTTCAGGCTCGACGCCAGGTTCTGGCCCGCGCCCGAGGCCTTCTCCAGCACCCGCAACTGCATCGGCGCCACGGTCGCGAAAGAGGCCACGCCCAGCAGGCCGACGAACACCACCGCGGTGAACGGCGTGCCGATGGTGAACTGCATGGCGCCGAGCACCACGGCCAGTACCGCCAGCGTGCCCAGAATGGCCGCCATCGGCGCGCGGTCGGCCAGCTTGCCGCCCAGGATGTTGCCCACGGCCAGCCCGCCGCCGAACACCAGCAGGATGGGCGACACGGCCGATTCCGACAGCCCCGTCAGTTGCGTGAGCAGCGGCTGGATGTAGGTGAACACCACGAACACGCCGGCAAAGCCGAGCACCGTCATCGCCAGGCCGAGCAGCACCTGCGGGCGCGCCAGCACAGCCAGCTCTTCACGCAGCGGCGCGGGCTGGGCCTCGCCCTTCACGCGGGGCACGAACAGGGCCAGCACGGCCAGCGCGAGCACGCCGATCAGCGTGACCGCCCAGAAGGCCGCGCGCCAGCCGAAGTGCAAACCCAGCCACGCGCCGAAGGGCACGCCCAGCAGCGTGGCGGCGGTCAGCCCGGTGAACATGATGGCGATGGCCGAGGCGCGGCGCTCCGGTGCCACCAAGCCGGTGGCCACCACCGAGCCCACGCCGAAGAAGGTGCCGTGCGCCAGCGAGGTAACGACACGCGCGGCCATCAGCATCTCGTAGTTGGGCGCCAACGCACAGGCGAGGTTGCCCAGCGTGAAGATGGCCATCAGCGCCAGCAGCACGGTCTTGCGCGGCAGCTTGCGGGTGGCGATGGTGAGCACGGGCGCGCCCACCGCAACCCCGAGCGCATAGCCCGAGATCAGCAGCCCGGCGGCCGTGATGGAGACTTGAAGGTCCGTCGAAACCTGCATCAGCAGGCCCATGATGACGAACTCGGTGGTGCCTATTCCGAAGGCACCGGCGGTGAGGGCGAGTAGAGCGATTGGCATGATGCCCTGTACTGTGAAGACATTCGGCTTCGATGACTAGAATGCCGCCAGTACACAGACCTGTGAGTTGAACTCACAAATAGAGGAGGCACGCCGCCATGCCGCGCATCGACGTCAACCGCTCCGGCGAGATGGAAGCCTTTGTGCAGGTGGTGGAGTCCGGCGGGTTCTCATCCGCCGCCCGCCTGCTGGGCATGACGCCTTCGGCGGTGAGCAAGCTGGTGGCGCGGCTGGAGCTGCGCCTGGGCATTCAGCTGGTGCACCGCTCCACGCGCAAGCTGCAGCTCACGCCCGAGGGCACCGAGTTCTACGAGCGCAGCACGCGCGTGCTGGCCGACATGGACGAGGCCGAGCGCTGCGCCGCCGCCGGGGCCGCGCCGCGCGGGCGGGTGAGCATCAACGCCAGCGTGTCCTTCGGCCAGCACAAGCTGGTGCCGCTGGTGCCGCGCCTGCTGGAGCAGCATCCGCAGATCACGCTCGACATTGCCCTGACCGACCGCATCGTCGACCTGATGGACGAGCGCGCGGACATTGCGATTCGCTGGGGTCAGTTGCCGTCGTCGGACCTGGTGGCGCGCCGTCTGGGCGAGACCAGCCAGGCCATCGTTGCGGCGCCTTCGTACCTTGAGAAGTACGGCACGCCGCGCACGCCGCAGGAGCTGGAGGCGCACAACCGGCTGGGCTGGACCCACCGGCGCAGCGCGCCCGACTGGCCGCTGCGCGTGGACGCTCGCACGGTGTGGCTGCCGGTGGCCGGACCGGTGCGCGCGGGCGACGGTGAAACGCTGCGCCAGTTGGCCCTTGCGGGAGCGGGCGTGGCGCGGCTGTCGCTGTATCACATTCAGCAAGACATCGATGCGGGCCGGCTGGTGCCGTTGCTCGAGGAGTTCAACCCGTGCGAGGTGGAGCCGATCCATGCGGTGTACATCGGCAAGGCCGGCACGCTGCCCGCGCGGGTGCGGGCGGTGCTGGACTTTCTGGTGGCGTGTTCGGGCGTGGGTGGCGGGCGTTACACGCTCAAGCGCACCACGCCGATGCCGGGGAAAGCCGCGGTCACCTGATCGCCGCGGCGGCAGGGCAGCACGCCGACCCATGAGCCGGTGGTGACGACGGTGCTCTTGGGGGCCGTGCGGCCGTGGCGTGTGATGTGGCGCAGCCAGAGGGGCAGCAGCCATGCGGGGTCGCCCAGCGGATGGGCGCCTTCGCGCACGACGGTCTCTGCGTTGCCGACTTTGGTTTCGCAGCGTTGGGCGGCCCAGTCGATGGCGGCAAGGTCGGCGGCGGTGCAGGGCACCCATTCGCCGAGCACGAGTGCGCCGTGCACTTGGGAGTCGGACAGGCGAAGCAGGGCGTGCGTAGCGGCCAGGTCTTGCCAACGCGCATCGACTATTTCGACGGAGACGGTGAGGGCGTCGATGAGCGACGTGGCGTTGTCGTGGGTGACCTGGGCGGCTTGTTCGGGGGTGACGTCCTGGCCTAGGCGCAGGGCAATTTCTGCTTCGATGCCGGGGGTGTGGAGCACCAGGTCGCTGAAGTCGGCCGAGTTCGGTCGTACGCCTAATGGCGGCAGCGGCGCATGGGTAAGGGTGGCGTTGCGCGAGCCGCCGCCGGACTTCCAGGTACGGGGCACGGGCTGGTCGTCGAACCAGCCCAGTGCTGCGGCCACGGCGTCCTGCACCTCGTAGGCTTGGGTGTCGGAGGCGAGCGCATCGGTCCAGGGCGAGGCATCGAGGGTGCGGTTGCCGCGGCGGGCGGCTACCAGGGCGTCTGTGAGGGCTGTCTGGGAGGGGGTCATGTTTTGGATCTTCTCAGGTTGCTTTTGCAACTTCGGTTCTTGGGGTGTTTGGGGGGCGTTCGTGGCGTTGTGGGCTCGGCTGTTCAGGGCGTGTGCACAGGCCGCCGGGTACTCCCCTCCGCGAATGTCCCCCGCTTCGCGCTATCGCCTCTCCTCCTTTGTTTCGCTGCGTGGAGTACCCGACGCCCTGTGCACTTGGGCACGCTCTGTGTGCTCGCCGATCAACCCTGACTCTGAACAACAACCACGGTGTTGGTGTGCGGCCAATCAACCAGTGCTCTGAACTCGCTCACGCCGATGGGGTGCTCCCCGCAGCGAAATAAAGGAGGAGGCCGCAGGCCGGGGGACATTCGCGGAGGGGAGCACCCCGTCGGCGTGAGCGCCGCCCTGAACGCCCCCGACAGCCCTCAAACAACAAACACAGTCAACTCTCTACGTGAACGTTCCCGTCTTTCACGACCTTCGCCCACTTGGCGATCTCCGTACTGATGAACTGCTTGAACTTTTCCTGCGAGCCACCACCGTCCTCCGCGCCATAGGTGTCCAGCCGCTCCTGCACGTCAGGCATGGCCAGCACGGTGTTGACGTCACGGTTGACCTTCTGCGCAATGGAAGCAGGCAATTTGCCCGGCCCCGCAAGCCCGTACCACGTCGTTGCCTCGAAACCCTGAAAGCCCTGCTCCTGCATCGTCGGAACGTTGGGGTGACCCTTGGCGCGCTTGGTGCGGGTTTGTGCCACCGCAATCACGCGGCCGTTCTTCACGTGAGGCGTTGCGGCCGTCATCGTCTCGAAGCTGTATTGAATCTGCCCGCCCATCAGGTCGGCCAGCAACGGGCCGCTGCCCTTGTACGGCACATGCAGTGCATCGATGCCGCCCTGCAGTTTGAACATTTCCAGCGCCAGATGCTGAGCCGACCCCGCACCCGCGGAACCGAAGCTCACCGTGCCCGGCGCGGCCTTGCATGCGGCCACGATGTCCTTCACGGTCAGCGCCTTCTGGCCCGGGTTGGCAATCAGCAGGTTGGGCGTGACGCCCACCAGCACGATGGGCACGAAGTCGCGCTCCACGTTGTAGCGCAGTTTGGGCTGCAGGCTGGGCGCGAGCGCATGGCTGTTGATGTGGGCCATCAACAGGGTGCTGCCGTCGGCGGGCTGTTGCGCCACGTAGTCGGCCGCCAGCACGCCGGCCACGCCGCCCTTGTTGTCGACGATCACCTGCTGGCCCCACATGATCGTGAGCTTCTGCGCGACCACACGGGCCAGCGCGTCGGTGCCGCCACCGGGCGGAAAACCGACCACGATGCGCACCGGCCCCGACGGCCACTCCTGCGCGAAAAGCCGGGGCACGCCCAGCGTGGCGGCCGCGCCTGCGGCAGCTTGAATGAGGGAACGTCTTTGCATCGTGCTTGTCTCCGTTGTGCTGATATCGGAATAAGGACTCCAACTGCGATCCCGCGAGCCTGCGATCTCGCATGCCCCGCCACACGTCACCTCCACCGTTCGGGCTGAGCTTGTCGAAGCCGGGCCCTGGCTTCGACAAGCTCAGCCCGAACGGTCAGGGGATGCTTTCGAACCTGCAAGAAGAAGAAAGCGCAGGCGCGCCACGCAGCCGTTCGCTACGCAGCCTGTCTCTACGCAGCCTTCTTCAGCGCGGCCGGTGCCGCATGGTTCGCGAAATGGTCCATCGCCGCGTGCACGCCGCTGCCGGCCAGCTTGATGCCCGTGAGCTTCATGCCCATCTCCACGCCCGCGACCATGGCCACCAGCGTCAGGTCGTTGCTGTCGCCCAGGTGGCCCATGCGGAACATGCGGCCCTTGAGCTTGCCCAGGCCGGTGCCCAGCGACAGGTCGAAGCGCTGGTGAATGAGCCGGCGCAGCGCATCGGCATCCACACCCTCGGGCGTGATCACGCCGGTGAGCACCGGCGAGTAAACGGCTGGGTCGGCGCACTGAATCGGCAGGCCCCACGCATTGACGGCCGCGCGCACGCCGGCGGCCCAACGCTGGTGGCGGGCGAACACGTTGTCCAGGCCTTCGCCCAGCAGCATGTCCAGCGACTCCGACAGGCCGTACAGCAGGTTGGTGTTGGGCGTGTAGGGCCAGTAGCCGTCCTTGTTCATCTCGACGATCTCGTCCCAGGCCCAGAAGGCGCGCGGCAGTTTGGCGTGTTTGGCGGCTTCCAGCGCGCGCGGCGAGAGCGCGTTGAAGCTGATGCCCGGCGGCAGCATCAGGCCCTTCTGCGAGCCGCTGACGGTCACGTCCACGCCCCATTCGTCATGCCTGAAATCGGCACTGGCCAGGCCGGAGATGCTGTCGACCAGCAGCAATGCGGGGTGGCCCGCCGCGTCGATGGCCTTGCGCACGGAGGCGATGTCGGAGGTGGCGCCGGTGGAGGTTTCGTTGTGCACCACGCACACGGCCTTGATCTTTTTCTCGGTGTCCTTGCGCAGACGGGCTTCGATGAGTTCGGCCTGCACGCCGTGGCGCCAGCCGGGCGCGTTGGGCAATTGCGCGTCGGTGCCCGGCCATGCGAGGAACTCGGTCGACAGGCCCAGGCGCGTGGCCATCTTCTGCCACAGCGAGGCGAAGTGGCCGGTCTCGTACATGAGCACATGGTCGCCGGGGCTCAGCGTGTTGGCCAGCGCGGCCTCCCAGGCGCCGGTGCCCGAGGCGGGGTAGATGGCGACCGGGTGCTTCGTCTTGAACACCTGCTGGATGCCGGCCAGCACCTTCAGCCCGAGCGCGCCGAACTCGGGCCCGCGGTGGTCGATGGTGGGCAGGCTCATGGCCCGCAGGATGCGGTCAGGCACCGGGCTGGGGCCTGGAATCTGGAGGAAGTGGCGACCGGTAGGGTGGATGTCGAGTTGAAGCATGGACTGTCCTTTCGCTTTTTAGTTTTGCATTCAAAATGCATTTTTGTTTGATGGTTTTCCCTGAGGCGCTGGTGTTGTGACGTCCATTTTTTGCATTCAAAATGCATTCAAGGGAAAAACCATGACCGCAGAAATCATCGAGATATCCAGGCTCGCCTTGCACGACCAGGTGGCCTCGCGCCTGCGCACCATGCTGGTCGAAGGGCACATCGCGCCCGGCGCCAAGCTCAACGAGCGCGAGCTGTGCCTGCAGCTCAACGTGTCGCGCACGCCGCTGCGCGAGGCCATCAAGCTGCTGGCGGCCGAAGGGCTGGTCGACCTGCTGCCCAACCGCGGCGCGGTGGCGGTGAAGCTCACCGAGGCCGATGTGCTCAACACCTTCGAGGTGCTGGCGATGCTGGAAGGCATGTCGGGCGAGCTGGCGGCCAAGCGCATCACCAACGAAGAGCTGGCCGAGGTGCGCGCGCTGCACTACGAAATGATGGCCTGCTTCTCGCGGCGCGACCTGTCGGGCTACTACCGGCTGAACGCGCGCATTCACACGGCCATCAACGAGGCGGCGGCCAACCCGGTGCTGTCGGGCACCTACCGCTCCATCAACGCGCGCGTGCAGTCGCTGCGCTTTCGCACCAACCAGAACGAGGCGAAGTGGAAGCACGCCGTGCAGGAGCACGAACAGATGATCGACGCGCTGGCCGCGCGCGACGCGCTCGCCATGCGCAAGGTGCTGGTGGCGCATGTGCTGCGCAAGCGCGACACGGTGCTGGAGCTGCTGCGCGCGGGCGAGATCTATCCCTCGGCCAAGTCCAGCTGAGCCAAGCTGAGCCCTCAAAAAAACAAACCCCCACCATGCGCATCGACCCCGCCAGCCACATGCAGCCAGCCGGAACCGTTCTTCCGCCCAACGACACCTGCGAGCTGCTTGCGCGCCGGCTGCGCGCCGACACGCAGGGCGAGGTGCTGTTCGACGACGGTTCGCGCGGGCGCTACGCCACCGACGCGTCCATCTACCAGATCACACCGGTCGGCGCCTTCGTGCCGACCCACGAGCGCGACATTGCCACCGCCATCGACATTGCCCGCGACCTGAAGGTGCCGGTGCTCGCGCGCGGCGGCGGCACCAGCCAGTGCGGGCAGACCACGGGCGCGGCGCTGGTCATCGACAACAGCAAGCACTTCAGGCGCGTGCTGGAGCTGAACGTGGAAGAGGGCACCGCCACCGTGGAGCCCGGCCTGGTGCTCGACCACCTGAACGCGCAGCTCAAGCCGCACGGGCTCTGGTATCCGGTGGACGTGTCGACCAGCGCGCAGGCCACGCTGGGTGGCATGGCGGGCAACAACTCCTGCGGCTCGCGCTCCATCGCCTACGGCAACATGGTGCACAACGTGCTGGGCGCGAGCGCATGGTTGTCGAACGGGGAGCTGGTCGACTTTGGTCCGGTCGGCACGCTGGGCGTGCGCGCGGCGGGCATTGCGCAGTTTGTGCGCGGCCTTGCGCGCCAGCAGCAGGAGCAGATGGCCGCGCACTGGCCCAAGGTGATGCGCCGCGTGGGCGGCTACAACCTGGACATCTTCGACAACCAGAGCGAGAAGCCGTACACCGCCGACGGCTCGGTGAACCTGGCGCACCTGCTCATCGGTTCCGAAGGCACGCTGGCCTACACGCGCAGCCTGAAGCTCAAGCTGGCGCCGCTGCCGCGTGCCAAGGTGCTGGGCATCGTCAACTTTCCGACCTTTCGCGCGGCCATGGATGCGGCGCAGCACATCGTCAAGCTGGGGCCGACGGCGGTGGAGCTGGTCGACCGCACCATGATCGAGCTGAGCCTGTCCAACCCGGCCTTCAGGCCCACGGTGGAAACCGCGCTCATCGGCAAGCCGGCGGCCATTCTGCTGGTGGAGTTCTCGGGCGCGGACAAGGCCACGCTGTTGCCGCAACTCAAGCAGCTCGTGGAACTGATGGGCGACTTGGGCCTGCCGAAGAGCGTGGTCGAAATGCCCGACGACGCGCGCCAGAAAAACCTGTGGGAGGTGCGCAAGGCGGGCCTCAACATCATGATGAGCCTGAAGGGCGACGGCAAACCCGTGAGCTTCATCGAAGACTGCGCGGTGCCGCTCGAACACCTGGCCGAGTACACGGACGCGCTGACTGAGGTGTTCGCCCGGCACGGCAGCCGCGGCACCTGGTACGCGCATGCGTCGGTCGGCACGCTGCATGTGCGGCCCATTCTGGACATGCGCGTGGACGGTGCCGCCAGGATGCGCGCCATTGCCGAAGAAGCCAGCGCGCTGGTGCGCAAGTACAAGGGCGCCTTCAGCGGCGAGCATGGCGACGGCCTGTGCCGCGGGGAATGGATCGAATGGCAGTTTGGTCCGGCCATCAACGAGGCCTTTCGCGCCATCAAGCGCAAGCTCGACCCCATCGACCTGTTCAACCCCGGCAAGATCATCGACCCGCCGCGCATGGACGACGGCGCGCTGTTTCGCTTTGCGCCGCCCACGGCGCCCAGGCCCTACCGCCGCATCGAACTGAAGCCGGTGCTCGACTGGTCGGGCTGGAACGTCAACGCCGACCCCGTCACCGAGGTCACCACCGCGCACGGCACCGGCGGCGACAGCACCGGCGGCCTGGCCAAGGCGGTGGAGATGTGCAACAACAACGGCCACTGCCGCAAGTTCGACGCCGGCACCATGTGCCCCAGCTACCGCGTGACGCGCGACGAGCAGCACCTGACGCGCGGGCGTGCCAACACGCTGCGCCTGGCGCTGTCGGGCCAGCTCGGCCCCGACGCCTTCACCAGCGAAGCCATGCACGACACCATGGACCTGTGCGTCGGCTGCAAGGGCTGCAAGCGCGACTGCCCCACGGGCGTGGACATGGCGAAGATGAAGGTCGAGTTTCTGGACCACTACAAAAAGCGCCACGGCCACACCCTGAAAGACAGGCTGGTGGCCCACCTGCCGGACTACGCGCACAAGGCCAGCCGCATGCCGTGGCTGCTGAACCTGCGCAACAGCGTGCCCGGCGCGGCCTGGCTGGGTGAGAAGCTGCTGGGCTTTTCCGCCAGGCGCTCGCTGCCCGCCTGGCGCAGCGACACCTTCTGGCGCGCCAAGGCCAACGAGCCGGGCCTGTTCGTGGAGCGCGACGTGGCGCTGGCCATTGCGCGGCGCGGCGGCAAGGCGGCGGTGCTGTTCGTCGACACCTTCAACGGCACCTTCGAGAGCGAGAACGCCTTTGCCGCGGCGCGCGTGCTGCAGGCGGCCGGCTACGTGCTGCACACGGTGGAAAAGCGCGGCGGGCACCACTGCTGCGGGCGCACCTTTCTGGCCAGCGGCATGGTCGACGAGGCCAAGAAAAAGGCCGAGGCGCTCATCGACGCGCTGCTGCCGCTGGCGCGCGCGGGCGTGCCCATCGTCGGGCTGGAGCCGTCGTGCCTGCTCACGCTGCGCGACGAGACGCTGGTGATGGGCTTCGGCGAGAAGGCCGAGCTGGTGGCCCGGCATGCGCTGCTGTTCGAGGAGTTCATTGCGCGCGAGATCAAGCAGGGCCGCTTTGCGCTGGCGCTGAAGCCGGCCACGCAACCCATCCTGCTGCACGGCCACTGCCACCAGAAGGCCTTTGGCGCGGTGAGCCCGGTGATGGAGGTGCTCAAGCTGATTCCGGGCGCGCAGCCCGAGCTCATCGAAAGCTCCTGCTGCGGCATGGCCGGCAGCTTCGGCTACGAGGCCAGCCATTACGAGGTGTCGATGCAGATGGCCGAGGCCAGCCTGCTGCCCGCCATTCGCAAGCAGCCGAACGCCGTCGTGGTGGCCGACGGCATCAGCTGCCGGCACCAGATCGGCGACGGCGCGCAGCGCGAGGCGGTGCATGTGGCGGTGCTGCTGGAGCGGCATCTGCTGCACGGCGACACGGTCGGTGCGGCAGACGCGATCTGATGCGGTCTGAAGGGGCCGCATCAGGCGCGGGCAGGATCGGGCAGGCTGCCGCAGAATAGCCCGCGCGTCACCCGCCGCCCGTTCCGATGTCGACTCCCTTCCCATCCTCCATCCCCACGCCGCCCGTGCTGCGGCTCGCCTTCGCGCTGTCGATGGGTGCGGCCGTGTCGCTGGGCATCACGCGCTTCGCCTACGGGCTGCTGCTGCCGCCGATGCGCGCCGACCTGGGCTGGAGCTATGCGCTGGCCGGTGGCATGAACACCGCCAACGCGGTGGGCTACCTGATCGGCGCGCTGGTCACGCCGGCGCTGATGCGGCGCTTCGGCGTCACGCGGCTGCTGGTGGTGGGCGCGGTGCTTGCCAGTGTGTTCATGGCGGGCAGCGGCTTTGTCACCGCCGCGCCGGCCTTGCTGCTGCAGCGGCTGCTGGCGGGCGTGGCAAGTGCGTGGGTGTTCGTGGCGGGCGGGCTGCTGGCGGCGCGGCTCGGCGAGGTCGATGCGGCCCGCGGATCGCAACGAAGCGGCCTGTTGCTCGGCATCTACTACGGCGGCACGGGCTTCGGCATTGCGTTGTCCGCAGTGCTGGTGCCGCAGGTGCTGCGCGCTGCGGCCGACGTGCCGCACGGCTGGGCCTGGGCCTGGTGGGCGCTGGCGGTATCGAGCGCCGCGGCCACCGTGCTGCTGGCCTGGGCGGGCCGTGCGATGCCGGAGCGGCCGGTGCACGCGGCCTCCAAGGCGGCAGCCACCACGGCACCGCCGGTCGCGCTGCGCAGTTTCGGCTGGGCGCTGGCGGGCTATGCCTTGTTCGGCATGGGCTACATCGGGTACATGACTTTCGTGATCGCGCTGCTGCGCGAGCAGGGCGCCAGCGGTGGGTTCGTCACGCTGTTCTATGCCTTGCTGGGCGTTGCCTGCGTGGCCTCTTCGCGGCTGTGGGCCGGGCTGCTCGACCGCTACCGCGGCGGGCAGCCGCAGGCGCTGCTGAACGGGCTGCTGGGCGTGGCCACGCTGCTGCCGGTGCTGAGCCCTTCGGCGCCGGTGGCGCTGGTGTCGGGCGTGTTGTTCGGCGGGGTGTTTCTGTCCGTGGTGGCCTCGACCACCGCGCTGGTGCGCCACAACCTGCCACCGGCGCGCTGGGCGCAGGGCATCAGCGTGTTCACCATCGTCTTTGCGGCGGGGCAGATCGTTGGGCCGACCGTTACGGGCTGGATTTCCGACGGCCCCGGCGGGCTTGCGCGGGGCCTGGTGGCCTCGGCGATGGCGCTTTGGCTGGGCGCGGTGCTGGCGTCGCGCCAGCATGCGCTGCAGGAGCCGCAGGAGCCAAAGTGATGGGCTTTGCGCTGTTCGACACCGCCATCGGCAAGTGCGCTCTGGCGTGGGGACCGCAGGGGCTGGCAGGTGTGCAACTGCCGGCAGACGACGGCGAGCAGGCCACGCGTGCGTGCATGCGACAGCGCTTTACGCAACTGCAAGAAGCCCCGCCCGACGAAATGGCCCAGCAGGCCATTGCCGCAATTCAGGGCCTGCTGCAGGGCGTGCGCGACGACCTGAGCCACATCGCGCTCGACATGCGCGGCGTGTCGGCGTTTCATCAGCGCGTCTACGCCATCGCCCGGCGCATTCCGCCGGGGCAGACGCGCACCTACGGCGACATCGCCCAGGAGCTTGGCGACAAGGGCCTGTCGCGCGCCGTGGGGCAGGCGATGGGGCACAACCCCTTCGCGCCGGTGGTGCCGTGCCACCGTGTGCTGGCGGCGGGCAACAAGCCGGGCGGGTTTTCCGCGGGCGGCGGTGCCTTGACCAAGCTGCGCATGCTCGCCATCGAGGATGCGCGGCCGAACGGGATGGCCTCGCTGTTCTAGCGGCTTGCCTGCAGGCGGCTGCGAACACGCAGCCCTTCGCCTGGGTCCGCCGGGTGAGACCGAAAACGTAAATTTTTCACACTTAGCCGGCCGAGATCAGGCCTGCGGCGGGGTCGCGCCGGTTTTAGGAGTGCTCCTATGTTTGTTAACTAAGGCAAATTTTAAATTCGCGTCCAGCAAACGAAGGGTTCTGTTTGCAGGCCGAAGTCGCATGGTGCGGTGTCGGTTTTCGGAAGTTCTTTTCCATCCCGAACCTGAACATTCTTCGCACCAAGAGATCATGAATCACGTTTACCGCCTCGTCTGGAACTACACCACCCGCATGTGGGCGCCGGCCGCCGAAAGTGCACGCGGACGCGGAAAGTCCGGCACGCGCCGCAACGCCGTCGTGGTGGCTGCCGGCCTTGTGGTTGCTGTGTTGACCTCGCTGGCTGGCGTCGACGCCAACGCTTCCGGCCTCATGCTGTGCGGCCCCGACTACAAACAGACCGGCCGCGCCTTCGGCCACGCCACGGACTCTGCTGCTCTCGACTGCTCGGGCGGTCTCGCCTACGCGTTGTCGAGTGGATCGAACCCCAATGGCGGGGCCAGCAGTGACTGGGGCGACAAGGGGTATGTTCGAACCTGGATGAGCGGTCTGACGGAGTTGGGGGGCGCGTTGAAGGTCGATATCCAGTCCAGTGCGGGCTCGGTTGCAATCAACGGCAGGACGGGTGTGAACATCAACACGTCGATGAACAGCCGCACGACCATCGGCGGCAACGGCCTGGTCGACATGAGCGGCCAGAAGATCGGCGGCGTGCAGGCCGGGCTTGTCAGTTCGTCCAGCACCGAGGCGATCAACGGTTCGCAACTGCAGGCACTGGACACGCGCCTCACCGATTCGACAGCAACCGCCGCCAAGGACGCCGCTGCGGCCAAGGCTGCTGCGAGCGCGGCGCAAACGACGGCTGGTGCGGCGAACACGGCTGCTGGCAAGGCACAGACCACGGCCGACTCTGCGAACACCGCTGCTGGCAAGGCGCAGTCCTCGGCTGATTCTGCAAACACGGCTGCTGGCAAGGCACAGACCACGGCTGACTCTGCAAACACGGCTGCTGGCAAGGCACAGACCACGGCTGACTCTGCGAACACGGCTGCTGGCAAGGCACAGACCACGGCTGACTCTGCGAACACGGCTGCTGGCAAGGCACAGACCTCGGCCGATTCTGCGAACACGGCTGCTGGCAAGGCACAGACGACGGCTGATGCTGCGAGCATGGCTGCCGGCAAGGCACAGACCACGGCTGACTCTGCGAACACGGCTGCTGGCAAGGCACAGACGGCGGCTGACTCGGCGAACACGGCCGCTGGCAAGGCACAGACGACGGCTGATTCTGCGAACACGGCTGCTGGCAAGGCACAGACCACGGCTGACTCTGCGAACACGGCTGCTGGCAAGGCACAGACCACGGCTGATGCTGCGAGCACGGCTGCTGGCAAGGCACAGACCACGGCCGATAGCGCAATGACCACCGCCAGTGCCGCAAAAACCGCTGCTAGCAACGCGCAACGGACCGCCGACGGCGCAACGACCGCCGCTGGCACGGCACAGACCACTGCTGATGCCGCGAACACGGCTGCCGGCAAGGCACAGACGACGGCTGACTCCGCGAGCAGGGCTGCTGGCAAAGCGCAGACCACGGCTGACTCTGCGAACACGGCCGCTGCCAAAGCGCAGACCACGGCCGATAGCGCAATGACCACCGCCACTACCGCAAACACCGCTGCTAGCAACGCGCAACGGACCGCCGACGGCGCAACGACCGCCGCTGGCACGGCACAGAGCACTGCTGATTTCGCGAACACCGCTGCTGGCAAAGCGCAGACCACGGCTGACTCTGCGAACACGGCCGCTTCCAAAGCGCAGACCACGGCCGATAGCGCAATGACCACCGCCAGTACCGCAAACACCGCTGCTAGCAACGCGCAACGGACCGCCGACGGCGCAACGACCGCCGCTGGCACGGCACAGACCACTGCTGATTCCGCGAACACCGCAGCTGGCAAGGCGCAGACCACTGCTGACTCCGCGAGCACGGCTGCTGGCAAGGCACAGACCTCGGCTGATTCGGCGAACACCGCCGCTGCCAAGGCGCAGACCACTGCCGATAGCGCAATGACCACCGCCAGTACCGCAAACATCGCTGCTAGCAACGCGCAACGGACCGCCGACGGCGCAACGACCGCCACTGGCACGGCACAGACCACCGCTGATTTCGCTAGCGCCGCAGCTGGCAAAGCACAGACCACGGCCGATTCTGCGAACACCGCTGCTGGCAAGGCACAGACCACGGCCGATAGCGCAATGACCACCGCCAGTGCCGCAACCACCGCTGCTGGCAAGGCGCAGACCACGGCTGATGGCGCAATGACCGCCGCCGGTAGCGCAAACACCGCTGCTAGCAACGCGCAACGGACCGCCGACGGCGCAACGACCGCCGCTGGCACGGCACAGAGCACTGCTGATTTCGCTAGCGCCGCAGCTGGCAAAGCACAGACTACGGCCGACTCTGCGAGCACGGCTGCTGGCAAGGCACAGACGACAGCTGACTCTGCAACCACCGCTGCTGGCATGGCGCAGACCACGGCTGATGGCGCAATGACCGCCGCCAGTAGCGCAAACACCGCGGCTAGCACCGCGCAACGGACCGCCGACGGCGCAGCGACCGCCGCTGGCAAGGCACAGACCACGGCTGATTCGGCGAACACCGCCGCTGGCAAGGCACAGACCACCGCCGATAGCGCAATGACCACCGCCAGTACCGCAAACATCGCTGCTAGCAACGCGCAACGGACCGCCGACGGCGCAACGACCGTCGCTGGCAACGCGCAAACCACAGCCAATACCGCAAGCGCGGCAGCTGGCAATGCGCAGAGCACCGCAGATCGCGCTGCAACCGCTGCTGGCAATGCACAAACGACAGCGAATGCCGCCAACACCGCAGCTGGCAACGCCCAGCAAACCGCCGACGGCGCAACGACCGCTGCAGGCAATGCACAAACCACGGCCAACACCGCAAGCACCGCTGCCAGCAACGCCCAAAAAACCGCTGACGGCGCAACGACCGCTGCAGGCAATGCACAAGCCACGGCCAACACCGCAAGCACCGCTGCTGGCAACGCCCAAAAAACCGCTGACGGCGCAACGACTGCTGCAGGCAATGCACAAGCCACGGCCAACACCGCAAGCACCGCTGCCGGCAACGCCCAACGAACCGCTGACGGCGCAACGACTGCTGCAGGCAATGCACAAGCCACGGCCAACACCGCAAGCACCGCTGCCGGCAACGCCCAAAAAACCGCCGATGGCGCAACGACCGCTGCAGGCAATGCCCAAACCACGGCCAACACCGCGAACACCGCCGCTGGTGCTGCCCAAACCACCGCCGACGGCGCAGCAACCACCGCCAGCAACGCCCAATCCACCGCCGATTCCGCAAGCACCGCAGCCGTCAAGGCCCAGCGCACCGCCGACTCGGCAAAGGCCGATGTGTCCGCGGTCGACAAGCGTGTCCAAACCATCGCAACCGCAGGTTCATCCGTCGCATCCGACGCCGCCAAGGACGGCCGCGAGGCCGCCAGCGTGAAGAGCGGCAGCAAGGGCGTGGCCATTGGCGCGCAGGCCGCCACGCAAGGGCAGCGCGCGGTGGCGATCGGTGCCGGTGCCCGGGCTTCGGCCGACGGCAGCGTGGCGCTGGGTGCCCATGCCGTGGCCAGCGCACCGGGTGCGGTCGCCATCGGCGAAGGCTCCACAGCCGACCGCGCCAACACGGTGTCCGTCGGCGCGCAAGGCGCGGAGCGCCAGATCACCAACGTGGCGCCGGGCACGCAGCCGACCGACGCCGTCAACCTCGGCCAGGCGATGGACCTGTCTCGTCAAGCGATTGGCCAGGCGGTCGGCCAGGCCGTGCAGCAAGCCAACGCCTACACCGACCAGAAGGTGAACGAGGTGCGCCAGGACGCCAACGCCGGCACCGCCGCCGCCATGGCCATGGCCGGCTTGACCACCAGCGCGCAGCCCGGAAAAAACATGGTCTCCGCCGCCGCCTCCACCTACGAAGGTCAGACGGCGCTGGCCATCGGCGTGTCGACCATGTCCGACGACGGCCGCCGGGTCTACAAGGTCTCGGGCTCCAGCACGTCGCGTGGCAGCGTGGGTGCGACCGTGGCGGTGGGCTTCAGCTGGTAAGGCATCGCCGGTGCTGGAGCTGTCAGGCCGGCGCCACCATGCGGTGGCGCAACTGGTCGGCCACCACGGCCACGATCAGCAGCACGCCCAGCACCACCATCTGCAGGTAAGAGCCCACGCTGGCCAGGTTCATGCCGTTCTGCACCAGCCCGATGAAGATGGCGCCCATCACCACGTTGGGCACACGGCCGATGCCGCCGCGCAGGCTCACGCCGGCAATCACGCAGGCGGCAATGGACTCCAGCGCCACGCTGCCGCCCAGGTTGGCCTCGCCGGTCTCCACGCGCGCCGTCAGCAGCAGCCCGCTCACGGCGGCCAGGCCGGCGCACAGCAGGTAGGCCATCAGCAGCACGCGGCGCGTGTCGATGCCCGAAAGCGCCGCGGCCTTGGCATTGCCGCCCACGGCCAGCAGGTGCGTGCCGGTTGGCATGCGCGCCATGAGCACGCCCATGCCCGCCACGCACACGGCGGTGACCAGAATGGGTATCGGAATGCCCAGCAAGGTGCCAAAGCCGAACAGCTCGCTGAACTGGCTGGGCATGCCCGACACCGGCACGCCGCCCGTGAGGTACAGCGCAAAGCCGAAGCCGATCGACTGCACACCCAGCGTCACGATGAAGGGCGACACGCCGATGAACGCCACGCCAATGCCGTTGACCAGACCCACGCTCAGCCCCGCGAGCAGCCCGCACACGCAGCCGGCAATCACCACCACCCAGGTCGCGTCTGGCAGGGCGGCGCCAAAGGCCTGCATGGCCAGCGCCGACACCACCGACGTAATGGCCATCACCGTGCCCACCGACAGGTCGAACCCGCCCGTGACCAGCGCCAGCATCTGCCCCATCGACACCAGAATCAGGTAGACCGACTGGCGCAGCAGATTCACCAGGTTCTGCACCGTAAGGAACTGGTCCGACAGCGTGCTGAACACGATGAAGGCAATCACCAGCATGAAGGGCAGCACGCCCAGGCGCAGGAACAGGTTGCGCAGCAGCCCGAGGGCACGGCCGCCCAGGCCGGGAGGGGTTGCTGGCGCAACGGCGCTGGTGGAAGACGCGGTCATGGTTTTCTTTCGCTGGAACCGAAGAACAGGTTGAGCACGGCGCTCTCTTGAATGGCGTCGCCCTGCAGCTCGCCGGCCATCTGGCCGCGGCACATCACGTACACGCGGTGGCTCAGGTGCAGCACCTCGGGCAGGTCGGACGAAATGACGACCACCGCCGCGCCGCCTTCGCAGAGCTTCTGAATCACCTGGTACAGCGCGCTGCGCGTGCCGATGTCCACGCCCACCGTGGGCTCGTCGAACACATACAACGCGGCCTCGCGCGTCATGCCCTTGCCGAACAGCACCTTCTGCTGGTTGCCGCCCGAGAGCAGGCCCACGGGCCTGTCAAGGTTGCGCGGCGCCAGCTCCACACGCTCGGCGGCAGTGGCCGACAGCCGCCGGCCCAGGCGATTGCGCAGCCAGCCGCCACGGCCGCGCAACGGTCCGTGCACCAGCGGCAGCGTGATGTTGGCGCGCGAGCTGAAGCCCAGCACCAGCCCTTCGCCCTTGCGGTCGGGCGGCAGGTAGAACAGGCCTTCGTCGAGCAACTGGCGCACCTTGGCACCGGTGCGCGGCTGGCCCTTGAACAGCACACGGCCTTCGCTCACCGCATCGAGCCCGTAGACCGCGCGAAACAGCTCCGACTTGCCACAGCCCACCAGCCCCGCCAGCCCGACCACTTCACCACGCCGCACCGTGAGGCTGGCGTTGCGCACGCCGTTGGGCGAGCTCAGCCCGTCCACCTGCAGCACCACCTCGCCGGGACGGCAGGCAATGCGTGGGTAGATCTGTTCGATGGCGCGCCCGCTCATCAGCTCTATCAGCCGGTCGGCGCTGGTTTCGCTGGCCTGCACCGTGGTCACCTTGCGTCCGTCGCGCAGCACCGTGATGCGGTCGGCAATCTGCGCAATTTCCTGCATGCGGTGCGAGATGTAGACGATGCCCACGCCGCGCGCCTTGAGCCGCGCGACCAGCGCGAACAGGCGCTGCGTTTCGGTGTCGGTGAGCGAGGCGGTGGGCTCGTCCAGTATCAGCACCGACACCTCGCCGCGCAGGCCCTTCGCAATTTCCACCATCTGCTGCTGCGCCCGCGAGAGGCCGGAAACGGACGCGTCGCAGTCGATGTCGAACCCCAGGTCGGCCAGCATTGCGCGGGCCCGTTCGCGCAATGCGGCACGGTCGAGCAGGCCCCGCTTGCACGGCTCTTCGCCCAGGCTCAGGTTCTGCGCCACCGACAGCGTGGGAATCAGCGAGAACTCCTGAAACACCGCGCTGATGCCGTGGCGCCGCGCGTCGTGCACGTTGGAGAACTTCACAGGCTCGCCGTGCAGGCGGATCTCGCCGGTCGAGGGCTGGTTGGCCCCGGCCAGCAGCGAGATCAGCGTCGACTTGCCGGCCCCGTTCTCGCCGAACAGCACATGCACCTCGCCGGCGCGCAATTCGAAGTCGACGCCGTCCAGCGCCAGCACGCCGGGGTAGCGCTTGCCCAGGCCCAGGGTTTGCAGCAGCAGGGGAGGCATGAAGCGGGCTTACTTGACTTCGAACACCGGCTTGAAGCCCGGCGGCGGAAGAATGTCGTCGAGCTTCACGCTCTTGATGTTGCTGCTGTCGACCACAAAGATCTTCGGGCCGACGTGCTTCACCAGCTCCTTGTTCTCCAGCAGGCGCACGGCCTGGTCGACTGCGATGCGGCCCTGAATGACCATGGAGTCCGCCGGCGAGGCAACGATGCGGCCCTTCTGAATGCCCTCGTACACGCCCGGCGTCATGTAGAACGACAGCACCTGCACCTTCTTGTCGAGCCCGCGCGAACGCAGGATGCCGGTGGCGGCCTCGGCAGTCACGGCCGTGCCGGCCACGTAGGCCAGGTCGGGGTTGCCCTGCAGCACGTCTTCGACCAGTTTGCTCTGCGCCTCCTTGCCGGTGTCGCCGTACTTGGGGTCGAGCGCCACCACGGCGCTGCCCTTGATGGCGTCCATGAAGCCCTTGTGCGCGGCCTCGACCCAGCCCGCGCCGGCCGGGCCGGGGAACCAGCCGACCTTCACCGCCGGCGAACCTGCGGGGTGCTTCTTGGCCAGGTAGTCGCCGGTGGTATGGCCCATTGTGTAGAACGACACCAGTGACTTGGCCGACAGCTCGGGCGAGCTGATGCCGTTGACCAGGTCGATCACCGGCACCTTCTTCGCGGCCGTCGCCTTGATGACGTTGTTGAGCCCGTCGCCCGAAATGGCGCCGATGATCACCGCGTTGGCGCCGCGCGCCACGCAGTCCTCGATCTGCGAGACCTGCTTGCTCAGGTTGGTGTAGCCGCCCGCGTCGAGCACCTGCAGCTTCACGCCCTGGCGCTTCGCCTCTTCGATCACGCCGTAGTCCACGCCGAGCCAGTAGGCGTCTTTCATGTGCGGGAAGGACACGCAGATGTCCCATTTCTTCGACGCCTTGGCGAGCGGCGTGTAGTCGATGGGCTTTTTCGTGCCCTCGGCCGAGAAGGCCGGCTCGGTGGCCTCGGCCTTGTAAGGGAACCAGTCGGCGGCAGCGGCATGGCCGTGCCACAGCAGGGCAGCGGCGAGCGAGACGGCGGTCAATGAAACGCGCAGGGACGAGCTGTTCATGAAGAACTCCTTGGGTGAGGGCAGAAAAGGTGGATGGAAACGGGGGACTGACACAAACCGTTCGGGCTCGGCTCTCAACCGTCCGGGCTGAGCTTGTCGAAGCCTCGCGCGGCGCTTCGACAAGCTCAGCGTGAACGGTTTCTTGGCTCCGCGCGAACGGTCTCTTGGGCCTCAGCCCGCAATTGCGGCCCGCAGCCGGTCGATGCGTTGTCGTCGTTCGGCGCGCGCTTCCAGCGCCTGCGCCATGTCGACCTCCACAAAGCGCGCCTTGTGGTTGGGCTGCATCTGCGCGATCAGGTCCATGTCGGCGCTGATGACCGTTCCGACCATGGCGTACCCGCCGCCCGAGACCGCATCGCGGTGCAGGATGATCGGCTCGCGCCCACCGGGCACCTGAATCGATCCGTACGGGTAGCCCGCGTCCACGATGTTCGACGGGTCGTCGCCCGCGCCGAACGGCGGTGTGCGCGCATTGAATTGCAGCGGCGTGCCGTTCTTGTATCGATAGCCGATGCGGTCGGCCTCGGAGCCCACGGTCCAGGTGTCGGCGAAGAAGCTGCGCACCGACACCTCCTGCAGCCGATGAAAGTAGATGCCCGGCAACACGCGCAGCGCCACCTCCTTGCCCAGCACGGGCAGAAGATCGGCAGGCGCGCGCCTGCCCGCCTGCGCAGTTGCTGCTGGCGTGCCCACCGGCAGTCGGTCGCCCGCCAGCAGCTTGCGGCCGTTGAAGCCGCCGAACGCGCCCAGCCCGTAGGTCGAGCGGCTGCCCAGCACCACCGGCACGTCGATGCCGCCGGCCACCGCAATGCACATGCGCGCGCCCAGCTTCATGAAGTCGAAGCCGAGCACGTCGCCGGCCTGCACCGCAAAGGCTTCGTTGCGCGGCACCTCTGCGCCGTTGAGCTTCACCTTGGCCTCGGCGCCGGTGACGGCAACGAGGGCCGGCGCGTCGAAGCGCAGCTCGGGTCCGAGCAGCGTGCTTTCGATGACGGCCGCGCCTTCGTCATTGCCCACCAGCAGATTGGCCAGCAACAGGCTTTGCTGGTCGAGCGCGCCCGACAGCGGAATGCCCAGGTGGTAGTAGCCGGGGCGCCCGGCGTCCTGCACGCTGGTGGCCAGACCGGGCTTGAGCACTTCAATGGCCATGGAGCACCTTCAGCAGTTGTTGGTTGTAGCCGTCCGGGTCGGCCAGAAAGTCGTTCAGCGAGAACGACACCGGCGCCATGTGCAGCGTGTAGGTGCCGGCTTCCACCTGCGCAACCTGGCGGTCGTACTCCGCGCGGTCGATGGGTTTCCACTTCACGATGTCGCCGGGCCGGAAGAACACCATCAGCTCCTTCAGGTACGACAGGCGCTGCGCCGGGTCGAAGATGGGCGCGGGCGTCACGCCAAACATCTGGTAGCCGCCCGCGCCGCGCACCGAGTAGATGCAGCTGAAGCAGCCGCCATGGCCCAGCGTGTGCTTGGGCGTGTCGGTGCGCGGGCTCAGGTACTTGGGCACCTGAATCTGCCGCTCGCGCTCGACCATCTGGAACAGAAAAGGCAGGCCCGCCACGAAGCCGACCATCGACACGAACCACGGCGCGCCCGAATGCGCCGCAATGAAGGCGTCGACAGAGGCATGGCCGTTGATGCGCGTGGCGTATTCGATGTCGGTGCTCGACGGGTCCTGGTGGCGTTCGCGAAAACGCATGAGCGTTTCGTGCGTCCACGGGTCGTTGTAGAGCACGGGCACCTCGACGATGCGGGTCTGCAACTGCAGGTCGGCATCTCCGAGGTTGGCTTCGATTTGCTTCAGCGTGGCGAGCAGCACGTCGGGCACGATCAGGTCGGGGTCGAAGCGCACCAGGTAGGCGGCGTTGGCCGGGCAGATTTCGGTGACACCGGCGATCTCTCCGGCGTCCACGCGGCGGCGCAGTTCATTGCAGATGGCCATGCCCTTGAAGAAGGCGGGCAGCGACATTTCTTCGCTGATCTCGACGAACAGGTGTTCGTCGCCGCCAAAGCTGTAGCGGGCCTGGGCGGGGAGGGTGGTGGTGGTCATGCGGGCACCTTCGAGGGAGAGGGAGCGGCGTCCGCCAACGGGTTCTGCGCCAGCCATGTTTCCAGAAAGCCGGTGTGGAAGGCGGCCTTGGCAACGTCCGCGTCGTCGCATAGCGCGCGGTGCAATGGAATGGTCGTGTGGATGCCCTCGACCCGCAGCTCGCCGAGTGCGCGGCGCATGCGACTCAGCGCACTGGCGCGGTCGGTGTCGTGCACGATGAGCTTGCCCAGCAGCGAGTCGTAGTAGGCCGGCACGGTGTAGCCGGGGAACAGCATCGTGTCGAACCGCACGCCGGGGCCGCCCGGCACCACCAGCTGGGACACCAGGCCGGGGCTGGGCATGAAATTTTTCGCAGCGTTCTCGGCGTTGATGCGCACCTCGATGGCCGCACCGGTCAGGCGAATGTCTTCCTGCTTCAGCCGCAGCGGCTGGCCCAGCGCGATGCGCAGCATCTCTTTCACCAGGTCCACGCCGGTCACCATCTCGGTGATCGGGTGCTCGACCTGAATGCGCGTGTTCATCTCGATGAAGAAAAACTCGCGCGTGTCGTCGTCATACAGGTATTCGAGCGTGCCCGCGCCGCGGTAGGCCACGGCGTTGGCCAGGCGCAGTGCCGATTCGCACAGCGCGGCGCGCGTGGCCTCGCTGATGGCGGCCGAGGGCGCCTCTTCCCACACCTTCTGGCGGCGGCGCTGCAGCGAGCATTCGCGCTCGAAGCAATGCACCACGCGATGCCCGTCGCCGAGTATCTGAACCTCGATGTGGCGCGCCTGGCGGATGAAGCGCTCCAGGTACACCTCGCCGTTGCCGAAAGCGGCCAGGGCTTCGGCCGTGGCGGTGGCGAACTGCTGGCGCAGCTCGGAATCGTCTTGCGCCACGCGAATGCCGCGCCCGCCGCCGCCGGCGGAGGCCTTGATCATGATCGGGTAGCCGATGTCTTTCGCCACCTCGACGGCCGTGTCGGGGTCGGTCACCACGCCGGCGCTGCCGGGCACGGTGGGCACGCCCGCCTTCATGGCGGCGGCGCGCGCGGCGGCCTTGTCGCCCATGGTGCGGATGGCGTGCGGCGTCGGGCCGACGAACACCAGGCCCGCGGCTTCTATGCGTTCGGCGAAGGCGGCGTTTTCTGACAGAAAACCGTAGCCGGGGTGCACCGCACCGGCGCCGCTGTCGGCGGCGGCCTGCAGGATGGCGTCGGCGTTCAGATAGCTTTTGGCGGCGTGCGCCGGACCGATGCGCATGGCCTCGTCGGCCATCTGCACGGGCAGGCTCTGGGCGTCGGCGTCGCTGTACACGGCCACGGTTTTCAGGCCCAGCTCTTTCGCGGCGCGGATGATGCGCACCGCAATCTCGCCGCGGTTGGCGATCAGCAGTTTGTCGAATGCGGCGGGGGAGGCGGCGGGGGAGGCGGCGGTGGATGCGGCGGTGGATGCGGCGGTGGTCATGAGCTCACGCGGTTTCGATGACGGCCAGCACCTGCCCCGGATCGACCGGGTCGGCGTTCTCGACCATGAAGCGCACCAGCCGGCCGGCCGCATCAGCCGTCACCTCGCTGAACTGCTTCATCACCTCGACCAGGCCCAGCACGTCGCCCACGGCCACGGTGTCGCCTTCGGACTTGAAGAGCGGCGCGTCGGGCGCCGCGCGGCGGTAGAAGGTGCCCGGCAGCGGGCTCAGAACTTCATGGGTAGCGGACATCGGGGCACTCCTGGAACGGGACCAACAAGAACTAAAACGAAGAACTCAAGCTGTTTCAGCCAGCCCGGCAATCTGGATGCCGTGCGCTGCCAGCACGCGCCGCGTGGTCTGCACCAGCGCCAGCGCACCGGGCGTGTCGCTGTGGATGCAGACCGAATCGAAACCGATAGCAACATCCTTGCCTTCGACCGTGCGCACCACGCCCTCGGTGCAGGCGCGCAGCACCTTGGCGGCCACGGCGTCGGGGTCGAGCGCGCCCACGCGGCGGGTGAAGACGATGGCGCCGCTCAAGTCGTAGTCGCGGTCGGCATACAGCTCGCGCACCACCGGCTGGCCCATGTCGCGCGCCACTTGAAAGGTGAGCGAGGCTTCCATGCAGAACAGCTTCAGCGTGGGCTCGATGCGTTGCAGCGCCGTAACCAGCGCGCGCGACAGCGCCTCGTCGCGCGCCGCATGCATGTACAGCGCACCGTGCGGCTTGATGTGCTGCAGCTGCAGTCCTTCGAGCCGGGCAAATTCGCGCAGCGCGCCCAGCTGGTAGACCATGTCGTTCACCAGCTCGTCGGCCGGCGCGACGATGTGGCGGCGGCCAAAGCCGACCAGGTCGCGAAACCCCGGGTGCGCGCCAATGGCCACGCCGTGTTCACGCGCCAGCCCGACCATTCTTCGCATGATGTTCGGGTCGCCGGCATGAAAGCCGGTGGCAA
Source organism: Variovorax sp. H27-G14 (assembly GCF_046156345.1). NCBI lineage: Bacteria > Pseudomonadati > Pseudomonadota > Betaproteobacteria > Burkholderiales > Comamonadaceae > Variovorax > Variovorax sp. H27-G14. The sequence goes on from NZ_JAYLVN010000002.1 coordinate 684,055, forward strand.
TGTTGGCCGAGCTGATGAGCGGCATGAGCTGCGCGTCGACACCGTCGCCGATGGTCCAGGGGCCGAAGCCTTCGCCCATGTCGGAGTTCAGATCGATCAGCGTTTTCTTCACGGGTCTCAGCCTTTGGTGGGTGTGCAGCGCCGAAGGGCGTTGCAGGACGAAGCGAAGATTAGTGAGCCGCAATCAGACTGAAAAGCATTGTTTTCAGGCGGTGCGGTATCTGAAAAACAGATGCTGCGGTGCAACGGGTTGGGCGCTACGCTGGAGGGGTTCGGGCTTGCGGTATCGGGTTTTCGCCTGCCGAAGGTCTTTCGAATGCCTGTGCACGCGCCGTGTGCACCACCCTGAAAAACCGCCACCATGTCCCTGACCCTTCGCCAGCTCAAGTACTTCTCGGCCGTGGCCGAGGCGGGGCGCATTTCGCATGCGGCGCTGCAGCTCAACATTTCGCAGTCGGCCGTCACCACGGCCATCCGCGAGCTCGAAGAACTGATGGGGCAGCAGCTGTTCGACCGGCATCCGCACGGGGTGGAGCTCACCAAGGCGGGGCGGCGCTTTCTGAGCCATGCGTATGCGGTGCTGGGCGCTGCCGACGAGGCGCTGCGCATGCCGCACGAGGGCGCCAACGTGGAGGGATCGATCACCGTGGCCGCCAGCTACACGGTGCTGGGCTACTTTCTGCCGCACCACCTGCAGCGCTTCGAGCAGCTGCATCCGCAGGTGACGGTGAAGGTGCACGAGGTGGCGCGCGAGGCCATCGAGGAGGGGCTGATCACGCAGCGCTACGACATTGGCGTGATGCTCACGTCGAACGTGGTGCTGCGCGAGCTGTCGCTCGAAACCTTCTTCGGCTCGCAGCGCCGGCTGTGGGTGCCGGCCAAGCATCCGCTGCTCGACAAGGCCGAGGTCACGCTGGCCGACGTGGCGGCCGAGCCCTACATCATGCTCACGGTGGACGAGGCCGCGGCCACCGCGCTGAAGTACTGGAGCAAGACGCCGCTGCAGCCCAAGGTGCGGCTGCGCACCAGTTCGGTGGAGGCGGTGCGCAGCACGGTGGCCAACGGGCTGGGCGTGACGGTGCTGTCGGACATGGTGTACCGGCCCTGGTCGCTGGAGGGCAAGCGCATCGAAACCATCAACCTGCGCGACGCCGTGCCCACCATGAACATCGGGCTGGGGTGGAAGCAGGGCGTGGCCTTTTCGCCGGCGATGACGGCGTTCAGGGAGTACTTTCGCCAGCTGTTCCTGGAGCCGGCGTCGGCGCGGCAGGTGCGAAGCCGTGGGGCGGAACGCTAGGCAGTGGGCTGCACGGTGTGCAGCGGGGAATCAGTGGGAAATGAAGAGGGGAAGGGGGGCAGCAGCTGAAACGCCTCGCCGCCCTCGCCGCCCTCGCCGGTTTTCCGTTTTTACGGGCAGCGGCAGCGTGTCAGTGCAGCTCGATGGTGTGGCGGATCTTGAACAGCCCGTTGTTCGACGTCACGCCCAGCTTGCGAAAGGCGGCCGCCTTCTGCGTGCTGATGGTCTTGATGCTGCGGTTGAACTTCTCGGCGATCTCGGTCACGGTCATGCCGGCAAGGTAGCACCGGATGACCTCCTGCTCGCGCACCGACAGCGATGCGATATGCAGGCCGCTGTCGCCGCCCGTGCCGTCCTCCGTTGCGTGGTCGGTGGTCGCGTCCGCCACGCGGTAGGACATGTCCGGGCTCAGGTAGACGGCGCCCGTGGCCACGGTGCGAATTGCCTTCACCAGTTCGGCCGTGTCCTGGGCCTTGCCGACAAAGCCGCGTGCGCCCATGCGCAACGCCAATGCCACCGTGGCGGACTCGTGGTGGGCCGACAGCATGAGCAGGAGGCAATCCGGGAACTTGACGCGCAAGGCCCGGATGAGCGAAACGCCGTCGAGGTCGTCCGCGCCCAGGGTGAAGTCGAGCAGCAAAAGGTCTGCCGGGTTCTTGCCCAGGCCCGCGATGGCATCGCGGCTGGTGCTGTAGGTGCCGACCAATTCGAAGTCGACTTCGATCTGAAGGCGGCTGACAAGGCCGTGCCGCACGATCGCGTGATCGTCGAGCAGGGCAATACGCAATCGTTTCATGGGTGAGGTACCGTGGACGGTTGGTTGCGCAAGCCCTGAGGCCTGCAGTCGTGCGACAAGAGCCCGGTCAATTGAGTCGAACGGCGGCGGGTTCGAACGGCACCGAGAAAAGCTGGTAGCCACGCCCATACACGGCGCGCAATACAAAGCCGTTTTCTTCGCGCAAGTCGAGTTTGCGTCGCACATTCGATGCACAGACGTCGATGGTGCGTGAGCCGCGTGCAATCTGGGTTTCGCCGCCCCACAACCGAAAAAGGCGGTCGCGCGTCACGACGCAGCCGACATTCCTGAACAAGGCCAGCGCAAACAGAAACTGGCGGCGCTGCAGCCGAATTTCCTGGTCGTCTTGGACAACGACGGTGTTGAGCGCATCGATGAAACGATAGTTTCCCCAGACGAATTCTCCGGAATCGGGCGCAACCTGCTCTTTTTTTGACGCCTTTTGCAGCAGCGATTTGATGCGCCACATCAATTCGTCGTATTTGTCCTCGGCGTACGAAAAAACGTCGCGAACAGAAGCGCTTGCCGACATGGAAGACACCTCGTCCCATTGATTTTCCTGAACCAGGAAAATTGCGGGAATTGAAGCCGCCGAGCATATTTTTTCCAGAAAGCGCCAATCAATTTCGGAGCTGATTGGAAGCAAAAGCAATGAAACCTTCTGCCCGCCCGCAAAAGCCGTGACAAATTCTTCGGCATTGCTGAAATCAATGGCCGAATAGCCGGTGCCGGAAACTTCGTTCAGCAATGAAATACGCTGAGAGAAATTGCTGCCGACGACGCAGATGGGGGGCATTTCCTGGATGGTGTTCACGGTTTTATCTCCGAAAAAGTCGAGGGGGGTGTTACTGCGACAAGCAGAACTTGTTGAAAAAAACATCCGCTTCCAGCGGGCGGGACAGCAGGTAGCCCTGTCCCGTGCGGCAGCCAAGGGCAACCAGGAGCGACGCCGTGGCTTCGTCCTCGATACCTTCGGCCACCAATCGAAGAGAGAGTCGATCGGCGAGATCGATGATTTGCTTCACGGTGTCGCATTCCGACGCCGAGCGCGAAATGCCTTGCACCAGCGCGGCATCGATCTTCATTTCGTCCAGCGGCAAGCTGGAGAGCGTTTCCAGCGTGGCCCAGCCGCTGCCGAAGTCGTCGAGCGACACCGCAAAACCCTTCGAGCGGAAAGCGGCGAGCGAGGCCGACAGCGCAAGCTGGCAAGGGGGCTGCACGTCTTCCGTCAATTCGAGCTTCAGCAGTCGTGTCGGCAGCCCGACCGAGCGCATCTGGTCGCTCAATTGATCGGCCAGCCAGGGCGTGCACAGCGTTCTGGCGCAGGCATTCACGGCATTGGGAATTTGAATGCCCATTTGGTCGAGCGAGAGCAGCATGTCGACGGTTTGGCGTTGCACCAACCTGAACAGAAGCAAGCCCAGCCCGAGTTGGTTCACAAGGGGGATCAGCACGCTGGGCGACACCTCTCCGTGTTGCGGGTGCGTCCAGCGAACGAGGGCTTCGGCGCTCACGATGCGTCCGGTGCGAAGGTCATGCTGCGGCTGAAACACGACCCTCAGGCCGTCGCCGGAGGCCACTGCGGCCACCACTTCTTGTGGGGTCGGCGTGACGGTTGAGTGGCCTGCGGGAGCTGAGGGAGCCGTGGGCCCCAGCTTGGCGCGTTGCTGGGCCGCGGTGTGCGCGCGGAGCTTGGCATTGAGGCCATCAAGGTAATCAAAGCCACTGACGCGTGGGGCGTGCCGAGTGTCACCACCTTGCGTACGCGTTGCGAATGCATTGACGCTTGCATGCGTGGACGGCGGATTGGCGGTGAAGACGATTGCACGCGAATTTGTAAATTCTTCGGCATGTCGGTTTGCAGATTCAATCAATTTTTCACTCGGCCTGTTGGACTGGGTGCGATCTTTATCGATGATTGAAAACAGAAAAATAGGAGAAAGACTAAAAAACAAACGAGCGAAGAATTCGGAATTACGTCACGAATTCATCGCTTGAGTTGATTTTTTAGGATAAATCCTATTTTTGGCGCACTGCGCTGGAAACGCCTGAAGAACAGGCTTGCACCCAGCACGTGGGCGCGACGCATCGCCCGGTCGCCCACCGCAATGGCCGCTTCGCGCTTGCTGAAGTGGCATATGCCATCCGGCCTACACGCATTTGGGGTGTTTCCATTCCTGCGGCAACGGCTTACATTGCGCTGCGTTGCCTGTCCCAGTTGCACCAGAGTTCACTGCTTTGTATCCAAAGCCCAGCTACAAGCTGCCGGCCTGATCTCAAGGGAGTCCAGCAAGCGCCGTTCATCGGCGCTGCGGTCGAGCCTGAAAGAAGGGTGACGGTATGAACAAGGTTTTTCGCAGCAATTGGAATTCGTCGCTGGGCGCCTGGGTGGCGGTTCCGGAAACCAGCGTGGCGCGAGGCAAGCCGGGGCGCGCCGGGCGGCGTCACCCAGTCCTTTTTGCGGTGGCGGCGGCCGCACTGGTCGTGATGCAGGCGTGGCCCAAATCGGCCCTGGCCGACCTCATCCTGATGAGCACGACCTGCACGACGGGTGGCAGCGCGACACCGGGGCGGATCAATCCCGGCTCGACAGTCGACGGACCTTCCGGCGTCGGTTCTCCCGCGCAAGACGGGTCGGGCTCCTATTCGGTGGTTGCGGGCTGCAGTGCGAGCGGCGGTGGTAACAATGCGGCGGTGGTGTACGGTACCTTTGCCAAGGTCACGGGCATCGGAGGCGCGGCCTTCGGCTTTCTTGCAACGGCAGGGCATTGGAGTTCGGCCTACGGCCTCGAATCGTCGGCCGGCGGCATATCGAGCATTGCCATGGGTTTCGGGGCCAACGCCTCGGCGCTGAACTCGGTCGCGATTGGCGGGTCCGGCGGGGACGGCACCACGCCGCTGAGCGTGGCGAACTCCACCACGGCTTCGGGCGCCGGGGCCGTTGCGATCGGCAGCAATGCGGTCAAGGGCGCGCAAGCGGCTGCGAGCGACTCCATCGCCATTGGCGGCCAGTCCAGCGTGACCGCCGCCGCGGCTGGTGGCATTGCCATTGGCCTGAGCGCGAATGTCAGCGCACAGAATGGCGTTGCTCTTGGCAATTCCTCCAACGCCCTGTCAACCAACGACATTGCGCTGGGCGTAAGTGCAACCGCCGGTTCGGCAGGTTCCTCGGCGGCCGGGCGAAATGTCGCGATTGGTTCAGGCGCAAACGCCACCGGCGGTGAAGCTACCGCAGTCGGCCGGCTGGCGAACGCCAGTGCAACGGGCTCCACGGCGATCGGCGGCAATTCGGTCAACGGGGCGCAAGCGGCTGCGAGCGACGCCATCGCCATTGGCGGGGAGTCCAGCGTGGCCGCGGCGGCGACCTCCGGCATTGCCGTCGGCCGCGGTGCGACCGTGAATGGTGCCTTCGGCATTGCGCAGGGCGATGGCGTTGTCAGTGGCGCGACTGGCCAGAACGTGGCCATCGGTTCGAGCGGAACCATCGCCAACAGCGGCACGGCCACAGGCGGCGCCGTGGCCATTGGGCGCAAGCAGACGGCCACCGGCGACGGCGCCGTTGCCATCGGCGACCCCGACACCGCCACCGGCACCGGTGCGGTGGCGGTGGGGGCGAACAACACCGCCACCGGCAATGGCGCGGTCGCCCTGGGCAACAACTCGCAGGCGCTGGGCAACAGCGCGGTGGCGCTCGGCGACACCGCCACGGCGCAGACCACGAATGCGATTGCCATCGGCGCCAACGCCAATGCGCAGTACGCGAACAGCGTGGCCATCGGGTCCGGGTCGGTCACGGGCGCTGCGGCACCCACGGGCACGGGCTTTCTGACGGGCACGGCCGCGCCGACATCTGAAGTCTCGGTGGGTGCGCCGGGGGCACTGCGCCGCATCACCAACGTGGCCGACGGCTCCGCGCCGCAGGACGCGGTGAGCGTGGCGCAGCTGAGCACCAGCGGCACGAGCCTGTCGACGGCGATCAGCACGGTGTCGAGCAATGTGACGAGCTTGTCGACCTCGACTTCGACGGGGTTGAGTACTGCGACGAGTGGCATCACGAGCCTGTCGACCGGGCTGAGCACGACCAACAGCAGTGTGGTCAGCTTGTCGACCTCTACATCGACGGGACTGAGCACGACGAACAGCAACGTCGGCAGCTTGTCGACCTCGACTTCGACAGGGTTGAGTACTGCGACGAGTGGCATCACGAGCCTATCGACTGGGCTGAGCACGACGAACAGCAACGTCGGCAGCCTGTCGACCTCGACATCGACAGGCTTGAGCACTGCGACGAGTGGCATCACGAGTCTGTCGACGGGCCTGAGCACGACGAACAGCAACGTCGGCAGTTTGTCGACCTCGACATCGACGGGCTTGAGCACTGTGACGAGCGGCATCACCAGTCTCTCTACGGGCCTGAGTACGACCAGCAGCAACGTTGGCAGTTTGTCCACAGGCTTGAGTACGACCAACAGCAACGTCGACAGCCTCTCAACCTCGACATCGACGGGGCTGAGCACAACCAACAGCAACGTCGGCAGTTTGTCCACGGGGCTGAGCACGACGAATAGCAATGTCGGCAGCTTGTCGACGGGCTTGAGCACCGCGACGAGCGGCATCACGAGTCTGTCGACTGGGCTGAGCACGACGAACAGCAACGTCGGTAGTTTGTCTACGGGCTTGAGTACGACCAACAGCAACGTCGACAGCCTCTCAACCTCGACTTCAACGGGGCTGAGCACGACGAACAGCACTGTCGGTAGCTTGTCTACCGGGCTGAGCACAACCAACAGCAGCGTGGGTAGCTTATCGACCTCGACGTCGACGGGCCTGAGCACAACGAACAGCAACGTCGGTAGTCTGTCCACGGGCCTGAGCACAACGAACAGCAACGTCGGTAGTCTGTCCACGGGCCTGAGCACAACGAACAGCAACGTCGGTAGTTTGTCTACGGGCCTGAGCACAACGAACAGCAACGTTGGCAGCTTGTCCACGGGCTTGAGCACGACCACCAGCAACGTCGGCAGTCTGTCCACTGGCCTGAGCACGACCAACAGCAACGTTGGCAGCTTGTCCACTGGCCTGAGCACGACCAACAGCAACGTTGGCAGCTTGTCCACTGGCTTGAGCACAACCACCAGCAACGTCGGCAGTCTCTCCACAGGCCTGAGCACGACGAACAGCAACGTTGGCAGCTTGTCCACGGGCTTGAGCACAACCACCAGCAGCGTCGGCAGTCTGTCCACAGGCTTGAGCACGACAAACAGCAGCGTCGGCAGTCTTTCCACAGGCTTGAGCACGACAAACAGCAACGTCGGCAGCCTGTCCACTGGCTTGAGCACAAACACCAGCAACGTCAGCAGCCTCTCCACCGGCTTGAGCACCACCAACAGCAGCCTCAGCAGCCTCTCCACCAGCGTCATCGGCGCGACCACCGGGTACAACAGCCTGTCGACCGGCCTGAGCACCGTGAGCAGCAACGTCGGCGATGTGACCAGCACGGTCAACAACATCAACAACAACGGCACCAAGTACTTCCACGCCAATTCGACCTTGCCCGATGCCACGGCCACCGGGCAGGCGGCGGTGGCGATCGGGCCGCAGTCGCTGGCCAGCGGGGCCAACTCCTTTGCGGCCGGCACGGGCGCGCAGGCCACGGCGGACGGTGCGGTGGCCGTGGGCTTCGGCGCGCAGGCGACCGGCACCAATGCCATTGCCATCGGCTCGGGCGCGCTGGCCACGGGCTCGCAGGCCATTGGCGCCAACGCGCGCGCGGGCGGCGGCGGCGTGGCGCTGGGCGACAACGCAGATGCGGGCGGCACGCCGCTGAGCAAGGCGAGCGGTGTGTCGCAGGGCACGGCCATCGGCTTTGGCGCGGTGGTGCAGCAGACGGGCGGCGTGGCACTGGGCGCGAACGCGGTGGCGTCCACCGCGGCGGGCGTGGCCAGCTATGTGCCGACCAGCGCCACGCCGCAGCAGGCGGCGTCCATTCGAGCGACCAACAGCACGCAGGCTGCGGTGTCGGTGGGCGACCCGGCGAGCGGGCAGTTCCGCCAGATCACCGGGGTTGCGGGCGGCACGGCCGACAGCGACGCGGCCAACATCTCGCAGCTGAAAGCGACGGCCAATGCGGTGGTGGCCGGTGGCGTGCAGTACGCCACCAACCCCGACGGCTCCATCAACTACAACCAGGTGACGCTGGGCAACGGCCAGGCGCCCAACGGCACGCGGCTGAGCAACGTGGCGCCGGGCGTGCTGCCCAACGACGCCGCAACCGTCGGCCAGGTGCAGGGCATCCAGAGCCAGTTGCAGGGGCAGATCGGCGACCTTGCGCGCATTGCCTACTCGGGCGTGGCGATGGCCACGGCCATGAGCTCGCTGCCGCAGTCGATGACGCCCGGCAAGAGCCTGATGTCGGTGGGCGTGGGCTACTACTCGGGCTACAGCGCGCTGGCCATCGGGTTCTCGCAGCGCTCCGACGACGGCAAGTGGGTTTACAAGATCAACGCGGGCATGAGCGCGCAGCGCTTCAACGTCGGGCTGGGCGTGGGCTACGAGTTCTGAACGAGCGAGCGGGTGGGTGAGCGGATGAGCGAGCGGCCGGGTGGGTGATCGAGCGAGCCGGCCGGCCAGCCAGCACCTCCCTTCAAGCCGCCGCCACCGGCAGCCTGTGCAGCGTTGCGATGCGCGACGCGAAGATGATCGCGGCCTGCAGCACGAAGCCGGCCAGCGCCAGCAGCAGGCAGGCCGGCTCGCCCCATGCCGCGCCCACCGCGCCGCCCAGTGCGGCGCCAAGGGGTCGGGCGCCCGCGTTCACGGTGAGGAACACGGCCGACACGCGGCCCAGCATGTGCGAGGGCGTCATGCTCTGGCGCAGCGTGGTCGACGTGATGACCCACACCATCGGCCCCGCGCCGAACAAGAAGAACGACAGCGCGGCCAGCCAGGCGCTCGGCACGCGCAGCGTGGCCACCATGGTCGCGGCTGCCAGCACCGCAACCGCGGGCCCGACCTGAATCGCCCGGCCGAACGGCAGGCGCGCCACCACGCGCGCGGTAAGCAGCGCGCCAACGACCATGCCCGCGCCATACATCGCCAGCGTGAAGCCGACCGCCTGCGCGCCCAGCCCCAGCACGCGCACCGCATACGACACATAGCCGGCCTGCAGCACGAACCACGCGATGTTGAAGACCGCGCCGGTCATCAGCATGGGGCTCAGCAAGTCGCTGTGCCAGACGAAGCGCGCGCCGTCGCGCACCTCGCGCCACGGCTGGCGGTCCGATGCTGATGCTGATGCTGATGCCGAGAGGGCTGCACGCGGTGCCTCGACAAGTCGCAGCAGCAAGCCCACCGCCACCACCGACAGCACAGCGGCCAGCACGAAAGCGGCCGGTGCGCCGGCCCATGCCACCAGCGCGCCCGCCAGCGCGGGGCCGGCGGTGAAGGCCGCGCTGCGCGCCAGCTCCAGCCGCGCGTTGGCCCGGGCCAGCGCGTCGCGCGGCACCAGGGTCGGCACCAGCGCGGGCGCCGCCACGCTGAACCCCACGGTGCCCACCGCGCCCAGAAACCCGAGCACCGCCAGCCACGCCATGCCGAGCGTCGATGCGCACACCATGCCCAGCAGCACCAGCAGAGAAACCGCCCGCAACCCTTCGGCCCAGAGCATCAGCTTGCGGCGCGACATGCGGTCGGCCAGCACGCCCAACGGCATCGACACCAGCAGGAAGGGCAGCGTCTGCACCGCGGCCAGCAAGCCGATGTCCCCAGGGCCCGCGCCCAGCGCCAGCACGGCGACCAGCGGCACGGCCGCAAGGCTCAACTGCTCGGCGGACTGGGCCGCCAGATTCGACCAGGCAAGGTGAATGAAGGGGCGTGGAAGTGTGGCGTGGGGAGGGGGCGAAAGCATGGGGCCAGCGTCGAGTGAAAACCCCATCTTGCGAGCCCACAGCCCGCGGCGCTGGCCGTTTACGGACCTTCGATCACGCCTCAGCGCGCTGGCTTGCCGTTGCCTTTGGGCCGACGCTTTGGCACGGCCGCAGGCGCGATCGCGTCCATCACGAAGTCGATCAACGCGCGCACCTTCGCCGCCGGCAGGTGCCGCGACGGGTACAGCGCGTACAGAGGCAGGCGCTCGTCGGGCCAGTCGGGAAACAAGTCGACCAGCGCGCCGCTGTCCAGCTGCGGCTGAATGCCCACGGCCTTGATCTGCGCCACGCAGATGCCGGCCAGCGTGGTCTCCAGGATAGTGCCGGGGTCGCTCAGCAGCAGCCGTCCGCCGGTCGGCACTTTGGCCAGCTTGCGCCCGCGCTGAAACTCCCACGCAAAGGGCTGCCCCGTGACGGGGTTGCGCACCTGCAGGCAGGCGTGGCCGATCAGGTCCACCGGGTTGGCAGGCCGCCCGTGTCGCGCGATGTAGGCCGGTGTGGCCACGGTGACCACGCGCGAATCCATCAGCTTGCGCGCCACCAGCGAAGACGAGGGCGGCTCACCGAAGCGCAGCGCGATGTCGAAGCCCTCGGCCACCAGGTCGCCGAGCTGCTCGCGCGCGATCAGCTCCAGCGTGAGCTCCGGGTGCAGCGCCAGAAAGCGCGGCAGGTGCGGCGCCAGCAGCAGCCGCGAAGTGAAGGCGTCGGTGTTCACGCGCAGCCGGCCGCGCACCACGCCGGACGCGCCCGAGGCGATGGTCACCGCGTCTTCGATGCCCAGCACCAGCGGGTTGATGTTGGCGTAGAGCAGCCGGCCTTCGTCGGTGAGGTTGAGCGAGCGGGTGGTGCGGTTGAACAGCCGCACGCCGATGCGTGCCTCCAGCCGGGCGATGGCGCGGCTCACGCCGGAGGGGGTGAGGCCCAGCGCGGTGGCGGCGCTGGCAAAGCTGCCGCCTTCGACCACTGCGGCCAGCACGCTGACGTTGGAGAGCAGGCGTCCGTCGAGAGTCATGTTGTTCTTCGTGATTTGGTGTCATGAATGATATGCATTGAGGTCGCTTTACTCAAAGGTGATGCGTTTCTACGATTCGCTCCATCGGATCAATAACGCACTGAAAAAAGGACAAGCTCATGTACGCCATCACCGGAATCACAGGCCAGGTCGGGGGCGCCGCGGCGCGGGCCCTGCTGTCGGCCGGGCGGCCCGTTCGCGCCATTGTTCGCAGCGCAGACAAGGGGTGGCCGTGGGCCGAACTCGGCTGCGAAGTGGCGGTGGCCGAGATGACCGACGCGCCAGCCTTGGCGCGCGCCTTCGCGGACACGGCCGGTGTCTTCGTGCTGCCGCCGCCCAACTTCGACCCCGCGCCGGGCTTTCCCGAAGCCAGGGCCGAGAACGCCGCGTTGCGCCAGGCGCTGGAAGCGGCGCGGCCGGCGCGCGTGGTGTGCCTGTCGACCGTGGGCGCGCAGGCCGCGCAACCCAACCTGCTGAGCCAGCGCACGCTGATGGAAGCCGCACTGCGCACGCTGCCCTTGGCCATCACCTTCTTGCGGCCCGCGTGGTTCCTGGAGAACCTGCGCTGGGACCTGGCGCAGGCGCGTTCGCAGGGCGTGCTCTCCAGCTATCTGCAGCCGCTGGAGCGCGCCTTGCCGATGGTGGCGACGGCCGACGTGGGCCGGGTGGCGGCCGAGCTGCTGATGCAGCCCGAGGACGTTCGACCAGAGGTGCCGCACATCGTCGAGCTCGAAGGCCCCGAGCGCCTGACCCAGCACGCGATTGCCGCTGCGTTGTCGCAGGTGCTGGGCCGGCCGGTGCACGCCGAGGCGGTGCCGCGCGAGACCTGGGGCGCCATCTTTCGTGCGCAGGGCATGCGCGACCCGGTGCCGCGCATTCAGATGCTCGATGGTTTCAACGAAGGTTGGTTGTGCTTCGAGGGCGCGGACGCCAGCGTGCGCAAGGGCACGGTGGGCGTGCTCGACGTGATCCGCTCGCTGCGCGACTGAGCCGCTTGCCGCCAACTGCTGGCCGCCCGCTGCTAGCTGGCCTCGGCCCGCATCTGCTCGAACCACTCCGCCACATACGCCGCCTCCGGCGCGGCGTCGGGCGCCAGGCCGTAGTAGTAGCGGTCGAGCGTCATGCGCAGCGTAGGCAGCGGCGACTGCAACCGGCCGGAGGCCAGGTCGTGCGACACCAGCGAGGTCGGGGCCAGCGCAATGCCCAGGCCGTCGACCGCGGCCTGCAGCACGAAGTGCAAGTGGTCGAACTGCAAGCGCCCGGCGGGCTTGGTGCGCGGCGCGCCGACCTGCTTCTTCCACGCGTCCCAGTCGTCCTTGCGCGTGCGGGCCGACAGCAGCACATGCGAGGCGAGCGCGCGCAGGTCGCCCAGCGGATGCACCTGGAACAGCGCGGGCGCGCCGACCACCAGCACCTCGTCTTTCAGGAAGGGCCGCAGCTTGATGGAAGGCGGCCAGCCGTCGCGCCCGCGTCGCACCGCGATGTCGAAGCTGTCGACGGCCTGCTCGGGCATCACCGTGCTGGTGACGACCTGCGGCTCAATGTCCGGAAAGCGCTCGACAAAAGAGGGCAGCCGCGGAATGAGCCAGCGCACCGCAAAGGAAGGGCGCACGTTGATGCGCACCGCGCGCGCCGGGCCTTGGGCCTGCAGCGCCCGCGCCGCAGTGCCGATTTGCGCCAGCGCGGGCTCCACCTCTGCAAAGAACTGTTGGCCTTCGGCCGTCAACGCGACCTGGCGGATGCGCCGCTCGAACAGCGCCACGCCAAGGAAGGCTTCCAGGCTCTTGATCTGCCGGCTCACCGCGCTGTGCGTCACATGCAGCTCCAGCGCGGCCCGCGTGAAGCTCAGGTGGCGGGCGGCTGCGGCAAAGGCGCGCACGGCGTTCAGGGGAGGCTCTCGAAGCGGCATGCGTGCAATTTTCTCACGCATGGCCGGTCGTTAATGTCGTTTGTCGGTGCGCGAGAGGGCGGCGCACCATCGGGGCGCGATGCACCCCAGCCCCGACCCCACCCCAAAGCCCACCGACCTCGACTCGCGCCACGCCGCCATCGCGCTGGGCCTTTCGTTGCCCGCCGACGTGGTGCTCTACCTGCTGCTGCCGATGTACGCCAGCCAGTTCGGCGTGACGCTGGCCGAGGCCGGCCTGCTGCTCGCGGCCAACCGGCTGGTGCGCATTGCCGGCTACGGCCATGTGGCGCGCTTCTATGCGCGCCATGGCGACCGGCTCACCTGCGGCATCGCGGTGGTCGCGGCGGCGGTGTGCGGGCTGGGCTATGCCACGCTGTCGGGCTTCTGGGCGCTGCTGCCGCTGCGGCTGGTGTGGGGCCTGTGCTTTGCGGCACTGAACCTGTCGACACAAGCGCTGGCCACGGCCGACCCACTGGGCGCCGCGCGGCGCAGCGGTCGCTCGCGTGCCTTCATCGCGCTGGGGCCGGTGCTGGCGTTGCCGCTGGGCGCGCTGCTGGCGCACTGGAGCGGGCCGCGTGCGGTCTTCGGCATCCTGGCGGTGTGCTCGCTGCTGGCGTGGTTCGTCACGCGGCGGTTGCCGGCCGCTCCGCACGCATTGGGCAAGCCCACGCGCCGCTTCAAGTGGCCCAACAGCCTGGACAGCTGGTCGTTCATGGAAGGGCTGACGCTCGACGGGCTCTTCATCGTCGGCCTGGCCTACCTGGGCAAAGACCTGATGCCCGGCGGCGCGGTGATCGTGGCCGGCCTGCTGATGGCGCTGCGCTACCTGGCGGAAATTGTGCTGAGCCCCGTGGGTGGCCGCATGGCGGAGCGCTTTGGGGCGGAGCGGCTGCTGGTGGGGCTGTCATTGGTGACGGCCATTGCGCTGGTCGGCTTCGGGCTGGGCTGGCTGTGGAGCTGCGCGGCGCTCATCGTGGTGCTGCGTGCGCTGCAACTGCCGCTGATGCCGCCCATCGTGGCGCGCCGCACACCCGGGCCCGAGCGCTTGCAGGCGCTGGCCGCGCGATCGGTGTGGCGCGACATCGGCGCGGGCACCGGCCCGTTGATCGCAGGGCTGTTGCTGCCCGTGGCGTCGCCGGCCTGGATCTACGGCGTGGCCGCGTTGCTGCTGGGGCTGGCGGCGCTGGCCTGCGGCTGGAACGCGGCACCCACTGCCGACGCTGTGAGACCGGCTGGCTGAAGCGCCGAGAATTTTTTCGAACCCAGGAGCCATCGCCCATGACCACACCGCACGCCATCGACACGCTGGCGCAGCTCGAAGCCCTGTTCGGCCAACCCGGCGAGGCTTCGCTGAAGAAGGAGGTGCCGTACCTGCACCCGGCCTACCAGGCGCTGATTGCTGCCTCGCCCTTCGCGGCGCTGGCCACGCTAGGCCCCGGCGGGCTGGACGTTTCGCCGCGCGGAGACCCGCCGGGCTTTGTGGCGGTGCAGGACGAGAAGACGCTGCTCATGCCCGAGCGGCGCGGCAACAACCGCATCGACAGCCTGCGCAACATCGTGGCGGATCCGCGCGTGGCGCTGCTGTTTCTGATTCCCGGCGTGGGCGAAACGCTGCGGGTGAACGGCAGGGCACAGATCACCGTGGAGCCGGAGCTGCTGGCGCGCTTTGCCATGGACGGCAAGCCGCCGCAGTGCGTGATTCGAATCGCCGTGGAGACGGTGTTTTTTCAGTGCGCCCGCGCCATTCAGCGATCGAAGCTGTGGGCGCCGTTGCCGGCCGATGCAAAGCGCGAGGTGCCGACGCCGGGCGCGATTCTGTCGGCGCTGACCGAAGCGGCCTTCGACGGCGCCGCCTACGACAAGGAACTGCCCGCCCGGCAGCGCGCCACCCTGTACTGACCATTGAAAAAGCCCGCTTGCGCGGGCTCCTGGAGGGCGGTTGCCGGGGCGATCAACGCACCCAGTGGCACACGCGGTGGTGATGGCGTGCGTCCCACTTGCACACCTTGTGTGCGCGGTGGTTGGGCGCTGCCGAGGCAATGCTGGGGGCCAGCACGGCAAGGCCGGCAAAAGCGAGGATGCTGGAGAGGATGAGCTGCTTGGTCTTCATGTGTTTCTTTCTAAGCAATGGCATCGAAGAGATGGAATGCGTCGTTCAAGGGCGCCCTGTGAGAACGGGCAGGGCACGCGTTCGGATGACGTCTTGCAACATCTTCGTGTGTAAAGACGTCAGGTGGCTGCAACGCCACGGAAGGCCCGGCTCGATATGGCCACCGAGTTGCCGTCCGGGTCCTTCGCATTGGCAAAGGCATAGCCGTTGGCCTGGTGCGTGGCACCGAAGGCCAGGCCCTGCGCCGCGGCCTTCTGCTTAAAGCCTTCGATGTCCTGCACGTCGAACATCAGCTTCACGCCCACCTGGCCCAGCTTCACGCTGCTGGCGGCCTGGTGAATGAGCAGGCTGGCACCGCCGCTGCTCGACCTCAGTTCGATCAGCCCCTCGACCACCTCCAGGCTCGACGCAAAACCGAAGTGCGTGCAATAGAACGCGGCGGTGGCGCGCGTGTTCCGGGCGTAGAGGATGAGGGTCTGCAGTGATGAGGTCATGGGCGGGATTTTGCTTCGGTCGGCATCAAGCTCTTCCCGTGGCCGCCGCCTGCTCGGTGCGCGCGTCGTGGCCGATGATCAGCACCAGCGCAAACGCCACCACCGACAGCAGCGCCAGAAACACCACCGCATACACGTCGTTGCCCATGCGGTCCTTCAGCGCGCCGAAGATCGTCGGGCCGATGTAGCCGCCCAGGTTGCCGATGGAGTTGATCCATGCAATGCCGGCCGCCGCCGCCGTGCCGCTCAGCATGGCCGTGGGCAGCGTCCAGAAGGTGGGCAGGGCGCTGAAGATGCCGAAGGCCGCAAGGGTAACGGCGGCCATCTTCGGCACCGGCGCGCTGGTCTGCGACGCCAGCACCAGCCCCACGAAGATGCAGGCCAGCGGAATCAGCAGGAACCACTTGCGCTCCTTGCGGGCGTCGGAGGCGCGGGTCCAGAACAGCATGGCAATGGCGCCCACCAAATAAGGAAAGGCGTTGATGAAACCGATCTGCACATTGCTCAGCCCGCCAAAGCCCTTGATGATCTGCGGCAGAAAAAAGCTCAGGCCGTACAGCGGCACGGTGATGCCCATGTACACGAAGCCCAGGCCGATGACGCGCGGGTTCAGCAGCGACTGCTTCCACGAAATCTTGTGGATGGACTCGCGGTTGCGGCGCTCTGCGCTGAGCGTGTGCTGCAGCCAGTTGCGCTCTTCGTCGGTGAGCCACTTGGCGTCCTTGGGGCCGTCGGGCAGGTACGCCAGGATGAAGAAGGTCAGGAACAGCGCGGGCACCGCCTCCAGAATGAACAGCCACTGCCAGCCGTGCATGCCGCCCATGCCGTCCATGTTGAGGATGTAGCCCGAAATGGGCGAGCCGATGACGGTCGAGATGGGAATGGCGAACATGAACCACCCCACGATGCGCGCGCGGTACGCCGCCGGGAACCACAGCGTGATGTAGAAGATCACGCCCGGAAAGAACCCCGCCTCCGCAATGCCGAGCAGAAAGCGCACAGCGTTGAAGCTGGTCGCGCCGCCCACCCAGGCCTGCGCCGCCGACAGAATGCCCCAGCTGAACATGATGCGAGCAATCCAGCGGCGCGCGCCAAAGCGCTCCAGCGCCATGTTGCTGGGCACCTCGAACAGAAAGTACGCCAGAAAGAAGATGCCGGCCGCGCTGCCGAACACGGCGGCGGTGAAGCCCAGGTCCTTGGACATGGCCGCGCCGGCAAAGCCGAGGTTCACGCGGTCGAGGTAGGCGATGAAGTAGCTGATCATCAGCAGCGGCAAAAGCCGCCAGCTCATCTTCGAGATGGTTCTCTGTTCGACGGGGTTCATGGGTTGTCTCCGGTGTTGGATGGTTTTATGGAGTTGTCGGAAAGGTCGGGCCGGTCAAGCCTTGCAGCGCACCGACCTGCCGCTGAGCAAGGTCATCTTTATTGCGTCGTTCCACCCCCGTGGCGGCGGTATAGCCTTTGCGTTGCGCGCCTTCGCCCGAGGCATGGACCGCCGGCACCGCACCGGTCGGCTTCACCCTCCGGCATCAACCTTCTTGAGGAGTCAAACCGCATGAGCGTGGGACCGAATGGCCAGATGCTGGCAGCAACGCTGCCCGGAGTGGAGGCCGAGCTGAACTATCTGAAGGCCGCGACTGGAGATGCGGCGCAGGCCCGCCCGGTGCGCTACACCTTCGAGCCGCCGCCCGGCACGCCGTGGGACAGTGGTGCGCTGGCGCCGCGCCGCGTCACCATCCGCGACGGCCGTCCGCTGGTGGCGCTGAACGAGCTGTCGCTGGAGCGCAGCGGCTTCACGCAGATTTCGCACCGCAGCGTGCTGGCCGACTTTTCGCACGACGCGACCATCCGCGACATCTACTACCGCGAGTGCGAAGCCTTGCTGCGCGACGTCACCGGGGCCGAGAAGATCGTGGTGCTCGACCACACGCTGCGCGACAGCCCGCAGGGCGCGCGCGGAGCTCCCGAGCCCCTGCCGCCACTCCCGCCGTTGCAGCGCGTGCACAACGACCAGACAGCGCACGCCGCCGAGCGCCGCGTGCGCGAGCACCTGCCGCCCGAGGAGGCCGAGCAGCGCCTCGCGCACCGCTTTGCCATCGTCAACCTGTGGCGCCCGCTGGCCACGGTGGAGCGCCTGCCGCTGGCCCTGTGCGACGCCCGCTCCATCGCGCCCGAAGACGTGGTGCCCACCGACCTTGTCTACCCCGACACAGTGCGCGAGACCTGCCTGTTCACCTACAACCCGCGGCACAGCTGGTACTGGTTTCCGCGCCTGCGCCCGGACGAGGCGGTGCTGTTGAAAACACACGACTCGCGCCAGAGCGGCGTGGCCCGCTTCTGCGCGCACACCGCCTTCGAAGACCCGACCGGCACCCGCGAAGCGCCCGCGCGCCGCAGCATCGAGCTGCGGGCGCTGGTGTTCTGGCCCGCGGGCAAATAGGGGGTGGCTGCGCATCGCAGCCTTGTTCTAACGCCTCGCGGGGCGCGATTCTTTCGCCAGAATTAGCGTCGCTCCTTCGGCCTCCCTCGCACGCCCTCGCTCCCGACCCCACGCGGGCAGCGATCGCCCGGCTTGGCGACAATCGGGCCAATGCGTTCTTCTCCTTTCTTCAAGATGGCCCTGTTGCTGGGCCTGCTCTCGGCCATCGGGCCTTTCGCCATCGACATGTATCTGCCGGCCTTGCCGGCCATCGGGCAGAGCCTGCATGCCGACATCGGCGCGGTGCAATTGAGCCTCACGGCGTTCTTTCTTTCACTTGGCGCGGGGCAACTGCTCTACGGCCCGGTGTCCGACATGGTCGGGCGCAAGCCGCCGCTGTATGTCGGGCTTGTGCTGTTCGCGCTGGCCAGCGTGGGCTGTGCGATGGCCACCGACATCCACACGCTGATCGTGCTGCGCTTCGTGCAAGGCCTG
Source organism: Variovorax sp. H27-G14 (assembly GCF_046156345.1). Lineage (NCBI taxonomy): Bacteria > Pseudomonadati > Pseudomonadota > Betaproteobacteria > Burkholderiales > Comamonadaceae > Variovorax > Variovorax sp. H27-G14. Next base: position 702,509 of record NZ_JAYLVN010000002.1, read on the forward strand.
GGCGCGGCGGCCGGCATGGCCATTCCGCGCGCGGTGGTGCGCGACCTGCACACCGGCACCGACGCGGCCCGGCTCATGTCGCTGCTGATGCTGGTGTTCAGCGTGTCGCCCATCCTGGCGCCGCTGGTGGGCAGCGTGGTGATTTCCTTTGCGGGCTGGCGCGGCGTGTTCTGGGCCGTGACCATTGCCGCGGTGGCGGGCCTGGCCATGACGGTCAAGCTGCTCGACGAAACCCGCCCCGCCTCGCAGCGCGTCGAAAGCAGCCTGGGCAGTGCGCTCGCGGCCTACGGCCTGCTGCTGCGCGACCGGCACTACCTGGGTCTGGTGTTCATCGGCAGCTTTGCCATGGCGGGCTTTTTCACCTACCTGGCCAATTCGTCGTTCGTGATGATCGACCACTACGGCCTGTCGCCCGCCATGTACAGCGTGGCCTTCGGCGTGAACGCGGCGGCCTTCATTGCGGCCTCGCAGTTCACCGGTGCGCTGGGCGAGCGCTATGGGCTGGTCAATCTGGTCAAGTTTGGCGTGGTGTGCTGCGGGCTGGCCATGGTCGCGATGTTCGTGTACTTCGCGGCGGGCGGCGACAGCATGTGGGTGCTCATCGTTCTGTACTTCATTGCCTCGGGCTTCATGGGCCTGGTGATTCCGACCACCGGTGTGCTGGCGCTCGAAATGCACGGCGCCATTGCCGGCACCGCTTCGGCGCTGCTGGGCACGCTGCAGATGCTCACGGGCGCGCTGGCCATGGCGGTGGTGGGCCTGTTCACCGACGGCCGCCCGCTGCCGATGGTGGCCGGCATGGCCGCCGGGGCGCTGATTGCGCTGGTGCTCACCTGGCTCACGCTGGGCAGCGTGCGCTCCGAGCCCACCAGAAAACCCCAACGCACCCAACAAGCCTGATGAACACGGCACGCGCAGGCGCCACGCTCCCGGTGGCCGCAGACAACAACCCGGCCCCGCAACCGCTCGACGGGCTGGCCCAGCCAGAGCGTGCCTGGGCGATGCTGGTGATCATCCTCGGGCTGATCGTGGCGGTGCTGGACGGCACCATCGTCAACCTGGCGCTGCCGGGCATTGCGCGCGAGCTGCAGGCCAGCCCGTCGCAGGCGATCTGGGTGGTCAACGCTTACCAGATCGCCACGCTGGTGATGCTGCTGCCGTTGGCCTCATTGGGCGACCTGGTGGGCTACCGGCGCGTGTACCTGGTGGGCATGGCGGTGTTCACGTTGTCGTCGCTGGCGGCCACCTTCGCCAATTCGCTGGGCACCTTGATTGCGGCGCGCGCCTTCCAGGGGCTGGGCGCGGCCGGCATCATGAGCGTGAACGCGGCGCTGGTGCGGCTGACCTATCCGTCGTCGCAACTGGGCAAGGGCATGGCGGTCAATTCGCTGGTGGTGGCCACGTCGTCAGTCGCCGGGCCTTCGGTGGCGGCGGCCATTCTGTCGGTGGCCTCGTGGCCGTGGCTCTTTGCCATCAACGTGCCGCTGGGCATCATCACCTTTGCGCTGGGCATGAAGGCGCTGCCGTTCAACCGCGTGGCGCCGGCGGCCGGGCTGCGGTTTTCTCCGGTGGACGTGGCGCTCAACATCCTGATGTTCTCGCTGGTGTTCCTGGGCGTGGACCGGCTGGGTGTGCGCGAAGGCCCGGTGCAGGGCGCCGCGGGCTCGCAGGCTTCGGCCTGGGGCATTCTGCTGGCGGGGGTGGCGGTCGGCTTCGTCTACCTGAGGCGCCAGCGCAAGCAGGCGCTGCCGCTGTTTCCCATCGACCTGCTGCGCATTCCGGTGTTCGCGCTGTCAATGAGCACGTCGGTGGCGGCGTTCTGCGCGCAGATGCTGGCGTACATCGCGCTGCCGTTTCTGCTGCTGGAGGTGTACGGGCGCAGCCACATCGAGGCCGGCCTGCTCATCACGGCCTGGCCGCTGGCCATTGTGGTGATGGCTCCCATTGCCGGGCGGCTCATCGGCCGCTACCCCGACGGCCTTCTCGGCGGCATCGGCCTGGCGCTGATGGCGGCCGGCCTGGGGCTGCTGGCGGCGCTGCCGGCGCACCCGGGCAATGCCGACATCGCCTGGCGCATGGCGCTGTGCGGCCTGGGCTTCGGGCTGTTCCAGTCGCCCAACAACCACACCATCGTGACCTCGCCGCCGGCGCACCGCAGCGGTGCGGCCAGCGGCATGCTGGGCACGGCCCGCCTCACCGGGCAGACGCTGGGCGCGGTGGTGCTGGCGGCGGTTTTCAGCTTCTGGAGTCCGCATGGCGGGCAGGGGCCGGTCGTGGCCCTGGTGCTGGCCGCGAGCTGCGCGGCGGTGGCGGCGGTTTTCAGCACGCTGCGGCTCAGGACGACAGGCCACGGCGGCTGAATGAGGTAGGGTACTTGGCTATGCAAGAAGTACCCGACACCGTGGTCTGCACGGGCTGCGACGCGCTCTACAGCCGTGCCCCGCTGCACCCGCGCGACGTGGCGCGCTGCCCGCGCTGCGGCACGGAGCTCGACCGCCACCCCGGTCAGCAAGAGCGCCGCATCCTGCCGCTCACGGTGGCCAGCCTGATCATGTTCGCCATTGCCAACCTGTTTCCCATCGTGGAGATCGAGCTGCGCGGCCTTACCAGCCAGACCACGCTGGCCGGCGCGGTGATGGCGCTGAGCGCGGAGGGCATGTCGCTGGTGGCGCTGCTGGTGCTGGCCACCACCATTCTGTTTCCGCTGCTGCAGCTGTGCATCCTGGCGTACCTGCTGGTGCCGCTGAGCCGCGAACATCGCCCGGTGGGCTTTGCGCTGCTGGTGCGCTCGATGCAGTCGCTGCGGCCCTGGGGAATGATCGAGGTGTTCTTGCTGGGCGTGCTGGTGGCCATCGTGAAGCTGTCGAGCATGGCCACCGTGGTGCCGGGGCCGGCGCTCTGGGCCTTCGTGGCGCTCACGGTGCTGCTCACCGCGGTGCTGTCGTTCAACCCCGGCGCATTCTGGGAAATGAAGTTTCGCCCGAAGGAAGAGGGCGCCGACAGCGGGCGTGACACCGACCGCGACGGAGAAAGCGAAGCCGAGGCCTCCGCATGAAGCTGTTCGGCCTTCTGCGCAAGCGCGAAGCGCCCGTGCACGACGACAACTACGAGGACGAAGAAGACGCCCCCGTCCCCACCGCCGCCTCGCTCGGCCTCATGGCATGCCCACATTGCGCCGCGGTGTGGCAAGACGCGCAGGAAGGCGACGCCTGCGGGCGCTGCGGCACGCGCCTGCACACGCGCAAGCCGCAGAGCCTCACGCGCACCTGGGCGTTTCTGATTGCGGCCTGCGTGATGTACATCCCGGCCAACCTGCTGCCGGTGATGATCACGCGCACGCTGTTCGGCGCGCAGTACGACACCATCCTGAGCGGGGTGATCTATTTCTGGGTGTCGGGCGCCTACGGCCTGGCGGCCATCGTTTTCATTGCAAGCTTTCTGGTGCCGCTGTTCAAGCTGGCAGTGCTTTTCTTGCTTGTGCTGCTGGCGCAGCGCCGCAGCAGCTGGCGCCAGCGGGAGCGCTCCAAGCTTTATCACATCATCGAAATCATCGGCCGCTGGTCGATGCTCGACGTTTTCGTGGTGTCGCTGCTGACCGGGCTGGTGCAGATCCAGGGCTTTGCGGTGATCACCGCGGGCGTGGGCATTGCAGCCTTCGGGTCGGTGGTGGTGCTGACGATGCTGGCCTCGCTGAGCTTCGACCCCAAGCTCACCTGGGACAGCCAACCGGCGCAAGCCACCCTGCAAGACAACGAGATGGCGCAGGCACATGACAACAGGGACCGGAAACCAGCATGAGTGACGAAGACCAACCCCAGCACAAACCGGCGCAGGCGCCCCCGTCGAGCGCGTCTGCCCCTGCTGCGCTGCCCAAGCCGCGCGTGGTGCGACGGCGCGAGTGGCTGCCCTCGCTCATCTGGCTCATCCCCATCGTGGCGGCGCTGGTCGGCATCACGCTGGTGGCGCGCATCCTGATGGAGCGCGGCCCCGAGGTCGTGCTCACCTTCAAGACCGCCGAAGGCCTGGAGGCCGGCAAGACGACCGTCAAATACAAAGACGTGCAAATCGGCCTGGTCACCCACCTGCGACTGGCGCGCGACCGCTCGCATGTGCGCGTGCTGGTGCAGTTCAACAAGGACGCCGAAGGCTTCACCGCCTCCGACTCGCGCTTCTGGGTCGTGCGCCCGCGGCTGGACACCTCGGGCATCTCGGGCCTGAACACCTTGCTTTCGGGTGCCTACATTGGCGCCGACGCGGGTGTGTCCAAGGAAACATCGGGCGAGTTCACCGGGCTGGAAACCCCGCCCATCGTCACGCGCGACGACTCGGGCAAGCAGTTTCTGCTGCGCGCCACCGACGTAGGCTCGCTCGACGTGGGCTCGCCGGTGTACTTCCGGCGCATCAAGGTCGGCCAGGTGGCGGCCTACGAGCTCGACGGCGACGGGCGCGGCGTGACCATGCGCGTGTTCGTCAATGCGCCCTACGACAAGTTCGTGGGCATGAACACCCGCTTCTGGCAGGCCAGCGGCATCGATGCGCAACTGAGCGCCAGCGGCTTCACGCTGCGCACCCAGTCGCTGGCCACCATCCTGCTGGGCGGCATCGCCTTCCAGGCATCGGAAAACGCCATGGGCCCGGTCGCCACGGAGAACGCTTCCTTCGCGCTGGCGCAGGACGAGGCCACCGCCATGAAGGAGCCCGACGGCCCTTCGCAAACGCTGCTGATGTACTTCAACCAGTCGCTGCGCGGCCTGACGCCGGGCGCGCCGGTCGACTTCCGCGGCGTGGTGATCGGCGAGGTCAAGTCCATTGGCGTGGAGTTCGACCGTGCCGAGCGCGAGTTCCGCATGCCGGTGCTGGTGCAGGTATACCCAGACCGCCTGCGCCGCCGCGAAACGCCGGGCGCAAGCCAGCCCGAGTCGCGCGCCACGCAGCAGGAGCGGCTGCGCTTCCTGGCGGAAAAGGGCCTGCGCGCCCAGCTGCGCAACGGCAACCTGCTGACCGGGCAGGTGTATGTGGCGCTCGACTTCTTCCCCAAGGCGCCGGCGGTCAAGGTCGACGTGACCAAGAACCCGATCGAGCTGCCCACGGTGGCCAACAGCCTGGACGAGATCCAGTCGCAGGTGCAGGAAATTGCGACCAAGCTCAACAAGGTGCCCTACGAGCAGATTGCGAACGACCTGCGCACCACGCTGGCCACGCTCAACAAGACGCTGACGGCCGCCGAGCAAACGGTCAACCGCATCAACACCGACGTCACGCCGGAGCTGGCCGCGGCCATGAAGGACGTGCGCAAGACCGTCAACACGGCCGAGCGCACGCTGGCCGACGACTCGCCCCTGCAGCAGGACATGCGCCAGACGCTGCAGGAGCTCACGCGCGCCGCCGGCTCGGTGCGCGTGCTGACCGACTACCTGGAGCGCCACCCCGAGTCGCTGTTGCGCGGCAAACCGGACGACAAGAAATGAAGACGAACAACGCACTCCTGGCACCCTTGGCCTCCTTGCTTTTGGTGGCAGGGCTGGTCGGCTGCGCCAGCAAGCCCGACAGCTACTACACGCTGGCCAGCCCGGTGGCGGCAGCCGATGCGGCGCCCTCCACCTTGGGCAGCGCCGCTCCGCTGTACATCGAGCTGGCACCCGTGGCCGTGCCGGAACGTTTTGCGCGCCCGCAGATGTTGGTGCGCCAGCCCAACGGCAGCGTGCAGGTGGAGGTGCTCGAGCAGCACCGCTGGGCTTCGTCTTTCGAGAACGAGCTGCGCGATGCGCTGTCCAGCGGCATATCGGGCCGGCTGGGTGCGCTCGACGTGACCAAGGGCGGTCGGCAGACCTCGCAGCCGGTGTGGCGCATCGCGGTGCAACTGCGGCAGTTCGACGCGGTCGACGGCGGGCGGGTCGATGCCAGCTTCAGCTGGACGCTGCGCCGCTCCGACGAGGCGCGCACTGTCGTGTGCCAGATGAACTTCGGCGAGGCCGTGGGCGGCGGCATGGACGCGGTGGCGCAGGGCGCGCAGCGCGTGACATCAGCAGCGGCTGCGGCGATGGCGCGCAGTGTGAGCGCGGCGCGGGCGAACCCCACGGCCACTGCCTGCGCGACGTGAGTATTTTTCCCTCCCCCGCTGGGGGAGGGCCGGGGTGGGGGCACGGCGGCGCTTGAACGGGCACGGCGTATGGTGCGGGGGCAGCCCCCATCCCAACCTTCCCCCAAAGGTGGAAGGAGCAATACAGGAATCCCATCGCAAGGAGACCCCCAATGGCACAGATCGGCACCACGCCCGGCGCTTGCCCTGAAGCCTCCAAACCCTGGGTGCTGGCCGCGGCCATCGTCGGCTCCAGCATGGCCTTCATCGACGGCACCGTGGTCAACGTGGCGCTGCCAGCCATCCAGGCCGACCTGCGCGCCACCGCCTTCCAGGCGCAATGGGTGGTCGAGTCGTATGCCTTGCTGCTCGCGGCGCTGTTGCTGGTGGGCGGCGCACTGGGCGACCACTACGGGCGGCGGCGCATCTTTGCCATTGGCGTGGGCATCTTCGCCGTGTCGTCCGTGGGCTGCGCGCTCGCGGGCAGCGTGCAGCAGCTCATTGCGGCGCGCGCAGTGCAGGGCGTGGGCGCGGCGCTGCTGGTGCCGGGCAGCCTGGCGCTCATCAGCGCGTCGTTCCCGGAAAAAGAGCGCGGCAAGGCCATCGGCACCTGGTCGGGCTTCAGCGGCATCACCGCGGCCATAGGGCCGGTGCTGGGCGGCTTTTTGGTCGATCACTTCTCGTGGACCTGGGCCTTCCTCATCAACGTTCCGATGGCCTTGCTGGTGCTGTGGATCGTGTGGCGCCATGTGCCCGAAAGCCGCGGCGCCTCGGCCGGCGGCGGGCTGGACGCGTGGGGCGCGCTGCTGGCGACCGCCGGGCTCGGCGGCATCGTCTACGCATTCATCGAGGCACCGACGCAGGGCTGGGGGGCGCCGGCTGTGCTCGCGGCCGTGGCCATCGGCGTGGCGGGCAGCGTGGGCTTCGTGGTGGCCGAGCGCAACGTGCGCTCGCCGATGCTGCCGCTCGGGCTGCTGCGCATCGGCAACTTCAGCGGGGCCAACCTGCTGACGCTGCTGCTGTATGCGGCGCTGGGCGGCGGGCTGTACTTTTTTCCGCTCAACCTGATTCAGGTGCAGGGCTACTCGGCCACGGTCGCGGGCGCGGCGCTGCTGCCGTTCATCTTCATCATGTTCGCGCTGTCGGGCTGGGCCGGGCAGTTGGTCGACCGCTTCGGGCCACGCATACCGCTGGTGGCGGGCCCGTCCATTGCGGCGGTGGGCTTCGCGCTGTTCGCGGTGCCCGGCGTGGGGGCGAGCTACTGGAGCGGCTTTCTGCCCGCGGTGGTGGTGCTGGGCCTGGGCATGGCGGTAACGGTGGCGCCGCTCACCACCACGGTGATGAACGCGGTCGGGCCCGACATGGCGGGCGTGGCCTCGGGCGTGAACAACGCGGTGTCGCGCGCGGCGGCGGTGCTGGCGATTGCGGTGTTCGGCGCCATCATGGCCTGGGCCTTCGACACCGCGCTGGCCGGCCACCTGCGCGACATGGGCGCGTCGGCGCAGCTCACGGCCTTTCTGCAAGGCGAGCGCAGCAAGCTGGCCGGCGCGGTGGTGCCACCGGGGCTGGACGCCGCCACCGCAGCGGCGGTGAAGAAGGCCGTGGCAGAGTCCTTCGTGGCGGGCTTTCGCTGGGTGATGCTGCTGGGCGCGGGGCTGGCGGTGCTGAGCGCGGCCAGCGCGTGGCTGATGATTCGCGGCGGGCCTGCCGCCGCACGCGGGCCCGGCCCGACATAAGCATCGGGGCCGAGCCCGACTCAAGGAGACGACATGCCCCAGCCGCAAGAAGAACACGTCGATGTGCTGATCGTCGGTGCCGGCCTTTCGGGCATCGGCGCGGCGTGTCACCTGCAGGCGAAATGCCCCGGGCGCAGCTACCTCATCTTCGAAGGGCGCGAGCGCAGCGGCGGCACCTGGGACCTGTTTCGCTACCCCGGCGTGCGCTCCGACTCCGACATGTACACCCTGGGCTACCGCTTCCGCCCATGGACCCAGGCCAAGTCGATTGCCGACGGCCCGGCCATCCTCGACTACCTGCGCGAGACGGCGGCACAGCATGGCGTGAATGAAAAGACGCGCTTCAACCACCGCGTGGTGCGCGCCGCCTGGTCCACGGCCGACGCCTGCTGGACGGTCGATGCAGAGCACGGCCCCAACCGGCTGCCGGTGCGCGTGCGCTGCAACTTTCTTTTTCTGTGCAGCGGCTACTACCGTTACGACGCGGGCTACACGCCCCCATTCAAAGGCACCGCCGACTACACCGGCCGCATCGTGCACCCGCAGCACTGGCCCGACGGCTTGGACGTGAGCGGCCAGCGCGTGGTCGTCATCGGCAGTGGCGCCACCGCCATGACGCTCGTGCCCGCGCTGGCAAAGACGGCCGCGCACGTCACGCTGCTGCAGCGCTCGCCCACCTATGTGGTGGCGCGCCCGGCCGAAGACCCGATTGCCAATCGGCTGCGCCGCGTGCTGCCCGCAAGGCTGGCGTACGGCCTCACGCGCTGGAAGAACGTGTTGCTGGCCATGTTCTTCTTTCGCCTAGCGCGGCGCCGGCCGGAGCGGGTGAAGCGGCTCATCGTCGGTGGCGTGCGGCATGCGATGGGCCCGGGCTACGACGTGGCCACGCATTTCACGCCGCGCTACAACCCGTGGGACCAGCGCGTGTGCTTGGTGCCCGACGGCGACCTGTTCGCCGCGCTCAAGTCTGGCCGCGCCGAGATGGTGACGGACCACATCGACACCTTCACGCCGCGCGGCATTCGGCTGCAATCCGGCAAGGAGCTGGAGGCCGATCTGGTGGTGACCGCCACGGGCCTCGAACTCGAAGTGCTGGGCGGCGTGCAGATCGAGGTGGACGGCCGCCGCGTCGAGCCCGCCAGCACTTTCAACTACAAGGGAATGATGTTCAGCGACGTGCCCAACCTGGCATCGTCCTTCGGCTACACCAACGCCTCATGGACGCTGAAGAGCGACCTGACCTGCGCGTATGTCTGCCGGCTGCTCAACCACATGCACAAGCACGGCTGGGCGCAGTGCACGCCTCGCAACGACGACCCCACGCTGGCGCCCGAACCGTGGCTCGACTTTTCATCGGGCTACGTGACGCGCGCGGTCGGCAAGTTTCCCAAGCAGGGCGCGCGCACGCCGTGGCGGGTGCATCAGAACTACGCGCGCGACTTGCTGAGCCTGCGCTTCGGCGCGGTGGATGACGGGGTGATGGTGTTTTCGAACCCCTTGCCGAAGGGGCGCACCGCTTAGGCCGATGCGTTGTCCGGCGCGTTGACCGGAGAGAGCAGCGTGTCCAGCTCCGCCCACAGCGGGTCGCATTGCCCGGGTCGGAACGCCGCCGCGCGAAAGGTCGGCTGCTCGCCGTGGTACGTGTCCCAGAGCCTGCGGTGCCCGTCGGCCACGCAGGCGCGCACATTGGCCAGCCGGTCGGCCGCCTTGACCACCAGCGCCAGTTCTTCGTCGCCGGTTACCAGCGCCAAGGCCGCATAGGTCTTGGCCTTGCGCTCTTTGCGGGTGTCGCCGGGCGCATCGGTCAGCAGCGCCACGCAGCGCGCGACCAGGTCGCCAAAACGTTCCTGAACCTGCGAGACCGTGGCATCGGTGTCTTCCACCACGTCGTGCAGGTAGCCGATGACCTGGGCCGTGCGGTCATAGGGCTGGAGCAGGGCGACGACGGCGTCCAGGTGGTGAACGTAAGGGTGGGGGCCGTACTTCTGGTCGCCGTGCATCGCGATGGCATAAGTGCGTGCGAGAGCGCGAGCGTCTTCGGGTGGGGTTGAAGTGGTCATGCTGACGACATTCTGAATGCGGTCGAGCAAAAGTGCGCGGAGGCAGGCCGTGCGTCCGCGCACAAGACCGCACGCGATGGCGGTCTTTGGGTGGAAAGAATTAATTTTCAAAAATCATTGCATTTTTCTTGAATATTTCAACAAAGTCTTCAATGCTGATTTCGGAAACAAGGCAATGCTTCGGCGCGCCGGGAAGCGCATTGCTTTCTATTTTTGCACCTGCTTTCTTCAAGATTGCCATGTCGACCGCCGTGATCTTGCTGTGCGCGCAGCCCTTGGCAATTTCCCAAACCGGCCCCGGCGTTCTTTTGTCGAGGCTTTTGACCTCTCCGCAATAGACACTGAGCGAGGTCGCCTTGCCGCCGGTTGTGTATTCATTGGGACGGCTTTGAATGGAAGCCACGGTGATATTGCCACCGCGTATGACGATTTGTTTGGCCATGGTCAGATCCGGCCTTATCAATTATTCGGCCGCTGGCCGTGCTTTTCCTGGTACGCGCGGCATTGCGTCAAGAGCCGGCCCGCAGCCTCCCGGATTTCTTCCTTGAACTCCTCGCCGATGCCGACCATGACCCGGGTTGTTTCGGTTTCGGTCTTGAGGACGCCAATTCGAGAAATTTCTTCCTTCAGTTGGTTCTTTGCCTTTTCAATGTCGACGTGAGAGCCAGCGACCGTGTGCGAAGGTGTTCGAATTTTTCTCGGTGCAGGTTGAGTTGAAAATTAGAATGCCATGAAAGTATTCACCCGTCTCGATGCTGAAAATTAATTCTCGAGACCGCGCTACGGTATGCAGAATCTCTAAATTGTGAAATAACCGAAAACTGTTAGACGAAGATATTTCGACGGCCTTGAGTAATTTTGTTTTCACCCAGCACTGCGCAATTGAAAAGGCGGCGCCCATGCAAATGGCCGCCTGTGTGCCCATAGGAATGCGCGAAACCCGCCAAGCCCGGGCAAGAACGCAGGGATAATCCCGGCTTCCCGTTTTCTGAATCGCATCAGGTCAGCCACGCCGTGTCGAAGCCAACCTGCCCCTGGACTTCGACCCGCCTTCTGCGGCGGTGGTGCACCTGTGTTCGAACGCTATTACCGCGAACTGCTGAGTTTTCTTTCCCGCAAGGTGTCCGACCGCGCCACGGCGGCCGACCTGGCGCAGGAGAGTTACGCCCGCGTGTACGAGGCGCAGCGCACCGGCAGCGTGGTGCGCGACCCGCGGGCGCTGCTGTACCGCACCGCCCGCAACCTGGTCACCGACCACCATCGCCGCACCAGCGTGCGCGCGGGCGGCGAGGTAGCCGGTGCGGACGAAGCGCCGGTCGAGCTCGACGACTTTATCGGCCCCGAGACCTTCGAGCCCGACACCATCCTGTCGTCCAGCCAGGGGCTGGCGGCCATGGTGGAAACCATCGACAAGCTGCCCCTGCGCTGCCGCGAAGCCTTCGTGCTCTACAAGTTCGACGGCCTCTCGTATGCCGAGGTGGCCGAGCGCATGGGCATTTCGGTGCGCACGGTGGAGATGCAGCTGCGCATCGCCATGGACGCTTGCTGGGCGTGCCAGGAGCGCACGCATGGCCCGCAAGGCCCCCGATGAACAAGAAGCGAGAACGCGCGCTACCGGGTTTTGCACCGCTCGCGCGTCTACATCCATAGGAGCGCTCGCCGAGCATGACCCCACCATTGCCGCCGCCATCACCGCTATCACCGCCACCACAGCCGGAAGACGCATCGCGCCTGCGACAGGAGGTGCTGGAGTGGTTTGTGCGCCGCCAGCGCGAAGACTGGTTCGCCTCCGACGAAGAGGCGTTCCAGGCCTGGCGCGCGGCCGACCCGCAGCATGGCGAGGCCTACCGCCAGTGGGAGTCGCGCTGGAAGCTGATGGACGCGATTTCGCCCGAGACGGTGGCGGCCTGGCGCAGCGGCTTCGCGGGCAACGCGCCGGCCCCCACGCGCCGCGCCTTCCTGCGGCCGGCGTTGGCCCTGGCCGGCGCGGGCATGGCCGTGGGGGCGGGGTACCTGGGCTGGAGCCACCTGCAGGCGCAGCCCGTGTTCGAGCAGGCCTTTGCCACCCAGCGCGGCCAGCAGCTCGACGTGCCGCTGCCCGACGGCACCCGCCTGCGGCTGGACACCGCCACCCGCATCGAGATTCGGCTGTTTCGCGACCGCCGCGAGGTCACGCTGCACGATGGCCAGGTGGTCTTCGCGGTACAGGCCGACGCGACCCGCCCGTTCGACGTGCTGGCCGGGCCGCTGCGGGTGCGGGTGGTCGGCACGCGCTTTGCCGTGCGCTACACGCCGGGCATGGCCGGCGCTCAGGGCCGTGAAGGCGCTCGGGTGTCGGTGGAAGAGGGCAAGGTGCGCGTCGCGCGCAACGCGGCGGCGAAGGAGGCTCAGGAGGCTCAGGCCGTTTTTCTCACCGCGGGCCAGCAGGTGGAAAGCGACGCGCAGGGCGTGCTCACGGCCGTGTCGGCGGTGCCGCGCGAGGGCATCGCGCCGTGGCGCGAACACCGGCTGAGCTTTGTCGACACGCCGCTCTCGCAAGCGCTGGCCGAGCTGGAGCGCTACGGCAACACCGGCCTGGTGGTGACCGACCCGCCGGTGGCGGCGCTGCGCCTGAGCGGCACCTTCGACCCGCGCGACCCACGCACGCTGCGCCGCGCGTTGCCTAGTGCCTTGCCGGTGCGGCTGAAAGAGGCCGGGGCGGTGGCCGAGATCGTTTCGGCCCACTGACCCCGCCCGCCCGCCCGGCGCAGCCGTGGTCCATCCCCCCGCACGGCGGGGTTCCAAAAAATTATTTCTTCGCGGATACGGGATTTCCGCCGGCTCATGCGTCAGCCCAGATAAGAACTGTTTGTATTCACTACCTGGAAGACGCTTTTTCATGAACCGCTTGAAGATGAAGCCGGCCCCGCTGGCGCTGGCCCTTGGCCTGGCCCTGCCGCTGGCCTTGGCGAGCTCGCCGCTGCTGGCACAGCCGCAAGGCGAAGGCAGCACGCAGCAAATTCGCATTGCCGCGCAGCCGCTGGCCGAGGCGCTGAACGATTGGGCGCGGCAAACGCGCATTCAGCTCGTGGTGCAGCAAAGCCTGGTGGCCGGCAAGACCGCGCCGGCCATCTCCGGCAACCTGACGCCGCGCCAGGCACTCGACCGGCTGCTGTCCGGCAGCGGCCTGGCCGCCACCATGGAGGGCAACGCCGCGGTCATCAAGACCGCGCCGGCCACCAGCACCACCACCGGTGCCTCGACCTTGCCGGCCGTCACGGTCACGGCCGACGGTGAAGACAGCGCCACCGGCCGCGTGCAGGGCTACGTGGCCAAACGCAGCGCCACCGGTACCAAGACCGACACGCCCATCATCGAAACGCCGCAGTCCATCTCGGTGATCACGGCCGACCGCATCGAGGCCATTGGCGCCACCAACCTGAAAGACGCGCTGGGCTACACGCCGGGCGTGTCGACCACCACCTACGGTGCGGACTCGCGCTACGACTGGATCTCGCTGCGCGGCTTCGACGCCTACTCGCCGGGCTTCTACCTGGACGGCCTGCCGCTGCGCAACAACAGCACCTGGGGCGTTTGGCGCACCGAGAACTACGGCGCCGAGCGCATCGAGCTGCTGCGCGGCCCGTCGTCGGTGCTGTACGGCATGAGCGGGCCGGGCGGGGTGGTCAACGTGGTTTCCAAGCGGCCCACGGCCGAGCCCGTGCGCGAGCTGCAGGTGCAGTTGGGCGACCACAACCGCAAGCAGGTGGCGGGCGACTTCTCGGGCGCGCTGGACGCCGACGGCAAGGTGCTCTACCGCATTACCGGCGTGCTGCGCGACGCGCAACTGCCGGCCCTGAAAGAGCCCGACGACCATAGCTACATTGCGCCGTCGCTCACCTGGAAGCCGTCGAGCGACACCACGCTCACGCTGCTGTCGCAGTTCACCCGCACGCGCAGCGGCGTGTACACCCGTGCGCGGCCGAAGATCGGCTCGCTGGAGCCGACCGCCATCGGCACCTACATTCCGTCGACGCTGTCGGTGGGCGAGCCCGGTTTCGACCGCTTCAACCAGGACCAGGAGATGCTCGGCTACCAGTTCGAGCACCGCATCAACGACACCTGGACGGTGCGGCAGAACGCGCGCTACGCGCACCAGAAGCTCGACTACAAGGGCACGCAGCTGTCGGGCTTTGCCACGGTAAACCCCGACTTTGCCGCCGACCCGGCCAACTTTCAGCTGCTCGCGCGCAGCGTGTTCGGCAGCCGCGAGAACATTGGCGCGGTGGCGCTCGACAACCAGGCACAGGCCGACTTGCGCTGGGGCGAAACGCAGCACAAGGTGCTGGTGGGCCTGGACTACCAGCGCACCCGCATCGACCAGTTCACCTTCAGCGGGGGCAGCGCTTCGCTGCTGAACGCCTATGCGCCGGTGTACGGCGGCCCCATCCATGTGCCCGCGCCGTACTTCGACGGCATCACCCGCCTCACGCAAACGGGCGTGTACTTGCAGGACCAGATCAAGTGGGGCGAGCGCTGGACGCTGACGCTGGGCGGGCGCTACGACAGTGCGAACAGCACCATCGACAGCCGCCTGGACGGCTCGCGCCAGCGCATTCGCGACCACAAGCTCACCAGCCGCGCGGGCCTGGTCTACCTGCACCCGAGCGGCTGGGCACCGTATGTGAGCTACTCGGAGTCGTTTGCGCCCACGGGCGTCATCGACCCGGTGTCGGGCGATCCGTTCAAGCCCGAGAGCGGCAGGCAGTACGAGGCGGGCGTGCGCTACCAGCCGCCTGGCCGCAAGGAGATGTACAGCGCGGCCGTGTTCGACCTGCGGCGCAAGAACTACATCAGCTACGACGGCAACTTCCTGCCCAAGCAGACCGGCGAAATCTCGGTGCGCGGGCTGGAGCTGGAGGCCACCACCGAGCTGGTGGCGCGCATGAACCTGACGGCGTCTTACAGCTACACGCCGCGTGCCGTCGTCACGGCCAGCGCCAACCCGAGCGAAGTCGGCAAGCAGGCCACGGCCGTGCCGCGCCACCGGCTGTCGGTGTGGGCGGACTACCGCTTTGCCAATGGCGTGAAGGTGGGTCTGGGTGCGCGCTACACCGGCGCGAACTATGGCGACGGTGAATCGGTGGCGCCGAACCGGGTGCCGGCGTCCACCGTGTTCGACGCCATGGTCGGCTACGACATCGACCGCTGGAGCCTGGCGCTGAACCTGCGCAACCTCACCAACAAGACCTACATCGCCAACTGCGGCTACGGCAACTGCTACTACGGCTATCCGCGCACGGCGGTGGCCACGGCCACCTACCGCTGGTAGGGCGGGGCCGCCGCGGGCGTCATTGCTGCCGCGGCATCAGCTCGTGCAGGGCAAGGCGGTGAGCGTGAGGGCGTGGGCCTGATGCTCTCGGTGGTGGACGACGGCCCCGGCATTCCCGCGGTGGAGCATCCGCATGTGTTCGAGCGCTTCTACCGTGGGGTGGGCCAGGAGGCGAGCGGCTCGGGGCTGGGCCTGGCCATCGTGATGCAGGCCGTGCACCGCATGGGCGGGCGCGTGGCCATTGTCGAAGGGCTGTTGCCGGGCAGGGGCGTCGGGTTTCGGGTGCAGCTTGCGCGGGCCCCCACGGGTTGACAAGGGCCGCTCGCCGCCTTAACACCTACGACCTTGGTTCACCGTCAAGCGAAGGAGACCCGCATGCAAAAGATCGTTCCCTGCCTCTGGTTCGACGGCAACGGCGAAGACGCGCTGAGGTTCTACACCGCCATCTTCGCCAACTCGCGCGTGACCGACACGCTGCTCTGGGGCGACGCCCACCCCGACAAGAAGGGCAAGCTGCTCACCGCCACCTTCGAGCTAGAAGGGCAGGAGTTCATGGTGCTCAACGCCGGGCCGCAGCACAGGTTCAACCCGGCCATCTCCATGTACGTCAAGTGCGAGACGCAGGCCGAGGTCGACCGCTACTGGGAGAAGCTGCTCGAAGGCGGCGGTGCGCCCGTGCAGTGCGGCTGGCTCACCGACCGCTTCGGCGTGTCGTGGCAGGTCGCGCCCACCGCCATCATCCGCATGCTCCAGGACAAGGACCCGGCCAAGGCCACCCGCGCGATGCAGGCCATGATGGAGATGGTGAAGCTCGACATCGCCGCGGTGCAAAAGGCCTTCGACGGGGGCTGACCCGCTGAAGGCAGTGTGGCGCTACACCAGCCGGTGAATCGCCTTCTTGCGCCACACCAGCTGGTAGTAAGCCGTCTGCAGCAGCAGCATGGCGCCGAAGGTTGCGGGGTAGGCAATCCAGATGCCATCCAGCCCCAGGCGATGGCCCATCACATAGGCCACGGGCACCTCCACGCACAGGATGCACACGATGGAGATCAGCGTGGGCACCAGCACCGAGCCGCTGGCCCGCATGATCCCCGACAGCGCCGAGGCCATGCCGAACATCACCAGGCTCCACAGCATGATGTGCAGCAGCGTCTGCGCAATTTCGATGACCGGCTCGCTGGTGATGAAAAAGGCCATCAGGTGGCGCGAGAACAGGTAGCCCAGCAGCACCAGGCCGCCGGTGAGCACCAGGTTCATCAGCAGCGCCGTCTTGGCGATGGCGCCCAGCCGGTCGGCACGGCCCGCGCCGATGGCCTGCGCGCCCAGAATCGACGCGGTGATGGCAATCGAGATGGCCGGGAACTGCACGTACGCCACCACCTGGTTCACCGCACCGTAGGCCGCGGTGGCGCTGGAGCCGTGGCTGTTGACCATCGACAGCAGCACCACTTCGGCCAGCGCCACCACGATCATCTGCACGCCCGTGGGCACGCCGATCTTGAGCACCGCCTTCAGCAACTGCGGCTGAATGCGCAGATTGCGCAAGAACTCCGCGTCGGGCGCGAGCGGGCTCTTGCGTTGGCGCAACCTGAAACCCAGCCACACCGTGGCCACCACGAAGGCCACCACCGTGGCCCATGCGCCGCTGGCCACGCCAAGCTGCGGCAGGCCGCCCCAGCCGCGAATGAGCGCGGGCGTCACCATCAGCCCGACCAGCGTGGAGATGACCAGCGTGAACAGCGGCGTGACCGTGTCGCCCACGCCGCGCAGCATGGCGGTGGACATCAGGAACACGAACAGGCCCGGCATCGCGATCAGCATGATGCGGGCGTAGCGCGTGGAGTCGGCCAGCACGTCGGGCGGCGTGCCCAGCGCGGCCAGCATGGGCGTGGTGAAGATGCCGCCGAACACCGCAATCAGCAGGCCCATGAGGATGCCCACCGACAGCGTGGTGCCGGCCACCGCCTTCACCTTGGCGACGTCGCGCGCGCCCCAGGCCTGGCCGATGAGCACCGAGGCGCCCGCGCCCAGCCCGATGACGAAGGCGATGAAGAAGAACATCACCGGAAAAAAGCTCGACACCGCCGCCAGCGCGCCCACGCCGAGCATTTGCCCCACGTAGATGTTGTTCAGCGTGCCCGACAGCGACTGCAGGATGTTGCTGAGCAGCATCGGCGCCAGAAAGAAGAGAAACACCTTCCACAGCGGGCGCGATGCGTTCACGGGCGCCACGGGCACGCCTTGCAGGTTGGCTTGGGGGCCGGCGCGGGTGCCGCTGCCGGGGGTCGTCGTACTCATGAAGTGGTGCTCCAGCCGGCGGCTGACAGTGTTTGAAGGTGGGTGCGCAGATCCGCGGGCCAGGCGTCGATCAGTGCCTCGAAGCGATTGCGCTCGCCGGCAAAGAGCGCGCGGGTCGCTTCCTCGAAGCCGGGCAGGGCGCCGGCGATCACGGTCATGAAGCGGTAAGCGGCTTCGCGCGATGCGCGCACGGCGTCGCGGTCGGCGTTGACGCGGCTTGCCTCCTGAACCAGGCGCCGCAGCGCGACGGAGGCACCGCCGGGCTGGCGGTTGAGCCAGTCCCAGTGGCGCGGCAGCAGGGTGACTTCGCGCGCCACCACGCCCAGCCTCGGGCGACCCACGCCGCGCGGGGTGTCGTCATGGGTCTCGGCGCCGGCCGCATGCGCCACGACGCCGGCCTGGTTGTGAACGTCAAAGTCGAGCAGTTCGCCGGTCTGCGCATCGAATATGAGGTAGGGCGTGTTGTCCTTGTGCTCGCGCAACTGCGCCAGCACCTCGGCCTTCGTTCCCTGGGCGATGCGCTTGGGGCCGGCGAAAACAATCAGGTGGATGGGGGTCGTATCGGGTGGCATGTCAGATTTCTTTGTTCTCCCGGGGGCCGGTCGAAACGAGGTGCGTAATCTACTCGTTGGTGCGCTCAGGCGTGCGGTTCGTTGTCCTTGCACAGGGCTTGCAGCGCGTCGCGGGCACAAGACAGGCGTTCGCGCTCGATTGCTTGCACGGCGTCCTTGCAATGGGCCTCGACGGTGGTGACGGCGGCCTGCATCAGTTGCCGCCCGCCGGCACGCAGGGCCGCGTGGCGGCGCGGGTCGTTGGCGGGGCCGGCCACGCGTTCTATCAGGCCGGTTTTCTCCAGCGGCGCGAGCCGGCGTACCAGCGCCGACATCGACACGCCCAGCGTGCGCGCCAGCCGCTCCATCGGCATGCGGCCTTGGTCGGCGCGCATCAACTGGCACAGCAGGGTGAAGTCGCTGAAATTCAACCCGTGGAAGGCGCCGAGGTCTTCGTCCAACCGCTGGCTCAGGCTGGCGTGGGCTCGCGCCAGGGTCAGGCAGAACGCGAGGGCGTCGGCGCCGTTCATGGCTTGTTGTAGCCCTGTGCGCCAAAGCATTTCAGCTCTTCCTGCCAAAGCGCCAGCAGCTTTTGAAGCTCGTCGGCGCGGTCGAAGGCCGGGTCGTCGGGGCGTTCCTTCACCCGGTCGATCACCTCGATGCAAAAGTGCGCCGGGCCCTGGGCCAGCCAGTCGTGCTGCAGCGCCTTGTTGCGGTGGGAGCGCAGGTTGAGCTCGAAGCGCGCCCGGTTCATGGCGCCTTCGACGTCCAGGCTGCCCGCCACGTAGACGCGTTGGCTCGACGTGTTTCGCACGACAAACACGCCGGCCGGCCGCACGCTGTCCTTGTATTGGCGCGTCAGCGCGCGCCGGGTGTCCGATGAAATGTGCATGCGGCAAATATTACCCGGGTGAAAATAAATGCGCAATATACC
This sequence comes from Variovorax sp. H27-G14, assembly GCF_046156345.1. Classification (NCBI taxonomy): domain Bacteria; kingdom Pseudomonadati; phylum Pseudomonadota; class Betaproteobacteria; order Burkholderiales; family Comamonadaceae; genus Variovorax; species Variovorax sp. H27-G14. Next base: position 721,478 of record NZ_JAYLVN010000002.1, read on the forward strand.
CGGGTAAAAATAGCCGACTAGTTTTCCCTGAAGCGACGCCAGCCGCGCGCAATGCGCCGGTTGATGGCCCGCACCATGCGCCAGGGGCGGCTCTGGTGCACCAGCGCAAGCACCTGATCCTTCCAGGCCTTCCAGCGCGGATACCAGCGAGCGAACCAGGGAATGCGCATCAGCGGGCCTTCGACCAGCTGAAAGATCCGCGCGACGATGGCCGTGCCGATCAGCTTGGCCACCACCAGCAAAGTGACCGCGGTGGCGGCATGGCCGTTGCTGAAGAGAAAGAGCGCCAGCACTTTCACCGGCAGCAGCAACACCACCGGCACGAAGAACGCCAGCAGCGCGCCCCACGGCGGCAGGCGCCGCAACCGGTCTTCCAGCGCGGCCCAGAAGGGGAGCCGGGCCAGCCGCGCCACCAGGGCCGCCAGCGGCTCCCAGCCCCACTCCTCGAAGAGCAGCAGTGGAACAACCAGCGCGGTGGCAAGGGCACGCAACAGGGCCCGCAGAAAGCGCACGAGAGAGGTCATGCGCGAAGGGTAAGGCAACGCGCACCACATCGGCGATGTGGCGCGCGTTGCGTACCTTGCCTTCGACCGGCCCGCGCTATCTTCCCGCGGGCAGGAAGAACAGGTACTCGCCGCGGCCCAGTTCGGGCGTGACCTCGTAGCCCGCGCACAGGTCGGTGGCGCATTGAAGAATGATCACGCGCGGCCAAATGGTGGCCGACGTCGGGTAGCCCGGCATGTACTGCGGCACGTGCCACACGCCCAGGTCGCCAACCGGCTCGGCGTTGTCGGTGCCCCGGGCGTTCTGCAGACCGCTGCCCATGGGCATGCGTTCGATGCGCAGCACCTTGGGGTTGGGCGGTGCCGCCGCCGCGGCCGTTGCCAGGCTTGCCAGGCAACAGGCCGCCGTCCAGAAGAGCAGTGTCCTGGTCATCGTGGACTCCCGGCGTTCATTGCGGGTAGTCCGTCGACCGCGCCACGGCCGCGATGTCGCCCACCGGCTCGCCCAGCAGGCGTGCGGCACGGATGGCGGCCACGTCGGTCGGGTCGATGGCCGTCACCGTGGCGCTGGCCACGGGCACCACGTCGGCCCGCTCGGCCACCTGCGCGAAGGCCACCGCCTGCGCCGCGGCAGGAGCCGGCTTTGGCGCGGGGAGCGTTTCGGCGATGGGTGCGGGCGGTGCGGGCAACGGCGCCGTTGCAGGCGCCGGGGCGGGCAGGGCGAGCGGTGCGGATGGCGCGATGGCGGCGACCGGCTCGGCGACTTGCGCAGGTGCTGCAGGTGCAACCGGCGCCAACGCAGCCGCTGGCGCCAGGGGCGCAACAGGCGCCACCGGCATAGCGACCGCCACGGGCGCAACCGGTGCTGCCGCCAACGGGCGCGGCGGCGAAGGCGGCGCGCCGATCGACGAGGCCTGCGGACCGTAGGCGCCGGTGCGCTCGTCCGCCGTCATCGACTGCGGGCACTTGGTGCCGGTCATCTCCAGCGCCGCCTGGGCCGACGGGTCCATGCAGTCCATCGCCAGCGAGGCGGCCTTCATGCCCTTGTTCCAGAGCTCGCGGCTCATCTTCAGGCGCTTGCAGTGCTCGTCCGTCCAGGTGGTGCCAAAACTGATGCCCACACCCGGGCCGTTGGCGCTGGCGCTTGTGCTGCCCATGCAGGTGTCGTTGCTGGTGGTGAGGTTGGGGCCGTTGACCGACGGCACGTTTTTGATTGTGTAGCTGCCCTGGTAGTCCACCGTCTGGCTGGTGGCACCGGAACTGTTGACGTTCTGGGTGCTGGTCAGCGTGGAATTGACGGTGCCTGGGCTGGTGAATGTCACGGCTTGGTTGTTGCCCTGGGAGGTGGTAGCCGAGCTGGACGCACCGTTGTTCGCGCCGCCGTTGTTGGTCGTCTGCGCCATGACCGCCGCGGAAACTGTCAGCAGCGCAAAGAAAATCAGCTTCTTCATTTTTTGACTCCTTGGGTGACCGGGGAGGGGCGTGGGCCCCTCCCCATTTCGGGATCAACAACCGATGCGCGTACCGGTTCAGGGAGCCGATGCGGTTGCGCCGGCCATGGCGCCGCCGGTGGTGCCGCCACCGTTGCTGAACGTGCCGGCGTTGCCGAAGTGGAAGTTGCTCACGCCGGTGGAGCCGCCCGTAGAACCCGCGGTGGCCCCGGTGGTGGTGCCGTTGACAACGCCGTTGACCGCGCCCGACGAGGCGCTGTAGCCAGCCGTGGTGCCCGAGGTGCGCGTTACCACCGCCAAACCGCCGCCAGGGCCGGCTGCCGTTGCGGCCGTGTTGTTGGTCAGCGAGCCCGAAGCGCCGCCTGCGCTGCCGCTCACGCCGTTCGCGCCGCCGGCCGCATAGTGGGCATTGGCGGCCGAGGTGGCATTGGCGGAGGCGTTGGCGCCACCGACGGCCACGCCGTTGCCGGTGGTGCCGGCAATGCTGGTCACGCTGCCCTGGGTGGTGGCGGCGCCGTGTGCGGCTGCGCCGCCAATGGCAAAGCCCGGAACCGCGAACGCGCTGCCCGAGGCACCGGCGTTGGCCGACGAACTGGAGTTGGCCGCGTTGTAGCTGAGTGCACTGCCCGTACCGGAGCTGGCGGCGGTCGAGCCGGCAGAGCTGGACGAACCCGTCGTGGTGCTGGTGGCTGCCAGAGCCACGCTGCCCGTTGCCGAAGCAACGCTGCCGATCAGAACCACTGCAACGGCGATGAGAGTCTTCTTCATGATGCTTCCTCTATAGGTGTGTGAATCAAACCTGATCAACCGGACCATCCGGCCATCAGCTACTGGTCAGTGGCACGGAAAAAAATGCTTCCGTGACGACCGAGGTGCAGTTTCTGCGTGGCCCTACGAATGAAAAATGCCCCAGGCTGGGTAATGCGAGGCTATGGCGAAAGGTGTGTTTTGCACTGTTGCGCCCGGTCACAAGAAACCGCTTCCCCATGCGGTAGCAAAAGTAAAAACTACAACTTTCGATGGACATAACCTGCGAGTAGCAACAAGATGCAACCAAAGTAATCAAAAAAGTTGAAAGTCAAAATCTGAGTAGAAATAAATTAACTTTTGGTCACGAAGACGGTTGTTCTAGTTGTCACAAAGGGGTTGGAATGGAAAGCGAACTCGACATTGCGTTGACAGATGTGGGTCCCGGCGGGCGGAAATATTCCACCCCGGGTCAGTTCGGTGGGTTGCTCTCACCGTCCGCCGACACGCTGCCCTGGCCGGACTTTCTGACCGGTCAGCAAACCAAACCGGTGCGCGTTCTGCTGGTCGACGACGACCCCTTCGTGCGACGCGTCATTGCCCAGGAATTGCTGGGCGACCTGCGCATTCAGCTCGAAGGGCAGGCCGGTACCCTGCGCGAAGGCCGCCGCCTGCTGCTGCAGCATGAATTCGACGTGCTCATGGTGGACATTCGCCTGGGAGACGGCAGCGGCTTCGAGCTGATCGAAGAGGCCAAGCGCCACCGCAGCGCGGCCGAAATCATCGTCATCTCCGCCCTGGAAGACGAACCCCAGGTGCTGCATGCCTTCGAGCTTGGCGCCTCGGGTTACCTGGTGAAGAACGCGTGGTTCCAGAGCTATGCGCAGGCCGTGCTGCAGGTGGTCAATGGCGGGGCCGCCATCACGCCGCGGCTGGCGCGCCGCCTGCTCGTGCACCTTGACCACAAACGCACGAATGTCAACCCGGTGCGCCCGCCGGAGAGCAAGGCAACACTGTCGGCACGGGAGCGAGAAGTGTTGCGACTTGTAGCTACAGGGTACGTGACCGAAGAGATCGCGCTGCAGCTCACCATCAGTGCCCAGACGGTCAATGCGCACGTCAAGAACATCTACCGCAAGCTGCACGCCCACACCCGTGCGCAGGCGGTGAGCTTTGCGTCCCACCGCGGTCTTTTGTAGGCCATGTGATGTTCGCGCAGCAGGTCCTTTCCCTACCGCACTTTCTGGAAGACCAGTTCGTGTGGCTGTCGATCGGGGCCTGGGTGGTGCTGCTGTTCTGGCTGCGCCACCGCGCCTCGGGCCGCTGGGTGCTCGCATGGGCGGCCGTGGCCGGGGCGCTGCACCTCACGCCGGTGGCGGCGCAGGTGATCCGGGCCGGCTCGGCCGTCAACGTCATGTCGCATGACATGCCCACCACCTTCTGGACGCTGCAGGCGGTCAATGTGGTGGTGCTGGCCATGGTGGTGACCATTGGCTACCTCTCCTTGCGCCGCGTGGCCCATGGCCGGCAGACGGCGGCGGTGATGGCCGAGCGCCGCCGCATCGCCAACGACCTGCACGACGGCGTCGGCTCGCGGCTGGTGGCCTTGCTGGCCAGCCAGGACCCGAAGGCGTCTCGCTCCGACGGCCTGTCGATGGCGCTGCAGGCCTGCCTGCTGGAGCTGCAGATGACGGTCGACGACCTGGACGACCAGAGCAGCGCCACCGTCGTCGAGCGGCTGGGGCACCTGCGCTACCGCTTGCGGCCCGCGTTCGAGCGCATGGGCATTGCGCTGGACTGGAACATCGCCCCCGAGGCCCTGGGCTGCGTGGTGTCGCCGGAAACCGCCACCCAGGTCTGCCGGGTGGCTCAGGAGGCCATGTCGAATGCGCTGCGCCATTCCCGCGCGAGCCGGGTCGAGCTGCGCGTGAGCCCCCAGGACCGGGCGCGGGCCCTGGTGCTGGAGGTGCGCGACAACGGCCGCGGGCTGCTCACGCCCTCCGGCGCGCCCAACAGCCTGGGCAAGGGCCTGCGCAGCATGCGCGCGCGGGCCGACGCCATTGGCGGCGAACTGGCGGTGATGGACATCACGCCGAACGGCTTGTGCGTGCGGCTGGTGGTGCCGTGCGAAGCCTTGCCGCCCGAGCCGCAGAGCAAGCTGCCCGCCACCGAAAGCATGCTGTAACACCTGCGCAGGGCCGTAGGGGCAGGCTGGGCGGCGTGCGTGCGCGCCTATGGCAAACTTCCGCGCTTTGCCAGGGACGCGCTCAAGCATGCAGAAAATCATTCGCCAGCTCGCCGCCGAAATCAAGGTTGGCGAGCATCAGGTGAAGGCCGCCGTCGAACTGCTCGACGGGGGCGCCACGGTTCCATTCATCGCCCGCTACCGCAAGGAAGTGACCGACGGTCTCGACGACGTGCAGCTGCGCGAGCTGGAAGCCCGCCTTTCCTACCTGCGCGAGCTCGAAGACCGCCGCGTGGCGGTGCTCAAGGCCATCGACGAGCAGGGCAAGCTCACCCCCGAGCTGCGCGCGGCCATCGAGTTCGCGCCCACCAAGCAGGAACTCGAAGACCTGTACCTGCCGTTCAAGCAGAAGCGCCGCACCAAGGGCCAGATTGCCCGCGAATTCGGCATCGAGCCGCTGGCCGACAAGCTGCTGGCCGACCCCACGCTAGACCCCGCCGTGCAAGCCAAGGCCTTCCTGCAGCCCGCCACCACGCTGGACGACGGCAAGCCGGGCCCCGACTTTTCCACCGTGCCGGCCGTGCTGGACGGTGTGCGCGACATCCTCTCCGAGCGCTGGGCCGAAGACGCCGTGCTGGTGCAGGGCCTGCGCGAATGGCTCTGGAGCGAAGGCCTGCTCAAGTCCAGCCTGATGAGCGGCAAGGACGAGAACAACGCCGACATCGCCAAGTTTCGTGACTACTTTGCCTACGACGAGCCCATCGGGCGCGTGCCCTCGCACCGCGCTCTGGCCGTGTTCCGCGGCCGCGCGCTGGACATCCTGGACGCCAAGCTGGTGCTGCCGGTGGAGCCCGAGCCGGGCAAGCCCAGCATCGCCGAAGGCCGCATTGCGCTGCACCTGGGCTGGAGCCACGCGGCCCGCCCGGCCGACGACCTGCTGCGCAAGTGCGTGGCCTGGACCTGGCGCGTGAAGCTGGCGCTGTCGACCGAGCGCGACCTGTTCACCCGCCTGCGCGAAGACGCCGAAAAGGTCGCCATCAAGGTGTTTGCCGACAACCTGCGCGACCTGCTGCTGGCCGCACCCGCCGGCCCGCGCGTGGTGATGGGGCTCGACCCCGGCATTCGCACCGGCGTGAAAGTGGCCGTGGTCGATGCCACCGGCAAGCTGGTGGAGACCGCCACCGTGTTCCCGCACGAGCCGCGCAAGGACTGGGAAGGCTCGCTGCACACGCTGGGCAAGCTGTGCGCCAAGCACGGCGTGAACCTGATCGCCATCGGCAACGGCACCGCCAGCCGCGAAACCGACAAGCTGGCCGCCGAACTCATCAAGCTGCTCGAAAAGATGGCCGTGCAGGCCGGCGCGCCGGAAATGAAGGTAGAGAAGGTCGTGGTGAGCGAGGCTGGCGCGTCTGTGTACTCCGCCAGCGAATTCGCTTCGCAGGAAATGCCCGACGTGGACGTGAGCCTGCGCGGCGCCGCCTCCATTGCGCGCCGCCTGCAAGACCCGCTGGCCGAGCTGGTGAAGATCGACCCCAAGAGCATCGGCGTGGGCCAGTACCAGCACGACGTGAACCAGAGCGAGCTCGCGCGCACCCTGCAGACCGTGGTGGAAGACTGCGTGAACTCGGTGGGCGTGGACCTGAACACGGCCAGCGTGCCGCTGCTGTCGCGGGTGTCGGGCCTGTCGGGCAGCGTGGCCAAGGCCGTGGTGCGGTGGCGCGAAGCCAACGGCGCTTTTTCCACCCGCAAGCAGTTGCTGGACGTGACCGGCTTCGGCCCCAAGGCCTTCGAGCAGAGCGCGGGTTTCCTGCGCATCCGCGGCGGCGCCGACCCGCTGGACATCACCGGCGTGCACCCCGAAACCTATCCACTGGTCGAGCAGATCATCGTGAAGACCGGCAAGCCCATTGCCGAGCTGATGGGCCGCGCCGACATGCTCAAGACGCTGAAGCCCGAGCTGTTCGCCAACGAGAAGTTCGGCGTCATCACGGTCAAGGACATCCTGGGCGAGCTGGAAAAGCCCGGCCGCGACCCGCGCCCCGACTTCAAGGTGGCGCGCTTCAACGACGGCGTGGACGACATCAAGGACCTGGTCGAGGGAATGATCCTGGAGGGCACCGTGAGCAACGTGGCCCAGTTCGGCGCCTTCATCGACCTGGGCGTGCACCAGGACGGCCTGGTGCATGTGAGCCAGCTGAGCCACAAGTTCGTGACCGACGCGCGCGAAGTGGTGAAGACCGGCGACATCGTCAAGGTCAAGGTGATGGAAGTGGACGTGGCGCGCAAGCGCATCGGCCTGTCGATGAAGCTCGACGCCGCACCGGCCCGGCGCGACGGCCCGCGCGACAACCGCTTCGAAGGGGCAGGGCGCGGCCAGCAGCAACAAGGCCGCCGCGACAGCGCGCCGCAACCGGCGGGGCAGATGGCGAGTGCGTTTGCCAAGTTGCAGGGGTTGCGCAAATAGCCCGTGACGCACAAATCTTGATGAGCCAACTGGCATGAAAGCCCTGCGCATCTACGCCGGCCCCGCAGCCCGCAAGCACATCGAGCAGAACGGCCTGCGCCCGCAGGACGTGCGCACCATACCCGGTGCGGCCGGCGGCCCCAAGGGGCTGATCCTCGGGCCGCTCGACCGGTTCATCTTCGGGCGCTGGCTCACGCAGTCGCACCAGCCGGTGCACCTGGTGGGCGCGTCGATCGGCGCGTGGCGGCTGGCAACGGCCTGCCTCTTGGACCCCGACGCCGCCTTCGCGCACTTCGAGCACGCCTACGTGCACCAGCAGTTCGTTGTGCCGGCGGGCCAGAAGCGGCTCAGCGCGCGCCAGCTCAGCGCGCAGTTCGCGCAAAGCCTGGACGCGTTCTACGGCGGGCGCGTCGCCGAAGTGCTGAACCACCCGCGCTATCGCCTGCATGTGGTGACCTCGCGCGGGCGCCACATCCTGGGGCGCGAGGGCAGGGCGCGCACGCCGGTGGGCTACCTGGGCGCCTTCGCCACCAACAGCCTGCACCGCAAGAGCCTGGGCGCATGGCTGGAGCGCTGCGTGTTTTCCACGCCCGGTGCCGCGCTGCCCTTTGGCACGCGCGACCTGCGTACGCGACAGCATGCGCTGAGCGAGGCCAACTTCAACCTGGTGCTGCAGGCCTCGTGTTCCATTCCGTTTCTGCTGGAGGCGGTGCACGACATTCCGGGCGCGCCGCGCGGCGCCTACTGGGACGGCGGCATCACCGACTACCACCTGCACCTGGACTACCAGCCGGCCGACGACGGCATCGTGCTGTACCCGCACTTTCAGCAGGCGGTGGTGCCGGGCTGGCTCGACAAGGGGCTGCGCTGGCGCCACAAGGCGACCGGCTTTCTGGACCGCATGGTGGTGCTGGCGCCCGACAGCGGCTGGGTGCGCTCGCTGCCCAACGGCAAGCTGCCCGACCGCAAGGACTTCGTGCGTTTCGCCAACGACCCGCAGGCGCGCATCACGGCCTGGAGGCAGGCCACGCGCGAGGCGCAGCGGCTGTCCGACGAGTTCGAGGAATGGCTGGAGAAGGGCCAGCCGGTGAAAGTGCTGCCGCTCTAGCGGAACGCCGGGCCGTTTTCAGCGGGGCGCACGCTCTGCTTCATTGCCTCACTGCTTCACTGCTTCACTGCGTCGTGCGGCCTACCTCGGCGGGCAGCGCCAGGGTCACCTTGCAGTCGCGCAGGTTCACGTACACGGCATCGCCCACACGCAGTGGCACGCCCGCGGGCAGCCGCGAGGTGCCCAGCGAACGCGAGTGCACGCCGCCGTTGCGGTAGCGCACGACCGCGTAGGGCCTCGGGTTGCCGCTGCTGTCCGCGGCGCAGCCACAGTCCTGGTCGACCGTGGTCGCCAGCGCGTCCGCGCGCCCCACGGCCACGACCTGGGCGGCGTGCCAGCCGCCGGCACGGTCAGCGCGGTCAGAGCGGTCCACGTGGTCCAGTGAATGCGCGTCGAAAGACGCACAGCCTCCGAGCGCCAAGGCGCACAGCAGGGCAATGCGTCGCGCCGCAGTCATGCCGCCGCGCCCACGGCCGCAATGGCCTGGATCTCGACGCGGTACTCCGAGTCGATCAGCTTGGCGCCCACCGTCGCGCGCGCCGGCGTGTGGCCCGGCGGCACCCACTCGTCCCACACCGAGTTCATGGCCGCGTAGTCGCCCACGGTGCGCAGGTAGATGGTCACGCTCACCAGGTCTTTCTTGCTGGCGCCCTGGGTGGCGAGCATGTCGTCGATGTGGTGCAGGATCTCGCGCGTTTGTCCGGTGATGTCGAGCGACGGGTTCTCCGCCACCTGGCCCGACAGGTACAGCATGCGGGCGGTGCCCAGGTCGACGGTCACCATCTCGCTGAAGCGCGGGCCCATCTCGTGGCGAAGAATGTTCATGGCTTTGCGGGGGTCGATGCGGTGAAAGAAGAAGGCGATGAATCTGCAAGCTGCTGCGGTGCATTCCACCACCCGCCGCCCAGTGCCTGGAACAGGGCGGCCGCATCCGTCAGCCGCAGCGCGCGTGCCTGCACCAGGTTGAGCTGCGCCTGCTGCTGGGCCTGCTGCGCAATGCGCAGCGCGAGCGGGCTCGCATCGCCCAACCGCACCTGCGTGCGCGTGCGCATCAGGCTTTGCGAGGCGGTGCGCTCCGACTTCAATGCAGCCTGGAGCGTGCGGGTGTCGGCGTCGATGGCCTCGAGCGTGTTGGCCACGTCCTGAAACGCGCCGAGCACGGTGGCGCGGTACTGCGCGCCGGCCTGGTCGAACGCGGCGCGGGCCGCGGCCTCCTTGTGCTTCAACGCGCCGCCGTCGAACACCGGCTGCGCCACGCTGCCCGCCAGCGTCCAGAACAGCGACGACGACTTGAACAGCTGCGACAGCGTGTACGCGGAAGACCCGTAGTTCGCACCCAGCGTCACATTGGGCAGGCGCGCCGCCACCGCCACGCCAATGGCGGCGCTGGCGGCCTGCAACTGCGCCTCTGCCGCGCGCACGTCGGGCCGGTGCTCGACCAGCGTGGACGGCAGCGTCAGCGGCAGTTCGGTGGGGAGCTGCAGGGCATCGAGATCGAAGCGCGCCGCAACGCCTTCGCCCGGGTAGCGCCCCGCCAGCGTGGCCAGCAGGTTGCGCTGCTGGGCCAGTTGCTTGTCCAGCGGCGGCAGCGTGGCTTCTGTGGCGGCCAGCGAGGCCTCTTGCGCATCGACATCGGCCAGCGACACCTGGCCCAGCGCCTGCTGCTTGCGGTAGGCCTGCAGCACTTCTTTCTGGTCTGAAACGATGGCCAGCGTGGCGCTTTGCTGCGCGCGCAACGATGCCTCGGTGATGGCGGCGGCCACCACGTTGCTGCTCAGCGAGAGCCTGGCCGCCAGCGACTGAAAGCGCTGCTGCTCGCTTTGCGCCTGCGCGCCTTCGACCGTGCGGCGCGTGGCACCGAACACGTCGGGCGTGTAAGACACCGTCACCTGCGCGGTGTGCAGCGTGTACAGGTTGGCGTTCGACGCCACGGGGCTTGCCACCGCGCCGGCCACGCGCTGGCGTGTGGGCGTGTAGCCCACGGCCACGCTGGGCCAGAAGGCGGCGCGGTCGGCGGCCTCGTTCTCCTGCGCCACGCGCAGGGCGGCGTCGGCCGCTTCGATGTTCGGGTTGCCCGCCAGGCTCTGCACGACCAACGCGTTCAGCGGCTCCGAGCGAAAGGCCTGCCACCACTGCGCCGGCACATCGAGCTCGCTCGACATGCGCGACAAGGGCACGCCCTCGGCCTGCGTGGACACCGGCGGCGCGGCCGTGTACCCGGTGGGCAGGTTCAGCGCCGGCCGCGCATAGTCGGGCCCGACCGCGCAGCCGCCCAGCAGCAGGGCAATGCCTGCTGCCACCGGCGTTGCAAGGCTTGTTTTTTTCATGTGTGTTGTCTCCTGCCTGCTCAACGGTCGCGGCGGGAGCGCGCGCCCCAGCCCTTGCGCTCGAAGAAGCGTTCCATCGCGAAAAACAGCGTCGGCAAGATGAACAGCGTCAACAGCGTCGACACCACCAGCCCGCCGACCACCACCGTGGCCAGCCCGCGCTGCACGTCGGTGCCCACACCGGTGGCCAGTGCCGCGGGCAGCATGCCGACCGAGGCCACCGTGGCCGTCATCAGCACCGGGCGCAGCCGCTCGGCCGCGCCTTCGAGCACCGACTCCTGCAGCGGCAGCCCTTCGCCGCGCACGCGGCGGAAGTTGGCAACCATGATGATCCCGTTCTGTATCGACACGCCGAACAGCGCAATGAAGCCCACCGCCGTGGCCACGTTCAGGGTTTCGCCCGCCACGTGCACCGCAATCAGCCCGCCCAGCGTGGCCATCGGCACCACGCCCAGGATCAGCACCACCTGGCGGATCTTGCCGAACTGAAAGAACAGCAGCACCGCCATGATGCCCACCACGATGGCCAGCGAAATGCCCAGGCGCGACTGCGCGCGCTGCTGGTTCTCGAACTGGCCGGCCCACTGCAGGCGGAACTTGGCGGGGTCGAATTTCACTTCCTTGGCGATGCGCTCGCGCGCTTCGTCAAGGTAGGAGGCCAGGTCGCGGTCGCGGTTGTCCACGCGCACGGTGATCTGCCGCTCGTTCATCTCGTGCGAGATGGTGCTCTCACCGGTCTGCAGCCGAATGTCGGCCACCTGCGCAAGCGGCACCTTGGCGCCGCCGGAGCTGTTGAGCAGCAGCGCGCCTATGGCCTCGGTGTTGCCCTTGGCACTCTGCGGCATCTTCACCGACACGTTGTAGGTGCGGTTGCCCGCGTACACGGTAATGACGGGCGCGCCGCCAATGCCGGTCTGGATCAGGTTGGCCACGTCGTTCGCGGTCACGCCAAAGCGCGCCGCGGCCTCGCGGTTCAGCTCGATCACCACCTGCGGAATTGGCGGCTCCTGGAACAGCGACGCCGACGCCGTGCCGCGCACCGTGCCCAGCAGCTCGACGATCTGGTTGCCGATGCGCCGGCTCTCCTTCAGGTCGTCGCCGTAGATGCGCAGCACCAGCGGGCTGTGCGCGCCGCCCACGGCGTCGTTCACGCCATCGATGATCGGCTGGCTGATGCCCACGTCGAAGCCCGGCATGCGCGCAAAGCGCTCGGTCAGCGTGCGCACGAAGGCCGCCTTGTTCACGCCGGCCGGCCACTCGCTGTAGGGCTTCAGGCCCACGGGCACCTCCATGTGCGAAGGCGTCCAGGGGTCGGTGCCGTCGTCGTTGCGGCCCAGCTGCGTCACCACGTAGGACACCTCGGGGTACTCCAGCAGCACGTGGCGCATTTCGGTGGCCATCTCGCTGGCCTTGTCCAGCGACAGGCCAGAAGGCAACTGCACCTGCAGCCACAGCGCACCTTCGTCGATGTCGGGCAAAAATTCGCGCCCGGCCGTGGCACCCAGCACCACCACCGCGGCCAGCGCCAGTGCGCTCAGGCCGTAGGCAATGGCGGGCAGGTCCAGCAGTCTGGACAGCACGCGCCGGTAGGCGCCCGTGAGCCACACCAGCGGCTTGTTGACGAAGGGCTTGCTCGGCTTGCGCAGCGCCACGTAGGCCAGGCTGGGTATGAGCGTGAGCGCGCAGAGCAGGGCGCCCACCAGCGCATAGCCCACCGTGAAGGCCATCGGCTTGAACAGCTTGCCCTCGGCGCGCTCGAACGCGAAGAGCGGAAAGTACGCCGTGATGATGATCAGCGTGGCAAAGAAAATCGGCCCCGACACATGGCTCACGGTTTCAAGAATGTTGCCCTCGGTCAGCGTGGCCTCGGGCTCTTCTTCGCGCCGCCGCAGAATGGCCTCCATCACCACGATGGCCCCGTCCACGATGATGCCGAAGTCGATCGCGCCCAGCGAAAACAGGTTGGCCGGCATGCGCGTGAAGTGCATCACGATGAACACCGTGACCAGCGACATCGGAATGGCCACCGCAGCCACCACCGCGCTGCGCGGGCTGCCCAGAAAAAGAATGAGCACGAAGCACACCAGCGCCATGCCTTCGAGTACCGTGTGCGTCACCTTGTCGACCGTGAGCTTCACCAGGTCGTCGCGGTCGATGTAGGGCACGATCTTCACACCCATCGGCGCCAGCTCGGCCTGCAGTTCGTCGATTTTCTTGTGCACGCCTTCGAGCACGCGCGAGGGGTTTTCGTACTTCAGCATGAGCACGATGCCCTCGATGGTGTCCGGGTTGGTGTCCTTGCCCAAGATGCCGCCGCGCTCCTGGTGGCCGAACTGCAGCCGCCCCAGGTCGCGCACCATCACCGGCGAGCCACCGTTCTGCGCCACCACCACCGTGCCCAGGTCGTCCAGCGTGTGCACCTGGCCGATGCCGCGCACCACGTAGCTCTGGTCGCCGCGCGCAATGCGCCCGCCGCCCGCGTTGGCGCTGTTGGCGTTGATGGCCGTCACCACGTCGTTGAGCACCAGGCCGTACTTCTGCATGCGGGCCGGGTCCAGCTCCACCTGGAACTCCTTGGTGAAGCCGCCGAAGTTGTTGATGTCCACCACGCCCGCCACCTGCTTGAGCGCGGGAATCACCTTCCAGCGCTGCAGCTCCGACAGCTCCATGAGGTTCTTGGTGTCCGACTCCAGCGTGTACCGGTAGATTTCGCCCGCCGGCCCCGCCACCGGCCCCAGGCCCGGCTGCGCGCCAGAGGGCAGCGTGACCTGCCCGATGCGCTCGGTCACGCGCTGGCGCGCGAAGTAGTCGTCGGTGCCGTCCTTGAAGCTCAGGTTGATGAGCGACAGCCCGAAGGTGCTGCTCGAGCGAATCGTCGCCAGCCCCGGCGTGTTGCTCAGCGCGCGCTCCAGCGGCGTGGTGATCTGCTGCTCGATTTCTTCGGCGGCCAGGCCGTTGACCTGGGTGGTGACCTGCACCGTGACGTCGCCCAGGTCGGGGTACGCCTCCACCGTCATCTGCGTCCACGACCAGGCGCCGAACAGCACCAGCGCAATCGACATCGCCCAGGCCAGGTGCCTGCGACGAAAGAACTGGGTGATGATGAGATTAATCATTCAGCAGCACACCACCACGCACCACCACGCGCTCGCCCGCGGCCAGGCCACTGCGAATGCGCACGCTGTCGCCGTCTTCGCGGCCCAGCTCGACCTTGCGGCGCACGAAGGTCCACGGCTCGGCCTCCACGAACACGCTCACGCTGTCGTTGTTCATGAGCAGGGCCGACGCCGGCACCTGTGCCTGCGCCGCCTGCGGCACGCCCAGCACGGCGGTGGCGTACATGTTGGGCTTGAACAGGCCCTCGGGGTTGGCGAACACGATGCGCGCGCGGGCGCGGCGCGTGTCCGCATCGAGCACCGCGCTCACAAAGCCCACCTTGCCGCTGAAGCTGCGCCCCGGGTAGGCCGCCAGCGTGACCACCGCGTTCTGCCCCGGCGCCACAGCGCCCACCACGTTCTCTGGCACGTTCACCGTGACCCACACGGCGTCGAGGTTCGACACCGTCATGAGCACCGCGTTGGCATCGTTCAGGTTGGCGCCCGCGGCGGCGGTCAGCGCGGTCACGGTGCCGTTCACGGGTGCGACGATCTTCAGCACCTGGCCGGCTTGCCCGGTCTGGCCGCCACCGGCGTCCGCCCCCAGGCTGCGCAGGCGCGCCTCGCTGCGACGCAGTTCGGCGCTCTGCTGCGCCACGCTGCTCTGGGCCGCTTCCACATCCTTGGCGGCGTTGGAGCCGGCCTCGTTCACGCCGCGCGCACGCACCAGCGCGCGCTGCGCCAGATCGAGCGCGTCATGCGCCTTCTGCGCGTCGGACACGGCCTGCGCGAGGTCGGGCGAACTCATGGTGGCCAGCACCTGACCGCGCTTCACGGTGTCGCCCAGGCGCACCTTCAGTTCGATGAGCTTGCCCGTCAGCGGCGGCAGGATGTTGACCGTGTTGGCCGGGTTGGCCTCTACCGTGGCGGGCAGGCTGACCTGGTGCGGCGCGTTCTGCTCGCCGACCGTGGCCACCAGCAGCCGCTCGCGCAGCGGTGAGCCGGCGGGCACGCTCAGGCGGTTGCCCTGGCGCACGAGCATCGGGGCCGGAGCAGCGGCCACCGTGGTGGCGGCATGGGCCGTGTTGTCGAACGAGTCGACGCACAGGGCCGCGCAGGTCAGCACCCCGAAAAAGATGCGGGCGTTGGTGACTTGGTACAGGGATTTCTTCTTCATCTGGTGCGTACCGCTCGGGCATCGTTCGAGCGGGCGCGCCGCGCACGGAACCCCGTCCCATGCCCTCGATTCGCTCCCGCTTCCTGCGCACGAGGGTAAGAAAAACCGGCTGAAGAAGCCCTCAAGAAATCCTGAAGATTTCTTCAGACTTCGCGCCAGCGCTCCAGAAACACGGGCCACAGGTCAGGAAGGCCCGGCATGATGCGCACCCATGAGAATCCTGTTGATCGAAGACGACCGCAAGGCCGCCCGGCTGCTCGCACGCGGGCTGCAGGAGGAGGGCTTCATCGTCGACGTGGTGCACACCGCGGAGGAGGGCGACGAAGAAGCCTTCGTGATGGCCTACGACCTGATCGTGCTCGACTGGATGCTGCCCGGCAAGGACGGCCTCACGCTGTGCCGCGACCTGCGCGCGCGCGGCTGCAAGACGCCCGTGCTGATGCTCACCGCGCGCGACGGCCTGGGCGACCGCGTGGCCGGCCTGAACACCGGTGCCGACGACTACCTCACCAAACCCTTTGCCTTCGACGAACTGCTGGCGCGCGTGCGCGCCTTGCTGCGGCGCTCCGAAATCATGCGGCCCGTGGTGCTGTCGCTGGCCGACCTGAGCCTGGACCCGATGAGCCAGCGCGTGCTGCGCGGCGGCCAGGTGCTGGAGCTGACGCACAAGGAGTTCGCCATCCTGCAGATACTGCTGCGCCACGTGGGCGAGGTGGTGAGCCGCTCGCGCCTGGCCGAGCAGGTGTGGAAGGACGACCTGATTGCCATCGACAACCTGATCGACGTGCACATCAGCAACCTGCGCCGCAAGGTGGACGCACCACCGGCCGTGCCGCTGATCCAGACCGTGCGCGGGCGGGGCTTCAGGCTGGCGCTGGCCGACGACGCAGCGGCCACGCATGCTTAGTTTTCGCAAGCGGCTGGCGCTGGCCCATGTGAGCGTGATCGTGGTGGTGATGGCCATTGCGGCCTTTGGCTCGTACCTGGTGTTCTCGGCCAACGTGCACCGCGAGCTGGACGCCGCGTTGCTGGCACTGGCCGAAACCGAAATGGGCATGCTGCTGTCGGCCGGCGACGGCGACACGGTGATCGTGCACGAGGCCCCGCCGGGCCCCGGTGCCCCTTCTTTCGTGCGGCTCGACCGGCTGGTGCAGATCGTCGATGCCGACGGGCACGTGCTGGCGCGCAGCGCCAACCTGGGCGAGGCGCAGTTGCCCATACCGCAGGTGCTGCGCGAGCAGCTTGCCGCGGGCGAAACGGTGTTCGAAACGCTGAACGGCTTTGGCGAGGAGCCCACGCGCATGGTGTCGGTGCCCGTGCCCGGGCGCAGCTCACGGCTGGCGGTGCAGGTGGCCGGCTCGCTGGACGACGTGAACCGCACGGTGGCCATGGCGAGCGTGCTGTTTCTCATCCTTGGCGGGGCGCTGTTGCTGGCCTTGGGCGCGGCGGGCGCGCTGATCACGCGGCGTGCCTTCGGCGCCATCGACGACGTGGTGCAGCAGGCCCACCGCATCGGAGACGCGAACCTGGGCGAGCGGCTGCCGCACCCGGGCACCAACGACGAAATCGGTCGGCTGGTGGACACGCTGAACGCGATGCTGGCGCGCATCGAGCACGGCATGGAGGCGCAGCGGCGCTTCACGTCCGATGCGTCGCACGAGCTGCGCTCGCCGTTGTCGCGGCTGCGCACCGAGCTTGAACTTGCACTGCGCAGGCCGCGTGAGCCGGCGGCTTATGTGGACACGCTGCATTCGTCGCTCGAAGAGGTGGAGTCGCTCACGCTGCTGGTCGAAGAGCTGCTGGTGCTGGCCCGGCTGGACGCGGGGCAGGAGCGCGATGCGGCCGAAACGGTGTCGCTCAATGTGCTGGCCGAAGAGGCGGTGCGGCGCGTGGAGCCGATGGCCCGCGAGCGTCGGCTGGAGCTGGTGCTGGAGCCCGCGCCGCCCGTGGCCGCGCGTGTGGCACGCGGTGCGGCGAGCCTGGCGTTGGCCAACTTGCTGGACAACGCACTCAAGTTTTCGCCGCCCGGCACCACGGTGCGCGTGGGCCTGCGCGCGGAGCCGGAAACGAACGAGGCGGTGCTCAGCGTGTCGGACCGAGGGCCTGGCATTCGCGGAGACGAACTGCCGCACCTGTTCAAGCGCTTCTACCGGGGCGCTACCGCGCGTTCTGACGAAAAAACGCCAGGCCTGGGGTTGGGCCTGGCGTTGTCGCAAGCCGTGGTGCATGCCCACGGCGGGCGGATCGAGGCGGCGAACGAAGTGGGCGGCGGGGCCCGTTTCGACATGCGCCTGCCGCTGGCGTCAAGCAGCGCGCGCCCGGCGGCACGGCTTGCCTGACGGGCGCTTCACCTGTTGGTGCTGCCGTTGCTGTCGGTGTTCTGGCCGCTCGATTTGGCCGCGGCCTTCTGACCCATGATGCGCTGCGGCGTGCGCTCCGACATGAAGCGCAGCACATCGTCGAGCCTCACGTAGCCGCTGCCGGCGCGGTCGATGTCGCTGAAATGGTCGCTCACGAAACCCCAGCCGGCCGCCTTGGCCTGCTGCTGAGACAGCGTGCCGTTGGCGTCGCCGCCCGTGGCGGCGGTGAACCGCTCGGCGGTGCGGCTTTCGACGTCGCGCTGCACGGAGTGTTCGGTCTGCTTTGGCGGCTGCACCCAGCCCGCGGGCGGCGGCGGGGGCCGGGGCAGGTCGTCGTTGGCGTGCGCGGCCCCCATGCCGAGCAACAAAACCAGGGTGGCCAGGGCGGTGGTGGTGATCCAGAAAGATGCGTTCTTCATGACTGTCCTTGCTTATTGGAGCTGGAGCGCGGCGCCGTTCAGGGCGTCCTGCGCCGGAAGGGCGTAGTAGTCATTGAGCGTCTGCTTGAGCGGCGCCCGTGAGGACTCGGTGTTGTAGATCATGTGCCCGCCCTCGAACCATTTGACGGGAATGCGGCTGCCCAGGTTCACGCCTTGCAGGTCGAGCTCGGACTGGAAGCCCGGCGTGGCCACGTCCTCGTAGCCGTGCAGGATCAGCATCTTGCTGTCGGGGTTGGCGGTCAGCACCGACTGGATGTCGGTGATGCTTTGCGGGTAATAAAACTGGCTTCCGGCACGCATCCATTTCCAGTATTGAATTGTTTCGTTGTTCAAGGGCTGATAGGCCGATTTACTCTTGTAATTGACGAAATCCGGAAAATAACTCTGCACCTGATTCAGAAATGCGACGTTGATGTAATCGTCCGCCGCAAAGCTGTTGCCGTTCGGAACCTTCATGCGCGCGTCGTAGCGGCCAAGTTCATAGCCTGGCACCAATGTGGTTCGGAAGTCGGCGGCGTCGTAATTGAAACTGTCCTGCCAGGTTGCCGCCGAAATTCCGGTATAGGCCGCTATCTGGTTCAATACCGACTGGCCCTGTGTTCCAGAGGCATAGGCGTTCCAATTGTTGTTGGCCACCCCGTAGTCGGTGTGGTTGAAATAGGTGTTCTGCGTGTTCCTGTAGGTCGTTTTGGCCAGCGTGCGCAGTTCGGCAAGGTATTGGTCCTGCGTTTTATTTACCCTCTTTGTCGATTTTTGAAAATAATCCGCAGCCATTGAATAAGACGGGATGTAGCCCTCGCAAGAGGCTTTCGGGTTCATGTTGCAATTGGAGTTGTAGTCGACCAATGGCGAATTCAGAATGAACCCGGCCAGCACCTTGGCCGGCTTGCCGGACGGGTCCGGCGCGTAGCCGCTGGTTCCGGCCTGCTCCAGCAGGTTGGCCACGATGGGGGTGCGAATGCCACCATAGGACTCCCCATACAGGTACTTCGGCGAGCTCTGGCGGTTGTACTTGTTGATGTAGCTGACGATGAAGTCCGCCACCACCTGGGCATCGGCGTCGGTGCCCCACAGGTCCCGGTTGCGCAGCGGCGAGACGGCCGTCGACAGGCCCGTGCCGGGCGGGTCGACAAAAACGATGTCCGACTGGTCGAGCAGCGAAATCGCGTTGTCCTCGAACGGAAAACTGTCGGGCTGCTGCGTGTCGTCCACCATGTTGGGCGCGTCGGATTTCAGCCGCTTGGGGCCCCATGAACCCATGTGCAGCCAGATGGACGCCGAGCCGGGCCCGCCGTTCCAAAGGAAGGTGACGGGGCGGTTTTCCTTTGGCAGGGCATCACGCGTATACGACGTGTAGAAGATGGCCGCTTGCGCCTTGCGGGGCGTGCCCGCGCGGTAGGTCACAAGGTGCCCGGAGCGCGCCACATAGGGCAGGACCTGGCCGTCGATGGTAATGGTGTGCTGCTTGACGGATGAATCCTCGCCGACCAGCGACAGCGCAATCGAGCCGTTGCGCGACGTGTCGTAGGTATTGGGATCGTCCAGCACCTTGTCCGCCGGGGCGACTGTTGCGAACACCTGGGCTTCGGTTTGCGCAACCGCCGCTGCCGGTGCCACCGGTGCCACGGCGGCCTTTTCCGCAGCAGGCCCGCCACTGGCGGACGGCGCGAGCGAGGAGGCCCCGTCACCTCCGCCTCCACAGGCCACCAAGGCTGCGGCGGCCAATGCCGTGAATGCAGCGCGACTCCAATTTCGACGATTCATGAATGCAATCTCCTTTGAGTACATAAAAAGGATGCCGCACTGTGGCGTGCGTCATCCGCTCTTGAACCGGGTCGCTGACATGCCCTCCGGGGTACGGCGGCCGCGCGACCGGCTCATGCTGGCGCTTGGGGTGCAAGCGCCAGATTTCGGTGACTCTTTCAGATTTCCCCGACGTCTTTGAGTTGAAAGACGCCCTCGATAGGCAATTTGATTTAAATAATCGGCAGAGATGAGTATTTTTTAATTAACCCATTTCCCCGTGGACTGCTGGAAGCACTGAATCAAACTGAATTATTTTTCGACCTCGAATGAATTAACCGGTTCTGCCTACATTCATTGAAATTAGTTCTTTCTGATATTCCAATGACCAATAAATCGGCTGGTGCGAATCTATTTTTCAGGGGCTGACTTCTGCCTGACTCGAATTTGAATTAATTGAATTGCGGGTGCGCTCTTCTTGGCCGTACAGCAGACGGGCAAACCCTGACCGCCCACCCCTCGCCGCGATTCGAGAATGGCGCGGTCCATTCCGCAAAAAACAAAGAGGGTTTTCCGCCACATGTCTCACGCCACGCTGTCTCGCCGCCGCTTCACGATCGCCACCGCCGCCGCAAGCCTCGCCTTGCCCTCCCTCGCGCAGACCGCATGGCCCGGCAAGCCGATTCGCATCGTCGTGCCCTACACGCCGGGCGGGTTCACCGACCAGATGGCGCGGCTGGTGCAGATCGGGCTGCAGAGCCGGCTCGGGCAGCCCGTGCTCATCGACAACAAGCCCGGCGCCAACAGCCTGATTGGCGTGGACGCCATCGCCAAGGCCGCGCCCGACGGCAGCACCTTCGGCGTTGTCATTGCGGCCTACGCGGCCAACACCACGCTCTACCCCAAGCTGCCCTACGACCCGCGCAAGGACCTCGCCGGCGTGTCGCTGATGGGGGTGTCTCCGCTGCTGGCCGCGGTGAATGTCGACGCGCCTTTCAAGACCGCGCGAGACCTCATCGACTACGCGCGCGCCAACCCCGGCAAGGTGAGCTTTGGCTCGTCGGGCAACGGCTCGGCCGCGCACCTCACCACCGAGCTGTGGAAGTCGCTCACGCAGACATACATGATCCACATCCCCTACCGGGGCGCCGTGCCCGCGCTGACCGACCTGATGGGCGGGCAGATTCAGCTGTTTCTGGACGCGCCCACCGGCCTCATCAACCAGGCCAAGGCCGGCAAGGTGCGCCTCATTGGCGTGGCGGGCGACAAGCGGCTGGCAGCCGCGCCAGACGTGCCCACCTTCATCGAGCAAGGCTTCGCGGGCTTCACCGGCAGCACTTGGGCCGGCATGCTGGCGCCGGCGGCCACGCCGCGCGACATCGTTCAGCGCATGTCGCAGGAGGTGGCGCGCATCGTGAAGAGCGACGAAACCCGCGCCAAGCTCGACGCCATGGGCACCATTCCCGTGGGCAGCACGCCGGAAGAGTTCGACGCCTTCATCACCGCCGAGACGGCCAAGTGGGGCAAAGTCATTCGCACGGCGGGGGTGAAGGCGGAGTAGGGTGGTCGGCGGTCAAATATCAAAGTAAAGTCTTTGATATTTAAACCGCAGGCCCCATGAACCTTTCCACCTCTCTCTGGCTGTTTCAAGCCGTCCATGCGATCGGCTTTGCCGTATGGCTGTCGATTGCGGCCATCAACAACTGCCGCTGCTTCGCGGCCTCTGCCGCGGCGGTGGGTGGCACGATGTCCATGGCGCTGCTGCGCACCGCGCCCGCGGTGGAAACGCCGCTTCTTGCACGCGCCATTGCGTCGACTGCCGTGCACCGCGCGGCCTTGTTGATGGTGCTGGCGCTGCAGATTGCCGCGGCGCTCGCATGCTGGGTGGGGAGCTTCGAGCTGTTCTTTGGTGCGGGTCTGGCCGGCGCTCGGCCCTGGCTCAACATGGCGCTGAGCGCGTTCGCCGCGTTCCTGTTTGCCATGCACGTCGGCGGCATCTGGTTTGCCTACTGGATACGGCAGGAGACGTTGCAGCTCACGCACCTGTCGCTGCTGATGTGGGTGATGGCGGCGTTCTTTCTGTTCAACCTGCGGTGGCAATAGCCGTCAGAACAGATTGCATGGCTGACACGATTGGCACGATTGGCATGGGGGCTGCTGGGCAAGACGCATGAAGCACTTCATCGTCGAGATCAGCTACCTCGTGCCCCTGGACCGCGTGCAGCAATCCGTGCCCGCCCACCGCGCCTACCTTCAACTCGGCTACGACGCCGGCCTGCTGCTGTGTTCCGGGCCCAAGCTGCCCGCCACCGGTGGTTTCATGCTGGCGCGCGCCGCTTCGCTGGAGGCGCTGCAGGCCTTCTTTGCCGAAGACCCGTTCAGCACAGAGCAAATCGCCAGCTTCAAGTTCAGCGAGTTCAACCCGGTGAAGCGCCAAGGCTGGGCCGAGGCCTGGTTCAGCGAAGCCTGAGGGCGCAGGCGAACCTGCCGGGCTCAAGATTCCGGCGGCGCTGCCGATAAGCACAAGTACCTCACTTCTTGCCATCGACCGCCGTCCATGAAGCTCCGAACCCGAATCCTCCTCCTGTGCACCGCCGCCTTGCTCGGCATGGTGGTCTTGGCATCTGTCTCGCTGTCGACGTTGCGCCAATCGATGATGAAGGAGCGCACCGCGCAGCTTTCCACGTTGGTGGTGCTGGCCAATGCATCGCTCGAACGCCTGTACGAACAGGAAAAGGCCGGCGAGCTCACGCGCGAGCAGGCGCAGAAAGAGGCCAAGAAACTCATCGGCAGCCTGCGCAAGGACGAGCTGTACTTCTTTGTTCGCGGCTACACCAACGACGTGAACTACGTGCACCCGAACCCCAAGCGCGTGGGCATCGTGGACGCCAAGGGCGGCAAGGAAGCCGGCGAGCGTTACCGCGCCGCGCTGGCGGGCCAGACCGTGGCCACGGTCATTGCCTACGGCACCCGCCCCGGCGCCAAGCAGGAGGTGCAGAAGCTCTACGCCATCGTCAAATTCGAGCCCTGGGACTGGATCGTCGGTTTCGGCGACTACATCGACGACATCGACACCGCCTTCTGGCGCAACACGGTCATCCTGCTGGCCCTTGGCGGTGCGCTGATGGTGGTGGTGGGCGCCATGGCCTGGTCGATGGCGCGCAACCTGTACCGCCAGCTGGGTGGCGAGCCCGACTACGCCGCCGAGGTGGTGCGCCGCATTGGCGCGGGCTACCTGGCCGTGCAGGTGCGGCTGCAACCGGGCGACACCGCCAGCCTGCTGCACGCGATGCAGCAGATGCAGCAAAGCCTGGCCGGCACGGTGAGCGAAATTCGCGGTTCCACCGACACCATTGCCACCGCAAGCGGCCAGATTGCATCGGGCAACCTGGACCTGTCTTCGCGCACTGAAGAGCAAGCCAGCTCACTGGAGCAGACCGCCGCGTCGATGGAAGAACTGACCTCCACCGTGAAGCAGAACGCGGACAACGCGCGCCAGGCGAATCAGCTGGCGGTGTCGGCGTCGGAGGTGGCGGTGCGCGGGGGCAACGTGGTCGGGCAGGTGGTGGACACGATGGGGTCGATCAATGCGTCGTCGAAGAAGATCGTGGACATCATCGGCGTGATCGACGGCATTGCGTTCCAGACCAACATCCTGGCGCTGAACGCGGCGGTGGAGGCGGCACGCGCGGGCGAGCAGGGCCGTGGTTTTGCGGTGGTGGCGTCGGAGGTGCGCAACCTGGCGCAGCGATCGGCGGGGGCGGCCAAGGAGATCAAGCTGTTGATCGACGACTCGGTGGACAAGGTGGGTGCGGGCAGCGACCAGGTGGCGGAGGCGGGCCGCACGATGGAAGAGATAGTGGCGAGCGTGCGTCGCGTGACCGACATCATGGGCGAGATCATGGCCGCGAGCCAGGAGCAGACCTCAGGCATCGAGCAGATCAACCAGGCCATTTCGCAGATGGACCAGGCCACGCAGCAGAACGCGGCGTTGGTGGAAGAGGCTGCGGCTGCGGCTGGGTCGTTGCAGGAGCAGGCAGGGAGCCTGGTTCAGGCTGTGAGCGTGTTCAAGGTCTGAGGGCTTTTGTCTTGGGTCGGGTCGTTCAGGGCGGGTGCACAGGCCGCCGGGTACTCCCCTCCGCGAATGTCCCCCGGCCTGCGGCCTCCTCCTTTATTTCGCTGCGGGGAGCACCCGACGCCCTGTGCACTGGGGCACGATCGTTGTGATCCGCTGATCGACCAGAGCTCTGATAACGCTCAGGCCGATGGGGTGCCTTGCGCAGCGAAATAAAGGAGGAGGGCGAAGCCCGGGGGACATTCGCGGAGCAAGGCACCCCGTCGGCGTGAGCGATGCCCCGAACAACAGCCCCCCAAACACCTCGGCTTACATGGAAGCGTCGAGCATGACTTTGTAGTCGTCACGAGTAGCCAACCGGGGATTGGTCTTGTGGCAATGGTCCGCCATGGCCCCGTCGATGATCTTGTCGAACATGGCAGAGGTAACACCCACTTCGGCCAGCCCCTTGGGCAGACCCAGACGCGCATTCATGTCGCGAATCGCCTCACCCAGGTCCCCCGCCGAATCCAGGTGCATCGCCTGCGCCATGCGCTGAAGACGCCGCTCCTTCTGCACCGACTCCGCCCCCGAATTGAAATGAATGACAGCAGGCAAAAAGAGCGCGTTCAGCGTGCCATGGTGCAAACGCGGATCGACCCCACCCAGGCTGTGGCTCAGCGAATGAACACAGCCCAGACCCTTCTGGAAGGCCATCGCGCCCTGCATCGACGCGCTCATCAGATTCAGCCGCGCCTCGCGGTCGCTGCCGTCTTTGGTCGCACGTTCGATATGACCCCACGCGCGCTCCAGCCCGTCCAGGCCAATGCCGTCGGCCGGTGGGTTGAACGCCGCCGACATGAAGGTTTCCATGCAGTGCGCAATCGCGTCCATGCCCGTGGCGGCCGTGAGCCTGGGCGGCAGGCCGAGCGTGAGCTCGGGGTCGCAAATGGCGGCCTTGGGCATCAGGAACCAGCTGTGAAAACCCAGCTTGCGATGGTCGTCCACGATCACGATGGCACCGCGCGCCACCTCGCTGCCGGTGCCGCTGGTGGTGGGCACCGCAATGAGTGGCACCGCGCGCTCGGTGATCAGCGGCGAGCCGCCCTCGATGGTCGCGTAGGTCTTGAGCGGGCCTTCGTGCGTGGCCGCAATCGCCACGCCCTTGGCGCAGTCGATGGCAGAGCCGCCGCCCACCGCAATGAGCCCGTCGCAGCGCCCGCTGCGGTACAGCTCGACGGCCGCGCGCACGGCCGCTTCGGTGGGGTTGGAGGGCGTCTGGTCGAACACCGACACCTCCAGGTCCGCAATGGCGTCCAGCGCCTTTTGCAGCACGCCGGCCGCGCGCACGCCGGCGTCGGTCACGATCAGCGGGCGATGAATGCCGATGCGCGCGCACTCGCTGGAAAGGAGCTTGATGGCGCCGTATTCGAACTGGATCTGGGTGAGGTATTGGATGAGGGCCATGGGGTGTGGGTGTGCTCGGGGCAGTACGATTGCCGACCAGCCAAATCTAACAAGAGCGACCCGTCTTGCACACGAAGAAAACCCTTGCCGCTGTCGCGCTCGGAACACCTCCCGCCATGCCTCCCACCACACCCTCCGCGACGCCCCTCACCGCCCGGATGGCCAGCGTGGTCGAGCGCATGGCGCGCGCCGGCCACCCCGCGCTCGACCAGCTCACGCCCGACGAAGCCAAGGCCTCGTACGAAAAAGGTTCCGGTGTGCTCGAGGTGCCCAAGCCCGAACTGGCGCGCGTCGAAGACTTTCACATTGCCGCGCGCGACGGCTGCGTGCTGCCCGCGCGGCTGTATGCGCCGTCACGCAGCGTGCTGCCGGTGCTGCTGTACTTTCATGGCGGCGGCTTCACGGTGGGCAACATCCGCACGCACGACACGCTGTGCCGCGTGCTGAGCCACAAGAGCGGCTGCGCGGTGGTGTCGCTCGACTACCGGCTTGCGCCGGCGCACAAGTTTCCGACCGCGTCGAACGACGCTTGGGACGCGCTCGCGTTCATCGCCAAAGAGGGCGCGAGCCTGGGCCTGGATGCGTCGCGGCTGGCGGTCGGCGGTGACAGCGCGGGCGGCACGCTGGCCGCGGTGTGCGCAATTCTTGCGCGCGACGCGGGCCTGCCGCTGGCGCTTCAGATGCTCATCTACCCCGGCACCACGGCCCACCAGAACACGGCCTCGCACCTGCGCCATGCCAACGGGCCGCTGCTGACGAAATCGATGATCGACTTCTTCTTTGCGCAGTACGTTCGCACACCGGCCGACCGTGAAGACTGGCGCTTTGCGCCCCTGCTGGCCGACGACGTGGACGGCGTGGCGCCCGCGTGGGTCTGCCTGGCCGAGTGCGATCCGGTGGTCGATGAAGGCATTGCCTATGCCGACAAATTGCGCGCGGCGGGCGTGCCGGTCGAGCTGGAAATCTACCGGGGCGTGATCCACGAGTTCATCAAGATGGGCCGCGCCATTCCAGAGGCGCTGCAGGCGCACGACGACGCGGCGCGCGCGCTGCGCGAGGCGCTGCAGCCTTGAGCGCGCGGGGCCGCGCCTGCCCCGATTTTTTTCGATTCCCAGAACTTCCAATCTTTCCGGAGACAAAAAAATGCAACGCAGTGATTTCCGTTTTTTCCATCGGCTGCGCGTGCGCTGGGCCGAAGTCGACATGCAGAAGATCGTGTTCAACGCGCACTACCTGATGTACTTCGACACCGCCATCTCCGACTACTGGCGCGCACTGGCGCTGCCTTACGAAGAGGCCATGCAGTCGCTGGGCGGCGACTTGTACGTGCGCAAGGCAACCATCGATTTCCGCGGCTCCGCGCGCATGGACGACATGCTCGACGTGGGCATGCGCTGCGTGCGGGTGGGCAATTCGTCGATGGTGTTCGAGGGCGGGCTGTTCCGCCAGGACCAGTTTCTGGTGGGCTGCGAGCTGGTCTATGTGTTTGCCGACCCGGCCACGCAGACCTCCAAACCGGTGCCGCAGGTGCTGCGCGAAGTGCTCACCGGCTATGAAGCCGGCGAGGCGATGCGCACCGTGGAAACGGGCGGCTGGGACACGCTGGGCGAGGGCGCCGGTGCCCTGCGGCGCGCGGTGTTCATCGAGGAGCAGAACATTCCCGAATCGCTGGAGTGGGACGAAAACGACCCGGTCGTGCTGCACGCAGTGGCGCGCAACCGGCTGGGCCAGGTCATTGCGACCGGGCGGCTGCTGCATGCGGAAGATGGCGTGTCGCACATCGGGCGCATGGCGGTGCACCGCAACCTGCGCAGCGGCGGGCACGGTGCCGCGGTGGTGCGGGTGCTCGAAGAGGCCGCTCTGGCCCGCGGCGACCGCGAGGTGGCGCTGAACGCGCAGCGCAGCGCCGAGCGCTTCTATGCGCGGCTCGGCTACGCGGTGCACGGCGAGGGCTTCGAGGAAGCCGGCATTCCGCACATCGAGATGCGCCGAACGCTCAAGCCGTAGCCCATGGCCCGTGGCTCGTGGCCCGTGGCCACGGTCGCATCCCGCGCTTGCGTCAGTAGCGCGGCGGCGGGTCGGGCACGTAGCCCGGCTCCGACCCCGGAAACGGCGACGGGCCTGCCGGGCGCGGCCAGCGTGGCGGCGGCGACACCGGAATGACGCCTGCGGACACGAGGTTCTCGCGGCTGTCGTAGCGGATGCGCACCACCTCGTCGGGCGACGACTGCGCGCGGTCGAAGGTGGTCTTGCCGACGTAAGAGGTTTCGCGGCGGCCGTGCGCGGTGCCCAGGCTCGGGCTTTGGCTGGGCGCGGGCTGGCGCGCCATGCTGCCCGCGGGTGATGAGGGGAATGAGGGCGATGCGGCGGACGCGGAAGATTCAGCGGCCATGCTGCTGTCGCCCGGGCTGGCCGGCGCGGCCTTGGCGCGCGCGTCGCCCATCGACGACGACTCGCTGCGGCGTTCGCGCTCGCCCTGGTCGTCGCGGCGCGGGTATGGGGTGACGGGCGTGACGGGCGGCTCCGGCATGCGCTCGCGGAACATCGCGACGCCGATCACGCCCACGTCGTCGGGGCGGCCCGTGCGGCTGGCGTAGGAGTTGCCGGCCGCGGCGAACTCGAAGGCTGCGATCTGCGAATCGCTCTTGCGCCAACCGCTGATGTCGCTGCGCTCGCGCGGGCCGAACACATAGCCGTTCTGCCCGATGCCCGCGGTTTCACCGGTGACGACGTTCACGCCGTCCACCGACATCACGGCCATGACGCGTTCGCCCATCGCGTTGCGCGCCCGGATGGCATAGCGCGCGCCGGGGCGCCCGGCCACCCAGTACTCCCCACGGTGGCGGTACACCGGCAGTTCGGCGCCGGTGCCGCGGTCGACCACGCTGATCTGCATGAGCGAGCCGATGCGCCCAGAAGGCGGGCTTTGCGCCCAGGCGGGGAGCGCCATGGAGGAGGCCATGGCGCAAGCCATGCTGCTCAGGGCCAGGGCGGTGGAAAAGAATCTGCGCTTCATGGTGTCTTCCTTGCCAGGAGTGGATCGATGCAGGCTTCTACGGCGCTGCATCGCAAGCAGGGTTAACGGGGCGCAAAAAAAATGGCGCTGTCCGAGGGACAGCGCCATGCGCACATCAGATGTGCATGTTGGAACTCAAATGTCTTCGAGCAGCGCGTAGGGCAGTGGCTCCACCTTCAGCACGGGGCCATCGGCCGCGCCGGCATGCAGCTCGCTGGCTTCCAGCGCGGAGATCTGCATGGAGATGAGCGCAGCCCATCCGCCATCGGGCGAGCTTGCGGCCTGCGCCACGGTGCCCACGGGTTGCTCGGCGTCGCCGGCGGCAAACACCTCCTGCCCGGCGGCTACGGCGGCATCGGCCTGAACCAGGTAGGTGCGGCGCTTCAGCGTGCCGCGGAACTGGCTGCGCGCCACCACTTCCTGGCCGGGGTAGCAACCCTTCTTGAAGTTGACGCCACCCACCGACTCGTAATTGATCATCTGCGGCACGAAGGCCTCGATGACCGGCGTGGTCAGCGTGACGATGCCGCTGCGCACTTCGCTCCATTGCCACAGCGCCAGGTCGAGCGCCGCGCCCACGGGGGCCGCATGGCCGGCCGGCGCGATCCACAGGGCGCGCGGCACGCCGTCGGCGGGGTAGAGCGACACCACGCTCACGTCGTCGCCCACGGCCGTGCGCTTGCCGGGCAGCGCGGTGGCGTCCAGGCCGTTGGCCGTAAGGGCGGTGCCGGCCAGGCCGTACAGCGCGAACTGCCCGGTGGCGTCGCTGAGCTTGACCTTGGCGCGCAGCACGAACATCGACAGGCGCTTGAGCGTGGCGGCCAGAATGTCGCGGCTGCACACCAGCAAAATGCGTTCGGGTTGCGGCTTGATGCCGATGAAACTCGCGATCACACGGCCCTTGGCAGTGCACAGCGCGGCCAGGCGGGCGTCGGCGGCGCCGAGCAGAGAGAAGTCTTGCGTGAGCTGCCCGTGCAGAAAGCTGGCGGCATCGGGGCCTTCGGCAAGGATCACGCCGAGCGGGCCGGATGTGCCGGGTGCAACCGACGGGTCGGATGCGTCAGATGGGCCGGGCAGGGTGAGGGCGGTCACGCCATTGAGAACGACTGTGGTCATCGCTGAATTATCATGGCCGGGCCTGTTCCTTCGGAACGGCAGGGACTCCTCCCCCGCGGCCCGCAGGGCCAGCGTTTTTTCTTTCCCCGAACTCCCCACATCGGACCCGTGCGCAGCTTCTTCCTCACGCTTTTTCTGCTCGCCGCCCTGGTTGCGCTCGCGCTCGGCGGCGCCGGTCTCTGGTGGGTGCACCAGCCCCTCAAGCTGCCCGCGCCCAGCGTCGACTTGTCGGTCGAGCCTGGCACCACGCCGCGCGGCATTGCGCAGGCCGTGGCCGACACGGGTGTCGACGTGCAGCCCAAGCTGCTCTACCTGTGGTTCCGCCTGTCGGGCCAGGACCGCCAGATGCGTGCCGGCAGCTACGAGCTGGAGGCGGGCGTCACGCCCAAGCTGCTGCTCAACATCCTGGTGCGCGGCGAAGAGGCCACGCGCAGCCTGGTGCTGGTCGAGGGCTGGAACATTCGCCAGGTGCGCGCCGCGCTCGCCAAGGCCGACCAGCTCAAGCCCGACAGCGTGGGCCTGAGCGAAGAGGCGCTGATGGCCAAGCTCGGCAAGCCGGGCGTGCACCCGGAAGGGCGCTTCTTTCCGGACACCTACACCTACTCCAAGGGCTCGACCGATGTGGTCCTGCTGCAGCGCGCCATGCGGGCCATGGACAAGAAGCTTGAAGCCGCCTGGGCCGCCCGCGCCTCCGACCTGCCGCTGAAATCGGCCGAAGAGGCGCTTATTCTGGCCAGCATTGTCGAAAAGGAGACAGGCAAGGCCAACGACCGCGCGCAAATTGCGTCTGTGTTCACCAATCGCCTGCGCATCGGCATGCCGCTGCAGACCGACCCGACCGTCATCTACGGCATGGGCGCCGCCTTTGACGGCAATCTGCGCAAGAAAGACCTGCAGACCGACACGCCCTGGAACACCTACACGCGCGGCGGCCTGCCGCCCACGCCCATCTCCATGCCCGGCAAGGCCGCGCTGCTGGCGGCCGTGCAGCCGGCGCAAAGCAAGTCGCTGTACTTCGTTTCGCGCGGCGACGGCACCAGCCAGTTCAGCAGTTCGCTGGACGACCACAACCGCGCGGTGAATCGCTACCAGCGCAGCGGCGGCGACCCCAAACCCAAGGCGACCCCATGAGTGACTACGGTCTGTTCCTGACGCTGGAAGGCATCGACGGCGCGGGCAAGTCCAGCCACCTTGATGCGCTGGAGGCACTGTTCAGCGCCCATGGCCGCACCGTGGTGCGCACGCGCGAGCCCGGTGGCACGCCGCTGGCCGAAACGCTGCGCGGCCTGATCCTCGAACAGCCAATGGACCCGCTGACAGAGTCGCTGCTGGTGTTCGCGGCGCGGCGCGACCACGTCGTGCAGGTCATCGAGCCGGCGCTGCTGCGTGGCGATGTGGTGCTGTGCGACCGCTTCACCGACGCCACCTTCGCCTACCAGGGCGCGGGCCGCGGCTTCGACGAAGGCGTGCTGTCCACGCTGGAGCAATGGGTGCAGGCGGGCAGGGCGGCGCTGCCGGCGTCGCAGCTGCTGCAGCCGCACATCACGCTGTGGTTCGACCTGGCGCCCGAGGCCGCGGCGCAACGACTGGCCGGTGCCCGCTTGCCCGACAGGTTCGAGGCCCAGCCGGTCGAATTCTTCCGCAATGTGGCGCAGGGCTATGCGGCCCGCGCGGCGGCGGATGCGCAGCGCTTCGTGCGCATCGATGCCAGCCAGGCCCGCGACCAGGTCTGGCAGCAGGTGGAAACGGCGCTGGTGGCGCGTGGCGTGCTGGCGCCAATGGCGGGCGCAGGCCGATGAGCGCGCCTGTGCTTTCTCCCTGGCTGCGCCGCCCCCTGACCGAACTGCTGCGCCAGCGCGGCCATGCCTGGCTGCTGCAAGGGCCGTCCGGCATCGGCCAGTACGAACTGGCGCTGGCCCTGGCTTCCGCGTGGCTGTGCGAACAGCCGACGCCCGACCACACCGCCTGCGGCCATTGCGCCAGCTGCCACGCCATCGCCGTGCGCACGCACGCCGACCTGTGCGTGCTGATGCCCGAGGTCGCCATGCAGGAGCTGGGCTGGCCGCTCGACGAAAAGGCCCAGTCCGACATCGACGACAAGAAGCGCAAGGCCAGCCGCGAGATCCGCGTGGAGGCCATGCGCGACGCGGTCGGCTTTGCCCAGCGCACCAGCGCGCGCGGGCGCGGCAAGGTGGTGCTGGTGTACCCGGCCGAGCGCATGAACAACATCACGGCCAACGCGCTGCTCAAGACGCTCGAGGAGCCCGTGGGCGACGTGCGCTTTGTGCTGGCCACCGAGGCCGCCTGGCAATTGCTGCCGACCATTCGCAGCCGATGCCTGGGCTTCACGCTGCCGTGGCCCGAAACGGCCGAGGCCGAAGGCTGGCTCGCCGCGCAGAACGTGCCTGCCGCCGATGCGCCCGCCTTGCTGCGCGCCGCCGGCGGCCGCCCGAGCGACGCCTTGCGCCTCGCACGGTCGGGCCAGTCGCCCAAGGCGTGGTCCTTGCTGCCCAAGGCCATGTCGCGGGGCGATGTGGGCGCGCTGTCCGACCATGCGCCCGCGCAGGCCGTCGGTGCGCTGCAAAAGCTCTGCCATGACCTGATGGCCGTCGGCCACGGTGCGCAACCCCGGTTTTTCGAGGCCGCCGACCTGCCGGCGGCGCCGTCGCGGCTGGCGCTGGCGCGCTGGTCGAAGTCGCTGGCGAGCGCCGCGCGCACCGCCGAGCACCCGTTCAATGCCGGTCTGATGCTGGAAGCGCTTGTGAGCGAAGCGCGAACCACCCTAAACTCTGCCGCTCGCCGCCCATGAACCAACCTCTCGCTCCCGCAGCCCCCGCACCTTCGCCCGCCCGGCCCAGCGTCATTCAGCTCGCCATCAAGGAAAAGGGCGCGCTCTATGCGGCGTACATCCCCTTGTTTGCCGAGGGCGGCATCTTCATTCCGACCTCGCGCGAGTACCGTCTGGGCGACGACGTCTATGTGCTGCTCACGCTGCCCGAAGACCCGCAGCGCTATCCGGTGGCCGGCAAGGTCGCCTGGATCACCCCGGCGCGCGCGGCCGGCAACCGGGCGCCCGGCGTGGGCATCCGCTTTCCTTCGGACGAAAAGTCGCGCCAGTTGAAGGCGCGCATCGAGGCGGCCCTGGGCGGCTCGATGGCGTCCGACCGCCCCACACAAACCATCTGAGCCTTCCGCCGTCCGGGTGACGCGGAACTCTGTACACGGCGCCATCTCCCACAGGAGCGAGCGTCGCGCTCGCCATTTCCGATGTTCACAGACTCCCACTGCCACCTCACGTTTCCCGAATTCGCGGACCAGATGCCGCAGATCCGCGCCGCCATGGCCGCCGCGCAGGTCGACCGGGCCCTTTGCATCTGCACCAAGCTGGAGGAATTCGACGACGTGCAGGGCCTGGCCGCCCGCTACGACAACTTCTGGGCCAGCGTGGGCGTGCACCCCGACAACGAGGACATCGCCGAGCCCAGCGTCGAAGAGCTGGTGCGCCTTGCGGCCCGGCCCCGCGTGGTGGCCATCGGCGAGACCGGCCTTGACTACTACCAGATGGAAGAGCGCAAGGGCGGGCGCAGCATCAGCGACATGGAATGGCAGCGCGACCGTTTCCGCGTGCACATTCGCGCGGCCCAGCAAACGCGCAAACCGCTGATCATTCACACCCGCGATGCGTCGGCCGACACGCTGGCGATCCTGAAAGAGGAGGGCGAAGACGCCTCCCCTGGCGCCGCCGGCGGTGTTTTTCACTGCTTCACTGAAACCGCCGAGGTGGCGCGCGCGGCGCTGGACCTGGGTTTCTACATCTCGTTCTCGGGCATCCTGACCTTCAAGAAGGCGCAGGACCTGCGCGATGTGGCGGCTTTTGTGCCGCTGGACCGCATGCTGATCGAGACCGACAGCCCGTACCTGGCGCCCGTGCCGTACCGCGGCAAGACCAACAACCCGTCGTATGTGCCGTTCGTGGCCCAGCAGATCGCGGAACTGCGAAAACTGCCCGTGGAAGCCATCGCCAAGGCCACCAGCGACAATTTCGAGCATTTGTTCAGGGACGTCAAATCATGAAAAATTACTTCAAAACATCGATCTATCTACTTGTCATTGCTGCATCTTTTGCGGCACATGCCGGTTCGTTCGACGACTTTTTCCGTGCCGTGCGCGGCGACAACGCGAGCGGCGTTCGCACGCTGCTGCAGCGTGGTTTCGATCCGAACACGCTCGACGAACACGGCCAGACCGGCCTGATGATTGCGCTGCGCGAGCCGTCGCCCAAGGTCATTCAGGTGCTGATCGAGTCGCCGCAGACCAATGTCGACATGCCCAATGCCAAGGATGAAACCCCGCTGATGCTGGCGGCCATCAAGGGCCAGCAGCAGCTGGTCACGCAGCTGCTCAAGCGCGACGCGGCGGTCAACAAGACCGGCTGGACGCCGCTGCATTACGCGGCCACCAGCGGCCAGTTGACGATCATGAAGGTGCTGCTCGACAACTACGCGTTCATCGATGCGCAATCGCCCAACGGCAGCACGCCGCTGATGATGGCCGCCATGTACGGCTCGGGCGAAGCCGTGAAGCTGCTGCTGGCCGAAGGCGCGGACACGACGATGAAGAACCAGCTGGGCATGACGGCTGTCGATTTCGCGAACAAGGCGGGTCGGGGCGAGGCAGCGTCTTTGATTACAGCGGCTGCGGCTGCGAAGGCGAATGCGCCGAAGGTGGCGCCGAAGGATGGCAAGTGGTGATTTGGGCGGCTGCTGGGCATCTCTCGATTGTCAAGGCCAAATTCAGATGTCGCATCTCTGGCCAAATAGACATGTCGCATTTCTTCTTTCTTGAAGGTCTCAAGCGAACGCAGTGACTGCCTTGCTTCTACACCTGCACAGGCTTGCCACCGAAG